>NZ_CP097206.1:0-614574 GCF_015100165.3 Candidatus Phytoplasma asiaticum | reverse complement strand
GTCGTAAGGGTAAACCTAAATTTGGAATAATTTAGTTAATCGGCTTACCGAGAAAAGAGTTAACGACTCTTATAGGGCGAAAGAAGAAAGTAATTTACTATTTATTCAGTGGCATCAAGAAAGGGATTGATATACTATGTCAACAACGGTTTCAATAGAAACTAAACTTTGGCGAACACGGGATAAAATTCAATATTGTTCATCAAATGGCTACTCTTTAGCAATTTCTTTGTTTTTAGCTATTTCTTTAGCATCTAAATCTGCATTTGCTTTATTTTGTGTGTATATTAATTCTTGTTTTTTTTGGTTTAATTTTTGTTGTATTTTATTGCGTTCTTCGTTTGTAGTTTCTAATTCTCTTTTTGTTTTATCTAAATCTTTGAGGGTATCATCTTGTAATTTTTTTATATGTTTTTTTAACTTCGTTAATTTATCTATTTCATCATTTAATTGAACTCTTATAAAAGAAATATACCACGGATCACTTAGAATTTCAGTCATTTCATTTATATCTACTTCGGAACTGCTCGAAGTCATAGTATAGTAAATTTGCGGAAAAATTTTTTTATCTAAGATTGAATTGCATAAATTTAATAATAATTTTGTGTTTTCGTATTCTTCCTCCAATGATTTCTGAAGATGTTCAATTATTTTATTTTCCGTTGCGTACGGATGTTGATTAAAAATATATTGTAAAAATAAATCTTCATCTGTAATATAAATATATTGTGAAAATAAATTTTCATTTGGAAGATATGTTGGCCTTTTTTGTTTAAGCGATGTTGGGAATGCTTTTTGATATATTAATTCATAATATTTGGCTAATTTGTTTCTTTGTCGAAATTGATTTATTAGTTTTTCTTTTAAAATTAAAATTTTTTCTTTTGGGGAAAGATTAGGACTTATCCATGATAACTTGTTATTCTCATTTTGTATCCAATCCTTAGTATTCATAAAATCATGTTCGAGCAGTTGTAATTTCTGATCAGCTTTAAGTTGTTCGTTCAATATGGTTGTTCTATATTGTGTTTCTGCTAAAACTGTTTTTATAATCATAATGTAAAATAATATATCTGGCATTTGTTTATTGTTTAAAGTTATTTTTATATTTAAAGAATTATCATTAATCATTTTAGGATTTAATTGATTTTTTAAAAAATCAATATATTTTTTCAACCTTTTTTGATTTATTCTATATTCTGTTAATAATTTGTCCGAAAGAACTTTTATTGTTTCTTCTTCTGTAAAATAAGATCTTGTGTAAATTAAATTTTGCATAGATATTATTTCGTCTTGAGGAAGTATATAATAATCGTTATAATCAACTTTTATATGAGCATCTTCTTGTGCTAATACGTAAGCTTTGTGTATTTGATTATTTACTTGAAATTGATTCAATAATCTTTCCTGTAAAATGAAAATTATTTCTTTTAAAGGCAGCTTTGAATCTATTGAAAGTAATTTTTTTTCATCACCCTGCAAATTCTTCATTTGAAATGAGGAACTTATTACATCCATTATATTAATTTTTAGTTTTTCTGAATTATTTATCGGTTTATTAGAAGAAAATAATTTGAATTTTTTAAAATTATTGTCTAATTTAAAAAATATTATTAAAAAAAGATTTAATGACAAAAATAAAATAAAAACTGCAATTAATAATTTAATGATTTTATTTTGTAGATATTTCACCAACATAATAAGAAAACCTTTTTTCCGTTAATTTATCTAAATTTAATCTTTTTTAATTAAAATACTTTTTTATTAAAAAAATAAAATACAAGAAAATCAATATAATTCGTATATAAAAAGATTAATTTTTTATTAAATTTACCAAAAAATAGTTTTATATTATTATCACATTTAAAATTAATTTAAAAAAATTTTAATAATTTTAAAAAATATTTATTAAAACATCGCAATTTTAAATAAAAAAATTTTCATAAAATAAAAAAATAATTATAAAATGAAAAAATATTTTAACAAAATTAAATTTTTTAAATAATAACAAGAACATTGAAATTGAGAAATGAAAAATATCAAATAAATATATAATTGGATTTATCTATATTTAATTATTTATTAAAAAAACCGATCTAAATTAAAATTTAACTAGAATAAAAATATGATTATAAATAAAATAAGTATATCAAGTTTATAAACACTAAATTAATTTTAATTTAACAATATGTAATTAATTTTATCAAATATTAATATTTTCGTCAACATTCAAAAAAGTAATAAAATTTAAAATAATTGTATTTATTAAATAAAAATTTAAAAATAAAACATACAAAAATTATATCTAAAATATTATAAAGCTTTGCTTTTCATATTATTTCTTGATCCGCCGATATAATTAGAAAAGATAATAAGATATCTTTTTTTCATTTGTTTGAGAAACGAAAAAAGATCAACTAAAAAAGTTGATCTTCATTCAAAAGATTATTAATTGTAATACTTTCGGGGTTCAGCACGGATTATTGATAAATTAACTTAATATTTAGGTTTTTTAAGAACCGCTTTGAATTGTATTAATTATTACAAATAAAAAAATTTATATTTTTCTTTTAAGAAATTATTCAATATTATCATTTAACTGTTTATCTCACTTGATAATGATTTAAATAACACAATATTTAAAAATCTTTGTAGTTTCAACACATAATCATTTTCTCCTTAAGAAATATTTTTTTTATCCAAAAAAATAATTAAATAGAACACGCTTCACATTCGGATAATTTTAATTTTCTAGTTCTAGTATAATAAAGAGTTTTTATGCCTTTATAATGAGCATATAAATAAATTTTTTGCAATTCTCTAGTATTCATATCAGAATTAATACATAATTCCAACGAAATACCTTGATCTATATGTTTTTGCGCAACTGCTATAACATTTATTAGTTTAAATTTATCAATTTGATAAGCAGTTTGATACATAAAAGAAAAATCAGACAAATAAGGTGCCGGAAAATAAGTTTTAGAATTTCCATAAGTTCTTTCTTCAACTAATTGTTTAATAGGTGTTAGAGAAGAAGTAGTAGACATAACATATCCAATCGAACCATTAGGGGCTATAGCTAATCTATGTGAATTCCATAAACCATACTTTATAATGTTTTTACGTAATTCATCCCAATCTTCGTTATTAGGTAATTCAATATCTTCAAAAATCTTTTTAATTTTTGGAAGTTTAGGAATAATAGCTTGTCTATTTTCGAAATATTCACCGCTAGCATAAGTTGATTGTTCAAAGTTAAAAAATTTTTGACCTGTTTTTTTCGCTTTCAAATTAGAATGTAACAAAGAATAATAATTAACAGCATTAAAAAAAACATCAATTAATTCTAAGTTTTCTTCGCTACCGAATTCTATCATATTTTCTACTAAAAAACTATGATGACCCATCATGCCAAAACCAACACTCCTATTTAATCGATTAGCTTTACATACTCCTGGAACATAATGAATATTGCTCTTTATAGAAACCGAATTCATCAATTCCATAGCCAAAAAAACAGTCTCTTTAATATTTTTATTTTTAATCATATTACCCATATGACCAGAAGATAAATTACATGAAATATCCATACCAATTATATCTTTATCTCTTTGATCATAAGGGGCGTAATGAGAAGTTAATGAAGGCTGTAAAATTTCTGTGCATAAATTGGAAAATTTAATTTTTCCGCTCGAAGTATTTTGTTTATTGGCATTATCGCAAAACATAATATATGGATAACCCGATTCGCCTTGTAATTGAGCAATTGTTTCTAGTAGATGTCTAGGATTTATAAATTTTTTATCAATGTCAGGATCATTAACCAAAATTTCATACCATTTATTCATTTCAACACTAACATCTGCAAAATTCATTTTATATTTTTTATAAATACTATGAGGATAAAACAAAGCCATCATTTTATTTTCTTTAGCTAAAGAAATCATTTTATCAGATACTACCACACCTAAAGATAACGTTTTTAATCTAATATCATCATCTGCATTTAATTTTTTAGAGTTTAAAAAATCTAAAATATCAGCATGATGAGCGCTTAAATAAATAGCAACAGCTCCTAATCTATGTCCCATTTGATCAGCATAACGAGAAACATAATCTAAAATTTTGGCTACACCAATAACACCTTTACATGCATTAGCAATTCCTTTAATAGATTCACCTTTAGCTCTTAAATTAGATAAATTAATAGAAACTCCTCCGCCTATTTTAGATAATTGCATAGTAAATTCTATAATGCGAGATATATCATTCAAAGAATCTCCGGCCTCTAAAAGAAAACAAGAAACAAATTCTCCTCTTTTTTTAAGCCCGCTGTTTAATAATGTAGGAGTGGCTGGAGTGAAATTTTGTCTAATTAAACTATTAATTAATTGCTTAGCTAATTCGAAATTTCCGGAACTATGATACAAAGCATTAATAACTAAACGATCTTCATAAGTTTCTAAATAATTTTTTTTATCTCTAGTTTTTAAAGAATAATCTTTATAAAATTTATAAGCACTCATAAAAGAATTAAAACGAAAATTATAATCATATGCTATTTTGTAAATTTCTTGAATTTGATCAAAAGAATAAAGTTTTAAAAAATCTTCCTCATAATACTCATTATCAATTAAAAATTTTAATTTATCAGATAAATTATCAAATTTCTTTAATTTAGGCTTAATTTCTTCAGATAAATAACTATCTAAAGCTTCTAAATCTTTATTAAGATCCTTAATATTACCATTTTCATCTATAATTTGATTATTTAAAACGATCCAACGAGAAATCGAATTATTATCACAAAATTTATTTTGATTATTAAAAAAATTTTTACATTTATAATCCAAACTACAACTCACCCCTATATTAATTTCAAATTTATTATAATTTTGAATCCATTCATTTAATTTTTGAACATCTTCATTAAAACCTTTTCCTTCAAATTTCATAATTAAAGGAATACCGAATTCTTTAGAAGCAACATCTCCAGATCTGGCATAATTGAAACCATAATTTTTATTACCGGAAGAAGCTAAACCTATAACTAAATGAGAATATTTTTTCAAAAAATTTCTAGCTTCTTGGGATAATTCCCCGAAACCAACTGTTTTAATTACTAAAATAATTTTATCATTATTATCAACAAATTCTGATATATGTTGATTAGGATAATTTAATTTTTTTACAAAATCATAAATATTACCTTGCTTTAATCCATCATAAACAATTTTCAAAACCATCACCTATTTAATTTTATTTAAAATTCCATTATAATTACAATTTTTTTACTGATCTTATTTGTATAACATAAATAAATTTTTAAACTAAAACAAAAAATAAAACTTAAGTATAAAACTTAAGTAATAAAAAAATAAAAAATTTAAAATTATATTATTTAAATTAAATATCAAAATTATAAATTTAAAGAAAAAAAGAATCAGAAAATTAATTATTTTTTTTTAAAAAATTTTTTAGATAAAAAATAATTTTAAAAAAATTAATTAATAAATTAATACTAATTATTATTATATAAAAATTTTTAAATTTATATTAAAAATAAATAGGATTAAATAAAATTAAAATTTTTAAATAAATAGAATTTAAAGAATTTAAATATATTTAACATATTTTCTATTTTTATATATTTATATATATATTTATTTTTATATATATATATAATTAATTATTTAAATAATTTATAAATACATTTATATATTTATATCTTATGTCTTTATTATTATATAATGTATTTCAAATATTAAAAAAAATTAAATTAAAAAAAATATAGAATTAATCATATATTTTATTATTTAAAGTATCAAACTTATTCAAGTTTTTTTAATACTTATTCAAGTTTTAAAGATACTTATTCAAGTTTTAAAGACACTTATTCAAGTTTTATTAGTCAAATATACCTACTTATTCACAACTTATTCACATTTTGATTTTCAATTTTAATTATTTTTGATAAAAAATCATAAATTTTTTAAAAAATAAATTAAATTAAAATTAAAAATTAATAAAAAAAAGTAAAATTTCGTAAAAATTAACACTTATTCACATTACTTATTCACAAAAAATTTTTTTTTTATCATGTCAAAAATAATGTAAAATTGAGCTTTTTTAAATTTTGACATCAAACTTATTCACATTTTTTTTATCAATTTTTTTAAAATTTCATAAAAAATTTTTTTATTAAATTAATTTTTAAAATTAAAATTTTTAAATAAATAGAATTTTTAATTGGAATCGCGTATAGGTAAATCGAATTCGATTTCTTTTTTAATGAAATCAAATTATAATCAAAAAAGTAGTCCTTTTATTAAAAAAATAAAAAAATGATATTTCAAGAGTATAAAAGGAAAAATTATTCAAAAAAATTACTCCAAATGAAAAAAACCCAATTACTAAATAGTTTTTTTAATGTTTTTATGTTAAAAAAATTTTAAAAAAATATTTTTAATCTGAGAGAGAGATTTTTTAGATAAAATAAAATGAATTTAAATTTTTTAAAAAATTTAAATTCAAAAAAATATTTATTAAAAAGTTCATATTGAGATGCATAAAACAATAGATTTATTTAAAATTAATAGTAAAAAAATAAAAAAATTTTTTATAATTTAGATTTTAGTCGTTTTCAAGAACAAATTAAAAAACTAACCCATGCCAAATTATAGATGTTTCATTGTGGGCGCCAAAGAGGCCTAAATTTCATGCTATCTAACCAATAGCCAGAGCTGATAAACTCTGAAAGGAGATGGTCGGTTTGACAAACGAAAGAATGTCCAATTACAGCAGACCATAAAAGCGGGTTGCGACGAAAGCAAATTAGTCAAAAGGACTTCGCCACCAAATAATTCCATGGAGAAGCCTGGAATGGCCTAAGAAGGAAAATTGATGTAATAGCATAACCTGTCCCGGAAGTTGCTTAAACGGACAGTCCAGAGTCTACTAATACACGACAATGGTATTGAGTAGTTTATCAGATAAAGAAACCTGGAATCAGCCTTCCAAGAAGAAGGATACTTCCCCTAAAGAATTAAGGTCGAAATTCAGTGTAACTTGGAGAATCCTAAAACTAAGTAATTAAATTTACTAATCCGGAGATAAAAGCCCGGATGGTCAAGGATAAAGCATCTTTTTAATAGTCGTAAGGGTAAACCTAAATTTGGAATAATTTAGTTAATCGGCTTACCCAGAAGAGAGTTAATCACTCTTATAGGGCGAAAGAAGAAAGTAATTTACTATTTATTCAATGGTATCAAGGAAGGAGTTGATTTTCAATTTTAATTATTTTTGATAAAAATCATAAATTTTTAAAAAATAAATTAAATTAAAATTAAAAATTAATAAAAAAGTAAAATTTCGTAAAAATTAACACTTATTCACATTACTTATTCACAAAAATTTTTTTATCATGTCAAAAATAATGTAAAATTGAGCTTTTTAAATTTTGACATCAAACTTATTCACATTTTTTTATCAATTTTTTAAAATTTCATAAAAATTTTTTTATTAAATTAATTTTTAAAATTAAAATTTTTAAATAAATAGAATTTTTAATTGGAATCGCGTATAGGTAAATCGAATTCGATTTCTTTTTAATGAAATCAAATTATAATCAAAAAGTAGTCCTTTTATTAAAAAATAAAAAAATGATATTTCAAGAGTATAAAAGGAAAAATTATTCAAAAAATTACTCCAAATGAAAAAACCCAATTACTAAATAGTTTTTAATGTTTTTATGTTAAAAATTTTAAAAAATATTTTTAATCTGAGAGAGATTTTTAGATAAAATAAAATGAATTTAAATTTTTAAAAATTTAAATTCAAAAATATTTATTAAAAAGTTCATATTGAGATGCATAAAACAATAGATTTATTTAAAATTAATAGTAAAAAATAAAAAATTTTTATAATTTAGATTTTAGTCGTTTTCAAGAACAAATTAAAAAACTAACCCATGCCAAATTATAGATGTTTCATTGTGGGCGCCAAAGAGGCCTAAATTTCATGCTATCTAACCAATAGCCAGAGCTGATAAACTCTGAAAGGAGATGGTCGGTTTGACAAACGAAAGAATGTCCAATTACAGCAGACCATAAAAGCGGGTTGCGACGAAAGCAAATTAGTCAAAGGACTTCGCCACCAAATAATTCCATGGAGAAGCCTGGAATGGCCTAAGAAGGAAAATTGATGTAATAGCATAACCTGTCCCGGAAGTTGCTTAAACGGACAGTCCAGAGTCTACTAATACACGACAATGGTATTGAGTAGTTTATCAGATAAAGAAACCTGGAATCAGCCTTCCAAGAAGAAGGATACTTCCCCTAAAGAATTAAGGTCGAAATTCAGTGTAACTTGGAGAATCCTAAAACTAAGTAATTAAATTTACTAATCCGGAGATAAAAGCCCGGATGGTCAAGGATAAAGCATCTTTTTAATAGTCGTAAGGGTAAACCTAAATTTGGAATAATTTAGTTAATCGGCTTACCCAGAAGAGAGTTAATCACTCTTATAGGGCGAAAGAAGAAAGTAATTTACTATTTATTCAATGGTATCAAGGAAGGAGTTGATATATTATGTCAACAACTGTTTCACCCGAAACTAAACTTTCGCGAACATTGAGTAAAATTCAATATCGTTCATCAAACGGTTACTCTCTAAAAAGAGAACTTCAGCAAGGGATGAATAACTTTTATAACACGTTAACAGCATTTAATAAAATTGCCGCTAACAAAGGGGCGGGAACACCGGGCATTGACAATGAAACCATTGATGGGATTAATCTAGAAAGACTAGAAAGATACCATCAGGAATACGTCAATAATGGTTATAACCCCAAACCAGTTAAAAGAATTCTCATTCCTAGTAATAATAAAAGAACTAGACCCTTGGGGCTACCTACTATCAAGGACAGGCTAATACAAAAATGCCTCGAACAACTCTTAACTCCCTATTTTGAAAATATCTTTTCAGAATGGAGCTTTGGATTTAGAACCAAAAAATCTTGCCATGATGCTATCAAACGCGTCAAACAAAGATTTAAAGGGATTGACTACATCGTCAAAATTGACTTAAAAGGCTACTTTGATACCATCAATCACGAAATTCTCATGCGAACCTTAAATCGGTTCATCAAAAAGAGTAAAACTCTCTCAACCATTAACAAATGGCTAAGAGCTGGCTTCATGAAAGATGGAATCAAATACGAATCTTTATCAGGCACTCCTCAAGGAGGAATCATTTCCCCCTTACTGGCGAATGTATATTTACATTACATGGACCTGAAAATGGAGGAACTGATTAAAGAAGGAAAACCAATTAGGAAAGGGAATCCGGAATATGGGAAAGCATGGCGTAAAAACCAGCACCATAGATTGGGGATTGATAGAGATATTAATCAAAATCCAAAACCAAGAGTTGAATACATCCGCTACGCTGATGATTTTATCATTGGTGTGAAAGGCGAGTATGACAAAGCTGAAGGGATTAAGAATCAAGTAACGCAATGGTTAGAACAAGATTTGAAACTTACCATTAGTAAGGACAAATCAAAAATTGTGAAAGCCAACAAAGGAACTAGGTTTCTATCCTACATGATTAAGGTTAAACCAACCAATAAAACTCGTGAGAGGAAAACTGCAAAGAATTCCTTAAACGGTAAAGTTCAAATCCAGATTCCCAAAGCGAAAGCCAAGGAATATGGACACGAATATAATTGGTTAAAAGTGGGGAAGGTGAAACACGACGAAACATTAGCGGATAGAGACGAATTAGAGATAATCCGGACCTACAAAGCAATCGTTAGAGGAATTATCCAATACTTTTGTTTGGCTAACAATCTCGGTGTTTTAACCTATCTAAACTATCTAGCGGAATATAGCTGTTTGAAAACGCTGGCAAGAAAACGAAAAACGTCGATTGCCAGAGTTCGAAAGAAACTGAAGACAGGTTCAACTTGGGGTATTTCCTATATTAACAAAGGAAAGACTCAATATGAATCATGGGACGTTTACACTTGGGATAAAATTAAAAAAATGCGTAACTATAAGGGAAATCCGGATATTACCATTAATAGATTTATATTCCGAGGTCGCACGCATCTAACTGACCGTTTGAAAGCGGAATGTTGTGAGAACTGCAATAAAACAACCCAACTTCAAATTCATCACATTGGGACAGTTCGCAATGCGAACCACCAAAGTATCATGAATAAAAGTACCAAGGTATTATGTAAAGATTGCCATCGCAAGATAACCAATCAACAAACACATGATATCAGGAAGAATAGAACGATAAGAATAAATAGCTAATTAACCGCAAGGGATAATTAGTTCTCGCAAGAGGGTAAATTATGGAAAGCCGGATGCTCGGAAACTTGCTTGTCCGGTTTGGACGGGGGCTGATTGTAAATAAAACAGCAAATATAAATCGCTGCATAAAACGCAATTAATCTATCCGTATCGTTTTATGGATTTTCCATAAGTAAAATCTCTGTGGAATAATTATTTAAATAATATTATAAAATTTTAGTGAAATTTAAAAATAATGCGGAAATTATGAAATTAGTTAATAATATCTGTAAATTTAGTATTTTAGATAATAAAAATTCTTTATTTAATAAAAAATAAAATTTATTTTTTAAAAAATTATTTAAAAAAACATCTTTTTAGATCAATTTCCAGTTTTTGCCAAAACATGACAAAATTAAATTAATAAAAGTTTGGCAAAAAATATATTATTATACTATAATAAAAAAGGCTCAATGGATGTTTTGTCAGACTCATCCAAAGGGCTTTACTTTTTTTTAATGGTATATGAATAAAAAAAATAACCTAAATATGTCTAGTCATATTCAGGCTATTTAAAGGATATGTAATTATTAAAAAATTTTTATCAAATTGATTAATATCAAAATCTTAATTATTTGTAAAATATCATTTCGATTAACCTGTAATCGTTCACTTAAGCTAGTAAATGACAAAAAAATAAAATATAGTCTATCCCCCCCTTTTTTTTCGCGCCCCTATGCCAAAACCATTTTAGATAGCAAAACGGCGTTAAATGAAGGATTTTTTGATGTTTTATAAAGCTTATCAATACCAAATTAACAATGTTATCGGTTTAATTATTGTTAGTAATAATTTTTCCTAATTTATCCTAGATTTTTTCGAAAAAATCAAATCAAAGTTATTTTAGTATTAGATAATGATGAGATTGGGCTAAAAAAACCGCCAAAAGATTAATTCAGCAATTAAAACTTTAAAGATCACAAATGACATTTAAAATGATTACCGATGCTGATCGGAAAGATGCTGATGAATTATTAAGGAAATATGGAATAAAAAAAATATCAAGAATTTTATTTAAATTTTTAGGATTTAAGATCAGAAAAATTTCGATGATAAAGTAGTTTATTATCCTGAATCCGAATATAAATATTATTCGGATTAATATAATTTTTATAAACTTGATCGGTTTTAATTAATTGTGCAAAAAAAGATTTTCCGGATTCTATAAAGTAATATAAAGTTTATCATTTATAATTTGTCATAAATGTCCTTCCGCATAATGCATATTCGCTAACATTCAATTACAACCAAAAAAAATATTTCAAAATATTTCTTTCTATTTTTTGAAAAACTTGGGATATTGTAAAGTTTTTAAAAAAATAAACTTCTCATCAATTTTGCAATTATTATCATATTCTTTGAGAGAAAAATCAAATTTACCATTCATAAAATTACAAGGTCGATTGATTAAATTTAAAAAAGCAAAAATTAATTGGTTTTTACTTAAATATTTAAAAATTTTTTATTAATATTAATTTTTTTATTAAAAATAAAATTAAAATAAAAAATTTCAATAAAACAATATACTTATAAATATATATACGTATATTTACATATATATTTGAAAAATAAAAATAAAATATCTAAAAATATTTTAAAATTTTATTATTTAAAAATATTTTTTTAATTATATAATTTAAAAAAAGCAATATTTAAAATAATTAATTGATAATATTGATTAATTAAAATTTATTTTTGTAAAAAAATAAATAAAATATAAAATTTTATTAATTTTTTTTAAAATAATTTTTTTATGTTTGTTTGAAATTTTTTATTTTTTTTAAAAAAAATTAGAAAGGTTTTTTAATTAAATTAAAAACATATTTAATAATTATGATTAAAAATTTAACATTAATAAATACAAAATACCAAAAAAATCCTTTTAATTTATATAATAATAATATTAGAAATAAATTTATTTTTAAATTACTTTTATTTTTAGTAATTTTTACTATTTTTTCCGATATATATATAATTGTTTATTACAAAGTTAATGTTTTTGATATAAAAAAGATTTTTAAACAAATATTTTTTCATTATAGATTTTTTACTAATCAAATGATTTTATCTATTTTGTATATTTTATGCACTTTTTTAGTAGGAATGAAAAATAAAGAAAGACAAAAAAAAATTATTTTAATAGTATTAGTTAATTCTTTATTGACTTTTTTTGTTTATAATATGATCCTTGCTCCGATTTGGAAAAAATATAATGATTTTAATATTTTTTGTAATTATTTGCGACAAAATATTTTTTATAATGAAAATTTTTTTCAAAATATTTATGAAAGTCATTTTTTAAGTATTATTCAACATACTATTATTCCTTTAACTTTTTTTATAATTTTTATTTATTTAAAAATATCTAAGATTAAAATTAAAGAAATTTTTATTTCTTTTATACATCCTTTAATTTATTTATTTTTCTTTTTTTTATGTTTATTGGAGCCTTTAAAAACTTGTTTAGGTGTTCATTGTACATCTAATAAATGTTGGTTTCCTTATGCTAATATTCAATGTGATTATAATCTTCATGAGAATAAAATTTTTGGAGAACCTATTCTAGGAATAAATTATTTTAGTGGAAAAATAGCAGTTTTTATTAGAGAATTTGTTTTATTTATATTATTTGCTGCATTTTTTTATATTATCTTTGAAATTAAAAATAAATCAGTTAAAGCAAAAAAAAGGATTTTAATTTATGAATAGTATATCTTTAATAAAAAAAAAAATTATTATTACTGGTATAAAACCTAGTGGAGATTTGACTTTAGGTAATTGGCTTGGTATTATTCAACCTTTAATATTATTTCAGCAAAAATTTTCTGAACAATATGAATTTTATTTTTTTATTGCTGATTTACATGCTTTAACAACTTTTTCTAAAGAGTTTGACTTAAAACAAGTGATACGTAATATGGCAGCTATTTTGTTATCTTCTGGTTTATCCTTGTCTAAAACTACTTTTTTTCTTCAATCAGATATTTTGGCTCATACTTATTTAAGTTATATTTTAGAATGTAATTCTTATTTGGGGGAGTTGAATAGAATGATTCAATTTAAAGAAAAAAATAAAAAAAACTCTTCCAATTCAAAAGTTTCTCTTTTTACTTATCCTCTTTTAATGGCATCTGACATTTTACTTTATGATGCTGATATAGTTATAGTCGGGAGAGATCAAAAACAACATTTAGAATTGACTCGTGATTTAGCTATTCGTTTTAATTCTTTTTATGGAGATGTTTTTAAAATTCCAGAATTTTTAAATATAGGATATACTATTAATTCTTTGAATAAACCTGATAAAAAAATGAGTAAAAGTAGTTTTTTAGATAAAGATCAAGATAAAGGTTGTATTTTCTTATTAGAAGATTTAGATAATATTAAAACAAAAATTATGCAGGCAGTAACCGATAATATAGGTAAAATAAAATATGATCCTCAAACGCAACCTGGTATCTCGAATTTATTAAAAATTTATGCAGGTTTAAAAGGTATTGAAATTTCTCAAGTAGAATTTTTATTTACTAATTATTCTTATAGAGAATTTAAAATAAAATTAGTATCTTTGGTTTTGGAAAAAATTAAAATTATTCAAAATAATTTTAAAAATGTTATTAATGATTCTATTTTGGAAAATATTTTGTCTAATGGAGCTTTTAAAGCTAACACTATATCTCAACAAAAAATTAATAAAATAAGAGAAATTTTAGGAATTAAATATTCTATTTAATAAATTTTAATAGAATAATATATTAAAATATTTTTTTGATTATTGAAAATTATACATTTTTAACAATCGAAAAATATAAAATTATTTCCAAAATAATAAAAAATAGAAATTAAATAGGAATTTTTTTGGATTTTATATATATTATGATATAATCTACACATATAAATACATTTATAAAGTTTTTTCTTATTTTTATAAAAAAATGGAATTTTGGATTTTATTGCTGTTTGAGTTAGAAAAAAATTAAAAATTAATTAGAAAAGGTTATTTTTTGTGATTAAAAAAGAAGAAAATACCAATATTTTTTTTCAAAGTAAAAAAATTAATTTTAATTTTATTTTAATTAATATTATTTTATGTTTTTTTTATTGTTTAACTGATATTCTTTTTGTTAGTGGTAATTATAAAATAAATTTATATGTTACAGGTGTTCATGGTATTGGTGATGCTATTGCAAAAGTTTTGAAAAGTAATTTTTCTATTTTGCAATATAATTCTTCTTTTGTAGGCTTTTTTGCAGCATTTTTTTATCTTTTAGTGAATTTTATTTTGTTCGTTTTTATTGCTTTTCCTAAATTAGATGGTAAATTTAACATTATTACTTTTTTAAATACTATTTTTATTTTTATTTTTTTAACCATTTTAACTATTTTAATTAATGGTAATAATGGGCTTGTTTTTAATAAAATGCAAAATTTTTTTGGTATTTTTGATTATGAGGGGAAGTTTTGGTTTAGTAATTTTTTGAGAGTCTTTATTGTTTCTTTGGTAACTGGTATTATTGCTGGAATTTGTATTAGAATCGGCGGTTCTACAGGTGGCATAGATATTATTTCTAAATATTTATATATTTATAAAAAAAAAGATATTTCTTTAATTACTTGTATTTTTAATTATTTTATTTCTATTATTGCTACTTTTTTAATTTATACTACAACCAAAGAATTTTATTGGGAATCTATTTTCTTAACTAATTTTGTTAAAATACCTTTAACAACTTTTTTTATGTATTTAATTATTTAAAGTATCAATTAATAATAATTAGAAATTTTAATTAAGGAATTTATTGTGAATATAATGATTGAAAATAATTTAGAAAAATTTAGAATTTATTTGCTAAAAGAGTTATTATTATCACAAAATACTATAAATGCTTATTTAATTGATTCTCGGCAATATTTGAATTTTTTATTTCATATTTTAAAATTAAATTCTCCTAATAAAATACAAAAAAATCACGTTTCTGATTTTCTTAATTATATTTCTAAAAATAACGATCTAAGTAGTAGAACTATAGCGCGTAAGATTATTGTTATTAAAAAAATGCATTTTTTTTGGTT
Organism: Candidatus Phytoplasma asiaticum; assembly: GCF_015100165.3. Lineage (NCBI taxonomy): Bacteria > Bacillati > Mycoplasmatota > Mollicutes > Acholeplasmatales > Acholeplasmataceae > Candidatus Phytoplasma > Candidatus Phytoplasma asiaticum. The sequence continues at coordinate 599,137 of NZ_CP097206.1, read as the reverse complement.
GTTAGAAAAATGTATAAATCGAAATATTGTTGAAAATTGGAAAATTCCTAAAATTACTAGAAAATTACCAATTGTATTATCTTTTGAAGAAATTATTATTTTTTTAAATACAATAAAAAATGATAATTCTTCTTTTATAAGTTTTCGTAATAAATTAATGTTTGAATTAATGTATAGTTCAGGTCTAAGAATATCCGAAATTTTAAATTTAACTTTATCATCTTTATATTTAGAAAAATTGCAGATTTTTATTATTGGCAAAGGTAATAAAGAAAGATTAGTACCTATTACTAAACATGTTGCCAAATTATTTTATTATTATTTAAAAAAAATTAGACCTTCATTAAGTTTATGTCAAGATAAAAATAATGATTGGGTTTTTTTAAATTATCACGGTCTTCGTTTATCTAGACAAGGTTGTTACAAAATTTTTAAAAAAAATATTTTATTATCTAAATTATCTGCGTGTTCTCCTCATACTTTAAGACATTCTTTTGCTACACATTTGTTAGAAAATGGTATGGATTTAAGGATTTTACAAAAAATTTTAGGTCATGAAGATATAACTACTACTCAAATTTATACCCATATTAGTCAAAAACGTCTAAAAAAGATTTATTTAAAATGTCATCCTCGTGCTATCGATTATGATTGATTTTTTTTAGTAATAAGGGGGGCTTTAATAAGTGTTGTCTACTACTTTATTATGTTATAAACAATTATTTTTTTTGGAAAAAAGAAAACAACAAATTATTTCTTTATCTTTCCAGCAAAATTATTCTTTTTGGTTGTTTAAATTCGATGTTATTGAATATTCTAAAATTATTTCTGACCTTAAAAAACATTTATATACTTTTAATTCTTTTTTGAATAAAAAAATTATTTTTATAGAGAATATTTCTGTTTTGTTAGAATTGAAAAATAAAGTAGATTTGTCTTTTTTGTTTAATTTTCTTGAAAAACCTCATCAAAATATTATTTTATTTGTTAGTTTAGATTATAATATCGTTAATTTTATATATTTATATAATAAATTAAAATGTTTCATGCATGTAGAAGAAGTTTTTGCGATTAATAATTCTCGAGATTTGTATAATTATATTTCGAAATCATTTGAAGATGATAATTTTCAAATGTCTTTTAATATAAAATCTATTCTCACTAAAGAATTAATTAATCATTATCGAGGTGATTTATTTTTATTAGAACAAGAAATAAATAAAATAAAATCTTATTATTTCAAGGATAAAACGATTGATGATCCGAAAATAATTAAAGATTTAATTTTTTACGAGCCAAATGAAAATATTTTATCTTTAATTAAATTATTAGTATCTCAAAAAAATTTAGAAAGTTATTTATTATTTATTGATTTGATAAATAAATTTCCAAATTTTTTTCTGTTTTTTTTTCAAATTATTAAAACATTACAAGAATTAATTTTAATTTATTTTTATTCTTTAAAAAATAATAATGTTTCATTAATATCTTCTTGGTGCAAACTTTCTCTGGCTAAAACTTCTTTTTTTTTAAAAGAAATAAATAATTTAAATATGGAATTGGTTTATAAATTATTTTTGTTAAATTTTAAATTTTGTTATAACTTAAAAATCGGTTTTATTCCATTTTCGGAATGTTCAGATGTTTTTGTTAAAAGAATTATTTATAATCAAGATCTAGAGGATTTTTAAATTTAAATCAATACAAATTTATTATTTTTTAATCAATTAATATTTTAACAAATTCTTGTATATCTATAGACCCTGTTCTTAATATTTTAAAATTATTATTAGTTATTTCTATAACTGCGGAAGGTATGTTAGATGAATTATAATTATTGGGTAATATTTTTTTCACTTTATATTGATAAAGTTGTTTAATAATTTTAAAATTATTCAAAGGTGGTTGTCCGCTTTGATTGACAGAAGTGGTTTTTAAAGGTCCTTCTTTTTTTAATATTTCAAGAGCTATAGGGTGATTGGGTATTCTAATTCCGATTTTATTTTCTTTAGTTAGTTGAAAATATTTTTTTTTAGTGTTAACTATTAAAGTTAAAGGGCCTGGCCAAAATTTTTTAGATATTTTTTTTATTTGGTTATTGATTTCGATAATATTTTTTATTTGTTCTAAATTATAAAATAAAAGAGCCATTGGTTTGTTTAGATCTCTTTTTTTTAATTGATAAATTTGATTTAAACTTTGATTATCATTCCAAGGTGCACCCATTCCATACACAGTATCTGTGGGAAAAATAATTATATTATTTAAGATTTTCATAAATTATTTAAAAGTTATCTTTCCATTTTTTTTGTTGAAACTCTTCTAGTAAAGGTTTTATAATTAAATCTATATTCCCTTCCATAAAATCATTCAGTTTATATATTGATAAATTTATTCTATGATCTGTTATTTTATTATTTGGATAGTCATAAGTTCTTATTTTTTCACTTCTATCGCTTTTTCCTATTAAATTTTTTTTAATTTGATTTTGTTTTTGTTTTTGTTCAGATTGTTTTTGATAATAAATTTTATTAGTTAATAATTGAAAAGCTTTTTCTTTGTTTTCGTGTTGACTTTTAGCTATTTGGCATGCTGTGCTAATACCTGTAGGTAAATGTGTTAATCTTACTGCTGATTTTGTGGTATTAACAGATTGTCCTCCGGGGCCGCTAGCATTAAAAGTATCTACTCTAATGTCATTCCAATTAATTTCTATTTTAGGATGATTATCGTTAGGAATTACTAATATTTTAGCTGTAGATGTATGTATTCTCCCTTTATTTTCTGTTTTCGGAATTCGTTGTACCCGGTGTATTCCGGATTCATATTTAAGATAATAAAAAACATTTTTTCCTTTAATTACAAATTCGACAGATGAAATCCCTTCTTTAGGAGTGGATAATAGATTGATTATGTCTAATTTCCATTTTTTATCTTCTACATATTTTTTATAAGCTCGAAATAAATCTGCGACAAATAAATTAGATTCTTGTCCTCCGATACCTTTTTTAATTTCTACAATTACATTTTGTTTATCTTCTGTGTTATATTTTTCTGGAGATAATAATTTTTCTAATTGATTAGTTTTATTTTGTATTTGGTTGTTTAAATTATTTTTTTCTGTTTCTAATAGTTGAATTATTTCTTGATCCTGAATTTGATCATTTTGTTTAGATAATGTTTTTTGTATTTTTTGATATTCTTTTTCTAATTGAATATATTCTTCGTAAACAAAAACAATTTTTTGGAGTTTATTTAGTTCTTTTAATAAATCAATATTTTGAAAATTTTCTGGATTTTCTAATATTTTTTTTTGATTTTTTAAATATTTTTTTTTGATTAATTCTAATTTCTCAAACATCTAAATGGCTATATCATCCTATTTTTTTCATTCTATTAAATGGTCAGTTTCATTAAATAATAAACAATTAGAATCAAAATTAAAAAATTTAGTACTTGTTATACCTTGGCGATTTTTAGCAATAATTAATTCTGTATGCCCTAAATCGATATTATATTCGCTATATTTTTCTTTTGAATAGTATCCTTTTCTGTATAGAAACATGACTATATCAGCATCTTGCTCAATGCTTCCTGAATCTCTTAAATCTGATAGAATAGGTTTTTTATCTTCTCTTTTTTCTACCTCTCTAGATAATTGAGATAAAGCTATAACTGGTATTTTTAATTCACGAGCCATTTGTTTTAAACTTTTAGAAATATCAGAAACTTCTTCTTGACGATTATTAAAGCTAGATTGACGATTATTTGGATTATTTTTTCGAATTAATTGCAAATAATCAATAATGACTACGTCTAATTTGTTTTGATGTTTTAATTTACGGCATTGCGTTCTTATATCTAAAATATTGACTGCTACTGAATCATCAAAATAGATGTTTAATTTTTTAAGTTTATCAGCTGTTACTTTTAGTAATAATTTTTGATTTTGATTTAATAATCCTAATTGAATGTTTTTATGAGGTATTTCGCTTTGAGAACTTAATATTCTTGTTACTAATTGTTCATTGGACATTTCTAAACTAAAAATAGCTACATAGGTTTGAGAATCATTATTATTTTGAGCCATTTTAATTGCTAAATTAGTCATGAAACTACTTTTACCCATAGAAGGTCTAGCGGCAATAATAATTAATTCTTCTTTTTTCAATCCTAAAGTTACTTCATCTAAATTTGTATAACCAGTACTTATGCCAATAATATTTTTATTTTGTAAATTGTTTAGAGTTTTTTCTTGTACTGTTTCTATTAAATTATTAATTTTAACAAAATTATTATTTTTACTTTTATTAGAAATTTGGAAAATTTTTTCTTCCGCTAAATTTAAAAAAATTTGTGGCTCGATGTCAGGATTATTTAAACCTTCATGCACAATAGAAGAAGCAGTTTGAATAATATTTCGTTTGATAGATGCTTCATTAACCAAATTAATGTATGTTTCCAAATGATAAATAGATGGAATTATTTCTCCTAATTGAATTAAATAGTTTTGTCCGCCATCTATATGAATATTTTTATTTTGTAGTAATGTATATACTGAATAATAATCTATAGATTTTGATGTTTCAAATAATTCTTGAATTGCTTGGAAAATTTTTTGGTTATTAAGATTAAAAAAATCACTAACCTCTAAACGACCTAATACATTAATAATTTGTTTTGGTTCTAAAAAAATAATTCCTAAAATGGATTTTTCTGCTTCCGCGTAATAAGGCAGTTTTATATTTTCGTTCATGATTTTTTAGCTTTTACATTAATTGTTAAATTAGCTATGATGTTATCTTTCAAAATAATATTAGCTTTGTAGATGCCTAAAGAATTTATTTCGTTATCTAAAATGATTTTAGGTTTATCTAATAAAATATTATGGCTTTTATAAAGTTCATCTATAATGTGTTTAGGAGTGATTTTTCCGTGCATTTCTCCATTAGGACCTATTTGGATTTGAATAGTAATTGATTTATCTTCTATTTCTTCTTTTAGTTTGGTCATTAAGAGAATTTTTTGTTGTTCTTTTTCTTCTTGGATTTTTTTATTTTGTTTTAATTTTTCAATATTTTGAGGATTTGCTAAAAGAGCTTTTTGGGTTCTAATTAAATAATTACCAAAACCAGCATTAACTTGAATAATTTCTTCTTTTTTACCTTTATCAGCTAAATCTTCTAATAAAATAATTTTCATATTCTCATTTCCTTCTTGATATTCATTTTTCAAAATTGTTTTTAATTCTAATACAACATCATTAATATTAGCATTTGTAATTTGAGCAGCTGCGCTATTGATATGTCCTCCTCCATTCATTTGTTCCATAACAATTTGAACATTAATATTATCGTTACAGGATCTAGCACTAATTCCTATTTGATGAGTAGATGATAATTCTCCTATTACAAAAGCTGCTTCAATATTTTGTACATTTAAAGAATTTTCTGCTACTTTAGCTAAAAATGAACGATCATCAATTGGTTTATTACTTGTAATGATAGCAAATTTTTTCATGTAAATCTCCATACGAGATAATAATTGATTCATTTCTAAAATTTGATCATAACTTTGTCTTAACCATAATTTAATTTTTTGACTTTCCGCTCCCATATTAATTAAACGCGATGCCACTTCTAAAGTTCTTTCGCTAGTTCGAGAAGTAAAATAATTAGTATCAATAATCATACCTCCGTACATAATAGTCGCTTCTAAAGGAGAAATATATACTGGATGGTTTAAAAAAAATATTAATTCCATTATCATTTCTACGGTTGATGAAGCGGAGGCATCTATATAGGCGAATTTGTTTGAAATAATTTTTTCTGAAGAACGATGATGATCAATAATGATTACATTATCGGTTAAAGTTAATAATTCTTTGTTATCTAAAATTTCTAAATGTTGATTATCTACGATAATAATTAAGGAATTTTTATTTATCATTTTATTTGCTTTTTGAACATCAATAATATTTTTGAAAAGATTAGGATTTTCTTGATTTAAAATTTCATAAATATTTTGGAAATTTTTCTCCATTAAGTTTATATCCATGATAATATAATGATCTTGATTGTTATTTAATGAAGATGCTATTTTATAAATAGCAATCATTGAACCAAAAGCATCTAAATCTGGATTTTTATGACTCATGAAAAAACAATTATGATGTTTTTGAATCAGATCTTTAATAATTTCCGAATTAACTCTAGATATGATTTTAGAGTTTGTATTTAAAGAAGCTTTAGTGGCTCCGAAATATTGAATTTTTTGATTTTCAATATTAACGACTACTTGATCTCCGCCTCTTTTTTGAGCTAATTCTAATGCACTTTGAGAATAATAAGCTAATTGGTTAAAAGGTAAGTTATAACAAGCAATTCCCATAGATAAAGTTATGTTTAATTTATATTTTTCAGAAATATTTCTGATATTTTTTAAAATTGAAAATTTTTCTAATATCATATTTTCTAATTGTTCTCTTTTTAATAAAAGTAAAAATTTATCATCTGATAATTGCTTTAAATAACTTTCATAAATTTCGAAAAAATCTGAAATAGCACTTAAATATTCTACTTTGATTTGTGATTGTTCAGAAAAGTCTAAATTTTTTAAAGAATTTTCTAAATTATCAAAGGATAAAAATATTAAAGCAGGTGTAGCTTGATGATAAAGAATTTGTATTTTTTCTCTTTGGGTTACATCAAATAAATAAAAAACATTAAATTCTTTTTTATATAGACAATCAAAAAATTTATTTCCTATATTTAAAACTATTTGTTTCTCTTTATCTTGAGTATTTAATAATTCGGCCATTTGTTTATTTATTAAGTTTAAAGAAGTATTAATATCAGGATTATTAAATATTTTATTAGCGTAAGTATTTATCCATTCAATAGTATTGTTTGTCGTATTAATTACGATAATTCCTATAGTTAATTCGTTGAATACTTCTTCGCCTATTTTATCTATATAATAAGATAATTTGGACCACAAAGATAATCTTTTTTGTAATCTTTTAATCTTTAAACTTCTTTGAAAATGCATATAAATGCTTAAAATGATAAAAAAAATAACTAATTTTCCTAAAATGCTAAAAAATAATTTAATAATAATTTTTTTTACTTCTTGAATTTCTTTATTTGGGTTATGAATTAATAATTTGATGTTATCATAATCAAGGAAGGTCATATATAAAAATGTACCAATCAAAATTATAAATAAAAAAATTTTTTTATAATTGAGATTTTTTTTTCTTAATGTTAACATAATTAATAATTAAACTCTCTTTTCTAAAAAAAACACGGGTTAAAAATAAAGATAATTCTATTATATAAAAAAACAAAACAAGTTTTTTTAAATAACTTGTTTATTATTTATAAATATTTTATTTTTCCACAAAAGGTATTAAGGCCATATGACGCGCTCTTTTTATAGCTATTGCTAATTTTCTTTGCCATTTAGCGCATACTCCGGTTATTCTGGATGGTAAAATTTTACCTTCACTACTTATAAATTTTTTTAGAATTTCTATATTTTTAAAATCTATATCGGTAAATTTATTTTGTTTAAAAAAACATACTTTACGACGTTTTTTAAAATATTTTTTTCGAATCATTTGCATATTATATTTTATTTACATTCCTTAGTTAAAATTAGTATTTATTATTTTTTAAAATTATTAAATATTTAAAAAAGCGAATCATCATCATCATCTACTTCTTTATTATTGAAATCTTTATTATTTTTAATATCTCTATTGTTTACTAATGTTCTTTCAATATTTAAATTATTAGAATATTCATTTTTTTGTTTATTTTTTTTATAATCAGAATATTCTTTGCTTTCTAAAAATTTAATATTCTTGCATACGATTTTGGTATCGAAATTGGTTTTTTGGTTATTGTTAGGATCTTCGTATATTTCTGTTCTAACTTTACCTTCTACAGCTAATAAACTACCTTTATTAATGTATTTGGTTAAATTTTCTGCTTGTTTGTCCCAAACAATACAACGAATTATATCTGATTCTTTTTTTCCTTCTTGATTTGTGTATTCTCTATCCACGATTAAATTAAAAACAACATAAGGTATGTTAGTTTCTTTTGTAAATCTTATTTCAGGATCTTTAGTGATTCTTCCTATTAAAAATACCCTATTTATCATTACTATCTCCTATTTGTGTATTTTCTTTATTTTTTGATAATTAAAAAACGAATTATTTCTTCAGTTATTTTCATTAATTGATTAAATTTTTCTACAAATGTATTATCTGCTTTGATTGTGGATTGTACATAATAACCTTGTTTAAATTTTTTAATCGGATAAGCTAATTCTTTTAACTCTACAGAAGTTGAATTAATTTCTTCGAAATAATTAATATCTTTATTTTTAAGAAAATTTTTGTTTAAATTTTCTACTATTTCTTGAGCTTTTTCTAGGCTTATATTTGGTTTTATAATGTACATTAATTCGTATTCTTTCATGTTTATTGATTTTTTGCTCCTTTTTTATACAGTTTTTTCTAATAAAAATATTTTAAATCTTAATTACATTGTTAGATTATAGCTTTATAAATCAAAAATAATTAATTTTGTCAAATTAAATTTTAATAGAAATTTTAATATTCTATAATAAAAAAATAAAAATTATAAATTAATTAATATGTAAATTTTTTATTATAAAAATTAAATTTTATTAAATTGAAATGATGATATACTCTAGGTTTTATTCTAACAAATAAGAAAAACAATGTCAAATAAAACACTATTAATAAAACTAATTTATAGTTTGGTAAATTTAATTTCTTGATTATTTAAGGAGGTGATTTTGTTGTAGTATTAAATAATTTAATTTTTTTTAATAATTATTAAACAAAGTAAAATTATATTTATTTTTCCTATAAATATAAAAAAAATTTTAAATTTTGTTAGATTTTTAAAAATAAAATTTCTTTTTTAAATTAAAATTTGTTTAATTTTTTCAAATATTTTTTAAATTTGTAATAAAAAAGGAGTTTTTGTTGTGAATGTGCAAAAAGCTATATTTTATTTGAGTAATATTTTTAGTTTTATTCAAAATTATTATAATTATTTTGTGAATATAATTTTTTGGTTAATTATTTTTATTGTAGTTTATTTAATTATTTGGTTTATTAGTTTAATTGTTAATATTTTACGTTTATTGCCGAAATTAAGGTTTTTCAATAAGTTGTCTTCTAATTCTTATTACAGTTCATCTTATGCTTCTTCTAACAATGATTTTCAAAATAAAATATCTTCACCTAGAGGATTTTTTTTTACTTCATTACTTATTTTAATATTTTTTATTTTGTTATTAATGAGTTTATTTTTTATTCGAAAATTTAATTTTACTCCGTTGTCAAAAATTATAAGTTTACCAAATTTTTCTACAGAAAAATTACATCAATTAACAGCATTACCTAATAATTATTCTGATAATAATGTTTTTTTTCGTCAAAAATTTGTAAAAGATCTAGAGAAATTAGATCTTATTTTGAATAGTAAGGATTATCAGCCTGTTTCGCTAGAATCAGAACAACAAAAATTATTGAAAGAAGTAAATGTTTTAAAATTTAAAATTATTGATGATTCTAATGTTTCTGAAACACAAATTACACAGGATATCGATAGTTTAAAACAAAAAATAGATGAATTAAATTTTAAATATGGTAAGATAATATTTCGTCAAAAATTGGTAAAAGATCTAGAGAAATTAGATCTTATTTTGAATAGTAAGGATTATCAGCCTGTTTCGCTAGAATCAGAACAACAAAAATTATTGAAAGAAGTAAATGTTTTAAAATTTAAAATTATTGATGATTCTAATGTTTCTGAAACACAAATTACACAGGATATCGATAGTTTAAAACAAAAAATAGATGAATTAAATTTTAAATATGGTAAGATAATATTTCGTCAAAAATTGGTAAAAGATCTAGAGAAATTAGATCTTATTTTGAATAGTAAGGATTATCAGCCTGTTTCGCTAGAATCAGAACAACAAAAATTATTGAAAGAAGTAAATGTTTTAAAATTTAAAATTATTGATGATTCTAATGTTTCTGAAACACAAATTACACAGGATATCGATAGTTTAAAACAAAAAATAGATGAATTAAATTTTAAATATAATAACGAGATTATTAATAAATCAATAAATCATAATAATTTTAAAAAAAGTTTGGGGATTCCTGTTTTTGTTCCTGTTATAAGATCAATTGATTGCTAATAATCAAAAAATATTTTAAAAAAGATGGGAGTAAAAGTAAATTTTACTCCTTTATTTAAATTTTTTGTTTTTTACGTAATTATTGGTTATTTTTTTAAATTATTTATTACTGAATTACAGCGATTACATAATTCGCTAAAGGTATTATAATTTATTACATTCCAACAGCGAGGACAGGTTTTTCCTGTAGATTTAATAATTTTAATTTTCATTTGGCATGATTCTATAATTTGAATTTCTGATACAATCAATAATTGATGTAAACAATTATTTATTTTTAATTTTGTGATTGCGTTTAAATAATCTGTTGTTAGTTCTAAAATGATTTTGGCTTCTAAAGATTTATTAATAATTTGATTTTTTCTAGCATCTTCTAATTTTTTTAGTACTATATCTCTTAACTCTAAAAACTTTTGATAAGCTTTTTGTTTTTCTGAATTAGTATCTTGTTGTTTAAATGTGTTTATAAAGTTATCGATTTCTGTTATTTTAGGCATATTTTCTAAGTAAACATCTTCTTTTTTTAAGCTTTCGTTAACATTTAGATAATTATAAGCTTCTGAAGTTGTATGAGGTATAATTGGTGTCAAAACAATCAATAAATCTAATAATAAATCATATATATTCGATTGAATAGTTCTTCGTTCTTTACAATTAGGGATTTCAATATACAAAATATCTTTGGCAAAATCTAAATAAAAAGAACTTATTTTAGTAGTTATAAAGAGATATATTAAACTTATAATTTTTTCAAAATTATAACTTTCGTATGCTTCGATAATTTGTTTAATTATTTGTTTAAATTCGAGAATTATTAATTTATGTAAAGAAGTTCTTTTGGAAAAAGATATATAGTCCGTTTGTATATTGAAATCGTATAAATTACCTAACATAAATCGCAAAGTATTTCTTATTTTTCGATATTTTTCTTCTATTTGTTTTAAAATAGAATAATCTATTTTAACATCATTTTTATAATTAGTGCTGGCTACCCATAATCTTAATATATCAGCTCCGCTTTGTTTTATGATGGTTTGTGGTTCTATAATATTTTTTTTTGATTTGCTCATTTTTTGCCCTTGGCCATCAAGAACGAAACCGTGAGTAATAATTTTTCGATATGCCGCTTTATTAAATGCGGCTACCGAAGTAATTAAAGATGAATTGAACCATCCTCTATATTGATCTGAACCTTCTAGATATAAATCGGCTGGGAAAAAATTTGAAGAAATATTTTGTATAACATTATATGAAGTGCCAGAATCAAACCAAACATCTATAATATCAATATCTTTAGTAAATAAATGATATTTATTATTTTTTTTAATATATTGTTCGGGTAATAATTTTGAAATTTCCCATTCATGCCAAATTACTTTTCCGTATTTTTCGAATAAATCAGCAAAATGGTTAATTATTTTGATATCTAGAATGGGTTTTTGATTTTCATCATATAATATAGGAATTGGTACTCCCCATTTTCTTTGTCTACTTATATTCCAATCTTCTCGGTTTATTATCATATTATACATTTTTTGTTCTCCCCAATTGGGAAACCATTTGATATTTTTAATTTCTTTTAATAATTCTTTTTTGATACTCTGGATATCTATAAACCATTGTGATAAAGCTAAGAAAACAATAGGTTTATTAATTCGATTATCATGAGGATATAAATGTTCTATTAATTCTGCTTTAATTAAAAGTCCTAGTTTTTGTAAATCTTTTATAATCAAATCATTGGCTTTTTGAAAAAAAATTCCTTGATATTGAGGAGATAATTCTGTCATATTGCCTTTTTTATCAATACTTAGACTTGTTTCTAAATTATATTTTTGTCCTATTACAAAATCTTCTTGTCCATGTCCTGGCGAGATACTAACCAAACCTGTGCCTTCTTGATCGGAAACAAAATCACCTAAAATAATTTTTTTTGTTTTATTGAATAAAGTGTTTTCGTATTGTAAATTTTCTAATTGTTGGCCTGTTAAAACTTTAATAATTTCAATTTTTTGCCAATCGAATTTAATTTGTAATTTTTGTAAAACTTTAGCTCCTATAATATATTTTTGATTTTTGTTGACATTAATCAAATAATATTGAGCTTTGGGGTTGACACAAATCGCTTCATTAGAAGATAAAGTCCAAGGGTTAGTGGTCCAAATTATAATTTGAACATTTGGTTCAAAATCTTTATATTCATTATTTATTATTTTAAAGGTTGTAAAAATAGACCAAGTTTGATGTTTGTGATATTCTATTTCTGATTCAGCTAAAGAGGAATTCAAATAAGTAGACCAATAAACAGGCTTTAATTTTTTAAAAATTAATTTTTTTTCTAACATTTTTGCAAAAATTCTAGTTTGGTTTGCTATATATTTGTTATCACAAGTCAAATAAGGATTATTCCAATCCCCTAAAATACCTAATCTTTTAAAATTTTCTTTTTGTTTTTCGACAAAATGGAAGGCAAATTTTTGGCATTCTTTGTTAAAAATATTAGTTGTTAAATTTTTATTTTGAGAATTTTTTTTTAAAACTGCAATTTCAATTGGCAATCCATGTGTATCCCATCCTGGTATATAAGGTGTATTGTATCCTTGCATAGTTTTAAATCTTAATATGAAATCTTTTAAAATTTTATTTAAAGCATGACCGATATGTATATCACCGTTAGCATAAGGAGGACCATCATGCAGGATAAATGCGGGATTGTTTTGATTTTTTTTTAAATTTTTTTGATACAAATTGATTTGATACCAATATTTTTCTATTTCGAGTTCTTTTTGTGGCAAATTTCCTCTCATAGGAAAATCAGTTTTGGGCATAGATAATGTATTAGTATAATGTTTATCTTGTTTATCTTTTTGATTCATTTTTATATTATATTTCCTTTTATAGTAATAATGGATTAAAGATTCTAATAAATACAATAAATTAGATAGTAGTTTTTTTATTATTTGTTAGACACGAAATTTAAAATTTATGATATCACCATCTTGAACTATATAATTTTTACCTTCTGAACGTAATTTACCTTTTTCTTTTATTTCGTTAATACTATTATATTTAACAATTTCGTTATAATTTACAACTTCTGCTCTGATAAAACCGCGTTGAAAATCTGTATGTATTGATTTAGCGCATTGAGGAGCCGTAGAACCTTTTACGAAAGACCAGCTTCTTGTTTCTTTAGATCCAGCAGTAAAATATGTTTGTAAATTTAAAAGTTGATAACTATTTTTAATTATTTTTTCTAAGGCATATTTAGAGGAAAGTAATGTTTGTTTTTGGTTAATATCTAGTGTATTTTTATTAATTGATACGGAAGAATAATTTTTTTTGGCTTCAAGAATACAAATAGGAATGAATTTTTTATTATTATTGGAACTATACTGATTCATTTGTTGAAAAAAAATATTTTGATCCCAATTATTATTTTTAGTTTCTGGCAAATTACCTATATAAATCATAGGTTTAAGAGTTAATAGATTGAAATTTTTTATTATTTGGATTTCTTCTTTTGTTAAGTTCAATTCGTTAGCAGCGATATTTTGGCTTAAATTTTTTTGAATTTTGTGTAAAAGTTGAATTTCTAATTTTGTTTCTTGTTGTGTTTTTTTTGGGGAATGACAGATTTTATTTAAACGTTGTTCAATTTGTTCTAAATCAGCTAAAATTAGTTCTGTTTCGATCATTTGACTTTCTAATACAGGATTAATTTTTTCATGAATATGAATAATTTTTTGATCATCAAAACATTTGACGACATGGCAAAGAATATCAACGTTACGAATATGATTTAAAAATTGATTTCCTAATCCTTCTCCTTTGGAAGCTCCAGGGACTAAACCAGCTATGTCGACAAATTGTATTTGAGTTTTAACGATTTGTTGAGATTTAAAAAAATTTGCAATATATTTTAAACGTTCATCAGGAACTTCTATCATAGCTATGTTAGGCTGGATAGTTGCGAAAGGGTAATTCGCTTCTAAAATATTTAATCCTGTTAATGCATTAAATAAACTTGATTTACCTACATTAGGTAATCCTATAATTCCAACTTTCATATATTTTTCACCTTACTAAGAAATTTATTGTCAAAATATTTTTTAAATTTTTATTATTTAATTATAACATTTTACTTGTTTAAATGATTCTTGAAAACTACTATTTTTTGATATTGCTACCATTTCTAAAAAGTATTATAATGTATGTTAGTTAATTGATTTTAACAGGGAAAATTTTATTATTATTGAATAAATTTAAAAAAATGTTATTTATAAATGAATATATAAACATTAATTTTTAATAAAAAAATTCCCATTGAATTTGTTATTTTTGGATAAATTTGTAAAAATAGAAGGAATATAATTATGTTAAAAAAACAAATGATCCCTGTGGGGGTTTCGGGTAGACATGCTCATTTGTCATTAGAAGCTTTAGAAATTTTATTTGGTAAAAATTATAAATTAACTTGGTTTAAAGATTTAACACAAAAAGGTCAATTTGCTGCTAACGAAAAAATAGATGTTATTAGTTCTAATAATCATATTCTTAAAAATGTTCGTATCTTGGGTCCTTTAAGAAAATTTACTCAAATCGAAATTAGTAATAGTGATAATATTAGAAATAAATTTGGTGCTCCTGTTAGGAGTTCGGGAGATATTAAAGGTTCTGCTAGCGCTACTTTAATTGGTCCATGCGGAAAATTATTTATTAAAGAAGGAGTTATTATTGCCGATAGGCATATACATTTATCTGATAAAGAAGCTAAAGATTTATGTTTAACTGATAAACAAATAGTGAGTGTTCGAGTAGATGGTATTAAAGCTGGTATTTTGCATAACGTTTTATGTCGTGTCAATGTGGATTTTAGTTTAGAATTGCATATAGATACGGATGATGCTTCAGCATTTCATTTAAAAAATGGCGATTTAGTAGAATTAATGACAATACAAAGTTAATTTAAAATCTGTATAAATTTCTCTAATTAAAATAAAATAGAAGGTTTGTTGGTTTTAATTAATATAAATTTTTAAATTTAAAATTTTGGACTTTTATAATTTAAAAACTACAAATTGTCTAATTTATAAAATTATTTATAAAAATAACTTTTGATTCTTTAAATTATTTAAATAAATAAAAAAAATATTATTTAAAATCTCAGAAGTTATTTGCGAAAAGAAATTAAAAAGATTATTTATATAGAAGAAAGAGTTTTATTTGTGATTTTAGAATCATTTTGGCCAAAAGAACCAAGAAAATTTGCAAAGATTGAAGTTATCAAAGATCCTGTTTATGGGTATATTTATTTAGAATATTTGTTTTTAGAAGAGCTAATTAATACTCGTCTTTTCCAGAGATTAAGGCGCATTAAACAATTAGGATGTGTCCATATGGTCTTTCCTGGTGCTGAACATTCTCGTTTCACTCATAGTTTAGGTGTTTATGAATTATCTAGACGTTTTTTAGAATTTCATAAATTTCAATTAATAGAAAAAAAATTTTCTTTAAGGAATAAATTAATTTTATTAGTAGCTTCTTTATTACATGACATCGGACATAGTTCGTATTCTCATATTTTTGAACACGTTTTCGGTATTAATCATGAAGATAAAACTATTCAAATGATTATTAATAATAAAGAAATTATTTCTGTATTAGATCAAATAGATATAAATTTTAAATATGATGTGGCCGAAGTGGGCGCCAAAGAGGCCTAAATTTCGTGCTATCTAACCAATAGCCAGGGTTGATAAACTCTGAAAGGAGATGGTCGGTCTAGCAAACGAAAGAATGCCAGATTAGAGCAGACCATAAAAGCGGGTTGCGACGAAAGCAAATTAGTCAAGAAGACGCCGCCACCAAATAATTCTACGGGCAAGCCTGAGATGGCCTAAGAAGGAAAATTGATGTAATAAGAGAACCTGTCTCGGAAGTTGCTGAAACGGACAGTCCAGATCCTACTAATACATAACTTCGGTATTGAGTAGTTTATCAGAAAAACCTGGAATCAGCCTCCTAAAGAGGATACTTCCCCTAAGGAATTAAGGTCGAAATTTAGTGTAACTTGGAGAATCCTAAAACGAAGTAATTAAATTTACTAATCCGGAAATAAAAGCCCGGATGGTCAAGGATAAAGCATCTTTTTAGTAGTCGTAAGGGTAAACCTAAATTTGGAATAATTTAGTTAATCGTCTTACCCAGAAGAGAGTTAATGACTCTTATAGGGCGAAGGAAGAAAGTAATTGATTATTTATTCAATGGTATCAAGAAAGGAGTTGATATATAATGTCAACGATGTTTTCACCAGAAACCAAACTTTCACGAACATTGAATAAAATTCAATATTGTTCATCAAAAGGCTACTCTTTAAAAGAGAACTACAATAAGAAATGCAAGATAGGTTCGACTTGGGTGTATTTCTTATCTTAATAAAGAAAAAACCCATTACGAACCGTGGGATGTTTATTCTTGGGACAGAATTAAAAAAATGTGTAACTATAAGGGAAATTCCGATATTGACCATTAATAGATTTATATTCCAAAGTCGTACGAATTTAACTGACCGTCTAAAAGCAGAACGTTGTG
The DNA here is from genome assembly GCF_015100165.3 of Candidatus Phytoplasma asiaticum. Taxonomy (NCBI): domain Bacteria; kingdom Bacillati; phylum Mycoplasmatota; class Mollicutes; order Acholeplasmatales; family Acholeplasmataceae; genus Candidatus Phytoplasma; species Candidatus Phytoplasma asiaticum. The sequence goes on along the minus strand of NZ_CP097206.1, from coordinate 582,289 downwards.
ATAACTGCGACAAAACAACCCCACTGCAAATTCATCACATTGGGATGATTCGTAACGCGCATCGCCACAGGGTCGGGAATAAAAGAACTGAAGTATTGTGTCAAGATTGTCATCAGAAGATAACCAATTAACAAATACACGATATTAGAAAACAAGAACAATAAGAATTAAATAGCTAATCAACCGTGAGGGGAAATTAGTTCTCGAAAGAGAATCAATTATGGAAAGCCGGATGCTTGGAAACTTGCTTGTCCGGTTTGGACGGGGGCTGATTGTAAATAAAACAGCAAAGATAAATCGCTGCATAAAACGCAATCAATCTATCCGTATTATTAAGAATGATAAAAAGAGTAAAAGATTTACTTTATTAAAGCAATTATTAACAAGTCAATTGGATTTTGATCGTTTAGATTATTTGAAAAGAGATTCTTTTTTTGCTGGTGTTAGTTATGGTTATATCGATTCGGATCGTTTAATTGGTATTATGGAAATCACTAATGCTTATCAAGTTCCACAAACTTATGATTTTCCTACGGACGAATTAGTAATTGTTTTCCGTAATAGTGGTCTTTCTAGTATTGAAAATTATTTGATGAGTCGTTATTATATGTATAGACAAGTTTATTGCCATTCTAAAATTATATTATTTGCTATTATTTTAGAACAAATTTTTAAGAGAATTAAATTTTTAATCAAAAATAATTATTCATTTGAATTGGATATCACTTTGTTAAAAAATTTTTTTTCTAATAAAGAATCTTTAGATTTATATTCTAAAATTGATGATTTTTATATTAATAGCTTGATTGTTGCGTTTCAAGATAGTCAAGATTTAATTTTATCTCATCTTTGTCAAGATTTTTTGCATCGTCGCATTGTTTTTTGGAAATGTATTCCGAATGTTTCTGAAAATTATGAATTTATTAAAAAAATTAAACAAAAATATAGAGATAATTCGGTTTATTATACTTATTATTACGATGATAATATTTTAAGAGATACTTATCGCGAGAATGTTGATAATATTGGGGAACAAATTTTGATCGGTTTTGGTGATATTACTGATAATATTATAAAACCTTTGAGTCTTAAATCTGTTCTTATTAATAATATAATGTTTCAAAACTCTTATAAAGATATGCGCAATTTTTTTTATTACCGTGATTTCAATGATTAAAAATGAACAACATGTTTTTAAAAAAAAATATGGCCAAAATTTTTTGAATAATTCGAAAATATTAAATTTAATTGTAGAATCTGCTGATATATTTAATAAAAATATAGTAGAAATTGGTCCCGGTAAAGGCGCTTTAACAAAATTATTGGTTTTAAAAGCTAAAAAAATTTTAGCTTATGAAATTGATTTTACTTTAAAAAAATTTTTATTTTTTCCTGAATATTGTAACATTCATATTATTTATGATAATTTTTTGAAACGTGATATAGAAAAAGATTTTAAACAATATTTTGGTAGCGCACAAGAAGAAGTGGTTTTAGTAGGCAATTTACCTTATCATATTGTTTCAGCTGTTTTATTCAAAATTTTTGCTATATCTCAGATCAAAAGCTTTACTATAATGTTACAAAAAGAATTGGCATGGAGAATATTATCGGGTCCATCTGTTAAAAATTATAATTCTTTAAGTGTTATTTGCCAATCTTTGGCTATTATTGATGTTATTAAAATAGTTAAGAAAACTAATTTTTATCCTCAACCTAAAGTAGATGGAATGGTTTTGAAATTTACTAAAAAACAATTTTCATTAAGAGAAGAAAATTTTTTATATAATGTTTTTTTTAAATTTTTAAAAATTGCTTTTAAACAGAAAAGAAAACAATTAATTAATAATTTTCAAGATTATTTAAATATTTCTAAATCCGAAATTATTAGTTTTTTTGTTAAATACCGGATACCTCTAAATATTAGAGCAGAAGAAATAAATATTTTAGAATTGCAAAAAATAGCTAAATTATTTTGGAGTTATTTTAAGCGGTAATAATCAAGAAATTTATGATGTTTTGATAGTGTACTAATTTATTTCATTGTAATATTGTATATAAATTGTGATAAAATAATCCCATAAAAGATTGTGTAAATTCAAAAAAAGGATTATAATTTTTTACAGTAGTTTATTAAAAAAATTAATTTTGATAAATTTTTAAAAAATAATAGGATGGTATGTAATGAAAATTACTGGTGTTAGAATAAAACTTAATGATAAAGAGCATCCAAGATTAAAAGCTGTTTCGAGTATTTTTATAGATGATTGTTTTGTGATTCATGGTGTTAGAATCATTCTCGGTAATAGAGGTCATTTTGTTGCTATGCCTAGTTCCAAGTTGAATACGGGAATTTTTAAAGATGTAGCTCATCCCACTAATACTCAGACTCGAAATATGTTAAATGAAAGAGTTTTAGAAGAATTTTATGCAAAAATTTCTGAGCAGAATAATAATATAACCAGTTCAGAACAAGTTGATTTAAAATCATCAAATTCACAAGATAATGAACAAAACAATAATAAAAATAATGATTCTAGTAATGAAGAAAGTTATGATTGTGATTAATTTTGAATTTTTTTTGTTTGAAAATTTATTTTTATATTAAAAATATACTAAAAAGTATTTCTTTTAATTATTTTTTGTTTTAAAAATTTGAAAAATATATAAATTAGTTTTAAGTTTATATATTTTTCTTCGCATTTTATAAGGATTAATGGTATTTATATTTTGAAACAACATTCTAGTATTTATAATTCTGAGAAAAATGATCAACAACATTTTAATTCGGATTACAAAAATAATTCTAAGTACTTTTGTCTTTTTGTTTGGGGTTTGTTTTTATATTTATTCTGTTTTGTTCCTGTAGTAGTATTTAAATTGTTTAATTTGAATGATCACGAATGTTTATTATTTAAACGCATTATTACTTTGTTAATTTTGGGTTGTACAGGTTATCATGTTATTCTTGAAGGTTTATTAGATACTTATTATGACACCAAAAAAAATCGCAAATTTACACCAAATATACATATTTTAATGTTATTAGGCGCTTTGGGAGCTGTTTTTTTAAATAATTTTAATGAAGCTATTTTATTAATTATTATCTTTGCAACTTCGAATTTTTTAGAAGAATACATAGAAACTAAAAGTCATAAAGAAATCAGAAATCTTTTAAAAATGGCGCCTACACAAGCTCGTTTAATAGATGTTAATGGTAATTTTACTTTGATAGAAGTAGATAAATTAAATATCGGAGATGAGGTTATTGTTTTAAGTGGTGATCAAATTCCTTCTGATGGGGTAGTAGTTTCTGGTAATTCTTGTGTGGATGAATCTAATATTACTGGAGAAAGTATACCTGTTGATAAAAAAAAAGGCGATAAAGTTTATGGTAGTAATATTAATCTTAGTAATACTTTAATTATTAAAATTACTGCTAATACCGATCAAAATTTATTTTCTCGAATTATTAAATTATCTCATGAGTTAAAAAATAATGTTTCTAAAAATGCTACCTTAATTAAACGTTTAGAACCAGTTTATGTAAAAACTGTTTTGTTAATATCTTTTTTTATTTTAGTTTTTTTTCAAACAATTAATTTTATTAAAGGTTTTGAATATTATTTGTTTAATAAAATTTTTGAAAAAATTATAGTTTTTTTAACTGTCGCTTCTCCTTGTGCTTTAGTTGTTGCTGATATTCCGGCTACTTTATCTGCTATTTCTTTTTTAGCTAAACAAAGAATTTTATTAAAAAATGGTAATGCTTTGAGTTTTTTAGCTAATATTAAAGCTATTGTTTTTGATAAAACTGGAACTTTAACAATTGGTAAGCCTGTAATTAAAGAATTTTTATTTGATAGTTCTTTATGTGAAGATGAGAAAAATAAATTTTTGGCTATTTTGTACCATATGGAACAAAAATCTAATCATCCTTTAGCTAGATCAATTACAAAATATTTAAAAAGTGTTTTTGTTATCGAAGATCAATTAAATAACAATTATTCCGATATAGAAGTAAATAATTTAATTGGAATAGGTGTTGAATCTTTTTATCAAGGTAAACATTATAAAGTAGCTAAATATAGCGATTTAAATAGCTATTCCTCGAATAATAGAATTTCTTTATCCTCATCATTAGATGATAAAATACAATTATTTTTAAATGATGGTTATACTGTTCTTTATTTTAGTTGCGATAATGATGTTGTAATAGTTATGGCAATTTTTGATATTTTGCGTCCGGAATGTTTTGAAATAATAAAATATTTCCAAAATAATAATATTAAAACAATTGTTTTAACCGGAGATAATTATAAAACAGCTCAAAATGTAGCAGTTTGTTTAAATATAGATTATGTTTTTGCAGAATGTTTACCAGAAGATAAGTTATTAAAAATAAATGAATTAAAAAAAAGGTATAAAGGCGTAGCTATGGTAGGAGATGGTGTTAATGATGCTCTGGCTTTAGCGAATGCTGATGTAGGGATTGCCTTACAAGAAGGTGTCGATGTAATTGCGGATATTGCTGATATCGTTTTGATGAAGAATAATTTAATTAAAATTATTCAGGTTCATAAAGTAGCTGTTAGATTGAATAATATAGTTTTTCAAAATATGATTTTTGCGATCAGCGTTATTATTATTTTAACTATTAGTAATTTTTTTACTAGTTTATTTTTGCCATTTGCAGTTTTTTTACATGAAATTAGTACTATTTTAGTTTTGTTAAATGGTTTAAGAATGTTAAAAAATTAATTTTTTTAAATTAATAATTTTTGTAAGTTTTTAATCATTAATTATTATAGATAATAAATATTCAGTTATCTTGCTAACATCATTAAGATTTATTAACACTTAAAGTTTTTTTAAATAAAAGAATAGGAAATGAAAGTAGTTCTTCGAATTGGTTTTACATCCGATAGTTAGTTAGTTACAATCAGCCCCCGTCCAAACCGGACAAGCAAGTTTCCAAGCATCCGGCTTTCCATAATTGATTCTCTTGCGAGAACTAATTTCCCCTTGCGGTTAATTAGCTATTTATTCTTATCGTCCTTGTTCTTTTGATATCATGTATTTGTTGATTTGTCACTTTTTGATGACAGTCTTTACACAATACCTCGGTACTTTTATTCATGATCCTGTGGCGATGCGCGTTACGAATCGTCCCAATGTGATGAATTTGCAGTGGGGTTGTTTTGTCGCAGTTTTCGCAACGTTCTGCTTTCAGGCGGTCATTTAGGTGCGTGCGACCTTTAAATATATATCTATTAATGGTAATGTCCGGATTTCCCTTATATTTACGCATTTTTTTAATTTTATCCCAAGAGTAAACGTCCCATGGTTCGTATTGAGTCTTCCCTTTGTTAATATAGGAGATCCCCCAAGTTGAACCTCTATTGAGTTTCTTTCGTACCCTGGCAATCGATGTTTTCCATTTTCTTGCCAGTGTTTTCAAACAGCTATCTTCAGCTAGATAGTTTAGATAGGTCAAAACACCGAGATTGTTAGCTAAACAAAAGTATTGGATAATTACTCTAACTATTGTTTGATAGGTTCGAATTATTTCTAATTCGTCTCGGTCCGTTAATGTTTCGTCGTGTTTTACCTTTCCCCTTTTTAACCAATTATATTCATGTCCGTATTCTTTGGCTTTCGCTTGGGGAATCTGGATTTGAACTTGGCAGTTTAAGGAATTCTTTGTGGATTTCCTTGTACGGTTTTTATTGGCGGGATTTACCTTTACCATGTAGGATAGAAACCTAGTTCCTTTGCTGGCTTTAACAATCTTTGACTTATTCTTACTGATAGTAAGTTTTAAATCTTTTTCTAGCCATTGTGTGACTTGATTTTTAATCCTTTCGGCTTTGTTATACTCGCCTTTGACACCAATGATAAAATCATCAGCGTAACGGATGTATTCGACTCTAAGTTTTGGATTTAGATTAAGAGAACTATCAATCCTCAGTTGATGGTGCTGGTTTTTAAGCCATGCTTTCCCATAATCTGGGTTACCCTTCTTAATTGGTTTCCCTTCCTTAATTAGTTCTTCCATTTTCAGGTCGATGTAATGTAAGTATACATTCGCCAGCAAAATGGACATTATTCCTCCTTGGGGAGAACCGGATAAGGATTCGTATTTGACCCCATCTTTCATGAAGCCGGCTTTCAACCATTTGTTAATGGTTGAGAGGACTTTATTCTTTCTGATGAACCGATTTAAGGTTCTTATGAGAATCTCATGATTGATGGTATCAAATTAGCTTTTTAGGTCGATTTTGATAATGTAATCAATTCTTTTAAATCTTGGTTTGACGCGTTTGATCGCATCATGGCAAGATTTTTTGGTTCTGAATCCAAAGCTCCATTCTGAAAAAATATTTTCAAAATAGGGAGTTAAGAGATGTTTGAGACATTTTTGTATCAGCCGGTCCCTAATAGTAGGTAATCCTAGGGGGTTTGGTTCTTTTATTATCATTAGGAATGAGAATTCTTTTAACTGGTTTGGGGTTATAACCATTATTGACGTATTCCTGATGGTATCTTTCTAGTCTTTCTAGATTAATCCCATCAATGGTTTCATTGTCAACACCTGGCGTGCCCGCCCTTTTGTTAGCAGCAATTTTATTAAATGCTGTTAACGTATTATAAAAGTTATTCATTCCCTGCTGTAATTCTCTTTTTAAAGAGTAACCGTTTGATGAACGATGTTGAATTCTCTTCAATGTTCGCGAAAGTTTAGTTTCGAGTGAAACAGTTGTTGACATAATATCAACCCCTTTCTTGATGCCACTGAATAAATAGTAAATTACTTTCTTCTTTCGCCCTATAAGAGTGATTAACTCTCTTCTCGGTAAGCCATTCCAAATTTAGGTTTACCCTTACGACTACTAAAAAGATTCTTTATCCTTGACCATCCGGGCTTTTATTTCCGGATTAGTAAATTTAATTACTTCGTTTTAGGATTATCCAAGTTACACTAAATTTCGACCTTAATTCTTTAGGGGAAGTATCCTCTTTAGCGAGGCTGATTCCAGGTTTTCTTTAGTTGATAAACTACTCCGTACTTTTGGTATATACTAGTAGACTCTGGACTGTTCGTACAAGCAACTTCCGAAACAGGTTTTGTAATTACATCGGGTTTTCCTTCTTAGGCCATCTCAGGCTTGTCCATGGAATTATTAGGTGGCGGAGTCTTATTGATTAATTTGCTTTCGTCGCAACCCGCTTTTATGGTTTGCTATAATTTGACATTCTTTCGTTTGCCAAACCAACCATATCCTTTCAGAGATTATCGGCTCTGGCTATTGGTTAGATAGCGCGAAATTTAGGCCTCTTTGGCGCCCAATAATTTAATATTGTTAATTTGTTTGTTAGTTCTTTGACGATGACAAACCTGACAAAGGGTTATGGTTTTTTATTCATAATGTTTCTTCAACGATAATCTCTAACGGTTTCGGCATGATGAAATTCTAGGAATTTATTTTCTTAATGGCAAACTTCTTATTTTGATGCCATTAGCCTTTCAGTTAATTTAGTTTTTTCTTGGAAGAGATTGGGATTGATAATTATCTTGGTTAATTTCTTTTGATAATTTCTCATTCCTTGAATTCTTTTCCAGGATAAACTCTCCCATTACTCGAAATATGGAATAATTCTTCGGATAATGTTTTCGTATGTCTTGATGATTTTTGATGGTTTCTGATAGATTAGGTTTTGGTCAGGTATTGTTTCCCTCCTTTTGTTCTACTAACCATAATTATGGAAATATTCTTTGAAGATCTCTCGGGGTAACAGTATATTAACTTTCATATTCAAAGAATTTTTCTTTTAGGATTTTCTAAGTTATTCTAAATATTATTAAATCCGGGGGATTTGGGAATATCAACCGGAAATTTAAAAAAAAATCTAAAATTTTGATTAATCATCATTTTTCTTCGGGTCAAAAAAATTAACATTTATATTAAGGGTATATAAAGTTTAAAGTTTATCTTTAATTAAAAAAACCTTTTACAAAGCTAATACGTTACGCGTTAATTAGCTCTGTGCTAAAACCTCCCCATATAAAATATCTCTGTTATGTGAAAACTTTATCGTTAAAAAAAATAAATAAATTTATGCAAAATATTAAATAATTTTAGAAATACAGAATGATGATAATCAAAAAAACTCAATAACTTATGTCAAAACATGAGTCTTTTAAATAAGTTACATTATGATAAAAGTTGAATGATGGGAACTTTGGTTTTCTGATTTAGATTCGAATTTCTTTTTAATAAAAAACAATTTAATGATAAATTTATTTATTGAAACAGGAACAAATTATGGATATAAATTATTCCTATTATAAAATTTGGGTATATGAAAGAAGAAAATTATTGTATGTTAAATATCGAAGAAATTCAAAATATTTTTAATTTATCTTTGGGAGAAGGAATTGATTTTATTGAATTTTTTTTCGAAGATACTTTGTCTAACTTATGGAAAGTTATTGATCAAAATGTAGTAAGTTCTATAGAACATCATATTTATGGTTTAGGTATTCGATTATTAATTAATAATCAAGAAATTTATTTATATACTAATGAAATAATTTATCAACATATTGTAGATTTAATTTTGAAATATAAAAATTTATTAAAAAATAAAACTAAAATTTTTTCTAAAAATTTTGATTTTGAACCAAATATCTCACAAAAAATTTGTGATGATATCACTTGGCAACAAAAAATTGATAAAATGCTATATTGTTCTCGTGTAATTCGTCAGACAGACTCTCGAATAATTAAAAGTTTAGTGAATTTAGAAGATAAATTCCAAAAAGTTTGGATAGTAAATAGTCGAGGTATTTCTCGTTGTGATAATCGTTATTATGTTAATTTAAGTTTAACTTCTGTGGCTCAAAATGATTCTAATATACAAGAATTTAGCAGAAGTTTCGGAAAAGGGTCTACTGGATTTTTTTTAAATTCTTTAAATTTACAAGAAATATCTCAACAAGTAGCAAAACAATCTGTTGAAATGTTATCGGCACAAGAAATTAAGGCTCAAATGATGACTGTTGTGATTAATAATGGTTCAGGCGGAGTTATTTTTCATGAAGCATGCGGACATTCTTTAGAAGCAACATCAGTTGCTAGAGGATTATCACCTTTTTCTAATAAAATTGGCAAAAAAATAGCTTCTTCTCTGGTGACCGCTGTGGATCATGGTTGTATACCTGGAGCTTGGGGGTCAACCAAAATTGATGATGAAGGTAATTTGACGCAAAAAAATCTTTTAATTAGTAATGGTATTTTGAAATCTTATTTAGTAGATATTCGTAATGGTTATAAATTAAATATACCACCTACAGGTTCTGGTCGACGAGAATCTTATAAGTATCCTCCTACTTCGCGTATGAACTCTACTTATATTGCTGCAGGACCGCACGATCCTGAACAAATTATTAGAGACACAGATTATGGTTTTTATGCTAAATATTTGGGAGGTGGAACTGTTGATCCCAATACAGGAGAATTTAATTTTATGGTTAATATTGGTTATTTAATTAAAAATGGTCAACTTACGACTCCTATTAAAGGTATGATGTTGATTGGCAAAGGACAAGATATTTTATTGAAAATTGATCGTGTTGGCAAAGATGTTCAATTAGCGCAAGGTTATTGTGGATCTATTTCAGGAGATGTTCCTGTAGATTTAGGGCAACCAACTATTCGTATAAAAGAAATGTTTGTTAGTGGCAATTGATTAAAGGTGAAGATATGATTAATTACCAGAAATGGTTTCAAAAAAGTAAATTACAAGGTTTAGATGGATTAGAGATTGTAATATATGAAAACAAAAAGTTTAGTATTAATTTAGAAGATGGACATATAGAACAATTTACAGCTAATCATTTAACTAGTTAGGGCGCCAAAGATGCCTAAATTTCGTGTTATTTAACCAATAACCAGGGTCGATAAACTCTGAAAGGGTATGGTCGGTCAGACAGATGAAAAAATGTCAGATTATAGCAGACTATAAAAGCGGGTTGCGACGAAAGCAAATTAGTCAAGAGGACTTCGCCACCAAATAATTCCATGGAGAAGCCTGAAATGGCCTAAGAAGGGAAATTGAGGTAATTTAAAGACCTGTTCGAAAGTTGCTTAAACGGACAGTCCAGAGACTACTAATATAGATAACTAGTATTGAGTAGTTTATCAGATAAAGAAACCTGGGATCAGCCTCGTCAAAGAGGATACTTCCCCTAAAGAATTAAGGTAGAAATTTAGTGTAACTTGGAGAATCCTAAAACGAAGTAATTAAATTTACTAATCCGGAAATAAAAGCCCGGACGGTCAAGGATAAAGCATCTTCTTAATAGTCGTAAGGGTAAACCTAAATCTGGAATAATTTAGTTAATCGTCTTACCAAGAAGAGAGTTAATTACTCTTATAGGGCGAAAGAAGAAAGTAATTTATTATTTATTCAATGACATCGAGAAGGGAGTTGATAAATTATGTCAACAACGGTTTCACCAGAAACTAAACTTTTGCGAACATTGAATAAAATTCAATATTGTTCATCAAATGGTTACTCTTTAAAAAGAGAACTACAGCAGGGAATGAATAACTTTTATAACACGTTAACGGCATTCAATAGAATTGCCGCTAACAAGGGAGCGGGTACTCCAGGAATTGATGATAAAACCATTGATGGGATTGATCTTGAAAGATTAGAAAGATACCATCAGGAATACGTTAACAATGGTTATAACCCGAAACCAGTTAAAAGAGTTTTTATTCCCAATGATAATAAAAAAACCAGACCCCTGGGCTTACCTACCATCAAGGACAGGTTGATACAAAAATGCCTGGAACAACTCTTAACTCCTTATTTTGAGGGAATTTTCTCGGAATGGAGCTTTGGATTCAGAACCAAAAAATCTTGTCATGAAGCCATCAAACGCGTCAGACAAAGATTTCAAGGAATCGATTACATTGTCAAAATCGACCTAAAAGGTTACTTTGATACGATCAATCACGAGATTCTCATGAGGACCTTAAATCAGTTCATCAGAAAGAATAAAACCCTCTCAACTATTAACAAATGGTTGAAAGCCGGTTTCATGAAGGACGGTATTAAGTACGAATCTTTATCAGGTTCTCCCCAAGGAGGAATTATTTCCCCTTTGTTGGCGAATGTATACTTACATTACATCGACCTGAAAATGGAGGAACTGATTAAAGAAGGGAAGCCGATTAGGAAGAAAAATCCGGAATATCGGAAAGCATGGTTTAAAAACCAGCACCATCAACTGGGGATTGATAGTTCTCTCAATCTAAATCCAAATCCAAGAGTTGAATATATCCGCTACGCTGATGATTTATCATTGGTGTTAAAGGCGAGTATGACAAAGCTGAAAGGGTTAAGAATCAAGTCACGCAATGGCTAGAACAAGATTTAAAACTTACGATCAGTAAGAACAAGTCAAAGATTGTTAAAGCCAGCAAAGGAACTAGGTTTCTATCCTACTTGATAAAGGTAAATCCCACCAATAAAACTCGTACAAGGAAATCTACAAAGAATTCCTTAAACGGTAAAGTTCAAATTCAAGTTCCCAAAGCAAAAGCCGAAGAATATGGATATGAATACAATTGGTTAAAACAGGGAAAGGTGAAACACGACGAAACATTAGCGGATAGAGACGAATTAGAAATAATCCGTACCTATAAAACAATTGTCCGAGGAATTACCCGATACTTCTGTTTAGCTAACAATCTAGGTGTTTTAACCCATTTAAATTATCTAGCTGAAGATAGCTGTTTGAAAACATTGGCAAGAAAACAAAAAACGTCAATTGCCAGAGTTCGAAAGAAACTCAATAGAGGTTCAACTTGGGCTATTTCTTACCTCAGTAAAAGGGAAAATCCAATACGAACCATGGGAAGTTCACTCTTGGAATAAAATTAAAAAAATGCGTAACTATAAGGAAAATCCGGATGTTATCATTAATAAATATATATTCCATGGTCGTACGAATCTAACTGACCGTTTAAAGGCGGAACGTTGTGAAAACTGCGACAAAACAACCCAACTTCAAATTCATTACGTTGGGACGATTCGTAACGCGCATCGCCACAGGATCATGAATAAAAGTACCGAGGTATTGTGTAAGGTTTGTCATCGGAAGATAACCAAACAACAAATACATGATATCAGAAAAATAAGAACAATAAGAATAAATAGCTAATCAACCGTGAGGGGAAATTAGTTCTCGAAAGAGAGTAAATTATGGAAAGCGGTGTGCTTGGAAACTTGCTCGCACCGTTTGGACGGGGGCTGATCGTAAATAAAAAAGCAAATACAAATCGCTGGATAAAACGCGATTAATCTATCCGTATTCTTATTTATGGTTTATTTAAAAATAAAAAAAATTCTATTTATTTGGAAAAAATAGATGATTTAAATGATGATGTTGTAATAGATAAAATTTTAAATCGTTTAAAAGAAAAAATAAGGATTTTAACTTTTAATGAACAAGATTTTTTGTTTTCAGGATCTCCACAATATAATACTATTACAGAAGATAATTTTAATTTTGATTCAATACCTTGCGATAATAAAATTAAATTATTGCAAAAATTTTATCAACAATTATTAGTTAGTCAGTATTTTACTAAAAAATGTAATTTATTGTATAGTGAAATTTTTTGGTGTCAAAAAATAGTTAATTCTTTAGGATTAAAATTACAACAACGCAATAGTTATGCTTTATTAGAAGCTAATTGTATTTTTGGGGGCGCCAAAGAGGCCTAAATTTCGCGCTATCTAACCAATAGCCAGAGCCGATAATCTCTGAAAGGATATGGTTGGTTTGGCAAACGAAAGAATGTCAGATTATAGCAAACCATAAAAGCGGGTTGCGACGAAAGCAAATTAATCAATAAGACTCCGCCACCTAATAATTCGATGGACAAGCCTGAGATGGCCTAAGAAGGAAAACCCGATGTAATTACAAAACCTGTTTCGGAAGTTGCTTGTACGAACAGTCCAGAGTCTACTAGTATATACCAAAAGTACGGAGTAGTTTATCAACTAAAGAAAACCTGGAATCAGCCTCGCTAAAGAGGATACTTCCCCTAAAGAATTAAGGTAGAAATTTAGTGTAACTTGGGGAATCCTAAAACGAAGTAATTAAATTTACTAATCCGGAAATAAAAGCCTGGATGTCAAGGATAAAGAATCTTTTTAGTAGTCGTAAGGGTAAACCTAAATTTGGAATAATTTAGTTAATCGTCTTACCCAGAAGAGAGTTAATCACTCTTATAGGGCGAAAGAAGAAAGTAATTTACTATTTATTCAGTGGCATCAAGAAAGGGGTTGATATTATGTCAACAACTGTTTCACTCGAAACTAAACTTTCGCGAACATTGAATAGAATTCAACATCGTTCATCAAACGGTTACTCTCTAAAAAGAGAGCTGCAACAAGGAATGAATAATTTCTATAACACGTTAACAGCATTCAATAGAATCGCTGCTAATAAAGGAACGGGTACGCCAGATGTTGACAATGAAACCATTGATGGGATTAATCTAGAAAGACTAGAAAGATACCATCAGGAATACGTCAATAATGGTTATAACCCCAAACCAGTTAAAAGAATTCTCATTCCTAGCGATAATAAAGGAACCAGACCCCTGGGGCTACCTACTATCAAGGACCGGCTAATACAAAAATGTCTCGAACAACTCTTAACTCCCTATTTTGAAAATATCTTTTCAGAATGGAACTTTGGATTTAGAACCAAAAAATCTTGTCATGACGCTATAAAACGCGTTAAACAAAGATTTAAAGGAATTGACTACATCGTCAAAATCGACTTAAAAGGCTACTTTGATACCATCAATCATGAGATTCTCATGCGAACTTTAAATCGGTTCATCAGAAAGAATAAAGTCCTCTCAACTATTAACAAATGGTTGAAAGCCGGCTTCATGAAAGATGGGATCAGATACGAATCTTTATCAGGTTCTCCTCAAGGAGGAATCATTTCTCCCTTGTTGGCGAATGTATATTTACATTACATCGACCTTAAAATGGATGAACTAATTAAAAAAGGAAAGCCAATTTGGAAGAAGAGCCCAGAATATGGGAAAGCATGGCATAAAAACCAACACCATCAACTGGGGATTGATAGCTTCATCAATCTAAACCCAAAGACAAGAGTTGAGTACATCCGCTATGCTGATGATTTTATCATTGGCGTTAAAGGCGAGTATGACAAAGCTGAAGGGATTAAGAATCAAGTAACGCAATGGTTAGAACAAGATTTGAAACTTACCATTAGTAAGGACAAATCAAAAATTGTGAAAGCTAACAAAGGCACAAGGTTCTTATCCTACATGATAAAGGTAAATCCCACCAATAAAACTCGTGAGAGGAAAACTGCAAAGAATTCCTTAAACGGTAAAGTTCAAATCCAGATTCCCAAAGCGAAAGCCAAAGAATATGGACACGAATATAATTGGTTAAAAGTGGGGAGGGTGAAACACGACGAAACATTAGCGGATAGAGACGAATTAGAGATAATCCGGACCTACAAAGCAATCGTTAGAGGAATTATCCAATACTTTTGTTTGGCTAACAATCTCGGTGTTTTAACCTATCTAAACTATCTAGCTGAAGATAGCTGTTTGAAAACACTGGCAAGAAAATGGAAAACATCGATTGCCAGGGTACGAAAGAAACTCAATAGAGGTTCAACTTGGGGGATCTCCTATATTAACAAAGGGAAGACTCAATACGAACCATGGGACGTTTACTCTTGGGATAAAATTAAAAAAATGCGTAACTATAAGGGAAATCCGGATATTACCATTAATAGATATATATTCCAAGGTCGTACGCACCTTAACTGACCGCCTGAAAGCGGAACGTTGTGAGAACTGCAATAAAACAACCCAACTTCAAATTCATCACATTGGGACAGTTCGCAACGCGAACCGCCAGAGTATTATGAATAAAAGTACCAAGGTATTATGTAAAGATTGCCATCGCAAGATAACCAATCAACAAACACATGATATCAGGAAGAATAGAACGATAAGAATAAATAGCTAATTAACCGCAAGGGAAAATTAGTTCTCGCAAGAGAGTAAATTATGGAAAGCCGGATGCTTGGAAACTTGCTTGTCCGGTTTGGACGGGGGCTGATTGTAAATAAAACAGCAAATACAAATCGCTGCATAAAACGCAATTAATCTATCCGTATTAATAATCAAATTCAAGAAGAAGTTGATAAATCTTTTCCTGTTAAAAAATTCGAAGATTTTGAACTTTCTATGTATGTCAAAAATATATTAACATTAGGAGAAAATCAAATTGGTGCTAAAACTTTACCATCTAAATTTTATCGTGTAGTTTTTTCAAATGAAGTTTTTGCGGAATTATTATCAAATTTTCAAAATGTTTTTAGCGCTTTATATGTTTATCGGAATTTAAGTAAATATCGACATAGCCAAGGTAAATTAGTGGCTAATCCTAAAGTAAATATTATAGATGATCCTTTTATTTCGACAGCTTTTTTTAATCCGGTTTTTGACGATGAAGGAGTCGCTTGTCGAGCTAAACATATTATTACTAAAGGAATTTTAAATAATTTTATTCATAATTTGCAAACTGCTAAAATTTTTAATGTATTACCGGAAGGGAATAGTTTTAACGGTTCTATTTCTATGAGTAATTGTTATTTAAAATCAGGGAATAAATCTTTATCTGAATTATTATATGCCGTTAAGAATGGTATTTATGTTAATTCTATAGTAGGTTGTCATGCAGGTATAGATGAGATAAGTGGTTCATTTAGTTTGCAAGCTTCAGGTTTTTGTATTCAAGATGGTTTTATAAAAAATCCTTTTAATATGGTGGTTATTTCTGGTAATTTTTTTGATTTATTAAACAATATTCAAGATATTGCTAATGATTTTAAATTTCAAATTTCTGGATTTGGTAGTTCTAGTGTATATGTTGGTTTTTTAAATATATCAGGTAGTTAAAATTCTATATATTATATTTAAATAAAATAAAAAAAACTATTTATAGCTTTTTAAGGCTATAAATAGTTTATTTATGTTAAGTTATTTTTTTATTTATGCGTTGTTTGTTAAATCTGAGATAGCTTTTTGTACTTTTTGTGATATGTAAGTATTTGTAAGTATTTTTGTAATTGAATCTGAGTAAGTAGGATCTGCTTTATCGTCAATTAATTTTATGACTTTTGTTACATAATAAGTTTGTATTTCATTAGGTAATATACTTGAGTAATATGTACTTGGTAAATCTGCATCGCAATCAAACACAGCGAATTTAGAAAAATCTGGATCATTGTAATCCCATTCTTGGATTCCGAAAATGTCTTGGAATACTGTGGTTAAGAATTCGCTTAATGCTCCTTTAACTGCGGGTGATATTTTTTTACTATCTTTTATTATCAAATATTGAGTTAAAGATAAAACTTTTTCTTTTTTATCATTAGATGCTTTTGAAAATTGGTCGAAATATAAACCCTCATCATAAGCTTTTATAGACATTTTGGCATTGTTTATAGTGAAAATGGTTAATAAACAAGCTAAACTAACTGAGAAGAATAAAATACTATTTTTTATAATTTTTAACAAAAAAATAGCCTCCTTTTTTTAATTTTAATTCTTCTAGTATTATTTTTATCTATGGACAATTTAATTTTAACATTTTTTATTTTTAAAGTAAAGAAAATTATTATTTTGTTGTTGCGATTTAATAAAATTTTTTCCAAAAAGGCTAATTGTTATTTGATTATTTTTATTGTAAATAATATAGTTATTTTTAAAAGCTTGTTCTATACATTTGTTAAAAATTTTATTATTCCATTGTAAATCTTTTTGTATAATGGTTAATTGTTTTTTAAATGGTTGATTTTGATGATTTTCTAAATGAATTAATAAATTTAACATTAATAAATTTTTTTTCTGTTTATGATTTTGTATAATTGTCATTATTATACCTTTTCTTTTTTCACAAATTAAAACTAATAAGAAATGTATTAAGGTAATAATAGCTATTAAACTAGCTATTGGTATATCCCATAAGATTCCTAAAAAGTATCCTAAATAAGTATTTATTAAACTGATCCATAAAGATAGCAAAAAACCAGACAATAAATTAGATGTTAAGAGAATAGCGGTCATAGCTGGCCCTATCATACAAGATATTACCATAATAGAACCAACAATATCAAAACAAACAACTACTGTTACAGAAACTAAAGTCATTAATAAGTAATTAATAATTATTGTAGAAAATCCTAATAATGCACATAAGCATGGGTCAAAAATAAAAATTTTAATTTCTTTAAAAAATAAAAAAATATAAATTATATTAATGATAAGAATCGGAAATATTTTATATATTTGTTTTATATGAATTAATTCTACATTTCCTAAAAATACTGCATCTGTATCTATATGTACGTTACGTGTATAATTATTGATTATAATAATAGCTATGGAAAATAAAAAAGTTAAAATTATGTTAATAGCTCCGTCTGATGAAATTTGAGCATGTTTTTTTAGTATTTCTGTGAAAATAACAGTAATTAAACCGGTTAAAATAGCTCCTATAATTAATAATGGTGAATTTAAGTTTTTAGTTATTAAAAAAGCTAAAACGATACCTAATAATACTGTATGACTGATAGCATCCACTGTCATAGTCATTTTTTTTAAGACTAAAAAAATACCTAAACTAGCTAAAGCTAGGGAAGTTATGGTTAAGATTAAAAATACATCCCATTCAAATTTTGTAGCGATTTTATTTAAAAATTGTATTATCATTTATTAACATTCCTTATTGATTAATTTTTGAATAACTTTTTTACCTTTTGAAGTAATCATAATTTGTTTATTTATACAAATAAGATATTTTTGTTGGAATAAAAATTTTTCTAAATTAAGATCTTCGCTACATTTATTTTTTAAATAAATATTAATTAATGATTTGAATTTTTTAAGATTTTTGAGATATTTTTTTTGTTTTATATATTTTGTAATTAAACTTTTTTTTGGAGCTAATAAGAGTGTAGCTATGATTAAAATATCAGTAATTATGATAATAATAGGTCCTGTAGGCATATTTGGTATTTGGTAACTAATAAAAATACCTATTAAGCTTACGATAGCAGTTATTATGGCTGATAAAATAGCGTTAATATTAAGTTTATTACTAAATTTTAGAGAAATGATTCCAGGTAAAGTTATAAATGAACTAGTTAAAACAACCCCCATTAATTTCAAACTAATTATAATAATACTTATTAACAATATATTTAAAATAAAATTGATTAATTTAATATTAAAGCCAATACTACGCGTAAAGATCGGATCAAAGATAAATATTTTAAATTCTTTCCATAAAATTATAATAATTATGCTAGTAATAATAGTAACTATTGTTATATAAATGACATTATTATAAGAAATAAGAGCTATTTGTCCTAATATAAATTTTTCTAAAACAGCAATTTTGTTATTGGCAGATATTTTTTGAGCTAGAGATATTAAAATATTACCTAATCCGAATAAAGAGGATAAAATTAGTGATAAAATTGCATCTATTGGCAAGCTAGAATATTTTTTGATTAATTCTATTAATCCTATGGCCATTATTGAAGATATAAAAGCTCCTATCCACAAAACCCATTCATTTGTTTTTTGAGTCATCAAATACATTACTACAATTCCAGGCAAAATGGTGTGCGCGATAGTGTCACCTAATAAACATTGTTTGCGAAAAATCATAATAATACCTATGATTCCCGAAGCACAACCCAATAAAGAAGCACCTGTCAAAAGCTTTATATTAGTATAGTTCCAAAACGTTGTAATATTCATAATATTTTTGTTATTTTCCGTCCTTTCGAAGTATTTCGAAAAGTTTTATTTATATTATCTAATGTAAAACATTTTATAGTTTCGCCACTTGCTATTTTATATAAATTAAGCAAAATAATATGATCAAAATATTGTTCAACTGTTGTTAAATCGTGGTGTATTGCGATAATTGTTTTACCTTCTTTTTTTAATTTTTGCAAAATGGAAATGATTTTTTTTTCTGTTTGTATATCGATCCCTTGTAGAGGTTCATCTAATAAATAAATTTCTCCTTGTTGTGCTAATGATCTAGCTAAAAAAATTCTTTGTTGTTGTCCTCCCGATAATTCTGAAATTTGACGGTTTTGAAAAGATAACATATCTACTTCTTTTAAAGCTTGTTTAGCAATGTTTTTATCTTTTTCGGTTGGCCTTTTGAACCATCCTAGATGTCCGTATCTTCCCATTAAAACTATATCTAGAACTGTTGTAGGAAAATTCCAGTAAGCTTCATTTCTTTGCGGAACATAAACTATTTTTTTTTGTAGATGTTTATATGGTTTGCCAAAAAATAAAATTTCTCCCGAGAGCTTTGGAATTAATTCTATTATAGTTTTTATTAAAGTTGATTTACCGGCTCCGTTAGGGCCTAATATAGCGGTAAAAGATCCTTTTTTAATTTCTAAATCTATATCCCATAGAACAGGTTTTTGATATTGATAAGAAACAGTTAAATCTTTTATTTGAATTGCTATTTCTGACATTTTCATTTTATGTTAACTCCTGACTAATAATATCGATATTATGCAAAAAAGCTCCTATATAACTGGACATTTTAAAATATTGATTTGTTTCTGGCAATTGTTTATAATTTAAATCTTCTCGGGTACCTAACGAATCAGAATATAATTCTTGGTCACTAATTTTTATTTTAAAAACAGGTTTACGATTGGTTACTGCTTCTATTAAACTATCGAGATAGTTATGTGGAACCGAAGATTCTATAAAGATAGCTTTAACTTTGTATTTTATTATAATGTCAGCTATTTTTTCGATATCACGAGGAGAAGTTTCGGTTTGTGTTGATATTCCTTGTATAGAATATAATCCTTTAAATTTATTTTCTTTAGCTAAATAAGAAAAAGCATCATGAGCTGTAATAAGTATAATATCTTTATTTTCGAATTTTTTTTTAGTATTTTCTTTTAAATAATTTAATTGTTTCATATATAAATTAAAATTATTTTCTAGTAATTCTCGATCTTGTGATTTAGATAATTTTGATTTTAATTTTTCTTTTAAATTTTTTAATACTTGTTGCCATAATTCAATACTAAACCAAATATGAGGATCTTTTTGGTTTGTTGTTTCATCTATAATTAATTGATCATCTTTAATAGCTTGAGAAGCGTACCATATGTTAGATTTAGGAGTGATTAAAGGAAAGGAATCTATCATTTTAGATTCTAAGTGTAATCCGTTAGTTATAATTAAATCAGCTTTTTTTATAGCTATTCTGTCGGATTGTTTCATTTTATAATTGTGAGGATCTACGCCTGGTCCCATTAAAACATAAGTTTTAATATTTTCGATTTTTTGATATTTTTTATCTGGTGGATTTTCTTTTTCATCTACATTTCCTATTAAATGATTAACTAAATCATCTAATAAATTAGTTGTAGAAGTGATAATTATTTCTTCATCTATATTTTTATTAGGATAAACTGAAATTGAGTAAAAAACAATATAACCGGTTATTATAGTTATGAAAAACATAAATATAAACCAAATACGATTATTTTTAGGTAAAAAATTTTTCATTTTTAATCTGAACCTAAATTTAATTTTTTAAATTTAATAAACCTTTCTAAATTTGATTATTAATTTTGTGTTACAAAATTTATATTTAATTTAATTTTTTTTATATTATTAATTTTTTAGATATTTTCATTGTATATTATTAATTCTAAATTTATTAAATTTTTAAAAAATGATTTTGATTATATCAATTTTTATATTATTATTTGTTTAAAATATTAAAATATCCGTTTATACTATTATAGTTTATAGTTATTTTGAATTAAAAATAAAACTATAACATTTTTTTAAAATAATTTTAACATATATCTATGTTAATGTCAAATTTCATTATATTATCATTTTAGAATTTTATTATGTTTAAACATTTATTAATTATCAAAATATATCCGGAAATAATTATTTTTATAAATATATAAGGGAATATTATTTTTCAATTTTGGAGTTATTTTTGAAAATTATTAGACTATAAATATGGTATAATTTAATTGTTCTATAATTTATAATTTTTATGTAATATTTGGAGAAAAATTCTTTTAAATTATTCTAATAAATTTTTATTTAAAATCAATAACTCGGTAACTTTATTATAATTTTTTAAAAAAATAAAAATGTTTTTTCAAATTTTCTTAAAAAATTTCATATTATAATTAAAATATCTCATTTATACAATAATATTCTGGGAAAAATAATTATTTTTTTCGTTTTTATTTTTGTTTAATTAAAAATATTGTTAATAGATAAGAGGTTAAAAAATGATTTTAAAATCTAAAAAAATAAATCATTTTTCTGGTTTTATAGTTGTTTTATTAATTATTTTTTTGTTTTTTGCTATAATTTCTGTTATCAATTTTGTATCTAAATTGTATTATGCTAAAAAAAATTTACTAAATAAATCTTGGAATGAATCATATTTATCTAAACATATCGATAAACCTCAAGTAAATCTTGATAAACCTGATGAATCTTTAGATAAAAATGTTAAAAACTTGAATAAAATAAATGAATCATCTATTTTAATTAGAAAAATTAATGGAATTGATATTGAATTTAAGTTTTTAGGTTATGTTAACGATATAGATGCAAAAGGTAATACTAATATCATGTATGAGGATGTTGATAAAAATTTTAGGCTTAATCGTTATGTTAATGTTAAGACTGGGCAAGAATTAGAAGAAAGCTTATATCAAAATTTTCCTCAAGAAAATAAATGGAAATTATTAAAAATCGAATATTTCCCTGTTCAAAAAAAATATTTAGTTTAAAACAGATTATGAGATTTTAGAAATTTAAATATTAATTATATAATTTTTGGCTATTTTAAAATAGCCTTTTTTCATTTGAGATAGATTAAATTGTATTTATATAAATTATTTATATAAATAAGTTTTTCATATTTTAAAAGAACAATTAATTTCTTATGAATTAAAAAATAATATAAATTTTATGGAAATTATTAATATATAATTATAAATGATAAAATATTTTAAATTTAAAAAATATTTATCGAAATCGATGGATTAAGGCCTAAATTTTCTGCTATTTAACCAATAGTCATGGTTGATAAATCCTTAAAAAGAAGATAGTCAGTTTTGCAGACGAAAGAATGTCAGATTAGAGCAGACCATAAAAGCGGGTTGCGACGAAAGCGAATTAGTCAAAAAGACTTCGCTACCAAATAATTTCATGGAGAAGCCTGCAACGGTCTAAGAAGAAAATGATTTAATTTCGAAATCTGCTCGGAAAAAGGTATTGTGTAAAGATTGCCATCGGAAGATAACTAACCAATAAATACATGATATCAGAAAGAATAAGAACAATAAGGATAAATAGCTAATTATCCACAAGGCAGAATTAGTTCTCGAAAGAGAATAAATTAGGGAAAGCATTGTACTTGGAAACTTGCTCACACCTTTTGGACAGGGGCTGATTGTAGATAAAATAGCAAAAATAGAAAATAAAATTGCTGAGTAAAACGCAATTAATCTATCCGTATATTAAAAATAATTAGTTAATTATGTAAATTTAATTCATTGTTAATTTTTTTTGATTTTGTTATTATTATATTTAAGAGTTATTTTTTTTACAATAATTAATTATAAAACAATAAATAGAAAGGTTTTTTAAATATTTATTAAAATGATTAGACGAGATAAAAATTTTATTTTAACCAATATTATTAATGTTTCTAAAACTCAAATGAAAAATAATTATTTTACAAGTGATTATTCTACTAGATTAGGCATTGTTATTAAAACTTTGTTTTTGCTTATGATTAGTTTATTTAGTGGTCTATCGTATTTTTATTTTTTATCTATTTTTTCAGTACCTATTCAGTTAAGTGTGTCTTTTTTGTCTATATCTATATTATCTTTTTTTGGTATAATTTTGGGTTTGGCTTTTTATAGTGGTTTTGTTAAATATAATAGTTTGAAAAAAGTTTCTATTTTATCTGCCTTATTTCAAGGAATGTTTATGGGTAGCTTTTTTCGTTTAGTAAATATTAATTATTCGGGTTTGTTATTTATTTTGGCATTTGCTTTAATGTGTGTTTGTGTTTTGTTTGTGTTTATGAATCTTTTATATTCTTTAGGAGTTGTAAAAGTTAATTATAAATTAAAATTTTTTCTAATTATATTAACTATCTTGTTAATGTTTTTTGTGAGTATAAATGCTTTTATAAACAATAGTTTTTTAGGATTCTTAATTTCTATTGTTAGCATTTTGATTGGTTCTTTAGAGTTGTCTAGAAATTTTGCTGCAGTAGAATGTTTAATTAAAAAACGTTTAGATAAACAGTATGAGTGGGCTTTGGCTTTTTCTTTTCACATAATTTTAATTCATTTATTTCTAGATTTTGTTGTTTTGTTGTTGAGATTTATCAATTCTCTAAGAAAATAAAAGATAAATTATTTAATAATTTATAATATTACTAACATTTCAATATTCATTACTTCGGATAGGTCGCCAAAGAGGCCTAAATTTCCTGATATTTAACCAATATCCGGGACCGATAAATTCTGAAAGGATATGGTTGGTTCGATAAACGAAAGAATGTCAGATTAGAGCAAACCATAAAAGCGGGTTGCGACAAAAGCAAATTAGTCAAGATGATGCCGCTACCGAATAATTCGATGGAGAAGCCTGTAATGGCATAATAAGGAAAATTGATGTAATAATAACAATCTAGCTATGTTGACCTATTTAAATTATCTAGCTGAATATAGCTGTTTGAAGATACTGACAAGGAAACAGAAAACTTCAATTGCCAGAGTTCGGAAAAAATGCAAAGATAGGTTTGACTTGGTGTGTTTCTTATCTTAATAAAGAAAAAACCCATTACGAACCGTGGGTTGTTTATTCTTGGGACAGAATTAAAAAAATGTGTAATTATAAGGGAAATCCGGATATTAGCATTAATAGATTTATATTCCAAGGTCGTACGAATTTAACTAACCGTCTAAAAGCGGAACGTTGTGAGAACTGCGACAAAACAACCCCACTGCAAATTCATCACATTGGGATGATTCGTAACGCGCATCGCCACAGGGTCAGGAATAAAAGAACAAAAGTATTGTGTCAATATTGTCATCAGAAGATAACCAATTAACAAATACACGATATTAGAAAACAAGAACAATAAGAATTAAATAGCTAATCAACCGTGAGGGGAAATTAGTTCTCGAGAGAGAGTAAATTAGGGAAAGCCGGATGCTTGGAAACTTGCTTGTCCGGTTTGGACGGGGGCTGATTGTAAATAAAACAGCAAAGATAAATCGCTGCATAAAACGCAATTAATCTATCCGTATTATTATAAAAACTATCGGTAAGGAATTCTTGTTTGAGCTAATAGCCAAAAAAAGTAAAAACCAGAATAAAAAAACAGGAATATTTATGATTGGAGATTATAGAAAAGATATAAATTATTTTTAATCACGATATCTTATTAGCTAGAACTATCATCATCAAGAGCATTATTCAATAATATTTGATATTAAATAATCTAAGAAACAAAGAATGATTATCAATAAACAGCTATGATTGGTAATATTGAATTAAGTCTTTAACCAAGGCAAATTATATTAAGATGAATGCAAGGAAATTTGCTTTTCCGGTTATTGTTTGTAATAGAAAACCGTTTGTTGAAACGTAAATAATCTATTTATATTAGTAAAATTATTTTTATTTTGTTTAGATGAGGCGTTTTTATTAATTGATATCGCAAAAAAATTCTGTTATTGAAACAAAATTAATTTATTATTGTTGTTTAATTCATAGATACATTGTTTATTAATAAGTTAATTTGAATAATTTACTAAAAAATTGTTAAAATTATTATTATTAATTTAATTTATATAAAAAAATAAAAGGAGTAAATATTAAATGGCCAAATGTTATTTAACAGGTAAAGCTATTTTATGCGGTAATAAACGTAGTCATGCTATGAATGCTAATAAAAGAAAATGGAAGGCTAATTTACAAAAAATTCGTATTATTGATGATAATGGTAAAATTAAAAAAGTGTTTATATCTGTTCGTGCTTTAAAAAAAATGAATTTGCAAAGAATATAATTTTTCGTATATTATAAGTGTTTTTTATTTTTAATAAACTTAATAGAATTAAAATGTTTTGGATTAATTAAGGATAAGGCTAATTATTTTATACAATTTTCAAGATTTTTGATCTTGTTTTTAAGATATTAGGTTTCACTTTTTGTATTATTTCCTGCAAAATATTAAAATTAATAATAATCTGTTAATATGATAGATCAATTTTTTTAGTTGATCTTTTTTTATTTTTTTGAAAAGAAATAAAAAAAATCTTTTTTTATATTTTATTTTGATCTCGATTATAAAAAATAAAAAAATTTAAATTATTAAAATTCAAAAAATAACAACTTAAATTAGCTTATATTAATGATTAAATTAGATTAAAAAATGTAAAGAAACATACTAAAAATACTTTCAAGATAATTTTTCTTTAGTGATGAAAAATTTAAAAAAATATTCAGAAATAAATTATGAAATTACTAAAAAAAATAATTTACAAATTCATTTTTTTTAACTTTTAACTTAATTTTCTTTATACAATTATCTGAGCTTAGGAATAAATAATCAAAAATAATTATAAGTTAAAAAAATGATATAAATCGAAAAATAGATTAAATCTTTTATTATTTTTTTAATTAATTTTGTTTAAGATGATTCTTTTTAATTAATATTAACCGAGTTATGGCTGATTTCAAAACAAATGATAAATGTAAATAAATTTATTTCTCTTGAGAAAAAAACTAAAAAGATATATCTTATTTATTTGTTAAACAAACTTCAACTTTATCCGGTTTAATTAAACAATTTTAATTGGGATTCATCATTAAAAATAATTAAAATTTATTAAATTATTTTCAAAATTCGATTTAATGCTTTATGGGTATTTGATTTTACACTTAAAAATTTCAAATTTAGTTATGATGGTGGTCGTTAATTGTTGATTAATCATCATTTTTTTGATCCAAACGGGATTTATTCTCCATCATTATTTTGTAGAATTAATTTATTGTCTCTAATATCGAGTACTTCATTAATTTAATTTCTTATGCGGTTTAATTATATTAAAAAAGCCATTTCGGATACCAAAATGGCGATTTTTACATGAAAGATTTTTGGATGTTTTACAAAGTGTTTTAACGATAACAAATTAATAATATTAGCGGGGTTCGTTTGCAGTTAGTAATATCCTTTCTTTTTTTATCATAAATTTTTTCTTCTAAACTTATTGTAAAAAATACTAACAAAAAGGGATAAATGTAAATTCTCTAAATATTCAAAAAACTTGATATTTTGAATACTTAGAAGTGGGCGCCAAAAGAGGCCTAAATTAACCAATAGCCAGAGCCGATAAACTCTGAATGGAGATGGTCGGTTTGACATGCGAAAGAATGTCAAATTATAGCAGACCATAAAAGTGGGTTGCGACGAAAGCAAATTAGTCAAGAAGATACCGCCACCGAATAATTCGATGGACAAGCCTGAGATGGCCTAAGAAGGAAAATTGATGTAATAGTATAACCTGTTCGGAAGTTGCTTAAACGGACAGTCCAGAGCCTACTAATATATAACTTCGGTATTGAGTAGTTTATCACATAAGAAAACCTGGAATCAGCTCTCCAGAAAGAGGATACTTCCCCTAAGGAATCAAGGTAGAAATTTAGTGTAACTTGGAGAATCCTAAAACTAAGTAATTAAATTTACTAATCCGGAAATAAAAGCCCTGATGGTCAAGGATAAAGAATCTTTTTAGTAGTCGTAAAGGTAAACCTAAATTTGGGATAATTTAGTTAATCGGCTTACCGAGAAAAGAGTTAATTACTCTTATAGGGCGAAAGAAGAAAGTAATTTATTATTTATTCAATGGTATATCAAGGAAGGAGTTGATATACTATGTCAACAACTGTTTCACTAGAAACTAAACTTTCGGGAACATTGGATAAAATTCAATATCGTTCAGCAAATGGCCACTCCTTAAAAAGAGAACTTCAGCAAGGAATGAATAACTTCTATAATACGTTAATAGCATTTAATAAAATTGCTACTAACAAAGGGGCGGGAACACCGGGTATTGATAATGAAACCATCGATGGGATTAATCTAGAAAGACTAGAAAGATACCATCAGGAATATGTCAATAATGGTTATAACCCCAAACCAGTTAAAAGAATTCTTATTCCTAGCGATAATAAAAGAACTAGACCCTTAGGGCTACCTACCATTAAAGATCGGTTGATCCAAAAATGCCTGGAACAACTCTTAACTCCTTATTTTGAAAATATCTTTTCAGAATGGAATTTTGGATTTAGAACCAAAAAATCTTGCCATGACGCTATTAAACGTGTTAAATAAAGATTTAAAGGGATTGACTATATTATCAAAATTGACTTAAAAGGTTACTTCGATACTATCAATCATGAAATTCTCATGCGAACCTTAAATCGGTTCATCAGAAAGAATAAAGTCCTCTCAACCATTAACAAATGGTTAAAAGTCGGCTTCATGAAAGATGGGGTCAAATACGAATCTTTATCAGGTTATCCTCAAGGAGGAATCATTTCTCCCTTGTTGGCGAATGTATATTTACATTACATCGATCTTAAAATGGATGAACTAATTAAAGAAGGAAAGCCAATTTGGAAGAAGAGCCCAGAATATGGGAAGGCATGGTCTAAAAACCAACACCATCAACTGGGGATTGATAGCTTCATCAATCTAAACCCAAAGACAAGAGTTGAATACATCCGTTACGATGATGATTTTATCATTGGCGTTAAAGGCGAGTATGACAAAGCCGAAGGGATTAAGAATCAAGTAACGCAATGGCTAGAACAAGATTTGAAACTTACGATCAGTAAGGATAAGTCAAAGATTGTTAAAGCCAACAAAGGAACAAGGTTTTTATCCTACATGATTAAGGTAAACCCCGCCAATAAAACATGCGAAAGGAAAACCACTAAGAATTCCTTAAACGGTAAAGTTCAAATCCAAATTCCTCAAGCGAAAGCTGAAGAATATGGATATGAATACAATTGGTTAAAAAAGGGGAAGGTGAAACATGTGATGAAGCTTTAGCGGATAGAGACGAATTAGAAATAATCCGGACCTATCAAACAATTGTTAAAGGAATTATCCAATACTTTTGTTTGACTAACAATCTCGGTTTTTTAACCCATCTAAATTATCTAGCTGAAGATAGCTGTTTGAAGACACTGGCAAGAAAATGGAAAACATCGATTGCCAGAGTTCGAAAGAAACTTAATATAGTTTCAACTTGGGCTATTCCTTATCTCAATAAAAGGAAAACCCAATATGAACCATGGGTTGTCTACTCTTGGGACAAAATCAAAAAAATGCGTAAATACAAGGGAAACCCTGATATTACCATCAATAGATTTTTATTCCAGGGTCGTACAAATCTAAATGACCGCCTAAAAGCGGAACGTTGTGAGAACTGCGATAAAACAACTCAACTCCAAATTCACCACATTGGTACAGTTCGCGATGTGAGCCGCCATAGTGTCATGAATAAAAGAACAAAGGTATTGTGTAAAGACTGTCATCGAAAAGTGACAAATCAACAAATGCATGATATCAGAGAGAATACGAACGATAAGAATAAATAACTAATTAACCGCAAGGGGAAATTAGTTCTCGCAAGAGAGTAAATTATGGAAAGCCGAATGCTTGGAAACTTGCTTGTCCGGTTTGGACGGGGGCTGATTGTAAATAAAACAGCAAATACAAATCGCTGCATAAAACGAAATTAATCTATCCGTATTATCAAATATACTTTGCAAAAATAAAACTAAAATACTAAAATTTCTATAATCAGGAAAAGATAACAAAAAAAGAAATACTAAAGAAGATTAAGGTTCGATAATTAATGTTTCTTGTATCTGAGTTTGAATAATATTGCAAAAAATTTCAGATTAATGTTAGAGAAATGTAGGATTATTTTAATCAGTAATTTTTTTAAAGAAAGACATGAATTGCAGACAAATAACAATTGTAATTAAATAGCGTAGCTAAATTATCTTGTCATGATAACGTCAATTTGTTAACTAAACAATGATATTTTAAATAATTTAATTTTAATAAAATAAAGAACGATAATAATTAAAAATTAACCAGTGGTTTCATAAAATTATTCTGCGTAAGAAGGTCACTTTTGGAAAAAAATCCGGATGATTGGAACGGTTTAGATTGTAAAAATCTCTTTATAAGAGATAGCAAAATTTAGTTATTGAAATGCGAAATAATCTATCCCTCCCATCCTATATTAATAATAAAGGATTAATGATTTCTGAAAATGGATTAATTATTATTAAAATCATAAAAATAGATAAAAATAAAATTGAATCAAAGCGATCTAATAATCCTCCATGTTCCGGAATTATTGTGCCAAAATCTTTAATTTTTAAATTTCTTTTAAATTTTGAAACTATAAGATCTCCTATTTGGGCTATTATACTATTTATTATGGTCAATATCAAGAAAACAATTAAAAATGATGTTTTAAATGAGGTTTTAGTTAAATAATTAAAAATAATGTTAATAATTATAACAGTAAATAATATTCCGAACCAAAATCCTTCTTTAGTTTTTTTTGGGCTAATATCAGGACATAAAAGTTTTTTTCCCCAAAAATAACCTCCTAAAAATGCAAAACTATCATTGGAAACAGAAATAATAAATAAATATAAAAGTATTTTTTTGTTAATCAAGATCAAAGTGAATATAGAAATGCTACCTAATAAAATATATATAAAAATTGCCATATGTTTAAATAATTCGTTATACAATGAATAGTCATTATTTTTATTATATGGTAAATAATTATATATTAAATTAATGCATAAAAAAATAGTTATTATAATCAAATTATTATAATTATTATCATTAAATACAAAATAATATAATCCTTGTATTATTAAAAGATAATGCAACATGAAACTTAATTGTTTTGTTTTTAAATTTTTTTTATTTATAAAAGAAATATATAAAAGAAAAATAATCGCAAAAAAGATAAACAAGATTATTGAATCGTTATTTGTTAAATTTGTTTTTTCTAAATAAAAAATTTTTTTTATGTAGCTGTGTAATAAGATAGAATTATGTGTTATTTTAATGATTTGATTATTATATAAATGATTTAAAATTATCTTTATTAAATAAAATCCATAAATAAAATTAAATATATAAAAAAATAATATATTTAAAATATTTTGTCTATTTTGAGTTATTATTGTTTTTTTTTGAATTTCTGGAATTTTAAATTGTTTAATGACTTCTCGAAAAGATAAATATATAAAAGTTATAAGTGATAAAACACAATTGTAAAATAAAAAATTAGTATCGTTTTTTTGGTCTATATATGTTAAAATAATTAACCATATAGTGGTTATTGTGAGTATTTTAATTCCTATAGATATTTTTTTTTCATTAATTTTCATATAAATTTTATTTATACAATTATTATTAATAATTTAACAATTCTTTGTTTTTTTTATGAGTTAATTCGTCTATTGATTGGATAAATTTATCATGAATCATTTGTACTTTTTGAAGTATTTGTGTTTCTAAGTCTTTATTAACTTTTATTTTTTTAATTTTATCTTTATTTTGTCTTCTGATATTTCGAATACCAATTTTAGCTTCCTCAGCAGTTTTTTTAATTTTTTGAGTCAATTTAATACGTTGCTCTTCAGAAGGTTTGGGAAAAATTAATTTGATAATGTTATTTTCAGTTTTCGGATTAATACCTATGTTTAATTTTAAAATAGCTGTGTTAATACTTTCTATCAAATTGTTATCAAATGGTTTTATATGCAATTGATTACCTTCATAAACATAAATAGAACTAAAATGTCTTAAAGGTTGCATTTGGTTATAATAATTGATATATACTTGATCTAATATTTGTGGATTAGCTATTCCTGTTCTTATATATTTGAATTTTTCATTCATAATTTTAATTTGAGATTTCATTTTTTCATTAATTTCATTTAGTATAATTTCTATTTGATTATTATAATCTTGCATTTTAATTCTCCTTAGAAGTAATTAAAGTTCCTATTTTTTCTTTTAAAATTATTTTCTTAATATTACCTTTTTGATTCATATCGAACACTATAATATCTATTTGATTTTCCCAACATAAAGAAACAGCTGTAATATCCATAACATTTAATCTTTGCGATATAATTTCTTTATGCTCTATTTTTTCTAAAAAAATTGCTTTTTGATTATGTTTAGGATCGGAAGTATACACACCTTTAACATTATTTTTTGCCATTAAAATTATGTTAATGCTTAATTCGGCAGCTCTTAAAGCGGCTGCAGTATCTGTAGAAAAAAAAGGTACCCCAATACCTCCGCTTAAAATAATAACACGTTGTTTATTTAAATGATGATCAGCTCTTTTTTTGATATAAGGTTCAGCTACTGCAAGCACTTGAAAAGATGTCATTACACGAGTTTCAACTTTCAAATTTTCTAAAGCATCTTGTAAAGCTAAAGCGTTTACAATAGTCCCTAACATCCCCATATAATCAGATTGATCTCTTTTCATTCCAAGAGTTTGTCCAGTAATACCTCTCCAAATATTACCTGCGCCGATAATGATAACAATTTGTACACCTAAATCTTTAATTTCTTTAATTTCCTTAGCAATTTCTTTTACTTTTTGTGGATCAATAGTTACTTTTTCTCCTTTTAATGCTTCTCCACTTAATTTTAAAAGAATTTTGCTTAACATTAAAATCTCCTATTTGACTAAAATTATATATTTATGTAAATTGATAAATTTTTATTAAGTATTTTTTGAAAATTTGAAAATTTATTATTTAATATTAATTAGTGTATTAAAATAAATTTTTTTAGATATATTTTTAATCATTTAAAGCAAAACGATAAAACATAATAATATCTGTATTGTTTTTTTGTAAATATTTTTGAACTTTAATTTTAGAATTATTGTACATATTTTGTTGTAATAAAATCTCTTTTGATTGAGGATTTGATTCTGTAATATGAATAGGCAAATGTTTTTCGACATTTTGACAAGGTTTAGTTATATGTATTAAGGTTGAAATTTTACCATTTTGATGTATATAATGACCAAAACTTTCTTCGTTTTTTTTATAAATCACTTGTATTCGTTTTAATCTTATTTGTTCTTGAAAAAGAGTCATTTTTTGACTTATTATTTGTTTTACCGTTTTTCCTTGAAAATTATAATTTAAAAAATCATTTAAGTTTTGAATATTATTAGGAGCTTGTAACAAAATTTGTTCTATATTTTTTATTAATTCTATAAATTTTATATTTTTAGATGCAAAATCTGTTTTTATGTTTATTTCAAAAATTACAGCTTTATTTTCCTTAAATGCTACATGAGTAGCGCCTTCTAACAAAGGTTCTTTAAAAAATTCAGGATATTCTATATGTTTTTCTTCATTTAATAATTTAATAGCTTCTTCTATATTGCCTTGAGTTTTTGTTAAAGCTTTTGCGCAATCAAGTATACTAAAATTAGTAATTTCTCTTAATTTTTTAACTTTTTCTATCATTTCAGGTTTCATATTTTTAATTAAGCTCTTTTATTTTATTTTTTATATATTATTAATTTGTATAAAGTATTACAAGAAATTATTTTTTTATTTTCTTGTATTAATGTTAAGAATATTATTTTTAAAATTTATAATGTTATTCTTTTTGGTTAGAAATATTTTTTTCTTGGTTAAAAATATTTTTGTCTTGGTTAGAAATATTTTTGTCTTGGTTAGAAATATTTTTGTCTTGGTTAGAAATATTTTTGTCTTGGTTAGAAATATTTTTGTCTTGGTTAGAAATATTTTTACTCAATTCATTTTTTTGATTTGCGGATTTTATACCTTCTAAAGCAGCATTAGCTAAAATAGAAGTTATTAATTTAACCCCTTTAATAGCATCATTATTCGCAGGAATAACATAATCCACTAAATCCGGATCACAATTGCTATCTATAATACCGAAAATAGTAATATTTAATTTTTTGGATTCTGCAATAGCTATAGAATCTTTTTGTGTATCTATAATAATAATAGCTTGGGGTAGTTTATTCATATTTTTAATACCACCTAAAATTTTCTCTAATTTATTTCTTTTTTGAGTTAATTTTGCTATTTCTTTTTTAGTTAAATGATTCCATAACCCTTCTTCTTCTTCTTTATAAAGGTTTATTAAATAGTTAATTCTTTGGTTAATAGTGCTAAAATTAGTAAATATACCGCCTAACC
Source organism: Candidatus Phytoplasma asiaticum (assembly GCF_015100165.3). Lineage (NCBI taxonomy): Bacteria > Bacillati > Mycoplasmatota > Mollicutes > Acholeplasmatales > Acholeplasmataceae > Candidatus Phytoplasma > Candidatus Phytoplasma asiaticum. Next base: position 548,745 of record NZ_CP097206.1, on the reverse strand, counting down.
AACGTTGATTAATATAATATTGTTGTGCTCTTTGAGCTTCTGTTTTTATAATATCTTGTATTTGTTTTTTAGTTCCTAAAAAAAGAATTTTGCCACCTGAAGAAACTATTTCTACAATTTTTTTATAAGCGATATCTATATGTTCTACAGTTTTTTTTAAATTTATAATATGAATTTTATTTCTTACTGTAGGAACTCCATCATTTTTTAAGCAAAAAAGATATTTTTTAGCTTTATAATGTGTTTTTTTTGCTGAATGTCCGAAATGTATTCCGGCCTCTAATAATTGTTTAATATTTGTTACACTACCCATATTTTTTTATGTTATTCCTTTATTAAATTTGTAATTTTTTGATTTATTAAAATTTTATATTAAAAAAGGGTATTATTTTTATTTGGTTTTGATCCCTAATTTCCAATCGTATTTTTTTTTATTAACCTTAACATTTTAACATATTTTATATTTTTTGGCAATTGTTTTAGTTAAATTTATTTAGTACTACCGAAACCATTTTTTCTAATTTTATTTTCATTATTATCATTTTGAACAAGTAAAAAATTTTGAAATATTCCTTGGGCGATTCTTTCGTTTTTATTGATAATAACTGTTTGATTCGAAAAATTGTATAACGAGATTAGAATATGTCCTTCATTTTCGGAATTATTATAATAATCGCTATCTATTACTCCTACATTATTTGTTAACATTAATTTTTTTTTTATAAATAAAGAAGATCTAGAATAAATTAGTAAAACTTGATTGGAAGGCAAAAACACTTTTAATCCTGTTGGTATTATTGCTAGTTGTTGTGGTAAAATTTTTGTTTCTATAGCAGATGCTAAATCATATCCTGCACTATATTGAGTTTGTCTTTTCGGTATTTGAATATTATTTTTTTTGTAATAACTTACTACTTCAAAAAAACTTTCATTGGACATTTATTTATTTTTTCTCTTTCTTTTTGATGATAAATGATAAATAATTTAATTTTTATTTTTTTTCATTTTATCATTTATTATATTGTTATAATAAAAAAACTTTCTATGTAATTCATTATCAGATATATAAGTATAAATTTGAGTTGTTTTCAAATGATTATGCCCTAATAATTCTTGTACTATTCTTAAGTCTGCTCCATTATTGAGCAAAACAGTGGCAAAAGCATGCCTAAACATATGTGGTGATATTTTTCCTTTATATTTATTTTTTAAACAGATTTTTTGGATAATATAACTTATACCTTTAGTAGTGATTTTATTGCCATATTGATTAGTAATTAAAAATAATATTCCTTTGTTATTTTTCTTATTAATAAATTTAGGTCTTATATGATTTATGTATTTTTTTAACATACTGGAAAGTTTTCTATGTAAAGGTATATATCTATCTTTGGAACCTTTACCATTAATTAAGATTTGATTAGTCAAAAGATTTATATTTTTGATAGTTAAATTAACTAGTTCTTGTGCTCTTAAACCACAACTATAAAGTAAATCTATTATTAAATAATTTCGATAATTTGTAATATTATCATTTATATTTATAGAATTTAGTAATTTTTGTATATTATGGGGTTCAATAATTTTAGGTATTTTGTGATTTAATTTAATATTAGGTAAAGATTTAAATATGTTAGTTTGAACACTATGTTTATCTTTTAAAAAATTATAAAAGGTTCTTAAGGTAGAAATTTTTCTTTTAATAGTTGCATTTGCATGTTTTTTAGAAGTTAAATGAATTAAAAATAGACGAGATAAATTGTCATTTTTTAATTCATTAATATTAAAATCTATTTTTGTTTTATTACAAAATAATACAAATTCTTTTAAGTCAGAAGTATAATTGATTATTGTTGATAATGAATAATTTCGTTCAATTTTTAAAAATGTTTGAAAATCTTTAAGTAATTTTAAATCCATTATTTGAACTCACTTTTTAAAATTATTTTTTAGTAATATATTTCTATTATTTTATTTATGTCATTTTAACTTTTTATAATTTTTAATTAAATTTAATTTTTATTTATTTTATAGATATAAATATTTTCATTTTTATTTATTCTTTTTAATAAAATAAATTAAATTGCTTATTATAAGAAAATAAATTATTTTAAAGCTGATATTAATAATTTTATATTAGTTTTTCAATTTTTTTAATATGTTATGAAAAATAATTTATTTATTATTCATAAAAAAAGGATATTTTACAATTTTTAGACAAAAAAATATATTTATTGTAATATATTACTGTTAATATTTTGTTACAATTTGTTACAATTTTAAAATATAGATTTTAGAATTCAAATTTTTATTCTTAATGAGTAAAAATTTTAAATATTTAAATTTATTTTTATTAGGAAATTTTAAAAAAATTAAAATTTAAAGGTTAATGATGATAATGAGAATTTTTAGGAAATTTCAATCTTAAAAAATAATTAGTTTTTTTAAATTTATAATTTAAGCATAAATTTTAATTTTTTCAAAAATAATTGTTTTTTTGTAAATCGAAAAGATCTGATTTTTATTTTTTTATCAGATTAAAGAAAAAGGATTTTGAATAATGTCAATATCAGAACAAAAAATAGATGGTCTTCTTTTTAAAGAAATGGTTATTAATGGTACTATTAATTTAAAAAAAAATTGTCAAAAAATAAATAATTTAAATGTTTTTCCTGTTCCGGATGGTGATACAGGCACTAATATGTATATGACTATGGCCGAAGGCATTCGTCATATTTATTCGTTAAATGAAAATTCTATTATTGAAGTTTCTCGTGTTTTAGCTAATGCTTTGATTATGAATTCTAAAGGTAATTCAGGTGTTATTTTGTCGCAATTTTTTAGCGGATTTTCTAATAAGTTAATTAAGTTAAAGAAGAATTTTATTAATATAGAAGAATTTATTCAATCATTAATTAGTGGCTATCGACAAGCTTATTCTTCTATTTTTTTTCCTGTAGAAGGTACCATTTTAACAGTGTTACGTGATTCTATTGAAGCTATTAATAATCAAAAAAATTTTAACAATATGGAAGAATTATTGAATAAAATTATTGAATATGCTAAAAAATCTTTAGCAAAAACTCCTGAATTATTGCCTATTCTGAAAGAGTCTAATGTTGTAGATAGCGGAGCAGCTGGTTTAATTTATTTTTTTGAAGGTATGTTATTATGTTTTAAAGATTCAAATATTTCTTTAAAGGAATTTTATAACGATTTTATCATTTCTAAGGAAGTTGAAGTTTTTGATGACAATAATATTAATAAAACATCTTATATAAATTGTTCAGAAATCCTTTACTGTTATTGTACAGAGTTAGTTGTTAATTTATATAATTCAAAAGAATTTGATTTGTTGAAATTTCGTAAAAAAATGAGCAAATTTGGCAATTCTTTAATAGCTATAGTTAACGAAAATTTACTTAAAATACATATTCATACTAATAAACCTGGATTAGTGTTAACAAATTTATTAAAATACGGTTTTTTAATTAAATCTAAAATTGATAATATGAAAGAACAAAATAAAAATTTTCTTAAACAACAAAAAAATTATAATAACAAACAAATTGTTCAAAAAAATTATATTTTGATAGCTATTGTGCCTAATGAAACGATTTATAATATTTTTAAAAAAGATTTTAAAGTAGATCGTATTATTATTATTGAAAATAGAAAATTTATCTGGGATTTTTTTTGGAAAAATTTCAAAGAAATTTTAAATCAGGTTGAATGTTATAATGTGATTTTATTTCCTAATGATTCCGAAATATTAGCTAATATTGATTTAATTACAAAAAGTTTTGCTAATTTAAATATTAGTGTTATCAACACTAATAATATTGCTCAAGGTTATAATGCTCTTGTTTCTTTTGATGAAACATTATCTTATGATGAAAATATTTTTAATATTAGTGATAATATTACAAATAATTTAGTAGGTAAAATTTTATTTAATCCAAATTACAATTTATCAGAAAATTCCGTTTTTGAATTTAAAGCTTTTGTAGATTCTATTTTTTTTAAAAAACATAATAATTTAGACATTTTAATTATTGAATTATTAAAAAAAATGATTACAAAAACAACTCAATTAGTTACTATTTTTTATGATCAACAGTTAGAAAAACATTCTTCTTTGATAGGTTTGGAAAAATTTTTATCTAAAAATTATAGTGATGTAGAGATTAATAAAATTATAAATAATGATCATTTACACTATTATTTAATTTTAGTTGAAAATTAATTTTATTATATTTAAATATCTTTAAAATATCTTTTTTATCAAAAAAGATATCTAATGCGGATATGGCGGAATGGGTAGACGCGCATGTTTGAGGGGCATGTGAGAAATTTTCTCTTATGAGTTCGAATCTCATTATCCGTACCATTTAATTATTTATTTATTTTTAAAAAATTTTATTTAAAATTTTATATTATTTTAGTTTTTTAATTAATATAATATGATAAACTACGTTATACTATATTTTTTTGAAAAAAATTATAAAAATTAAAAATGATTAAATTTTTTTAGTTTATTAAATATAAATATAAATTTTCATACTGTTATTTAATTTTATATTTATATATAATTGAATTTATAAATTTTAATTTTTTATTTTAAAGTGGTTTTTCCGAAATAACCACTTTTTTAATTTTAAAGATTATGAGATAATTTGAGAATCTAAATTATTTTTTGATAAGAAAGAGGTAATCTGTTTGCAAAATAAAAATTTTTTAAAACATATTGATCAAATAGCTCAAGAATATGATATAACTCGTGAACAAGTTACTAATGCTTTAGAGAAAGCTTTAATATCTGGTTGTAAAAAGACTTTTCAAATCAAAAAATGTAGAGTTTGTTTTGGGTCAAATTATGATAAAATTACCTTGTATAAACAATATATAGTTGTCGATGAAAAATGTGATGTTTCTTTATTGAAAGAACAAGATTATGTTTATTTAGAAAAAGCTAAAGAACTTAATTCTTCTATTAAAGTAGGTGAAATTTTAGAAATTGAAGTAGATCCTAAACAAGATTTTAATTTTTATGGTAGTCGTGACTTTAAAAATAAATTTAATGAAGAATTATTGAAATTTCAAAGAGAAAATATGTTTAATTTTTTTAAACAATATGAAAATAAGTTAATGATTGCGGAAGTAATTGAAGAAAAATTTAAATTTTTTATTTTGATGTTAGATAAAAATTTTAAAACTTGTATTTTTAAAAAAGATTTAATGTTGAATGATCATTTTAATATTGGTGAAAAAATTTTTGTTTTAATTACAGAAGTTCGCAATAATACGCCTAAACATCTTCAAATTTGTGTTAGTCGTATTAATAATCAATTTGTTGTTGAATTATTAAAATATTTTATTCCGGAAATTCGAGATGGTCTTGTTCAAATTATGGCTATTGCTCGTATTCCTTCTAGTCGAGTTAAAGTCGGATTATCTTCTCATGATAAAAAAATAGACCCTATCGGTGCTTGTGTTGGTGAAAAAGGTTATAGAATTAAAAATATTTTAAACATTTTAAGAGGTGAAAAAATAGATTTATTTAAATGGAGTTTAGATATAGAAAAATTAATTATTAACGCTTTAAAACCTGCTAAAATTATTCAAATTGTAAATTTAGATTTTGAACAAAAAATTGCTTTAGTTTCTGTAGCAGATGATCAAGTAGCTTTAGCTATTGGTAAATTAGGACAAAATCTTAAGTTAGCGATGCAAGTTACTCAATGGCAAATCGAAATTCAAACTAATTAATAATTTTATTTATTTTATTTACTGATAAAATTTTTAAATTATCTTTTTATTGTCAACTTATAGATATATAGTTAATATATATTAAAAATTCGTTAAATATAAATCTAGGGGGAGAAAAAAATAATTTATATGCAAAATAAAAAGAAACAAGAAGATCATCAAAATGATGATAAATCAAGTATTTCGTTGATAAGTGATTATGTTTATAATTCTGATCATACTATTAGGGAGTTAGCTGAAATTTGGAATTTTTCCGAAAAATTTTTAATCGGGACACTCGGAAAATTAGGAATAAAATGCAAAAAAAATCAATCTTTAACAAGAGATTTGATTGAATTATTAGGTTTAAAGTTGAATATTAATATTATTGATGATTTTATAGTTAATGAAGAGAATATAATTAATAAAACACCAATAGAAAATTTAATAAAGCGTTCTCCTATTGTGACAATAATGGGTCATGTAGATCATGGTAAAACCACTTTGTTAGATGTAATTCGTAAAACACGTTTGGTTGATCAGGAAGTTGGCGGTATTACTCAAAAAATAGGTGCTTACGAAGTTGTTTATAATAATCGAAAAATTACTTTTATAGATAGTCCTGGTCATGAAGCTTTTACTCAAATGCGTAGTAGAGGAGCTCAAATAACCGATATTTGTGTTTTGGTGGTAGCTTGTGATGATGGTGTTCAAGCCCAAACTTTAGAATCTGTTTCACATGCTCAAAAAGCTAATGTTGATATCATTATAGCTCTTAATAAAATAGATAAAATTCCTAATCAAAAAGAACGTATCATGTCAGAATTGTCTGAATATAATTTGATTCCTAAAGAATGGGGCGGAGATACTTTTTATATAGAGATTTCTGCATTAAAAGCTCAAGGTATTGATAATTTATTAAAAACTATTTTGTTAGTAAATGATAAACATCCTAGAATCATTAGTTATAAACAAAATGTTCTAGGAACAGTTTTAGAGGCTAGTTTAATCAAAAATAAAGGTTCTGCGGCTACTGTTATTGTTAATCAAGGAGTTTTAAAAATTGGAGATATTGTTGTTGCTGGTCATGCTTATGGCAAAATTAGATCTTTAGAAAATGATATTAAAGAAAATATTCAAAAAGTTTTTCCATCACAACCTGCAGTTATTTATGGTTTTAAAAAAATTCCTCAAGCCGGTGATTTATTGATAGTTGCGACTAATGAAAAAATAGCCAAACATATTATAGAAATAAGACAACAAAAATTTCAAGCACAAAAACATCAAGAAATTAAACAAAATGTAGAACAAAATTTTATGGAAGATTTATTACAAGAAAATTTGTCCCATTCAGTATTGAATTTTGTTTTAAAAACAGATACACAAGGTATGATTGAGGTTATAACAGAATCATTGAAAAATTTAAATTTTCATGGTGTTAAAATTAATTTTATTAAAATGGCTACTGGAGCGATAACAGAGAATGATATTATGTTAGCTAATACTTTTCAAGCTATTATTATTAATTTTAATAATTTAGTAGATCGTAATATAATAAAATTAGCTGATAGTTTAAAAGTAGAAATAAGAAATTACCAAATTTTATATCATTTAGTCGAAGATATTGCTAAAAAATTAAAAACTTTGTCCAAGCCTATTTTAAAACTTAAATTTACAGGAAAAGCTGTTATTATTCAAGTTTTTTATAGAAGTGATAAAAATAATATAGCCGGCTGTCGAGTTATAAATGGTGTCATTTATAACGAAGCTTCTGTTCAAGTGAAACGTCAACAAAAAATAATTTATCAAGGAAAAATTATTTCTTTAAAACATTTAAAAAATAATATTGATTGTGCTAAAAAAGATAGCGAATGCGGTATTGTATTTAAGGATTTTAATGATTTTCAAATAGATGATATAATAGAGGCGTCTCGAATGGAGGAAGTAGTTAATGAATAATTTAATAGTAGGAAGAATGTCTAGTATTATTCATAGAGAATTAGTAAGTATTGTTAATAGAGTAATACAAAATTCCCAAATAGGTTTTATTAGTATTACAGATGTTAAACTTAATAAAGATTTTTCTTTAGCTAAAATTTTTTATACTATTATCGATAAAAAACCTGAAATTTTAAATTTAGCAAAAAATACTTTAGAAGAAAATAAAAAAGTTATTCGTAAAGAATTAGCCATTAAAATAAGAAAAAAAATTTGTTATATTCCTGATTTAATATTTAAATATGATTATGAGTTGTTACATGGCCAACGTATAGAAGAATTATTAAATAAATTAAATAAATAAAATTACTGATCAATAGATTATCTTTTTTATATAATTATGATTTTGAAAATTTATATATTCAAGTTTTAAATTATTAGAGGCTATTTTATATGTTTGCTGAAGTGTTAATTGATTTATCATTAAATTCTTCTTTTTCATCTTTTGATTATATTATTCCTGAAAAAATGAGAAATTTAGTCCAAGCAGGTACTAGAGTTATTATTCCTTTTAGAAGTACTGTACGTTTAGGTTATGTTCTTTCTATTAAAGAAAATAGTATATTTGCTAATAAAGAAATAATAGAAGTTCTTGATTTAGTACCTTTTCTAAATCAAGAATTTTTTTTATTAATTGATGAATTGCTAAAAGTTCCCTTTAATTCCAAAATTTCTGTTTATAGAACGGTTTTGCCTAAAGATTTATTAACTTCTTATGTTCGTAAAATTTCTATTTTAAAATCTAATTTGGTACCATCGGAATTGGAAAAGTATTTAATCGATAAAAAATTTTTGTTAAATGTTAAAAATAATTTTCAGATTTCTCTTTTAAGAAAATTAAAAAGAGAAAAAATTATTGCAATGTCTATTGTTCCTAGAAAAGAACTTTCTCAATTATCTTATGATCATATTAAATCTTTAATTTCTCAAGAAATAATACAAAATAATTCTTTTAATTTAAATTATCAAACAAGTTCCCCAGATAAACAAGAAATGTTAAAAATTTCTTTAACCAGGCAGCAACAAAATATTTTTAATAAATTTTTACTAGATCAATATAAAACTTATTTATTAATTTATTCTTTAGAATCTGATAAATTAAAAATCTATTATAAATTAATTCAAGAAAATTTAGTTAAAAAAAAACAAATTCTTATTTTGGTTCCTGAAATAATTTTAATTGAACATTTAGTTAGAAAGATCAAAATACAATTTCCTGATATTAAGATATTTGTTAATCATGGTGGTATTAAAAATAATTTTAAAAATTCTAAATTAAAACAATTAAATGTGGATTTGATAATAGGAAATAATATTGCTATTTTTTCTCCTTTTATAAATTTAGGGATTATTATAATAGATGATGAGCATCATGAATCTTTTATTGAAAAAATAAAAATGCCTTATTATGATGTGAGAGAATTAGCTCAAATAAGAGCTAATTATAATCGAATACCATTGATTTTATCCAGTTTATCACCATCATTAACAAGTTATTATCGAGCTAAAATATTAGGTGAATATATTTGGTTAAATTTACAAAATACCCAAAATAAATATGATATTCAATTAATTGATATGAAAAAAGAATTACAAGAAGGTAATATATCACCTTTATCTTTTGCTTTAACCGAATTATTAATTGAAAATACTAAATTAAAATTAAAAAGTTTATTATTTGTTAATATTAAAGGTTTTTCACGTTTGGTTTTGTGTTTGCATTGTGGTTATATTCCTAAATGCTCTAATTGTGGTTGTATTTTACATTATTATATTGATCCTAAAATATTAAAATGTTCTTGTTGTGGTTACAAAGAGGAATTTTCCGAACATTGCTATTTATGCCAACAAAAAACTATTTCTAGTATGTTTTCAGGTATTTTATCTATTGAAAATTTTTTAAAACAAAAAATACCTGAATCTTGTATTTATTGTATAGATTCAGATAATATTCGAAATTTTAATATGAAAGAGTATGAAAATATTATATCTAATTTAAATAATAATAAAATAGATATTTGTTTAGGTACTACTATGATAATTAAAAATGGTCTTTCTTGGCCAACGAATTTATTAGGAATTGTTTTATTTGATTCATTATTAAATATAAATCATTTTACAGCCTCAGAAAAATCTTTTCAAATTTTAGTACAATTAATATATAATATGCCTAAAAAATCTCGTATTATAATACAAACTTATAATACTAATAATTATATTTTAGATTCTATTGTAAATAATAATTTTGAATTTTTTTATGAAAAAATTTTGCGAGAACGCCAAATTAATAATTATCCTCCTTTTATGTTGATTAGTAAAATTTTAATTATGCATCCGAGTATTATGAAAGTGCAAGATATAGCTAATAAAATTAAGATTATTTTGAAAAACAATTTGTCAATTGATATAACTGTTTTAGGTCCTTCTATAGCTAAACGTTATTTTCAAATTATAAAGAAAAAAATTTTCTATCGGGTATTTTTGACTTTAAAATATAAACATTGGCCTTTAAACTTGGATTTTTTAAAAAAAGATTCTTTTGATAAAAATACTCATATTATATTTGATCGTTTTGATACTTTAACAGATCTTGATATTGTTACTTTTTTTTAATTTTTATTATTTTATATATATTCATTTGTTTTATTAATGATTTAAAATTTATTTTTTATTTTTAATATTAAATTTATTCTCTTTACCTTGATATAGATTAATAATATTTTTTTTATGTTTTATGAAAATTAAAATAGTTATAATTGCTATCATTATAGAGTTATATAAATTTTTTTTTGTTATATATAAATTAATATTAGTAATAATCGTAGCAATTAAAGAAGCTAAAGAAGCGTAACCAGTTAATTTTATTAAGATTGCAAAAATTATAATACCTAGAATCCCGATCCAAAAATGAATTCCTGAAATTACTCCAACAGAAGTTGCTATAGCTTTTCCTCCTTGGAAACGATTAAAAACAGAAAACATGTGTCCTAAAATAGCACAAACCCCTAATATTATTGTTTTGTCTTTGGGAAATAAACTTAAATTATAATTTTTAAAAATAAAAACAGGTAAAAATCCTTTGAGAAAATCTAATAAAAAAGTTAATAAACCATATTTAAAACCTAAAATTCTTGTAACATTGGATGCTCCAATATTTTTAGATCCTAATAAATTAATTTTTTTATCATTATAAATGCCTATTAATAAACCGAAAGGAATAGATCCTATAAGATAGCATATTATACAAATGATAATATTTTCTAAAGATAATTGAAACATATTTTTTGATTCTCTCTTTTATATTCATTTGAAAAAAGCTTTTATTATTTTAATTTTTATTCAAAATTATTTTAATTAAAAATTATAAAAAATATTTAATTAAATTGAAAAAAATTTAAATAATTTTCAGAATAGGTTATAATTTTTTTATGTTAAAAAAATATTTAATACTACAAGTTATAAAAACATGTTTTGGCAGAAAAAAAAAAATATTTATTTCCATTACTTTATTACGTTTAATATTGTTTACTTTTTGTTTTGTTTATTGTAACGTGTGGAATGATATATTTGATTTTAAAAAGCAATTTTGTCGATGGTTTCGTTTATGTTTTGTTATTATTGTAAAACATGTTATTGCTTTTTTTGTTCTAATATATGCAATGTATTGTGTTATTGTTTAAATTTAAACAGAAAAGATAATATTTTCATTGATATGAAAATATTAAAAAAATTTATTTGAATTCAGAAAGAAAAAAATAAAGATCAACAATATATTAATAGTTGATCTTTATTCAATTTAAAACTAAATTTTCATTAATAATTGATTTCGTATAATAAAAAGAAATTTTATATCATGTAGATACTACGAAAAGCTATATTTGCGATGACATATACCAAAGGCCCTGTTAATCTAGTGGCTATCATTGCAAAAGGTAATAAATTCATTCTATGAGATATGGTCATTACTCCTACATTACCTGCTCCACCAATACTGTAAGATGAAATTCCTGATGTTAAAGCTGTTTCTAAAGGATAAAATCCTAATTTTGGCGCCATGAAAAATGTAATTAAAGTAGCAATCAATAAAGAAGCGTATACAATTATTAAAATACTTGGATTTAAAACTGTTTCTTTTAATTGTTGGAAATTTGTAGTTAATCCTAAACCTACCAATACAGCACTTGTGAAATTTTCTGTCATGAATTTGCCAGATTGAGTAACAGCATTTTGGTTTTCTTGAGACATTAGGTCAAATATTTTAATTATTAATAATAAAATTATCATATAAACCATTGGGTCCATTTTACCAAATAATAATTGATTTATCATGCTTCCTACAGAATAAAGTGCAAAAATAATTAACCATCCCATACATATTGTTTTAAAATCTTTTATTTCTTGTATTTTGGCGGTTTTTATTTGATCTTTTGGATTCGAATTAGAAGAAGATTTTTCTAATTGACCTTGACCACTATATTTGCTTTTATCAAATATAATATAAAGCAAACCTGCTATAAAAATACTTAGTGTACGAGCTAGAACTAAAGGGCCTAGAATAGCAGTTCTAATAGTTGAAGCTTCAGCTTGAAAAGCTTCTTTATAAATTCCATTAGCAAAACCGTTAATTCCTAAATTAGTACCTCCATTAGTTAAAGGCACAAATACAAAAAATATTGAATCTAATATAGGACCTTTACTAAGTTTTTGAAATATTTCTGGGCATTGATAATTTAATAAATATCCTAATCCGCCAATAGTTACACAACATATAAAAACACTAAAAATTGTCAAAGGAACAAATTTTATTAAAGATCTTTTTAATAGTTGTCTATCTACACTTAAAAGACTGCCTGCTATAACAATAGTTATAAAAAATTGTGAAAAATTAATACCTATTCCATATTCATTATTAGGTTTATTAAAAAATCCTTTATCGATATGTTCAGCTAGTTGTTTTGGTATCCATCCTTTAAAAACTAAATAAGATGGTATAAAAATACAAAGTAAAAAACCTAAACCTAATTTATTTAAACCGGGAACTTTAGAACCTATATAGCTTAAAGTGATGCCTAACATAGTTATTAAAAATAAAGGAGTTAATAAAGGATGATAGAATTTATTAATTTTATCTGGATAATGAGCTATGCAAAAAATATTTAATCCTAATATCAAAAGTAATGTTGAAAAAAAAATGGGTTTAAAACCGAATATTTTAGTATTACTTTCTTTTTTTTGATTATTTGACATTTATTAGAATACCCCTTTCTTTTTTTGTAAAATTATATTTTATATTTCCAAATTGAATTGTTATTTTAATAAATATCTATTAAAATTCAATTTTATTAATTATTTTACTTGATATTTTATTATAATGTTTAGCGACTTAAGGAAGCAATATAATATCAAGATTAAATTTTTTGTATTTTAAGTGAAATTTATGGAGTTGTAAAATATTACAATGTTTAGATTTTAATTTAGGAATTTTTATTCCCTAAAAATATCCAACATAAGTCTATTTTAGCATAAATAAATTAAAAAAAATTTAAATTTTTTTGTTTTTAAATATATAATAGAGACAAATTTAAGTTATTTTTTTTACAATTTTGTTAAAATAATCTTACTATGTTCTTGAAATTATAAATAATAATAATTTTTATATAATTTAATATTTAATTTATATCTTTAAGTTTTAAAAAAATAATTATATATTATTATAATGAAAATTTCTCTTTCTTTGGTTTATATAAGATTTGTTATAATTTTTTTATTATTTGAATGTTGAATCAAATTATTGTTATTCAAATTTTATTTATAATTTTTAATAAATTTTTTACTTTCAATAATTAAAAAAAACAAGAATTAGGAAGATAATGTCAGATGAAAAGAATATATTTTTTTGATATAGATCAAACTCTTTATCATAATAAAAAACAAATAATTTTACCGCAAACCAAAAAATTAATTTTAGATTTAGCAAGTAAACCAGGTATTATTTTGGGTATTGCTACAGGAAGAAATTATCGTAATTTAAATGTTTTGGGAGATTTGATATCTTGCTTTCATTATTTTGTTATTATGAATGGCGCTGTTACTATATCTAAAAAAGACGGTATTATTGATGAAAATCCTATTCCATCTGAAAATATCGAATGTTTTGTGAACAAAATTAAAAATTTTAATATTTTATTAGCAGGTGTTAATATCGACAAAGAAGTAATTTTATATAATCCTAATTTATCAGATAAATCTTTGATTCGTTATTATCAAAAAGAATTAAATTATGTTTTAGATTATGATTTAAAATTAATGTCTAAGATCCATTTTATGGTTGCTTTAGGTTCGGATGTTAAGAAAATTAAAAATTTTAAGAATGATTTAAGTTTTTTAAATATATGCTTTTGGAATAGTCATGTAGATTTAACTGTTGATTATGTTAATAAATCTTATGGTATTGCAAAAATTAAATCTAAATATCCTGATTATCAATTAATTTGTACAGGAGATGGTAGTAATGATGTTGAAATGTTATCTTATGCTGATATTGGTATAGCTATGGGTAATAGTTTATATCCGCGTACTAAAGAAGTAGCTAAATTTATAGCTCCTCATATTGATTCAGATCAATTATATGATTTTTTTAAAAAAAATATACTTATTTAAATATAGATCAAAAATTTTTTTAAAAATTTTTTTAAATTTATGGTGATTTTTAAAATATGTTATATTTGGATTAAATTTAGGATTTTTTAATTCAGAATATTTTTAGGAAGCGAAATTATGGATCAAAAAACACAAGAGTTGCAAATATTTTCTCAGAAATTTAAAATTTTGAAAGAAAAGGAAAAAGATATTTTTTCCCGCATTATTAATAAATTATTTCAAGTTAATTATTTAACTTCTCAAAAAAATTCTGATTTAAATGATTATAGATTTATTTTATTACATCAAGAAATGTTTATTTATTTTTTGAAATTAATTGATTTTGAATTGGAAATTCATAAACATGATGAAGTTATTTTTCTTAAAAATGTTCAACAATTGAATAAATTAAGAATTAAAAAAGAAGAAAGTTTATTATTATTTTTGTTTAGAATTTTATTTCAAAAAAAGAAAGAATTAACGCCCTTAAATAATAAAATTGAAATTTTTTTACAAGATATTTATCTTGAATTAAAAAGTATCGGTTATGCCGAAATTAACAAATTAACTAAAGAAAAAATAAAGAATTCTTTAATTTTATTTAAACAATATAATATTATTGATTTCTCTGATTATAATCATTATTTGCCTAATGATTTGGTAATTCGTATTTATCCAACTATTTTGTATTTAATTAATTTGGGTATGCTGCAATATTATCAAGAATTATTTACTACGGATGTGAAAAATTAAAATGAAAAAATTGACAAAAATACAATTAGTAAATTGGCATTTTTTTGGTTTTCAAGTTATTGATATCGAAAATAATGCTTTGGTTTCCGGAGAAAATGGTTCTGGCAAATCTACTTTATTGGATGCTTTACAATATGTTTTAATAGGAGAACGTAATCATGTTAAATTTAATATAGCAGCAAATGTTAATGCTAAACGTTCTTTAGAGAGTTATATGCGTTGCAAAATTGGAGCAGAGAATAAAGAATTTTTAAGAGATCAAGATGTTATTACACATATTTTATTAGAATTTTATGATAATATTAACAAAAAATATAGTATTTTCGGTTGCGCTTTAGAACTTTCTCGTAGTGGCCAATTAAAAGAAAAATTTTATTTTGTAGAAAATATGAAGTTTATTAATAATATGTGTGTAGAAGATGATCAACCCAAAACTCATAAACAACTTTTTCTTTTTTTAAGAAAATATGTTTCTGATTTTAATTTTTTTGATACTAAAAAACAATATCAAAACGCTATAGGCAATTATTTGAATATTAATGTGAGCAAATATATCCAAATGTTACCTAAAGCTTTAGCTTTTAAACCACTTAATTTGCAAAATTTTGTTTTTGAGTTTCTGTTAGAACCTAATCCTATAAATATTTCGAGTTTAAAAAATAGCTTTAAACAATTGAAAAAATTAGAATTTCAAATAGAATTTGAAAAAAATAAATTATTTCATTTATCTAATATTATAGATGCTGATAAAAAATTTATTCATTTAAAAGAGCAGATTCAAATTTATCAATGTCTTGTATACAAGGTAAACCTTAAAAAAAATCATTTTGATTTGGATTGTTTTCGTTCCAAAAAAGAAGCTGATGAACTAAATTTGCAAAAAATATTATTTAAGAAAGAACAAATTAATTTAACTATAGAAAATTTAAACAATGAATTATCTGTTTTGAAATCTAATGATAGGAATTTGTTGTTAAATAATCTTCAAAAAGATTTAGTTTTTTATCAAAATATTGAACATACTTTGCAGGAAAAAATTAATTTATTTCGACATCAAATTAATCAAGAATTAATTAATTTAAAACAGCTACAAAATTTATCTTTTTCTGAAATTTATTTAGATAGTATCAATTGCATAAGTGATTTTTTAAATTTAGAATTGTCTGAAATTAAAATCAATTTACCCAAATTAAAATTTATTTTGGAAAAATTATGGCATTCGATATCAAAAGAAATAATTAATATTAATATACAAAAAAATGACTCTAATAAAATTATTTTAGATTTACAGAAAAAAATTTCAGATAAAGAGAAAGATTGTCGTATTCTTTCTTCTGTTATATCTGTTTATCCTCGTCATATACAAAATTTAATCGAAATTTTAAATAAAAAATTAAGTGATTTTTATAGTTTTTCAGTCAGTATTTATCCTTTATGTGAATTAATAGATATTAATGATAATTTATGGAGAAACGCTATAGAAGGTTTTTTAGGAAATAGAAAATTTAATTTATTGATAGAAGAAAATTATTTTGATCAGGCATTAAAAATATATAGCAATTTACCGCAATCTGCAGATCATAATTTTTATGATATAGGATTAGTTAATGTAGCAAAAATACCTTTAATTCAAGATAACTTTAACAGTTTATCAAATAAGATATCTTCTAATAATGAAAATGCTTTAAAATATATTCGTTTGCTTTTGTCAAATATTATATGTGAATTAGATTCTGTAAATTTAAAAAAA
The DNA here is from genome assembly GCF_015100165.3 of Candidatus Phytoplasma asiaticum. Classification (NCBI taxonomy): domain Bacteria; kingdom Bacillati; phylum Mycoplasmatota; class Mollicutes; order Acholeplasmatales; family Acholeplasmataceae; genus Candidatus Phytoplasma; species Candidatus Phytoplasma asiaticum. Next base: position 531,857 of record NZ_CP097206.1, on the reverse strand, counting down.
CATAAAACAGCTATCACTCCTGATTGTTTGGTTTATAGCCAATATACTTTGAGAAAAATTAATCCAAAATTTTATCAATTTCCTTATATTGGTAAGAATTCTATTAAGATGCGCAAAAATTTTATTCTATCAGAAATTCAACAATCTAATTCTTTGTTATTACAGCATCAAAGTTCATTAAATAAACATCAAGAAATGATCAATTTATTGAATAAAAGTAAATTATCTAATATTTTAATTTCTGATAATTTTAATTTATATTCGGAATTATTCTCTATTAAGGAAAAAATACAAAATGTTTCGCAACGAATAACTCAATTAAGTTCTGATTTAAATTTGCGAGATGTCCAAGATAATTTAGTTGCCCTTCTGGATCAAAAAAAGAATCATAATGAACAATTAGAAAGAATTTTTTTTAAAATAGCAGATTTAAAAAATAATTTGAATAATTACGAATCAGAAATTCAAAAGATTCAAATTAATTTGTCTGAATTAAATCAAAAATTAAATTTTTTAATAGACAAAAATATTTCTACATCTATAGAAGAGAAAATAAATGTACATTTATGTAATTATCATCAAAAATATAATGATAATTATGATTTAATTTTAAATAAAATTCATGATTATTTAAAAAATATAGAACAGCAAAAATTAAATCAACAAATAGATTTAATAAATCAAATGCAAATTTATTTACAAAAATATAATATTTCTAATATTGAAGCCCGATTAGAAAGTTTAGAATATTTTTATCAAGAGTATAATTTTACAAATTCTCAAAATTTATCAGATTATGAACAAGAAGCTAAAGAATTAACTAATAAAACTGAAATAATTTTTAAAGAAGAATTTATTAATAAATTAAAGGAAAGCATAGATAATACTAAACAACAAATTCAGAAGTTAAATCAATTATTAAGTGATAGACCTTTTGGTAATGATAGTTATCAAATACTTATTAAACCTTCTAATGATCCGGATTACAAAAAATATTATGATATAATTTCTAGTTATGATAATAATGATTCTAAAAATAAGTTATTTGAAAGAGGTTTAATGTGCGAAAATATTTTGTTAGATGAATTATTTGATAAAATTATTTCTTCGGAAGAAGGTTATGAAGAAATAGCGGAATCTTTTTTAGATTATCGTAATTATATGACTTATGATATTCAAATAAAAGACATGAACAATAATTATTCTTTGTTTTCTAAAATTTTTCGTGAAAAATCTGGAGGTGAAACTCAAGTACCTTTTTACATTATCATGTCTATTTGTTTTGAACAGTTAAATAGTGCTAATGATAATCAAGGTTGTTTGGTTTTGTTTGATGAAGCTTTTAATAATATGGATGAAGCTAGAATAGAAGGCATGATGCGTTTTTTTAATTCTTTAAAGATTCAATTTATTATGGCCATTCCTCCGCAAAGGATTGTAGATATTTCTCCTTATGTGCAAACTAATTTAATTATTATTAAAGATGATAATCATGTTGTTGTTGAAAATTTTAAAAGAAATGTATTAAATCTTTAATTTTTTTATACAATCGTTTTTATTTTTAACTATCTTAATTATTAATTAATAAGTTTTTTGATGTTTAGTATTATTTTTTTGATTTCATTATATTTAATTAAAAAAGTTATTATTTTAGACATTTGATATTTATTCATATTTTTTATTTTTTGTTCATCAAATAAAATGGAAAAATTAATTTTTTTATTTTTTTGTCTTAATTTTAATAAACGTAACAAATAATTTTTTTGTTTGGATGTGTAATGATGTGTATTCCAATATTGAGTTTTATACACTGATTTGTCAGTTTCATGTAAATTTAACCAATCGTTAGCAATAGCGAAACAATTATCTTCGTTTCCTTTAAATAAACATTTAGCTGTTTTGGGTTCTTTTTTTCCACCAATAGCTATGTAGATATTTTTATAATGAGTTATATAAGCCCAAGTATGGAAACCTGCTATATAATGTTTTTTATTATTAGCTAGATCATACCATTCAAAATTTGAATTTTGTAATACATCATATTTTTTCATTTTAATATCTTTGACGAATTGTATTTCTTTAGATTCTCTGGAATTAAATTCTGTATTGGTAGAATTTGTTTTATTTAAATGTTTTTTATTTGGATTTTCATATGGAGATAAATATTCAAATAAATTAGGATTATTTTGAATAGATGTTCCAAAATCTAGTATAATACAATCTTTTTTTGTGATATGAGGATATTTATTGTGATTTTTTAAAAGTCTTAAACCTCGGCCAATCATTTGTTCTATTGTAGATTTAAACGAACTTGGGCGCAATAAGACCACGCACGAAACGATTTGGCAATCCCATCCTTCTGTTAATACATTAACATTAACGATAACTTGAATTTTTGTTTTATCGAATTTTTTTAATACAATATTTCTTGTTTCGCTGTTATCGTTTCCTGTAATTAATTGAGCTTTAATGCCAGCCTTTTTAAATGCTTCTGTTACATCATGAGCATGTTTGATGTTTGCGCAAAAAATTATAGTTTGACGATTTTGAGCATATTTTTTCCAGTGATCAATTACTTCCGAATTAATAGCAGTTGTATTTATAATATCTGCTACCTTGTTTAAATTATATTCTTGATTTTTTTTATATAATTGAAATATTTTTTCTTTAATACCAACATCTCTAATAAAAACTTCTGGTTTTACTAAATAACCAGCTTTAATTAATTCTTTTACTGTAATTTGGGCTGTAATTTCTGGAAAAATTTCTTTTAATTTTTTTTTGTCACCTCTTATAGGGGTAGCTGTAACACCAAGAATTTTACATTGAGGATTAAACTTGAGAAAATTATCGATAATTATTTTGTAGGTATTGGCTGCAGAATGATGAGCTTCATCAATAATTAACATATCTATATCAGGTTTTTCTGGAAGATTTTTGGCTAAAGTTTGCACCATAGCAAAAATTACTTGAGCATTCCATTTTTTTATTTTTGAGTTAAAAAAACATGTGGTTATATTTGGATTAATGATTTCAAAGGTATTTTTATTTTGTTGCATTAACTCTTCTCTATGAACTAATACACAAGCTTTATTAATAGATTTTATTTGTAAAAAATGTTTTAAAATGAAAGAAAACATAACTGTTTTTCCTGAACCTGTTGGGGCTACAAGTAAAGTAGTTTGTTTATTCTCAAAAACTTTAATAATTTTATCAGTAAGTTGTTTTTGTATTTTGTTAAGTAGCATAAAAAATATTTCCTTTTTTATTATGTTAACATGCATATTTTTATTTAATTATTAACATTGATTTATTCGATATAATAATTATAATTAAATTTAAATTGATTATTTTGAGTTAAAAATAATGTATTTATTAATATGTATATAATTATTTGAGATATTTGAGATATAAATATTATTATTTTTTAGGTTAATAATTATGAAATTTTTATTTTGTTATAATTAGTTATCATGTTAATCAGAAGCGAATAGATTTTTTTCCTTAAAATTTTATCTTTTCTCGTAAACATAAAATTGTTTTAATTAGGTTTAAATAATTTAAATATGGGGAAAAGATAAAAAACATATTATTCGAACAAAATAAAATGATTAAAAATGTTAATTAGTATTAACAACCTGAAATTAATTGATTATTTTTTTCATTTTATCAGGAGATTTTTTTAATAAAAAAAGGATTTTGATGTTGTAAAATCGTTTTTATTTGGCTAAAAAAGTTTTCAATCAAGACATTATCGACATTATCACGGTGATTAGCTTTTTGAGGCATACTCATTAAAAAGCCTTTTTTATTAAAACTTGTTAAATTTTTTGTGTTTGATAAACTGCTTCTTGATCCGAGTTTATGATGCAAGGTTTTTTTAATTTAGAGATTTTTTTGATTGTCTTTAAAAATAAATCTTGATTTTGTTTATCGGAAAGATGAAAGGAAATAATTTGATTGTTACAAGAATCAATAATAAAAGAAAAATAGAGAAATTCTTGATTATTTTTAAAATAATTACAGTAAAGAGTTTTCGAAAAGTTTTGGTAGTCATAAAATCTTGATTTATTCAATTAGGAATGATTAGGAGATTATTTTTTAAATTACATTAAGTAAAATTTTTTTTAATTTTTAACCGATAACTAATATCATTTTTTTTCATAATAGTATAAACTTTTTTTTAGTAATCTTCTCGTTAAAAGTTTTTTGGTATAAATTGGTGATTTTGTGATGCTCATAAAAACATTGATAATGGATAAAAGAAGGATATATTCTGTTCTTTATACATTTAATTAGTTTTTTTCCTAATAACTTTGTTTATCTTGGATAATAAAAAAATTAATATATTTTAAATCTTGAACATAAAGTTTGGAATTTATGAATGGAAATTTTATCAATTAATTATTTAATATAATCTTTTGGTTGGTTTAGATATTTAAATTTGAAAAATATCTGATTGTTAATAAAAGGATTAAAAGGGTTAATGCGAAATTTATCTAGTGGAAAAAATGAATTCTTATTATTCTTTAATGGCTATTAAGATTTAAAGATCGACAAAAAGATTTTTATTTTGAAGTCGTTAATCAATTTACGTGAATCAATTTTTTGGTAAGTATTTTTAGAATGAATGGCAATGGTCAACTTAATGAATTCGTTTTTTCCAATTTGTAAATGGTTTAATTTGGTAGGAATATTGGCTTTATTAATTCTATTTTCAATTGTTCTAATTTATTTAAATAAATTCATTATTTGATTTACTAAATAAAAAACGAATTAAATTCATTTATAATATATCTCTAAATTTTTTTATTTTTTTAAAAAAATAAAAAATAAAGTTTTTTTATTATTCAAATAAAAAAAATATAAGATTAAGATATCTTTTTATTTCTTTAAAAAAAACAAAACAATATCCAACTAAGAAAGTTTATTTTTATTAATGATTGGCAGATTATTAATTTTAAGAATTAGTGTGAATATTTGATAATTATAAATATAAAAAATATTTTAAACGTTATTTAAAATATATTAATTAAAAAATTTCATGAAAAGAATTTTAAGTTCTGAAAAATTATTATAATATTTTTTTAATATCTTAAATTTGCATTTTTCTTATTTTTAAGTTACGATAAAAAAGTAGTATTTCAATTAATATAGAATTTTTCCATTTTTAATATAAATCTTATGATTTTATATCGGGCGCCAAAGAGGCCTAAATTTCGTGCTATCTAACCAATAGCCAGGGTTGATAAACTCTGAAAGGAGATGGTCGGTCTAGCAAACGAAAGAATGTCAGATTAGAGCAGACCATAAAAGCGGGTTGCGACGAAAGCAAATTAGTCAAGAAGACGCCGCCACCAAATAATTCTACGGGCAAGCCTGAGATGGCCTAAGAAGGAAAATTGATGTAATAAGAGAACCTGTCTCGGAAGTTGCTGAAACGGACAGTCCAGATCCTACTAATACATAACTTCGGTATTGAGTAGTTTATCATAAAAACCTGGAATCAGCCTCCTAAAGAGGATACTTCCCCTAAGGAATTAAGGTCGAAATTTAGTGTAACTTGGAGAATCCTAAAACTAAGTAATTAAGTTTACTAATCTGGAAATGAAAGTCTGGATGGTCAAGGATAAAGAATCTTTTTAGTAGTCGTAAAGGTAAACCTAAATTTGGAATAATTTAGTTAATCGGCTTACCGAGAAAAGAGTTAACGACTCTTATAGGGCGAAAGAAGAAAGTAATTTACTATTTATTCAGTGGCATCAAGAAAGGGATTGATATACTATGTCAACAACGGTTTCAATAGAAACTAAACTTTGGCGAACACGGGATAAAATTCAATATTGTTCATCAAATGGCTACTCTTTAACAAGAGAACTACAATAAGGAATGAATAACTTTTATAATACGTTAACCGCATTTAATAAAATTGCCGCTAACGAAGGGGCAGGAACACCAAATGTTGACAATGAAACCATTGATGGGGTTAATCTAGGAAGACTAGAAAGATACCATCTAGGAATACGTCAACAATGGTTATAATCCGAAACCAGTTAAAAGAATTCTCATTCCTCATGATAATAAAAGAACCAGACCCCCTAGGTCTACCGACTATCAAAGATCGATTAATACGAAAATGTCTGAAACAACTCTAATTGACCGCTTAAAAGCGGAACGTTGTGAGAATTGCGACATAAAAACTTCACTGTAAATTCATCATATTGGGACAATTCACAATGTGAATCGCCAAAAGATTATGAAAGAACAAGATTTTTGTGTAAAGTTTGTCATCGGAAGATAACCAACCAACAAATACATGATATCAGAAAAATAAGAACAATAAGAATAAATAAATAGCTCATGAGTCGCAAGGAAAAATTAGTTCTCGAAAGAGAGTAAATTATGGCAAGTGGTGTGTTTGGAAACTTGATCAAACTGTTTGGACGGGGGCTGATTGTAAATAAAATAGCAAATATAAATCGTTGTATAAAACGCAATTAATCTATCCATGTTTTTATATTATTTTTAAATTAATTTTGTTTCGATTATGATGCAATTAATTTTTTAGATTTATGTTATTTTATTTTTTGTAAGAACATGTGTTTTCGTTTTTGCTTTATTAATTGATTAATTTATTTTATTATCATCGGATTGTAATAATATATTTTTTGGTTATTATTTTATATAATTTTATATATAAAAAATAGAGACATGTATGCAATTATTTGTATTTCTTTTGGGTTATTCATGCTTTTTAGTGACTAATATGTTGAAATATTAGTCACTTTTATATTTATTTATTGTTTTTTTATGACTCTATCTAAAAAACTCCATTTATTTATGTTTTAATTATCTTTAATTTTAAAATATTAAAAATTTTATTGAAAAAAATATTAATTTATAGACAAGAAAGGTAGGTCTGAAATATTTTTAAATGAAGAAAAATAGTAAATTTATACAAATTATTATTTCATTAATTTTTATTTTGATTATGTTATTTTTATCTTTTTTTTATAAATCGATGTTAAATGATATTTTTTTTCTCTATTTATTTTTGATTTTGAAAATTATATTAGGTTTATTATTATTAATTTTTAGTATTTATTTTTTTATTTTAGCTGAAGATTTTATAGTAGGTGGATTAGAAAGTAATTTGCTTTTTTTAGACAAAGTTTTTTTTTATAATCGCTTTAATAAAAGACAAAATTATTGGTTTAGTAATCCTTTAGGCATTATCATTTCTCGCTTAATTATTATGTTATTTTTTGGTTTTTGGTTACCTAATACTTGCTTTTTTCTCATAACTACTGTTTTTTTTAATTTAATTTTTACTTGGTCTATTAAATTTTTATCTAAAAATTCTGTTGATAAGAGTTTTTTTATTAATTTATTACCAGTTTTTATTAAGAAAAATAAGTTATTAAAACTTTTAGTTATTTCTTTAATTATAAGTTTTTGTATAGGAATTGGTTGTGGTTTAATTTTTTCTAGTGGCTCTTCTACTGGCGGAACTGACATTATATTTTTGCTATTAAATCAAAAATTTAATTTGAATTTACATTATATTTTATTTTTTGTGGATGGAATTATTATATTAATTTCTTTTTTTATAGATTTGTTCCGTTATCAAAATATGAGAAATTTTATTATTACTAAATATTTTTTTTCTTTTTTTATTTTAATATTTGTTGTTAATTTAATTTCTTTATTCACAGGATAAATTAACTTATATTAAATCTAAAAATATAATAATTAGAAATTTTGATTTTAGATATTTTTTGATAAATAATTTTTATAAAATTCTTAAAATATGTTAATTTTATAGATTTGCAAATAATAAAAAAAGATTTATAATATAGTAGTAATTTTAATTTTTTATTGAATTATTAGTCATGATCGGTTTTTAAACATAATTTTTTTTAAGATTTTGATAAAATATTTTTTAATTTGAGATTAATTTTTAAAGTAAATGTAAAAAAGCAAAGTGGGATATGGTTATTTATGAATAAAACAAAGATTATTTGCACTTTAGGACCTTCCTGTTATTCTGAAACAATTTTGAAAAATATGATTTCTAATGGTTTAAGTGTTGCTAGATTTAATTTTTCTCATGCTGATTATGATGTTAGTAAAAAAATAATTTCTATTATTAGAACTATTAATCAAGAATTAAATAAATATGTAGCATTAATGTTAGATACTAAAGGTCCTGAAATTAGAACTCATAATTTTGATGGTAATGTTTTAATAAATAAAGATTCTTTAGTGAGAATTTCTTCAAAAGAAGTTTTAGGTAATAGTAAAATTTTTTCTGTAACTTATTCGAATTTTTATAATGAATTACATATAGGTGATTTTATTAATATTGATGATGGTTATTTATCTTTGCAAGTGATTGAAAAGGATGATTTGACAAAAGAGTTAATCACAAAAGCCCAAAATACTCATTTAGTTAAATCTCGAAGAGGTGTTAATGTTCCTGGTGTTAAGTTAAATATTCCTTTTTTGTCGGAAAAAGATAAAAAAGATATTTTGTTCGCTATTGAACAAAATTATGATTATATCGCGGCTTCTTTTGTCCGAAATGCTCAAGATATACAAGATATTAAAGATCTTTTGGAATCGAATAAATGTGATAATCTTAAAATTATTGCTAAAATAGAAAATCAAGAAGGTATAGATCATATAGATGAAATTTTAGATATTTCGGATGGTATTATGGTTGCTAGAGGTGATTTGGGAATTGAAATTGATGGTACTTTAGTTCCTTTATATCAAAGCGAAATTATTGATAAATGTCTTCAGAAAGGTAAACTGGTAATTGTAGCTACTCAGATGTTAGAATCTATGCAAAAAAATCCCCGCCCTACTAAAGCCGAAATTTCAGATGTTTTCAATGCGGTTCGAGAAGGTACAAGTGCTACTATGTTATCTGGCGAAAGTGCCTCAGGAAATTATCCTTTAGAATCTGTTCGATATATGTATAATATTAATAAAAGTGCGGAAAAATTTTTAGATTATGATGTTTTTTTGAATTATTATGAACCTAAAATTTGGAGGGAAAAATTTTTATTAGGTGCAATTGAATTAGCTAGCATTATAAATGCTAAAGCTATTTTAGTAAATAATTTTTCAGATGCTTGTATTATTTCTAAGTTTCATTCTGCTTTTCCAATATTAGCTGTAGTTGCAAATCTTAAAGAAGCATCTTGGTTATCTTTGTATTTTGGTGTTATACCGGTTTTAAACTTCGATGAATTGAATGCCAAAATGATTGATTATCAAATAGAAGCCAATCAACTAATTGAAGTGAATGTATCTCAAATTTTGATTAAATAATTTGAATTTTTTTATGATTTTATTAAATTAATTTAAGTTAAATAATTTAATTATTAAATGTAATATTTATTATTATTTAGAAAGTTAAATAAAGGAGTTATAATTTTGTTTAAAAAGATAGATGATTTTTTATATAATGTAGAACAAAAACCTATGTTTCAAGTTTTAGACGAAAAAGGTTTTGTAATTAATCCTGAATTTGAACCTAATTTATCAAATGAAGAATTATTAAAAATGTATGAGTTTATGGTTTTTACTAGAGAAACAGATACAGCAGCCTTTCAATATCAGCGTCAAGGACGTATGCTTTCTTATGTATTAAATACAGGTCATGAAGCTTGTCAGATAGGTCTTGCTGCGGCTTGTTCAGATAATGATTGGATTTCTCCTTATTTTCGTGATTTAGGAATGTTTTTATATCGTGGTGTTTCTGTAGAAAATATTTTGCTTTATTGGTATGGTAATGAAAGAGGTTCAGCTATAGATTCTCGAAAACGTATTTTGCCTGTTAATATTATTATTGGTAGTTCTATAAATATAGGTGCTGGATTAGCTTTAGCTAGTAAATTAGATAATAAAAAGGATGTTACAGTAGCAACTATTGGAGATGGCGGTACTGCGAGTGAAGAATTTGCAGCGGGTTTGAATTATGCAGCGGTTTTTCAAGTTCCTTTAGTAGTAGCTATTCAAAATAATCAATATGCTATTTCTACTCCTAGAAAAGTAGCTTGTTATGCTGAAAGTTTAGCTCAAAAAGCTATTGCTTTTGGTATACCTGGTATAAGAGTTGATGGTAATGATATTTTAGCTGTTTATGCTGCTTCCAAACATTTTATTGAATCTGCTAGAAACGGAAATGGCCCTTCTTTAATGGAATTATATACATATCGTTTATTAGGGCATACTACCAACGACAATCCTTCTTTATATCGTTCTAAAACTGAAGAAGAAGAATGGTTTAAAAAAGAACCTATTTTAAGATTTCAAAAATATTTAATGAATAAAAATATTTTAACAGATGATTTGATTAATAAAATTAAAAATAATGTTATTGAGAAAATCAAAGAAGCTCATAAATCTATTTTAACTTACGCTAATATAGTAGAACCAAGAGAGGTTTTCGAACATACTTATGAAAATATGACTTCTCAATTAAAAAATCAGTTGCATGATTATGAATTATTTTTAAAATCAACAGAAGAAGGGAAATAAAATTATGGCTTTTATAAAAATGAATATGTTAGAAGCTATTAATCATACTTTAGATTATGCGTTAGAGAATATTCCGAAAGTTATTTTGTTTGGAGAAGATGTTGAACATTTAGGTGGCGTTTTTAGAGTTCTTAGAGGTTTATATAATAAATACGGGGGGTCAAAAGTTTTTAATACTCCTATTTCGGAATCTAGTATTTTAGGTAGTGGCATCGGATTAGCTTTAGCGGGTTTTCGTCCTATAGCGGAAATACAATTTGAAGGTTTTATTTTTCCAGCTTTACAAGATTTATTTTGTCATGCTGTGAGATTACGTAATCGTACTCGTGGAAATTTTACAGTTCCGATGGTAATTCGAACTACAATACAAGGCAATATTAAAGCTTTAGAACATCATTCTGAATCTATTGAAGGTATGTTAGCTTCTTTTCCAGGATTACATGTAGTAGTCCCATCTAATCCTATTGATGCTAAAGGATTATTGATATCTGCTATAAAATGTAATGATCCTGTGATTTTTTTAGAACCAAAAGTTTTATATCGTGCTCGTAGAGAAGAAGTTCCTGTAGAACCTTATGAAATAGAAATTGGTAAAGCTCGAGTAGTTAAAGAAGGTTCTGATGTTACTATAGTAGGATGGTCATCTGCTATTCCTGTGATTTTAAATGCTATTGAATCTTTGCAAAAAGATAATATTTCTGTTGAATTAATTGACTTAAGAAGTATTATTCCTATAGATCAAGAAACTATTGTTCAATCTGTGAAAAAAACTGGTAGGATAGTAGTAGCTCATGAAGCTACTAAAACTTATGGTCCGGCAGGAGAAATAATTACTTTAGTAAATGAATATGCTTTTGATGCTTTAAAAACTGCTCCTGTACGTATTACAGGCCACGATATTATAACTCCTTTAGCTAGAGGAGAATATCATCAAGTTTTAAATCCTACTAAAATTATTTATTATATTAGAAAAATGTTTAATAAGTTATAAAAATGATTTTATATTTTAAATATTATAAGTATTCTAGTGTTTCGGATATATAAATAAAATAATAATAAAAATAATAATTGTTTTTTATTATGCACAAAATCAAAAAAGAAGTAGGTTTAATTGTTATGAAACATAAACAAAAGTATGAATTTAAATTTCATGATTTAGGTGAAGGTTTACATGAGGGAACTATAACTAAATGTCTTTGTAAAGTCGGAGATAAAGTAAAAGAAGGTCAAGGATTATTTGAAATTGAAAATGACAAGTTATCTGATACATTACTTTCTCCTGTAGATGGCGTTATTTTAGAAATAAAATGTTCTCCTTCAGATCAAGTAGAATTGGATCAAGTTTTAGCAGTTATAGAAATAGATAACGAAGAATAAATATATTTATAAATTTAAATAATACAAGGGGATGAAATATATGTCAGATGTAGATAAAAAAAATAATAAATTTCAAGATGTTGACAGAGTAGAAGTTCAAAAAATTTCTAATTTACGTAAAGCTATATCAAAACAAATGTCTATTGCTAAAGCAATTATTCCGGATGTTACTTTAATGGAAGAATTTAATATGAATAATGTTGTTGATTTAAGAGCTGAATTAAAATCTAAAAATTCCACATCAAATATAAAACTAACTTATTTAGCTTTTGTTTCAAAAGCTTTAGTTAAATTATTAAAACAATTCCCTATTTTTAATTCTACTTTTGACGATCAAAAAGAAGAAATTATAATTAAAAAATATATTAATTTAGGTATAGCTGTAGATACTGATGATGGTTTAATGGTACCTAATATTAAAGATGCTGATAATTTAAATATTTGGAAAATTGCAGAATCTATTCAAAATTTATCCCAACGTACTCGAGATAAAAAATTAGTTTATAAAGATATTAATGATGGAACTTTTACTTTAAGTAATTGGGGAACTTTTGGGGTTTCTTATGGAACTCCTGTTATTTATTTTCCTCAAGTAGCTATTTTAGGTATGGGTGTAATGAAGTTAAAACCTGTTGTTTTGGAAGATGGTAATATTGGAAAAGCCTACATGTTACCTTTGTCTTTAAGTTTTGATCATCGTATTATAGATGGCGGTATAGCATCTAGATTTTTAAGTTCTTTTAAAGATTTATTTAATAATCCATCGGTTTTGATTGAATAATTATAAAAATGTTTTGTTGAAGATATTATTGTTTATTTGATGAATTTTATATAAAGTTATAATTGTGATTTTGATTTTATAATCTATAAAAATATAATATTAGCATTTTATTAGTATTATTTTTTGTGCGATTAATAAGGTATAGTTTTAAAAGAAATAATCTCATTAAAAACTAGATTTATAAAGAAAATTTTCTCAAAGGACATAAGAAATAACGACAAGTGGTTCTTAAAAGTGTTTTGCGATGGAAGTAGTTAGTCAAGATTATTTTGCTACCAAATGATTCTTGGGATATTCCTAAGAAAGGCAAAAAGATGCAATAAATTAAATGGCATCAAGAAAGGGATTGATATACTATGTCAACAACGGTTTCAATAGAAACTAAACTTTCGCGAACACGGGATAAAATTCAATATTGTTCAGCAAAAGGCCACTCCTTAAAAAGAGAACTCCAACAAGGAATGAATAATTTTTATAACATGTTAACGGCATTCAACAAAATTGCCACTAACAAAGGGGCAGGAAAACCGGGTGTTGACAATGAGACCATTGATGGAATTAATCTAGGAAAACTAGAAAGATACCATCAGGAATACGTCAATAATGGTTATAACCCGAAACCAGTTAAAAGAATTCTCATTCCTAGTGTAGAACCAAAAAATCTGGCCATGACGCTGTCAAACGCGTTAAATAAAGATTTCAAGGAATTGATTACCTTGTCAAAATTGACTTAAAAGGTTACTTTGATATAGATCAATCATGAGATTCTTATAAGAACCTTAAATCAGTTCATCATAAAGAATCAAACCCTCTCGACTATCTGCAAATGGTTAAAAGCCGGTTTCATGAAAGATGGGATCAAATACGAATCTTTATCGGAATTTCCTATATGCCGGCGAATATATATCTACATTATATCGGCTTGAAAATGAATGAACTAATTAAAGAGAAAAAACCAATTAGGAAGAATAGCCCAGAATATGGAAAAGCATGGCTTAAAAACCAACATTATAAACTGGGAATCGACAATTCTCTTAACCTAAATCCAAAACTAAGAGCTGAATATATATTCGTTATGCTGATTACTTTATCAATTAGCAGGGATAAATCAAACATTGTCAAAGCCAACAAAGGGATTAATTACTTTCTATCCTATATGATAAAGGTAAATCCAACCAGCAAACACTAAAAAGGTTTATAAGAAATCCTTAAGTGGCAAAGTTCAAATCCAAATTTCTAAAGCGAAAGTCGAAGAATATGGGTATGAATACAATTGGTTAAAAAAGGGAAAAACGAAACACGACGAAACATTAGCGAAGAGAGAGACGAATTAGAAATAATTCGGACCTATAAGACAATTGTCAAAGGACTTATCCAATACTTTTGTTTAGCTAACAATCTAAAGGTTTTAATTTCATCTAAATTATCTAGCTGAGTATAGCTGTTTGAAGACACTGGCAAGAAAATGGAAAACATCGATTGCCAGAGTTCGGAAAAAATGCAAGATAGGTTCGACTTGGGTGTGTATTTCTTATCTTAATAAAGAAAAAACCCATTACGAACCGTGGGATGTTTATTCTTGGAACAGAATTAAAAAAATGTGTAACTATAAGGGAAATCCGGATATTAGCATTAATAGATTTATATTCCAAGGTCGTACGAATTTAACTAATCGTCTAAAAGCGGAACGTTGTGAGAACTGTGACAAAACAACCCCACTGCAAATTCATCACATTGGGACGATTCGTAACGCGCATCGCCACAGGGTCGGGAATAAAAGAACTGAAGTATTGTGTCAAGATTGTCATCAGAAGATAACCAATTAACAAATACACGATATTAGAAAACAAGAACAATAAGAATTAAATAGCTAATCAACCGTGAGGGGAAATTAGTTCTCGAGAGAGAGTGAATTAGGGAAAGCCGGATGCTTGGAAACTTGCTTGTCCGGTTTGGACGGGGGCTGATTGTAAATAAAACAGCAAAGATAAATCGCTGCATAAAACGCAATTAATCTATCCGTATTTGTTAATAAACTTATTAATTTTCTATTAATGATATTTTTATAAATTTATAATTTTACAAGAATTTAAAAAGAATATTTGAATATTTGTTAGTGACTAATTTCTAATAATAAATCTTAAAGAAAAATTAATTTTTTAAATTTATTTAATTTTTTTCAATTTATTTTTATTATTTTGTTTTAAATTTATTTAATTAAAAAATATTTCAATTGTAAAGCGGGTTTTTTAATGATATGCAACAAATATATGATATTTTAGTTATAGGTGGCGGTCCAGGAGGTTATGTTGCAGCTATCAAAGCTGCTCAGTTAGGTGCCAAAGTGGCTTTAATTGAGAAACATAAAATAGGCGGCATTTGTTTAAATTATGGTTGTATACCTACAAAAGCTTTTTTAAAAAGTGCTAAAGTTTGGGATTTATGCAAAAATGCTAGTCAATTCGGATTAAATAATATAGAAAATATTTCTTTTGATTGGAAATCTATATTACAACGTAAAGATAAAATTGTGAAAACTTTGACTAATGGAATAGCTTTTCTTTTGAAAAAAAATAAATCAATTGATTTTTATTTTGGTTCGGCAGAAGTTGTAAATGCTTATCAAGTTGTTGTGAATAATCAAATTTTAAAAACTAAAAAACTTATTATAGCGACTGGTTCTCATGCTTTTATACCTCCTATACCAGGAGCTCAAGAATCTTATTTAAATAAATATTTATATACCAGTAAAGAATTAGTACAATTAGAAACCTTTCCTAAAAAAATAATTATAATAGGTGGAGGGATAATAGGTGTCGAATTTGCTACTATTTTTAATAAATTTGGATCTGAAGTGATTATTGTAGAAAAACAAAAATCTATTATTAGTTCAATGGATAACGATATTATAATTGCTTATACTAAAAATCTTAAAAATGCCAATATCAATGTTATGACAGAAGCTAATGTAATTAAGATTGATAAAAATACTGTTTATTACGAATATCAACAAAGTTTATGTCAAGAAACAGCAGATATTATTTTGATGGCTGTCGGAACAAAACCTAATTTAATAGGTTTAGATAAATTAAATTTAACTATGGATAGAAATGGTATTTTGACTGATAATTTTTTACAAACTTCTATACCTGATGTATATGCTATTGGAGATGTTAATGGTAAATATATGTTAGCTCATGTTGCAAGTCATGAAGGTATTATAGCTGCACATCATGCTTTAAATTTGAAAGATCAAATTAATCCTATTAATTATGATCATGTTCCTTCATGTATTTATAGTTTTCCTGAAATAGCTTCTATTGGTTGTACAGAACAACAAGCCAAAGAACGTAATTTAAATTATAAAATTTCTAAAATGCCTGTTCAAGCAATAGGTAAAGCTCATGCTGATGGTGATTTAGAAGGTTTTGCAAAATTAATTGTTGATAAAAATACACTTCAAATTTTAGGTATGCATATTTATGCTTATAACGCTACAGAATTAATTACTGAAACTGGAGCTTTAATGCATTTTAATGGCACAGCGTATAACGCTACGGAAATAATTCATCCTCATCCAACTTTATCAGAATTAAATTTAGAAACTTTTTTAGGAGCCGTGGATAAACCTATTCATTTGTAAAGAAGAATGTTTTATTTATCTTATTAAAAAATTAAGTTTTTATGAGAAAAATATTATTTAAGTTTGAATTAAATAAAAATTTTTATATGATTATATAATAGAATATTTTTTGCAAAAAGGGGGGGATTAACAGATTATAATCCTCCCTTTTAATTAGTGATTTTTAATTGTAAATATATATTTAGTTATGGTACCAAAATTCCTAAATATTAAATAATCTCATCAATTACTAGTGCTAATAAAAAAATAAATAGTTTCCAAAAGAAAAACATTAGGAACTACATCTATTCTTAAAAGTTAGTTACGACGAAGTGAATTAGTTAAGAAGTTACCTTCGCCGAATAATTCAGCTTTCGAAGATAAGAAGATTGCCGCAAATACAAGGATTAATTTCTTCTTAAAAGAGGAATCAAGATTTGATATTTAGGTTATTAAATTAAACTTATAATGAGATAAAAAAACATTATTTTCTATAATAAAGCGATTTTTTGCTATTTTTTAGTAATTAGAGACTTAAAGCTTAATGGGGGGGTTTATTAAGTAGCTTTTCTAAGAATAAGTCTAACGATCTTGATAGTGCTAAAGAAGTGAATATTCAAAAAAATAAATTTAAAATTTATAATTCAAAAATTAATTTTTAGTTTATTTTTTATATTCGGTGTTTAACTTTTTTCAAAGGCTACTAAAATAAAAAGTATTAATATTTTTAAGATCTTAATTTTATGAAGTTTTTTTAATTTTTTAAATTTAAAAAAGAATATAGGAGTTTTTTGTATTAAATATATGTTATTAATTGATACTCATACACACTTAAATTTAAATGATTATGAAAAAGATTTAAACGAAGTTATAGATAAAGCTAATAATAATGGGATTAAATATTTTATTGTTCCAGGATTAAACGCTCAAACTAATGCAAAAGCTTTTCAGTTGGCTTTAGAATATGAATGTATTAAAATTGCAGTGGGTATACATCCATGCTATTGGCAAAATGAAGATCCTATGACCATTCAACAATATTTGAGATTACCACAAGTTGTAGCAGTAGGAGAAATTGGTATTGATTTATATAGAGATAAAACTTCTTTACATATTCAAAAAAAAAATTTACAAATTCAATTAGATTTAGCTCTTAAATATAATTTACCTGTTATTTTGCATGCTCGAGAAGCTTTTGAAGAAGTTTATCAAGTTTTATTGCCTTATCGAAATAAACTTAAAGGAGTTTTTCATTGTTTAGTAAATAATTTAGAAGAGGCTCAAAAGGCTGTTGAATTAGGATTTTATATAGGTATTGGTGGCATTGTTACTTATAATAATGTTTTAGTAGCTCACGAAGTAGCTTCTAAAATACCTTTAGATAAAATATTATTAGAAACTGATTCTCCTTTTTTAACACCTTTTCCTTTGGAAAAAACCAAACGTAATGAACCTGCTTATTTAAGTATTATCGCTGAAAAGATTGCTTATTTACGACAAATAAGTTTATCTGATGTTATTAAGCAAACTACTAAGAATGCTAAAAATCTTTTTTTAATTGATAAATTATAATTTGAAATTCGATATAATTTTTTCATTCAAATTTAATTTAGAAAGATAAGGATAATTAATTTTATATGTTAGATGATTCGAGTAAATTAATAGA
Organism: Candidatus Phytoplasma asiaticum; assembly: GCF_015100165.3. NCBI lineage: Bacteria > Bacillati > Mycoplasmatota > Mollicutes > Acholeplasmatales > Acholeplasmataceae > Candidatus Phytoplasma > Candidatus Phytoplasma asiaticum. Next base: position 513,860 of record NZ_CP097206.1, on the reverse strand, counting down.
TATTAAACAAGATTCTATATCTTGGCACGAACATAGAAATAATTATATTAATGCTTCTGAGGTAGCGGCTATTATGGGTTTAAATCCTTTTGAAAGTGTTAAGTTATTATTTAAAAGAAAATTATTTAAAGAGAAAATAGAAGTTAATGAAGCTATGCGTCGTGGACGTCGTTTGGAACCTGAAGCTAGATTTTTTTTTAATTCAGTTTTTAAAATGGATTTTGTTCCTGCTGTTTTTGTGAAACAATTCATGTCTGCTTCTTTAGATGGTTGGAATTCAAATTCCCGAAGTATTTTAGAAATTAAATGTCCTATTTCCTGTGATACTTCTTCTTGGAGAGATTTTTTTTTGAATGATAAAATACCCAAATTTTATTATGCACAAATTCAAGCTCAACTTTATTGTTCTAATGCTGATAAAGCTTTTTTTTTAGTTTATTATACTTATCAACATTCTAAAGTACAGGAAGTGTATAGAGATTTAGAATTTATTGATAAAATGTATACTAAATGTTTTAATTTTTATAAATTATTTACCGAAGCTAAGCAAATTTTACAACAATTAGGTGATCTAAAAAAAGTGAAGGAATTTATTTAAAAGTTATAAAAAATTAAAAATATAATTTTGTTATTTTAATTATAATTTTGAGATTATTTTTTTAATTTATTTATATTTGTTAATAAAAAATTTATTATTTTTCGGCAAATTTATTTTTAGTTTTATTATGAAACAAAATATAATGATTAAAAAACTTAATAATAATAAATATTTATCTTGTGGTCTGGGATATGCATAAATTTCATTCCAAGCATCATTAATTTGTTTTTTGGTTTGAACATTATATTTGTATATATTATCTTTGCTATTGATATTTATTTTTAAGATATCATTGTTTTCATTAATGTTTTCGTAGGGAGAGTCATATCCCACAAATAAAGCGTTTTGTTTAAGATTACTATTTTTTAATAAAAAATTGATAAAATCATAAGCTCCGATTGTATTACTTCCTTTAGGTAATACTAAGCTATCTACCCAAATATTTGTTTGATAAATATTATTTTCTGGATCATTAAAATCATAGTATTCAAGATTAGGATTTTGTTGCATTAGATATCTAGCATCACCAGAATAAGTAACAGCTATGTCATAACGTTCTTGATTAGTTATACGCATATTATCTAAAATTTGATCTGTAACAAAAAATAAATTTTTATTTTTTTGCTTTAAAGTTAGTAACCATTCTTTAGCTTTAATAATCTCTGTTGTATTGGCTTGGCTGATGTTACCTTGGGTTGCTTTTAATCCTATAAATATGCCTTCAAAAGGATTATTATATAGCGCTACTTTATAATTATTATTTTGTAATATTTGGGTCCAATTTTTACTTATTTGTTCTCGACTTATTTTATGTTTGTTGTATAAAAAACCTAATTTTCCCCAAAAATATGGGATAATATATTCTTGTATATTTTGGGGCAATTTATCTTTTTGAATTTTTTTAAAATTGTTAGTGAATTTGGGATAATTTGTTAATTTATCTTTATCTATTTTATGAAGATAATTATCTTTTAATTGTTCTATAGCGTATTCACTTAAAATAGCAATATCATAGATATCCCCTGTTTTTATTTTATTTATAGCTATTTCATTTGATGAAAAAAAATTTTGTTTAATAATAAAATTTTTTGATTGCTTGTTATAATCGGAAATAATTTTAGGATCAATATATTCCCCCCAATTGAATAATATTATACTTTGTTTAGCAGAATTTTGAGATATAATTCTATATAAGTTGGCGATAAAAATTATTGATAGAAATAATATTATACTTATTATTTTTTTTCTAGTATTCATATTGATTTTTTTTCACAAAATAACAATGAAACATTATTTTTATTAAAATAAATAAAATTAGCAATGAAGATACAGCGTTAATAGTAGGATTAATAGTGCCTTTTAAACTATATATATAAGCTGAGATATTTTGAAATTCAGAACCTCCTGCAAAATAAGAAATAATAAAATCATCAAAAGATAAAGCAAAAGCTATACTAGCTCCTGCTATGATAGAATTTTTTAATTGAGGTAAAATAATTTTAATTAAAGTTTGATTTGGTGTAGCTCCTAAATCATAAGCCGCTTCTATAGTATCTAAATCTAAATTGCAACATTTATTATAAATGGTAATTAAAACATAAGGTACGCTAAAAGAAATATGTGATAATAACATACGCCAAAAGCCGTTGTTTAATCTCATAAAACTAAATAAAATAAATAAAGATAAAGCATTTATTATTTCGGGTATAATGATGGGGAATTGATTTATAGATAAAATAATTTTTTGCCATTTTTTGTTATAATTCATTAAAGAAATAGCTGCTAAAGTTCCGATTACAGTTGATATAATAGTGGATAGAAAGGCTATTTCTAAAGTTACTATTATAGCTTTTTTTACTGATTCATCTTGTATTATTTTGTGATACCATTTAAAACCAAATTTGTTGAAATGTATTAATGAAGCTATTCTGCCTTCGTTTTCGTTAAAAGAAAAAATTATTAAAGAGATAATAGGGAGATAAATAAAAATTAACATAGTTGTTAGATATATGTATAACAAATTCTTTTTGACATTCATTTTCATAATTATTATTTCCCTTCTTTAGCATATTTATAGTATTGATTTTTAGGACAAAGTTTTAAGATTATTAACATCAGAATTGTTAAGTTAATAGCTATAACACAAGCGCTTTTAGTTTCATCATTTAAAAATATTTTATTTTCTATTAATTCGCTTATCACCATGACATTTGTAGGTCCTAGATATTTCGGAACAATAATATTAGTGACTATTTGTAATAAAATCAAAATGGTTCCTTCAATAATACCAGGCAATGATAAAGGAAATATAATTTTTTTAAATACTTGTTGTTCATTAGCTCCTAAATCTTGAGCAGCTTCAATCAAACTTTTGTCTATTTTAGAAATATTTAGATAAATAGATAAAAACATATAAGGTAAAAAAAGATATAAAAAACCAATAAACATAGCTATATTAGTTTCTAGTATGTTAATGTTTAAGAATTTTTCTGTTAAAGATAAAATTTGTACTAAAGCTTGTGTCTTTAAAATCATATTAATCCAAATAGTGCCATTAATTAATAAAATGATTATTGGTTGGATTAAAGGATTTAATTTTGAAACGCCATATGCTAATGGGTAAGTAATAATAATGACCAAAAAAGTAGCTATAATGGAAATAGAAATAGATCTTATAATAATATAAATAAAATTTAAATTAGTATAAAAATTATAATAGTATTTAGTAGTAAAAACCATTTTAATAATTTTGGTATCATCATATTCTTGAATTGAATCAAAACAAATTATTAATATTGGCATTATAATTAATAAAATTATAATAATTAAATATGGTAAAGCTAACCATTTGTAAAATTTATTGGATTTATTTTTAATAATATTTTTCATTTTTAATTTTACCATGTTTCCATAATATGAATGTCTTCGGGATTAAAAGATATTCCTATTTGGGCATTTTTTTCAATAAAATCTGTTGTATGAATTAAATAATTTCTATATTTAGTTTTAATAATGACTTCCCAATAAACTCCTTTAAAGGATATAGAATGAACTATTCCTGTAATTAAACCATCTTTATAATTTACAATATCTATATCTTCTGGTCTTATAACTATATCAACAGGTTGATTTTTTCGAAAACCATAATCTATACAACGAAATTCTTTATTATCAAATAAAACTACAAAATCATCTTTCATAATTCCAGAAATTAGATTTGATTCCCCAATAAATTGGGCTATAAATTTGTTGGCAGGTTCATTATAAATATCCTCAGGATTCCCTATTTGTTGAATAGCTCCTTGTTTGATAACTACTATTTTATCACTCATAGTTAAAGCTTCGGATTGATCGTGTGTTACTACTATAAAAGTAATACCGAAAATTTTTTGCATTTCTTTTAATTCGTATTGCATTTCTTGTCTTGATTTTAGGTCTAATGCTGCTAAAGGTTCATCAAATAAAGCTACTTCAGGTTCATTAATTAAAGCTCTAGCGATAGCTACTCGTTGTTGTTGTCCTCCGGATAGTTGGTAAATATTTCTGTTTTCAAATCCTTGTAAGCCCACTAATTTCAAATAATGTAAAACTTTGTTTTTAATAAATTCTTCTTTTGTTATTGAGCATAATAATTTTTGATTAAATTGACTTAATAATAGTTGCTGTTGTTTTTTTATAAGTTCTATGTCCTCTTTTAAAGCTATTTTTAATTTTTTGAGTTCAGGATGTTTTTTATAAAATGGCAACAATGAAAATAAATAATTTTGGTTTAAATTATTTTGAATTATTTTTATTTTTTGTTTATATTTTTCTTTAATAGAATTAATTTTTTGTTTTGTGGTATTGTTGACATTTTTTATTTTTTGTTTCGTTGTGTAATTTAAATCTTTTACTCTTAAGCCAAAAGCTATATTTTCTAAAACATTTAAATGAGGAAAAAGTGAATAATTTTGAAAAACTGTGTTTATTAATCTTTTGTGAGGTGGTACGTTTAAAATACTTTTATTTTTGAACAAAATATCACCACTACTGCAAGTATCAAAACCTCCTATAATTTTTAGAATAGTTGTTTTACCGCATCCTGAAGGTCCTAAGATAGTTACAAATTCATTTGTTTTAATTTTTAAATTAATATCTTTTAAAATTATTTGATTATTTATAACCTTAGTAATATTTTTTAGTTCTATTAAATCGGTCATATATATTTGTATTGTACCTCCCTCTCTTTTGGCTCTGATAAAAATTAATTATTTGATAAGTTTTTCTAAAAATATTTTAATTATTTATTTGCTAAAATAGCTAAAAAAGCTTGTTGAGGTAATTTAACTTTTCCTAGAGCTCTCATTTTCTTTTTTCCGGCTTTTTGTTTTTCTAATAACTTTTTTTTCCTTGTATGATCTCCGCCATAACATTTATCTGTAACATTTTTTCTTAAAGCTTTTATATTTTCTCTGGTTATAATTTTTTTACCAAGAGCTGCTTGAATTGTAATTTCAAACATTTGTTTCGGTATTAATTCTTTTAATTTATTGCAAATTAGTTTGCCTTTAGTATAAGCGAAATCTTCATGAACTACTAAAGATAACGCATCAACTATTTCAGAATTTAATAAAATATCCATTTTTTTTAATTTACTTGGATAGTAATTTTCCATTTGATAATCAAAAGCAGCATATCCTTGGGTTGCAGATTTTAATTGATCGAAATAATCGTAAATAATTTCTCCAAAAGGTAATAAATATGTTAATATTGTATTTTGATTTTCTAAATATTTGATATTTTGTAAAATTCCTCTTTTATTTTGTGTTAATTTCATTACTGAACCTATGTATTTTTCCGGACATGTTATAAAAGCTTTTATGAAAGGTTCTTCTATTTTTTCGATAGCTTGATTTTGAGGCCATTTTTGTAGGTTATCTATAATAATTTTTTGGTTTTGTTTGGTATAAACATGGAAAATAACTGAAGGAGCAGTGATAATAACTTCTATTTTAAATTCACGAGTAATTCTTTCTTTAATAATATCCATATGTAATAAACCTAAGCAACCAATACGAAAGCCCATGCCTAAAATATTAGAATTAGATTTTTCGTAAATTAAGGATGAGTCGTTTAATTTTAATTTTTGTAATGCTTCTTGAAGATTAATGTATTGTTTGCTTTCAGCAGGATAAAAACCGCAAAAAACTACAGGATTAATTACTTTATATCCTGGTAATGCATGAATTTGAAGATTTTTGTTTAAAGTAATGGTATCACCGATTTTTACATCGTCAATATTTTTAATAAAAGCAGTTAAGTAACCTACATCTCCTGTAGTTAAAAATGGTTGTATAACGGGATTAGGTTGAAAGGTACCTACTTCTATAACATCATAAACAGCTTTACTTTTAATAAAGCGTATACGATCTCCTTTTTTAAGGGTTCCATTTATAATTCTGATATGAGGTATTACCCCTTTATAATTATTAAATTTTGAATCAAAAATTAAAGCTTGCAAAGGTGATTGGGGATCTCCTTTGGGACAGGGAATATTTTTTATAATTTTCTCTAAAACATTTTTAATTCCTGCACCTGTTTTTCCGCTTGCTAATATAATGGAATTGATATCGATTTGTAGAAGATTTTTAATTTCTTGTTGAATTTTAGGTATATTAGCGTTTGGTGCATCTATTTTATTTATTACAGGTATAATTATAAGTTTATTTTCCAAAGCTAATTTTAGATTTGATATGGTTTGAGACTGTATTCCTTGAGTAGCATCTACTACTAATAATGCTCCTTCGCATGCTGCTAAAGAACGTGAAACTTCATATCTAAAATCGCTGTGACCTGGTGTGTCAATTAAATGCATAATATATTCTTTTTTTTCTAAACTATGGTATTTTATTTGAATAGCATTTAATTTAATGGTTATTCCTCTTTCTTGTTCTAAAGCCATAGAATCTAAAAATTGAGGTTTCATTTCGTGTTTTAGAACAGTATTGGTTATTTCTAAAATTCTATCAGCTAAAGTAGATTTGCCATGATCTATATGTGCAATAATAGAAAAATTTCTTATTTGTTTTTGTCTTTGTTTGATTTTATCAAAATCCATTTTTTTATACAATCGACTTTCCTTATCATTTATATAATCGTTAAAATTTTGTTAAAGTATTAGTGTATAAATTATGTATTTATTATTATATAATAAAAATATTTTATGTAGATAAATGGGATTTCAAATATTTTATTAATTTATTTTAATTTGTATTGTTTTTATTTTGCTTTACTAAGAAGAGATAATTAAGATATCTGCTTTTAGTAATTAAACCTTTTTGATAATTTTCTATTATTTTACATTTTTTTTCTTCAATATGTAAACAATTATTTCCGAAAAAACATTGTTCAGATATAGAATTGAAATCTGGATAGAAATTTTTAATTTCATTAGTTTTTAAATTAGATATTGTTAACTTGGAAAATCCAGGCGTATCAGCTAAATAACCCTGATGACACATATATAATTGTGAGCTTGTCGTTGTATGTTTACCTTTAAACGAACGAATAGAAATCGGTTGAGTTTTTACTTTAAGAGAAGTCAAATTATTAAATAAAGTTGATTTACCTACACCAGTTTGTCCCGCCATAATAGTTATTTTATTTTTTAATTGTTCGATTATATAATTTATATTATTTTTTTGTTTAGCGTTAATATATATTACAGAATACCATTTTTCGTAATATGAAAGTTGATTTTTTATATATTGGAATTGTTCTTGATTTATTAAATCTTTTTTAGTGAAAATCAATATTATTTTAATGTTTAATCTTTGTAGAATTATTAAAAATTTATCTAATAACTTAAAATCTATTTTAGGTTCTGTAAGAGAAAATATTAATAGCACTTGATCAATATTTACTATATGAGGTCTTTCTAATTCATTTTTACGAGTTTGTATATTTATAATAAAAAAATTATTATATTTAAATTCATATTCTACTATATCTCCTATTTTGATAGGACAATGGTATAGCGATTTAGTTGTTATATTTTTTTTATTAAAATCTTTTATTTTACCTTTAGGTTGAGCAATTATAGTTTTTTTTTGTGATAAATCTATAATAACATATTTATTTATTAAATTTTTAACAACAAGTCCTTTATACAATATAAGCTCCTTTTATGATGATATATAGTATTTTTTTATCTTATTTTTGCTTTAAATTTATTTTTTAAATTATTTTCTATTTGATGGATAATTTGTTCTATTGTAATTTTATTTAAGTCATTATTGATATTTTCGAATGTTAAACGAAAAGATAAAGAATAATATTCTTGATTTGTATTTGGGGTATTAGATTTTGGCATATATACATCTAATAATTCACATTTTCTTAAAATTTTTCGAAAATCTTTTGTTAAGATTTTTAATATTTGTTTAAAATTAAATTTTTTACTTATCCAAAAACTTAAATCTCGGGTTATATAAGGTAATTTATTAATTTTATTAACAATTATATTATTATTAAAAGATTGTTTTAAAATTAGATCTAGATTAATTTCAGCTATAAAACTTTGGTTTAAGTTATTTATTAAAGTTAATTTTGGATGTATTTCTCCTATAAAACCAATATTTTTGTTATTCATTTGAATATTGGCTTGTGCTCCTGGATGTAGATTCGAATATTTTTTGGTTATTGAGAACGATAAATTAATATTTAAAAAATGAGCTATTTTTTCTAAAACTCCTTTCAAAATAAAGAAAGAACTTTCTATATTTTGTTTTAACCAGTAATTTTTTATTAAATGACCGCTAATACCTAAAGATAAATGCAAAATCTCTTGGTTTTTATAAAATACATGTGATATTTCAAAAAAAGCATTATCTATATTTTTATTTTTGTGATTAAATTCTAAAACTTCTAACATACTTCCGCTTAAGGCTTGTCTAAGAATTTTTCTTTCTTCATTAATAGGATTTATAACTGATAAATAATTTTGATTCTGATTGAATAAGTTAAAAATTTTTTGATTAATAAGTTTGTATGTTTTTATTTCATAAAATCCTAAGTGAGCTAAAAATTTTTTTAATTTAATTAAATTTTTTGCACATGTGTTATGTTCTGTAAAATGATTTATAGCGGATTGTTTTGTTTTATTATTAAAACCTTTTAATCTCACTAAATCTGCTATTATGTCTTCAGGAGTCATAATATCATAACGTCTTTCAGGAGCTTGTGCCATAAAATAATTTTGAGAAGGTTTAGATATAAAATCTACTTTATAATTTAATTTATTTAATATATTGATAATTTTATTAGAAGATAATTTTAAACCTATTTTTTTATTAATTTCTTTTAATGTAATTTTTATTTTCGGATTATTATGTTGTTTTATTTTTTGAGATGAAATTTTTTTATATACTTTTCCATAAGTTAATTTTTGTATTAAATATGTAGCTTGGTTTAAGGCTTTTTGAATCAAATTTTGATCAATTCCTTTGGTTAATAATAAAGTTTTAGGATTATTTATTTGATGATATTTAGCTATTTTTGAGATAATTTCTATGTTCCAATAACTACTTGTAATAATAATGTTTTTAGTTTTATTTGTAATTTCATAATCTGGATTATTTAAAATATTACCCAAAGAGATAACGTTATTATTATTAGTAATTACTATGTCTTGTTGATGTTTTAAAAAATATGTTTTGTTGTTTAGATGGCAAATTTTTTCGTTGGGTTTAGCATTTCTTATTTCGATTTGTTTGTTAGTTAATTTTTCGGCATCAAAAACATTTAATGGTATTCCATATTCTATCATTATTAAATTAATAATATCAATAATGTTATTAATAGGTTCTATTTGGTTTGTTATTAATAAATTACGTAACCATAAAGGGCTAGGTTTTACTATCAAATTTGTTATATATCTTAAACTATATTCATAACAATTATCGTTTTTGATATGGATAATGAAAGGATTTATTTTATCTAATTCGCGAGGGTTATTGTTGAGATTTTGAAAATGAATTAATTGTGGGTTAGATGAGTCTAATACAGCATTGAGATCTTTAGCAAATCCTATATGCGATAAAAGATCTACTCTATTAGGAGTTAATGCTAAGGTGATAACTGAACCTTTTAAATTTAAATATGTTAAAGCGCATTTTCCTACAGGAGCTTGTTCATCCAAATATAATATTTCAGTTTTTTCGGATTCTATTAAATGCGTATGAGATAATTGTAAATCTTTAGCTGAAATTATTTTTGTGTTGTAAATGTTTTTATCATAAATATCTGAATTTTGGTTGTTATCAAAGTTAGAAATAATATTTTGTGATTTTGGTTCTATTAAAACAATAATTTTTTGATTTATTAAAAGATTATCAAAATTAATAATTTTATTTTTATCAATAAATATTATATTTTTGCCAATATCTATTGTAATTATTTGGTTTATAATTTTAATAATTTTTCCAATAATATATTTTTGGTTATTCTTTAATGTTAATTGAGGATGAATTATTTCTATTTTTTCTACTTCTGTTATATGATTATTAATTAGAAATTTTAAGTTTTTAGGAATAGGTTGGGATAAATATTTTTTTAAAATGTTTTCGTTGATAATCATGATATTTTCTCTTTTTTAATTATTTTTATATATAAATATTGAATAAAAGATCTTATTATATATCAATTTAATAATGAAAATTGTTTTAAAAATCTTAAATCATTATTATAAAAATCTCGAATATCTTCTATTTTATATTTTAACATAGCTATACGTTCAATACCCATGCCAAAAGCAAATCCTTGATATTTATTAGGATCAAAACCACCTTGTTTTAATATATTTGGATGTATTAATCCTGCTCCCATAATTTCAAGGTATATTTCTTCTTTATTTTTTTTTGTTAGGATTAAATCTACTTCTAAACTTGGATTGGTAAAAGGGAAATAAGATGGTCGAAAAAATATTTTTTGTTTTTTTCCGAAAATATGTTTTATTAATAAGGTAATAGTAGTTTTTAAATTTTCCAAATTAGCTGTGTAATCTATTACAAAACCATCTAATTGAGTGAATTGATGACTATGAGTCGCATCATCTTTATCTCTACGATAAACATTTCCTGATGAAATTATTTTTAAAGGTTTATTAGGGTATTGTAACATAGCTTTAATTTGCATTGAAGATACATGAGTTCTTAAAAGTTTTTCTTGTGTTTGATCTAAATAAAAAGAATCTTGCATATCTCTAGCTGGATGATTTTTACTTATATTCATAAGTTCAAAGTTATATAAATCTGTTTCGATTTCTTGGTTTTCATAAATGTTATAACCCATTTTTAAAAAAAAATTTTCTAATTCTTCAATTATTGTTGTTATAGGGTGTAAGCTTCCTGTTGGAAACAAAAAACCGGGCAAAGTAATATCGATTTTTTCTTTTTTGATTTTGTTTTGCAATTGTTTGTTTTCGATTTTTATTTTATTATTTTGATAAACAAAGATAGAATTTTTTTTTAATTCATTTATTTGTTGGCCTAATTCTTTTTTTGTTTTTAAATCACATTTTTTAATATATTTAAATATTTCTGCAAAATATTTATTAAATTGATTATATTGGATATCTAATTGATATAAAGAATTTATTTTGTTTAGTTCTTGAATTTTCAATTTAATTTCTTGTTTTAATTTGAATATTTTTTTTTGTAAATTTTCATTTTTATTATTCATTTTATTAATTTTAATTTCCCTCTTATGCGATAAATATTGAATATTTCATGGATTTAATTTGAATTTTAAATAAACATTAAATTAAAATTAAATTTTTTTTAATTTTAATACTTTTTATTTTCAAATTTTAATTTTTCATTATGTGATATTATAATATTATCATAATTACAAATTTAAAGAGTTAATTTTATTATTTTAAGCTTAATATATGAAATAATTTTTTTTAGTAATGAGATTTTATAAAATTTTTTATAATTAAAATAATTAAAATTATTTTAGTTTAGGACTAAAAATATAAATATATACATATTAATAAGGATATGGAAATTAACTTCCAAAAGATTAATGTTTTGAGACTAATTAGGATTTTATGAATATAATTAAAAAAGCTATTTTCATTAAAAGTATTACTAATTTAAAATATCGCCCTCTTCTTAATTTTCCTGAATTTTTATTAATAGGACGCAGTAATGTGGGTAAAAGTTCTTTAATAAATGCTTTAACTAATCATAAAAAATTAGCTTTATTTTCCAAAATTCCAGGTAAAACAATTACTTTAAATTATTTTTTAATCAATAATTCTTTTTATTTGATAGATTCTCCTGGTTATGGCTTTTCTAAAAGGAATAAAGCGGAACGCATGAAACAAATGTTAATGCTTAATAATTTTATCACTTATAATAATCAACTTAAAATGATTTTTCAGATAATTGATTTTAATATCGGTCCTACTTTATTAGATTTACAAATGTGTAAAAATTTTGTTAAATATAAAATTCCTATTGTAATTATTTTAAATAAAAAGGATAAAGTGCAAAAAAATCACTTATTATCTCGTCTCAAGTTTGTTAAGCAATGCTTTAATAATAATTTTTTTAATATTAAAGATTTTTATTTATGTTCTTGTCGAGATAAATATGGAATTTCAGAAATTATTAGTTTTATGATTAAAAATTTGCATGTATAATAAAAATTATTATGAAAAATATTTTAATAAAAAATTTTAATTTTAATTTTATTTTATATTTTCAGTTTGTTTGTTAATATTTGTTTTGTAAGTGGTAGAATATTACTACCTATTTATTCTGATTAGGAAATTATAAATGAGAAATTTAAACTATATGAATAATAAATATGATTTTAAAATTATTGAAAAGAATCAATATGTCGATTGGTTAAAATATAAAGAATTACAAAAAAAAAGTAATTTTTCTAATTTACCGAATTTTACTATTGTAATTCCTCCGCCTAATATTACAGGTAAATTACATTTAGGACATGCTTGGAATAATATTTTGCAAGATAATTTAGTTCGTCGCAAAATGTTAACAGGTTATAATGTTCTTTTTGTCCCCGGTATGGATCATGCTGGAATAGCTACGCAAATTAAAATTAAACAACAATTACAAGAAAAAGGTTTTTGTATTAGTGATTTAACTAAAGAGCTTTTTTTGAAATATGCAGATGAATGGCAACAAAAATATATGAAAGATATTCGTCAACAATGGCGAGATCTAGGTCTTTTATTAGATTATGATTATGAACAATTCACTTTAAATTCTTCTATAAGTTCTACTGTTGAGAAAGTTTTTGTATCTTTATATAAAGAAGGTTTGATTTATCGTGATTATAAGATAATTAATTGGGATTCTAGTGCTCAAACTACTTTATCTGATACTGAAATTCATGAACGTGAAATTGCAGGAAAATTATTTTATTTAAAATATTTTTTTATCAATGATGGATGTTTAAGCGATAATTTTATTGTAGTAGCTACTACTCGTCCTGAGACAATTTTTGGAGATCAAGCTATAATGTGTCATCCTAGTGATAAAAGATATCGACATTTTATTGGTAAAAAAGTTTTAGTACCAGGTACCGATTTAATAATACCTATTATTGCTGATAAATATGTCGATATGTCATTTGGTAGCGGATTATTAAAAGTGACTCCTGCCCATGATTTTGATGATTTTCAATTAGGTCAAAAACATAATTTAAAATCGGTTTTATGTATTAATCCAGATGGATCTATGAATCACTTGGCGAAACAATATCAAGGACTAGATCGTTTTGTATGTCGAGAAAAATTAATTTTAGATTTAGATAAACAAAATTTTTTATTTAAAGTAGAAAATTATAATCATTCTATTCGTGTTGCTAATATATCAGGTATTATTATAGAACCGCGTCTTTCTTTGCAATGGTTTTTGAAAACTAAAGAATTATCTCAGTTAATTTTAAAAAAACATAAAATTAATTTTTTTCCTAAAAGATTTTTAATATTATTTAACCAATGGTTGACTAAAATAGAAGATTGGTGTATTTCTCGTCAATTATGGTGGGGTCATCCTATTCCGGCTTGGTATAATCAGAATAATGAAATTAAAGTTCAAATAGATGATCCGGGTAATGGTTTTGTGCGTGATTCTGATGTTTTGGATACATGGTTTTCGTCTTCTTTGTGGCCTTTATGTGCTTTAGGTTGGCCTGAAAATCAACAATTATTTCAAAAACATTTTCCAATAGATGTTTTAGTTACTGGATATGATATTTTAACCTTTTGGGTAGTTAAAATGGTTTTACAAAGTATATTTTTTGTAAAACAAATACCTTTTAAAGATGTTTTATTACATGGTTTAATTAGAGATTCTCAAGGCCATAAAATGTCTAAATCTAAAGGCAATGGCCTAAATCCTAAAGATATTATTGATCAATATGGAATAGATTCGTTAAGATGGTGTTTAACGACTAATTCTTCTCCGGGTTTAGATTTTTATTTTGATGTCAATAAAATTATTTCTAGTTGGAAGTTTGCTAATAAATTATGGAATATTGGTTTTTTTATCAAAAATAATCTTAAAATGACGAAAACAGATTTTAGTAAAAACGAATTATTATTACCAGAAAAATTTTTATTAACTAAATTATCAATATTATTAGAAAAAATAGATGTTTTATATGATAAATATGAATTTAGTGTGATAGGGAAATTAATATATAATTTTGTTTGGGATGAATTTGCTAATTGGGGATTAGAATTTTATAAAATTTGTTGGCAAGATATTAAGAAAAATTGTGAATTAATCGCAAATAGTCATAAAGTAATTATTTATATTTGGAAATCAATTTTATTAGTTTTACATCCTTTTATGCCTTTTATTACAGATGCCCTTTATAAAGAATTAGGTTTAGGAAATTCAATTATTACGGAAAAATTATCTCCTGTGAGATTTAATGATTTAACATCTTTATCTATCTTTGAATCTTTACAAAGATTAATTACCAAAATGCGTCAATTTCGTCAAATTAATTCTTTGAATAAATTATTTTTATTGGAATTATATTTAGAAATTCCTGCAACTTATTTAAATGAATTTCAAATAATATTATTTGAAATTAAAAAATGGTTTAAAGCGTGTGATATACAATTAGGAAAGATTTCTCCTTGTGTTAATAAATATGAACTATTATTTGCAGATCAAAATATTTTTCTTTTTATTAAAAAAGATATATTATTAACAATTAATCAAAAATCCAATAATACAAATTTAAATTCTCAAATTAATCAAATTTTATATGAGTTAAAAAGAAGTGAAAATCTTTTGAAGAATAAATCTTTTTTGAATAAAGCTGATAAATGTAAAGTTCAAGAAGAAAAAGAAAAATATACTAAATATTTATTGCAATATCAAAAATTAATTAATAAAAAATAAATTTAATGTTTAAGTAAATTTTTAGGTAAATGGTTTTTTATGTTATTGGATATTTCTTATTTAAATATTATTTGGTCAATACCTAAACAAGCAAAAGCAAATATTATTATTACTCATGGTTTAGGAGAAAGTTCTTATGATTATTTATTTTTAATTGATTTTTTAGTTAAAAATAATTTTAATGTAATTTCGTATGATGTGAGAGGTCATGGTAAAAGTTTAGGTAAAAGAGGAGATATTAAAAATTTTAATATTTTTTCGGATGATTTAGCAAAATTAGTTCAATACGTGAGAAAAATGTATCCTATGAAAATTTTTTTAATTGGTCATAGTATGGGAGGTATTATCGTTAATAATTATATTATTAAATATAACAATATAGATGGAGCTATTATTAGTTCTGCTCCTAGTAGAGAAATTTCGAATTTTTTATTAAATTATCCTTTTTATTTGTTTAGTTTTTGGCAAAGAAAAAAACTTAATTTTAAATCTTCTAAAATATCTCATATTCCTTTAGATATAAATTATCAACCATATCGTTTAGAATCTGTTAGTTATCGTTTATTAAGAAATTTATTAGTTTTAAGTATGCGTTATTTGAAAAAAAATTTTTCTTCTTATGTAACTTCTGTTTTATTGTTGTATAGCATTAAAGATCAAATAATATCTTATCAAAATGGCATTTATCTTTTAGATTCTATTCAATCTAATGATAAACAATTAAAATTATATCAAGAAACATATCATAATTTATTTCATGATATCGAAAAGTTTCAAATTTGTAATGATATTTTAGTTTGGTTAAATAAAAGAATATTATAATTACTAACTGTTTTGATTTTCGAATTTACTATGATTTGTGTGATAGTTAAAACCGATTTCATTATTGATTATCTATTTTCAGAACAAATTTTATTAATAATTTGTTTAATATTTTAAATTAATGAGGTAAATTTATGAACAAAGAAGATATTATTAAAATTAGTCGTTTATCTTCGAATGAGATTTGGGATTATTTTCAAATGCAAAAATCAGGTTTGACAACAGAAGAAGTTCGAAAAAGACAATTATTATACGGTTTAAATGTTATGAAGCAGAGTAATCATTTTTCTTTTGGTAAACAATTTATTAAGCAATTTTTTTCGATGTTTGCGATTTTATTATGGATTGCGGGTTTTTTAGCTTTTATCATACACGAAAAAGCTATTGGTATAGCTATTATTTTGGTTGTAATTATAAATGGTATTTTCTCTTTTTTTCAAGAATATAAGGCGGAAAAAATTTTATCTTCTTTAAGCAATATGATTCCTAAACAAATTCAGGTTTATAGAGATAATAAAATAGAAATTTTAGATACTCAACAATTAACTATAGGAGATTTAATTTTTTTAGAAATGGGTTCTATTATTCCTGCAGATGTTCGTTTGATAGAAGCTAATAATTTTTTTGTCGATAATTCAACATTATCAGGAGAAACTATTCCTTTAAATAGGAATGCTGTCGAAAATGATCAAAATGATAATATTTTTGAGATCCCTAATTTAGTTTATGCTGGTACTACAGTGGCTCAAGGAAGCGCTAAAGGTATTGTATATGCTATTGGCGAAAATACTCAAATAGGAGAAGTAGCCCGATTAGCTCGTGATATTACCAAAAGCACTAGTACTTTAGAGTTAGAAATACATAGAGTAGTTAAAAGAATTAGTTTTTTAGCATCTTCATTAGCTGTTTTTGTTTGTTTAATTTGCTTCTGGCGTTTTAAATTTCAAGGGGAATTTGGTTGGGTATCAGCATTAAAATCAGCTATTGTAGTAGCATTAGGTATGTTAGTAGCTAATATTCCTGAAGGTTTGTTGCCTACTATTAATTTAAGTTTGGCTCTTGGCACTCAAAGAATGTCAAAACAAAAAGCTCTCATTAAACAGTTATTTTCTGTAGAAACTTTAAGTTCTGCTACAGTAATTTGTACTGATAAAACAGGAACTTTAACAGAAAATCAGATTACTTGTAAAAAATTATTATTTCCTGGAGGTTTTGTTAATATTACTGGACACGGATTAAAAAAAGAAGGAAAATTTGATAATAATGATGGTAATATTTTAACTCATAATAAAATTATTTCTAAAATATTAATAGCTACTATTATTTGTTCGGAATCTAATTTAATTAATATGAATGCGGAAAATATTAATATTATTGGTAATCCTACAGAAGCAGCTTTATTAGTTGCAGCTACTAAATATGGTTTAAATATCAGAAATATTCGTGAAAATTTTATTGTTGATAAAATCAATCCTTTTAATTCAGAAAATAAAAAAATGAGTGTTTTAGTTCGCAATTTATCTCAAGAATATTATGATATTAATAATAAATATCTTTTTGTTAAGGGCGCTCCTGATGTTATTTTAAATAGTTGTAATCTCCAGTACAAGAATAATAAGGTTAGCGATTTCAAGGCTAATGATAAAGATTATTTTGTTAGTCGTAATGAGGAATTATCTAGTCAAGGTTATCGTATTTTAGCTATCGCTTATAAAAAAATAGAAGAATCCGAACAATTAAATAAAGAAGAAGATATGGTATTTTTAGGTTTTGCAGTTAATTTTGATCCTCCTAAAATAGAAGTTCGTCAAGCTGTAGAAGATTTATTAAAAGCTGGTTTAAAAATTACGGTTATTACTGGAGATTATGGTCCAACTGCCATTTCAATTGGTAAAAAAGTGGGTTTGATTAAAGATGATAATTTTTTAAATATTGATGGTTCTCAATTGGACAATATGTCGGTTCAAGAATTACAAAAAATTTTAAATACTAAACTTCCGATATTTTTTTCTCGTACTACTCCCAAACATAAATTAAAAATTACTGAAGCATATGTAAAAAATAATGAGATTGTTGGAGTTATTGGTGATGGTGTTAATGATATTTTAGCTATGAAAGCTGCTCATATTGGTATTACTATGGGTAAAGGCACTAAAGACGTTGTTTTAAATGCTGCTGATATGATTTTATTAGATAATAATTTTTCCACCATACCGAAAGCGGTAATAGAATCTAGAGCTATTTATGCTAATATTAAAAAATTTATTAGTTATGTGTTTTGTTCAAATATTCCTCAAATTTTCCCTATTATCTTTATGGCTTTATTTAAAATACCACTTTATTTAACTGTTATGCAAATTTTGGCTATAGATTTGATTACAGATTTATTACCTGCTATAGCTTTAGGAGCAGAAGAACCTGAAGAAAATTTATTATCTCAAAAACCTCGAACTTCTAAAGATCATTTATTAGATACTAAATTATTAAAAAGAAGTTATGGTTTTTTAGGTATTGTGGAAGGTATATTAGCTTTAATATTTTTTTTAAATTATGGAGGTTGGTCTGTAATGCATAAGAACATTCCTTTTAAAATGATTGCCCAACAATCTGAGTTTATTTTCGCTTCTACTATGGCTTTTGGTGCGGTTATTTTTTCACAAATAGGTAATGTTTTTGCGTGTCGATCTGATAAATTTTATTTTTGGCAAACTTTTACAAAAAAAAATAATCTTTTATTTGTTGGTATTTTATGTGAATTAATATTATTTATTTTGATTTCTCAAAATGTAATCATTTTAAATAATTTTTTTGGCACTACTTTTATTCATTTTAAACATTATTTATATTTAAGTTTATGCATTATAATTATTTTAATTATGGATACTATTTATAAATTTATACATAATATTAAATCGAAGTCATAAGTATTTAAATCATTTATTAATTTTTATATAAAATGAAATAATCTATTTTTTTAATTTTGAAGAATTTAAGTATTTATGTAATTTTATTTAATAAATTAAAAAACAATTTTAATGGAGTATAATTTTGAATGTATAAATTAATTGTAGGATTAGGAAATCCAGGAGTAAATTTTAATTTTACTCCTCATAATGTGGGTTTTATGTTGATTGATTATTTATTCAAAGAGTTTCAAAAATCCTTTTCAATTGAAATCAAAAATGATGAATTTAATTTAATTTATCGATTTCATATTGGTAATCAAGGGGTTTTATTGATAAAACCTAAAACTTATATGAATTTATCTGGTTTAGCTGTGAAAAAAATTATAGAAAAATATGAGATTAAATTATCAAATATTTTGATAATTCATGACGAAATTAATTTAAATATAGGAAAATTTAAAATTAAACAAAATGGTAATTATGGCGGTCATAATGGTATTAAAAATCTTATAGAAGTTTTACAAACAAAAAATTTTTTAAAATTAAAGTTAGGTATAGGTTACAATTCTACTTTGATTTTATCGCAATATGTTTTACAAAAAATGTGTCAAGAAAATATTGATTTAATTAATTCAAATTTTTGTTTTCTTAAAGAATTAATAGAAATGTTTATTAGTAAAAATTCTTTAGAACCTTTATTTAAAATGGTGAGTAATTTTAAAAAAAATAATTAAGATTAATTACTTTTTGATAAATTCATTTTTGGAAATAAAATATTAAATAAATATTGACAATATGGATTTTTTAAATTACAATTATTGTGTTACTTTATACTTTTGAAAAAAATAGACCTGAGGTATGTTTTTTATTGATCATTACTTCTTTGAAAACTGAAGATGATATTTTATTATTTATTATGATATTTTTATCATAAAAAATTATTAAATATTAACTATATTCTGATAAATAATTTTTATTTATTTGAATGATTTATTACGAAGAGTTTGATCCTGGCTCAGGATGAACGCTGGCGGCGTGCCTAATACATGCAAGTCGAACGGAAACCTTCGGGTTTTAGTGGCGAACGGGTGAGTAACACGTAAGCAACCTACCCTAAAGACGAGGATAACCATTGGAAACAGTGGCTAAGACTGGATAGGAAGAAATAAGGCATCTTATTTCTTTTAAAAGACCTAGTAATAGGTATACTTTAGGAGGGGCTTGCGCCATATTAGTTAGTTGGTAGGGTAATGGCCTACCAAGACGATGATGTGTAGCTGGACTGAGAGGTTGAACAGCCACATTGGGACTGAGACACGGCCCAAACTCCTACGGGAGGCAGCAGTAAGGAATTTTCGGCAATGGAGGAAACTCTGACCGAGCAACGCCGCGTGAACGACGAAGTACTTTGGTATGTAAAGTTCTTTTATCAAGGAAGAAAAGCAAGTGGCGAACCATTTGTTTGCCGGTACTTGATGAATAAGCCCCGGCTAATTATGTGCCAGCAGCCGCGGTAAGACATAAGGGGCAAGTGTTATCCGGAATTATTGGGCGTAAAGGGTGCGTAGGCGGTCTAGTAAGTCAGTGGTGTAATGGCAACGCTCAACGTTGTCCGGCTATTGAAACTGCTAAACTTGAGTTAGATAGAGGCGAGTGGAATTCCATGTGTAGCGGTAAAATGCGTAAATATATGGAGGAACACCAGAGGCGTAGGCGGCTCGCTGGGTCTTAACTGACGCTGAGGCACGAAAGCGTGGGGAGCAAACAGGATTAGATACCCTGGTAGTCCACGCCGTAAACGATGAGTACTAAGTGTCGGGTTAAACCGGTACTGAAGTTAACACATTAAGTACTCCGCCTGAGTAGTACGTACGCAAGTATGAAACTTAAAGGAATTGACGGGACTCCGCACAAGCGGTGGATCATGTTGTTTAATTCGAAGATACCCGAAAAACCTTACCAGGTCTTGACATGTTTTTGCGAAACGGTAGTAATATCGTAGAGGTTATCAGAAACACAGGTGGTGCATGGTTGTCGTCAGCTCGTGTCGTGAGATGTTAGGTTAAGTCCTAAAACGAGCGAAACCCTTATCGTTAGTTGCCAGCACGTTATGGTGGGGACTTTAACGAGACTGCCAGTGATAAACTGGAGGAAGGTGAGGATCACGTCAAATCAGCATGCCCCTTATGACCTGGGCTACAAACGTGATACAATGGCTGTTACAAAGGGTAGCTGAAACGTAAGTTCTTGGCCAATCCCCAAAAACAGTCTCAGTCCGGATTGAAGTCTGCAACTCGACTTCATGAAGTTGGAATCGCTAGTAATCGCGAATCAGCATGTCGCGGTGAATACGTTCTCGGGGTTTGTACACACCGCCCGTCAAACCACGAAAGTTGGCAATACCCCAAAATGGTAGCCTAACTCGTTTATTCGAGAGGGCGCTGTCTAAGGTAGGGTCGATGATTGGGGTTAAGTCGTAACAAGGTATCCCTACCGGAAGGTGGGGATGGATCACCTCCTTTCTAAGGAAACCAATAAAATCAATCATCTTCAGTTTTGAAAGACTTAGGATAACTAAGTTTTTCTTCGTGACTTCACGAAGGGCCTATAGCTCAGTTGGTTAGAGCACACGCCTGATAAGCGTGAGGTCGGTGGTTCAAGTCCATTTAGGCCCACCAGAGTTATAGGTGTCGTAAGAACACAAATTCTTTGAAAATTAGGTAAATAATAGTTATTTTTCCGGAACATTAAAGGAAATAAGAGCGCACAGTGGATGCCTAGGCACCAAGAGCTGATGAAGGACGCAATTAACGGCGATACGCTACGGGGAGCTGTAAATAAGTGTAGATCCGTGGATTTCCGAATGGGGCAACCTACTATAAGTAGTTATAGTATCAATTTATTAGGTAACTAATTGATTGAAAGGAACGCAGTGAACTGAAATATCTAAGTAACTGTAGGAAAAGAAAGTAATAACGATTCCGGTAGTAGTGACGAGCGAACCCGGAACAGCCGGATACCAATTTCTAGTTATCAAATTTTAATTAACTCGAAATAGTTGGAAAACTATATCCTAGAAGGTGAAAATCCTGTAGAGGTAGATTAAAATCTAGGGTATCCTTAAGTACGGCGAGACACGAGAAATCTTGTCGGAAGATAGGAGGACCATCTCCTAAGGCTAAATACTCCTTGGTGACCGATAGTGAACTAGTACCGTGAGGGAAAGGTGAAAAGAACCCCGGAAGGGGAGTGAAATAGATCCTGAAACTGTGTGCTTACAAGTAGTCAAAGCTCGTTTAAGAGTGATGGCGTGCCTTTTGCAGAATGAACCGGCGAGTTATGATATAGAGCAAGGTTAAGTTTGAAGGAACGTAGCCGGAGCGAAAGCGAGTCTGAATAGGGCGTTTAGTTGTATGTCATAGACCCGAAACTGAAGTGAGCTAGCCATGAACAGGCTGAAGTGACGTGACCACGTCATGGAGGGCCGAACCAGGACACGTTGAAAAGTGTTTGGATGATTTGTGGCTAGAGGTGAAATTCCAATCGAACTCAGAGATAGCTGGTTCTCCCCGAAATAGCTTTAGGGCTAGCGTTGGGTATTTAATAGTTCTTGAAGGTAGAGCACTAAATGAGTGCGGGCTCCACCTCGGGGTACCAATCTCAATTAAACTCCGAATGTCAAGAACCGTATCCCAGCAGTCAGACGATGGGTGATAAGGTCCATGGTCAAAAGGGAAAGAGCCCAGACCGTCAGCTAAGGTCCCTAAATTAATGTTAAGTGGTTAAGGAAGTAAAAACGTTAAAACAATTAGGAAGTTGGCTTAGAAGCAGCCATCTTTTAAAGAGTGCGTAATAGCTCACTAATCTAATATTTTTGCACCGAAAATGTAACGGGGCTAAACATTATACCGAAGCTACGGATATGTTTCTACTAGAAATAGTTAAGAAACATGTGGTAGGGGAAGCGTTCTAACATCGTAGAAGCTATAGCGGAAGCAGTAGTGGAGAGGTTAGAAGTGAGAATGCCGGTGTAAGTAACGAAAAGATAGATGAGAATTCTATCCGTCGAAAACCCAAGGTTTCCAGGGGCAGGGTCGTCCGCCCTGGGTTAGTCAGGAACTAAGGCGAGGCAGAAATGCGTAGTCGATGACCAGCAGGCTAAAATTCCTGCACTAAAAAAATCACTGATGGAGGGACAAAAGAGGATAAGCACGCCCTTTATTGGATTAGGGTCGAAAAATCGAGTTTGAGAAGATAGGCAAATCCGTCTTCTTACTTGCCAAAAAATAAGATTTGAGGGTAACGTGACTGCGTTCATATTTTCTAGAAAAGCTTCTAAGGTTAATGATTTTTTTACCTGTACCGTAAACCGACACAGGTGGGAAGGTAGAGTATACTAAGACGCGCGAGAAAACTCTTGTTAAGGAACTCGGCAAAATGACTCCGTAACTTCGGGATAAGGAGAGCTTTTATAATAAAAAGTAAAAGCCGCAGAGAATAGGCCCAAGCGACTGTTTATCAAAAACACAGGTCTCTGCTAAACCGTAAGGTGATGTATAGGGGCTGATGCCTGCCCGGTGCTGGAAGATTAAGAGGAGATGTTCGGGTTTACCCAAAGCATTGAATTGAAGTCCCAGTGAACGGCGGCCGTAACTATAACGGTCCTAAGGTAGCGAAATTCCTTGTCGGGTAAATTCCGACCTGCACGAAAGGCATAACGATTTGGGCGCTGTCTCAACAAGAGTCTCGGTGAAATCAAATTACCGGTGAAAATGCCGGTTACCCGCGACAGGACGAAAAGACCCCATGGAGCTTTACTGTAGCTTAATATTGAAATTGGAAATCTTATGTACAGGATAGGTGGGAGACAGAGAACTTTAGGCGCTAGTTTAAAGGGAGTCACCGGTGGGATACCACTCTTAAGATTTTTAGTTTCTAACCTGCATAAGTGGATTATGAGGGACAGTGTTTGGTGGGCAGTTTGACTGGGGCGGTCGCCTCCTAAAAAGTAACGGAGGCGTTCAAAGGTTCCCTCAAAATGGTCAGAAATCATTTTTAGAGCGTAAAGGTATAAGGGAGCTTGACTGTGAGACCTACAAGTCGAGCAGGGACGAAAGTCGGACTTAGTGATCTTGCGGTACCGAATGGAAGGGCCGTGACTCAACGGATAAAAGCTACCCTGGGGATAACAGCCTTATCGCCCCCGAGCGTTCACAGCGACGGGGCGGTTTGGGACCTCGATGTCGGCTCATCGCATCCTGGAGCTGGAGCAGGTTCCAAGGGTTGGGCTGTTCGCCCATTAAAGCGGTACGCGAGCTGGGTTCAGAACGTCGTGAGACAGTTCGGTCTCTATCCGTCGTGGGCGTTGGAAATTTGCGAGGAACTGTCCCTAGTATGAGAAGACCGGGATGGATATACCGCTGGTGCACCAGTTGGTTCGCCAGAGCCATAGCTGGGTAGCTAAGTATAGTTAGGATAAACACTGAAAGCATCTAAGTGTGAAGCCTCCCTCAAGATGAGATTTCCCTAAGAGATCCCTGAAAGACGATCAGGTTGATAGGCTAGAAGTGGAAGAGTAGTGATATTTGGAGCTGACTAGTACTAATAGATCCAACGACTTTGATGATAGCTGGAAAAAATAACTAGAATTTGCCTAGTTTTGAGAGATTCCGGGTGATTTAACACAGGGGTTCCACCTGTTCCCATCCCGAACACAGAAGTTAAGACCTGTGGTCCCCACAATAGTAATTTATTTGAATTGCCAAGATAGGGGTTTGCCCGGAATTATTTGTAGTAGAGAATTAGCTCAGCTGGGAGAGCATCTGCCTTACAAGCAGGAGGTCGGGGGTTCGATCCCCTCATTCTCTACCAAACCAAAAAACTTTCGTATTATAATAAGGTATAATAGGATTATTATAATAATTTATATTTGTGCCTATGTAGCTCAGTTGGTAGAGCATCTGACTGTTAATCAGAATGTCCTAGGTTCGATCCCTAGCATAGGCGCCATTTAAAATTTTTAATTTTTTAATATTTTATTTTCAAAAGTAGTTTGTGATATTTTTCGCATTTATTTTAGAAAAAAAGGGGATTTTCATGACTTTAAAAGTGTTTGAAACTACTTTTGAAAATAATTTACTTATTGTAGAGATTAATAAATTAGCTAAACAAGCTAATAGTTCTGTTTTAATTCGTTATAAAGATACTGTTTTATTGAGTGTTTTAGTTATCGGTAATAATGAAGTTTGTTTAGATTACTTGCCTTTGATGATTTTTTATCAAGAAAAATTTTATGCAGCAGGAAAAATACCCGGAAATTTTTCAAAACGAGAAGGAAAACCTTCTGATGCAGGAATATTAAATGCTCGTTTGATAGATAGAACATTAAGACCTTTATTTAATAAAAATTTTAATAAAGAAATTCAAATCGTAAATACTATTTTAAGCAATGATGATAGTTGTAATAATGAAATTTTTGGTATTTTAGGTAGTTCTTTAGCTGCTTTAATTTCTAATGTTCCTTTTTATAAAGCTGTTTCAGCGGTTTGTGTGGGTCGAGTGAATAATCAATTTATTATTAATCCTAATCCTCAACAAAAGAATATTTCTGATTTATGGTTAGTTTTAAGCGGAACTAAAGAAAAATTAAATATGATAGAAGTTAGTTCTAAAGAAATTTCAGAAAAAGATTTAATATCAGCTATGATATTTGGTCATAATTTTATTAAAAAATTATGTATTTTTCAGGAAGAAATTATAAATAATTTAAATATCATTAAAAATATTGATCTTACAAATAATTATGATATTAATTTATATAATAAATTTAAATTTAAATATTTTGAGATTGTAAAAAATACTTTACAAACAGAAATTAATAAAAAATTTATTAAAAAAAATTTTTCAGATACAATTAATAATCTTAAACATTTTATTTTGGAAAAATATATAGAAGATAAAGATTTTGTTATTGATAATGATATATTCCAGAATTCTATAGTTAGTTGTGAAAATCATAAATTAGAAAAAATAAAAGAACAATTTATGCATCTTTTTAATGATTTATTAACTGATTTAATGAGAGAAATGGTTTTGAAAGAAAAACGAAGAATTGATGGACGAACTTTAAATAAAATTCGATCTATTGAAACCGAAGTAGGTATTTTGCCACGTACTCATGGATCAGCTATTTTTTCTCGTGGTGAAACTCAAAGTTTAGCAGTTGTTACTATTGGCGCTTTAAGCGAATGTAAATTGATAGATGATCTGAGTGAAGAAGATAAAGAATCTTTTATTGTTCATTATAATTCTCCGCCTTTTGCTGTAGGTTCTACAGGCAAATATATGATGCCTTCTAGAAGAGAAATTGGGCACGGTATGTTAACTAAAAAAGCTTTATCTCATGTACTTCCTATGGAAAAAGATTTTCCTTATACTATTAGAGTAGTATCAGAAATTTTAGAGTCTAATGGTTCATCTTCGCAAGCAACTATTTGTGCAGCTTCTATGGCTTTGATGGATGCAGGAGTTCCTTTATTAAGACCTGTAGCAGGTTTAGCAATGGGATTATTTTTTTCTAGCGAAAATGATTATGTTATTTTAAGCGATATTCAAGGGTTAGAAGATCAAAAAGGTGATATGGATTTTAAAATCGCCGGAACTGTTCAAGGGATTACAGCCGCGCAAATGGATATTAAAATAGAAGGTATTAGTTTGGATATTTTACAAGAAGTTTTAGAAAAAGCTCGTTTGGGTAGAATAGAAATTTTAAAAAAAATGAATATGACTATTCAAAATCCTAGAGAGCATATGTCTGCTTATGTACCTAAAGTCAAAATGATTACTATTCCTGTAGATAAAATTCGCGATATTATTGGCACTGGTGGTAAAATTATTAATCAAATTATTGATACTTATGATAATGTTAAAATTGATATTCAACAAAATGGCAATATATTTATTATGCATAATAGTGAAAATATTGTTAATCAAGTATCTAACTATATTTTAAATTTAGTAGATGAAATTAAAATAGGTAAAGTCTACGAAGTTACTGTTATGAAAATTTTATATGATAAAAAAAATGGTCATTCTTTTGCTGCTATAGTTCAGATTTTTCCTGGAATTGAAGGTTTTATTCATATTAGTAAATTATCAAATATTAAAGTTGAACGTGTAGAGGATGTTGTTTCGGTAGGACAAAAAGTTTTAGCTAAATGTATTTTTATAAATGAAAAAGGTAAAATTGATTTATCTTTAGTTTGAGACAAATAATTATTAATAAATAATTAATTTTTAAAAAATTTGTTAAAATAATTGTTGATAAGAATAATGGAAGGTGATCGAAGTTAGATGTTTTTAAAATTTAAAAATTTCTGATTTAGGAAAGTCCATGTTAGCACATAGGGCGCCAAAGAGGCCTAATTATCTTGTCATTTTACCAATGACCAGTGTGATAAACACCGAAAGGATAAGAACGGTTCCTGAAGGGAAACTTTCAAGAATTACAGCAGTTCTTAAAAGCGGATTGAGACGAAGTAGTTAGTCAAGACGATACCGCCACCGAATGGTTCCAAGGAAAAGCCTGTAATGGCCTAAGAAGACAAAAGAAGATGTAATTAACAAACCTGTTCGTAAACTACTATAAGCGGACAGTCCAGAATCTATCAATTTAGTATGTGGATTTGATAGTTTATCAATTAAAATCTGGAATCTCACCATTAATACAATGGTTACTCCTCCTAAAGAACCAAGGTAGATATTTAGAGCAACTTGGAGAATCCTAAAACTATGTAATTAAATTTACAAATTAGAATATGAAAGTTCTGATAGTCAAGGATAAAGAATCTTTTTAGTAGTCGGAGGAGTAAAACTTGATTTGGAATAATTAAGTTAATCGCCCTCCCGAGATGAAGGTTAACGACCTTTATAGGGCGAAAGAAGAAAGTAATTTATTGTTTATTCATTGGCCGCGGAAGGTATAAGTAAAACCTATAAATGATTTTGATTCATTAATATCGAGGCTTCTACGGGCAATGAATGAGATTCATGACCAGTCTTTAAAACAAAACCCATTAAAATAATAACTCAAACGAGAAATAAAAAACTTAATGAATAAACACCTCGCGTTTAATCAGGTTGCCAATCATAAAGCGGTAGGAACACCTGGAATAGATGAGAGAATCATAAATGATATGAACTTAAACCAATTAAAGAAATATCACCAAAAATACTTTCACAACCAATATAACCAAAAAACCGGTTAAAGAGTGCATTTTCCCGAAAAAGGATAAAATAGACCTTTAATGCAAGATATAATTATCGTTACGGGATAACTTGTCCTGGAAAAGAATCAAAAGAATGAGAAACTATAAAGGTGAAATAACCGAAATAGTTATCAATCCGAATTTATTCAAAAGACGAACTAAATTAACCGAAAGGTTAACAGCGCAAAAAATGCGAGGTCTGTCGTTAGTTAGAAAATCAATCCTTTGAAATTCGTCATGTCGAAATCATTAGAGACTCTAATTGGAGAAGCGTGATTAACAAAAAAACAACTATACTTTGTTAGGTTTGTCATAGCAAAAGAACCAACCAACAAATGAATAATATTATAATATTTAAAAAGAACAAAAGGTCAAGAATAAACATTTAACCAGTGGCGACACGAAGTTAAACCCTAAAAAGGGATAAATTATGGAAAGCGGTGTGCTTGGAAACTTGCTCGCACCGTTTGGACGGGGGCTGTTTGTAACATTTGATAACTATCAAAGAAACGCAAATAATCTATCCGTATCTTGGGAAATGTATGTAGTGTTTGTGCTTAAGAAAAAAATAACTTAAGGCATTTAAATTTATTTAAATGACGGCTTTGAAGTTCTAAGAACTTATTTTATAAATTAATAAGTTTATGAATGTAAAAATAAAGTGCCACAGAGACGAATTGATTAGAAATAATCAAGTGAAACGCGGTAAACCCCTCAAGCTAGCAACCCAAAAAAAGGTAGGGGCATATAAAAGTTAATATTCCCTTTATAAGAAAAATTAATTTTTATACTATTTTAAAAATAGAGATAAATGATCACACTTATTGATTAAATAAGAACAGAACATGGCTTATGCACATTATTTTCTTATCATAAGAATCTTTTTTGCAAAAAAGATTCTTTTTTTATTTTATTTATTTATATTTATTATT
The DNA here is from genome assembly GCF_015100165.3 of Candidatus Phytoplasma asiaticum. Taxonomy (NCBI): domain Bacteria; kingdom Bacillati; phylum Mycoplasmatota; class Mollicutes; order Acholeplasmatales; family Acholeplasmataceae; genus Candidatus Phytoplasma; species Candidatus Phytoplasma asiaticum. Next base: position 484,901 of record NZ_CP097206.1, on the reverse strand, counting down.
TTATTTATAATTATTACAATTATTAATGAAAAAAATATAATAGTATAATAGTATAGGTTATGATTTATAAAGTAGGAGTTTAAATTATATGAATAAAGAAGATATAACGGAACAAGAAGCGATTAGAAGAATTAAGTTAGATAATTTAAAGAGAAACAATATAGAACCTTTTTGTAATAAATTTACAGAAACTAACTCAATTAATTCTTTATTGTTGAAATATAAATCTTGGACAGTTAATCAATTAGAACGAGATCAAAGTTTAGTTTCTGTGGCGGGTAGAATTATTTTAAAAAGGATACAAGGTAAAGCTGGTTTTGCTAATATACGTGATTTTGAATCTGATATACAAATTTATGTACGACGCGATAATATTACGGAAAAAGAGTTTCAAATTTATAGTTGGTCTGATTTGGGGGATATTATTGGTGTTACAGGTGTATTATTCAAAACTCATAAAGGAGAATTAACTATTAAAATTTTTAAATTGGTAATGTTAAGTAAAAGTTTACGACCGTTGCCTGATAAATATAAAGGTTTACAAGATAAAGAAATAATGCGTAAAAAACGTTATTTAGATTTAATTGTTAATCAGCGATCTCGTAAAACTTTCGTTGATAGATCAAAAATTATTCGTTTTATCAGAGATTTTTTTAATAATGAAAATTTTTTAGAGGTCGAAACCGCTGTATTAAATTCTTGTGTAGGCGGCGCTAATGCTAGACCTTTTGTTACTTATCATAATAGTTTATCCACTAATTTTTATTTAAGAATTGCTACAGAAATTTCTTTAAAAAAATTAATTGTTGGTGGTATGAAAGCTATTTATGAAATAGGTAAAGTATTTCGTAATGAAGGTATTGATGCTAGTCATAATCCCGAATTTACAACTATAGAAGCTTATTTAGCTTATGCCGATATGAATATTATGATGTCTTTGGTAGAAAAATGTTTAAAAGATATTTGTTATAAACTTTTAGGTAAATTAGAATTTAATTATCAAGGGAATTTGATTAAATTTGATCATTTTTATAAATATGATATGATAGACATTATTAAACAAAAAACTAATATTGATTTTAATGAGAATATATCTTTATCATCGTGTCAAGAGTTGGCCCAAAAACATAATATTTCTTTGAAAGATTTTTATAAAAAAGGTCATATTATAGTTGCTTTTTTTGAAAAATTTGTAGAACCAGATTTGATTCAACCTACTTTTATTTTTAATTATCCTATAGAGGTAAGTCCTTTAGCTCAAGTAAATCCGCAAAATCCACAATTAACTGAAAGATTTGAATTATTTGTAGCTGGTAAGGAATTGGTAAATGCTTTTAGCGAATTAAATGATCCTATTGAACAAAGAAAACGTTTTGAAGAGCAAATATTGCAAAAAACATTAGGTAATGATGAAGCTCATGAATTAGATGAAGATTTTATAGAAGCTTTAGAATATGGAATGCCTCCTACTGGTGGTTTAGGTATAGGAATAGATCGTTTAATAATGTTATTGACTGATAATTCTAATATTCGTGATGTGATTTTATTTCCTCATTTAAAAAAATAATATAAGATTTATCCTAATATTATTCGTAATATTATAATTCATTAATTATTAATTTGTTGTTCTATTTTATTAGCAAAGGATTGATAATAATGAAAAATTTATTTTTATTTTTTAAAATAAAAAAATTATTTTTATATTTTTTACAGATTATAAATCATTCTCAGATTTATTCTGATATTGATTATGAGAATATGGACAATATTTATATTATTAAATTAGCTGATAAAATTATAGAAAAATTTTCATTATCAGAAATTACAATTAATATTGAATTTTTACAAGAACATTTATTATATTATCTTCAAGAACAAGAATCTTTTTTGCCTACCCAAGAATATAATTTGTATATGATTATAATATTTTTGGAATCTTTTTATTTTGCTGAATTTCAAATAATAAATAATAATGAAAATACGAATATTTTGGATTTTTTTGAAACAGAGTATGATAAACGAAATTTAAAAAAAATTTTGAATTAAAAATTATTTAATTTTGCAGTTGAGGATTTTATATTTTAATTTTAATATATAAGTTATTTTAAATTGGATATAATTGGCTATTGTAAGTAAGAGAGTGTTTTATTTTTTATGACGGGAGTTTTTTATTTACAAAGTTTTTATAGTATTAAAAAAAGTGTTCATTCTGTAGAAGCTTTGGTTAAAAAAGCTTTCGAAAGTAAATATAATTTTGTTGCTTTAAGTGATTTTGAAAATTTATACGGGATGATGCAATTAATTAATTTTTGCCACCAATATAATATTAAACCTATTATAGGTGCGCAAATTTATATTTATTTTGATCTTTTGAAATATCGTGATGTTAAAATTAGCTTTTTGATTTATGCTTTTGATAATAATGGTATTAACAATTTAATTAAAATTTTAAATTTTATCCAATTAAATCATAAAATTACTTTAACAGAATTTCAAAAATTCCGAGATGGTATTTTTGGTATTTTATCTAATTTAGATTTTATTTTATGTGATATTTTAAAAGATAAAATTATAGATCTGACTAATTATGAAAATGAAAATTTTATTTTGGAAACTTTTCGATATTTTAAAATAAATATTAACCATTTATTTTTTGGATTTTCTTTGCAATCTTTTTTATTACAAGATTATGCTGGTTTTTTTTTGAAGATAGTTAAAAAATTAAATTTAAAAGTAGTTTTAGTTAATAAGACTAATTATTTGTCTTCAGAAGAAAAATTAATTTATGAATATTTATGTAAAATAAGTAATTATCAAAATGATAATCGAAAATTTATTAATTTTAATCATAACAATGAACAAATGGAGTTAGATGTTAAATTTATTGATCAAAAAAAAATTCAAGAACGTTATCAACTTTATAATCTTAATGATTATGAATTATTTCTTGATTTAGAAACATTTTTATCAACGATTAAATATAATTTTGTTTTCCCTTCAACCGTATGTTCATTTAAAAATAATTTATCTTGTGATAAGTTTGAATATTTAAAAACAAAAGCTAATATTTTTTTAACAAGTTATTTGCAAAAAAATATAAATTTAGAAAAACATATTTTTTATATTCGACAATTGCAAAAAGAATTAATTTTAATTAATCAAATGCATTATGTTGATTATTTTTTGATTATTTTTGACTTAATACAATATGCTAAAAATCAAAAAATTTTAATAGGTCCCGGAAGAGGTTCTTCGGTTGGTTCTTTGTTATGTTTTTGTTTAGGGATTACTGAGATTGATCCTTTGAAATATAATTTAATTTTTGAGAGATTTTTAAATTTCAAAAGAACGACTGTTCCTGATATCGATATAGATGTTCCTGACAATCAAGTTGTTACACTAATGCGATATCTTGTAGATAAATATGGAACGGAACATATCGCTAATTTAATTACTTTTCAAAAATATTCCAAAGATTTGTTTCGTCTAGATTTAGAGTTGCTTCAACAAAATGGTTTTGAAATTGATATAAAGTCAATTTGTTCTGAATTTTCATCTATTATTAAAGGGATTCCTAGATTAGTTGGTACTCATCCTTCGGGAGTAGTTTTTACTAAAGCAGATTTGTCTCAACATTTACCTATTCAAAAAAATTCTAATAATTCTGTGATATTATATCGTTTGCAATTTGATCATAAACAGTTAGAAAAATTAGGTTTTATTAAATTGGATTTGTTAAAGTTACGAAATCTTTTTTTAATTAATAAAATTTTAAATTTGATTGAACAAAAAGGCAAAATTAAAATTAATTTATCTAATATATCTTTTAACGACGTTAATACTTATAGTATATTGCAACAAGGAGATACAAAATATATTTTTCAATTAGAATCTGTTTCTGCTATAAAAGTGATAAAACTTATTAAACCTAAAACATTTGAAGATTTGATTGTTGTTTTATCTTTTAATAGACCTGGTGCTATAAAATTTGTAGATCTTTATATAAATAATAGAATTAATAAAAAAGTAAATTTTACTGGTATAGATGTTGTAGACAATATATTACGTGATACTTATGGTATTGTTTTATATCAGGAACAAATAATGAGAATAGCTTCAGAATTTTCAGGTTATGATTTAGGCCAAGCAGATTTATTTATGAGAAAAATTATGGCTAAATCTTCTGAAGATAGTAATGTTAATTTAAAAAAAAGATTTATGGATCAAAGCGTTTTATATCGAAGAACAGCGGAATCAGCTAGTAAAGTTTATGATTATATTTCAAAATTTTCTAATTATATTTTTAACAAAAGTCACGGTGCAGCTTATGCTTTGATTAGTTATAGAATGGCTTATTTGAAAGCTAATTATTTGCTTTATTTTGGAATGGTTTATTTAGAAGAAGATCCTTATGATTATGTAACCATTCAACAATGGTTATCACAAATAAAAAAATATATAAAGATTAAAAAACCTAATATTTTATATAGCAATGTTAGTAGTTGTCTAATTTTGGATGATAAACTTTTTTTACCTCTAAATTTTATTAAAGATATGAATTTAGAAATGTGCAAGATTCTGATACAAGAGCGTTCTATAAAAAAATTTGAAAATTTTTATGATTTTAAAATGAGATTAAGGGAAGTTTTAAATAAGGAATTATTGCAAAAATTAATTTTTGCTGGAGCATTAGATAATGCATTCGATTTAACTCGTTTACAAATGCTTCAAGATTGTGATTTGGATTATATAGAACATAGTCAATATTTAACTAATTTTTGTAAAAAAAAATTGAAAGATAACGAGTATAATCAAGATATTTTAAATTATAATTTCCAAAATTCTTTTAAATTAAAATTAGATATGTTAGATTAATAATAATTTCAGCAAATAGGAGGTAATAATTGATTTTGTTTAATAATAAGTGTGATGTTGTTTGTGCATATTTAATAGATAGTAAATTTTGGAAAAAAAAATGGGTTATTATTTCATTTTATATCTTAAATATTTTAAGTTTTTTATTAATTATTTCTTGGAAGTTAAATAATAGAACTGTTTACATAAATAATCAAATCAATTTTTCTAATGTTTTTGATAGTCATCGAATATATCAATATCAAATTAATGATCCTCAAGAATCAGAAGAAACTATTATTTATTTAAAATCTATGTTCATTTTTATTATTCAGGGTATTTTTATTTTTAGTTCGAAAAAAGGATTTTTAGGAATTACTTTAGGTACTTTTTTAGGAGCGTTTGTAGGTTTAGGATTAGCCATGGTTTATCCATCGATTATTTATTTATTAGAATTAATTTATAAAGGGGTTTTTAAAATTTAAAGGAAATAATATTTAAATTACAATAATTTAATAAATTAATTTGTAATTAATATTTTTTTATGTTTATGCGATTATCTAATAATTTTATATTACGTAAAGTTGTCTTGGTAAGTTATTTTCTTTCTTTAGCTATTTTTATAGATTTATTTAGCAAATTTTTAACTCCTTTTTTATGTTTACCTTTAGGTGGTCGAATATTTAAATTTTCTTTGATTATTTTCTGTTTATCAGGTATTTATAATAATTTTTTAACACATTTATTAATTTGTGGTTTATATTCAGTTTTTCATTTAATAAAAAGTTATAATTTTTTATTATCTTTAAATCAATTATTTTTGTTTACTAGAATTCAATTATTTTTGTCTTGCATTTTTGATTATATTGTTCCTGATTTATTATTGAGTTTAGTGGGTATTTTTATCAATAAAAAAAGATTTATTGCCGATAATAAAAAAAATATTTTTTTGGGTTTATTATTAGTATATTTCTTGAGAAGTTGTTGTTTTTTTATTTCTAGTTATTGGGTTTACGCTCATATGCAATTATCTTTAGTTAATGTTTGGTATAATTGGTTATTTAATTTATTACGTTTTCAAAATTTAAATCAAAAAATATGGTTAATTTGTTTCATTTATTGTTTCGTTGTTTTTATTTTTAATTTTATTTTCAGCAATATCTTGTTGTTTTTAATATTATCGAAAATTACTTCTTTTTTTGATAAATATTTATAAAATTTTCTTTTTTAATGTTAAAATAATTAGTATAGTTAAATTAAGTTTCTTTTATTATTTATTAGTTTTGATTAATTTTTTTGATTTAATTTAATCAATATTTATGTTGAAGAGGTGATAAAATTATTTGTTATTATCAAATGCCGCGAATTGTTCATGAAGGAGAAACCAATGAAATTGCATCTATTAAACAATTATTATTGCGAAATGGTTTAATAAATGATTTAGTTCATGAATATGTTATAATTAAAGACTTAAATGATAAATTAATTGGAGTAGTTGGTCGATATTATAATAATATTAGATGTTTATCAATTGATCCTGAATATCAAGGTCATAATTTGGCTAATTTATTAATTAGTTTTATTATTAAAAGAATTTATACAGAAAATTTTAATGAAATTTTTGTTTTTACAAAACCTATTAATTTTACTATTTTTAAAAAATTAGGTTTTAAAATGATTTATTGCAATGAAGAATTTGGTTTTTTTACCAATAGATATGATTATTTTGAAGAATATTTGGTTTATTTATCAGAAATACATAAAAAAAATAATTTATCTAATTCGAATAATATATCTGCTATCGTTATGAATGCTAATCCTTTTACCAAAGGTCATCACTATTTAGCGAAAACAGCATCTAATAATAGTGATTTTGTTTATATTATTATGGTTAAAGAAGATATATCTTTATTTTCTTATGAACAACGTAAAGAAATGGTAAAATTAGCTACAAAAGACATACCAAATGTTTTTGTTGTAGAAGGTAGTAATTATTTAGTGGGCGCCAAAGAGGCCTAAATTTCATGCTATCTAACCAATAGCCAGGGTCGATAAACCCTGAAAGGATATAGTCGATCTGACAGACGAAAGAATGTTGGATTACAGCAGACTATAAAAGCGGGTTACGACGAAAGCAAATTAGTCAAAATGACTCCGCTACCAAATAATTCTATGGAGAAGCCTGGGATGGCCTAAGAAGGAAAATTGATGTAATAATTAAACCTGCTTCGGAAGTTGCTTAAACGAGCAGTCCAGATACTACTGCTATAAAACTAAAGTATCGAGTAGTTTATCAGATTGAGAAACCTGGAATCAGCCTCTCAAGAGAGGATACTTCCCCTAAAGAATTAAGGTCGAAATTTAGCGTAACTTGGAGAATCCTAAAACTAAGTAATTAAGTTTACTAATCTGGAAATGAAAGTCTGGATGGTCAAGGATAAAGAATCTTTTTAGTAGTCGTAAGCGTAAACCTAAATTTGAAATAATTTAGTTAATCGGCTTACCAAGAAGAGAGTTAATGACTCTTATAGGGCGAAAGAAGAAAGTAATTTATTATTTATTCGATGGTATCAAGAAAGGGGTTGATATATTATGTCAACAATGGTTTCACCAGAGACTAAACTTTCACGAACATTGAAGAGAATTCAACATCGTTCATCAAACGGTTACTCTTTAAAAAGAGAATTACAGCAGGGAATGAATAACTTTTATAATACGTTAACAGCATTTAATAAAATTGCTGCTAACAAAAGGGCGGGCACGCCAGGTGTTGACAATGAAACCATTGATGGGATTAATCTAGAAAGACTAGAAAGATACCATCAGGAATACGTCAATAATGGTTATAACCCCAAACCAGTTAAAAGAATTCTCATTCCTAATGATAATAAAAGAACCAAACCCCCTAGGATTACCTACTATTAGGGACCGGCTGATACAAAAATGTCTCAAACATCTCTTAACTCCCTATTTTGAAAATATTTTTTCAGAATGGAGCTTTGGATTCAGAACCAAAAAATCTTGCCATGATGCGATCAAACGCGTCAAACCAAGATTTAAAAGAATTGATTACATTATCAAAATCGACCTAAAAAGCTAATTTGATACCATCAATCATGAGATTCTCATAAGAACCTTAAATCGGTTCATCAGAAAAAAATAGTTGAAAGCTGGCTTCATAAAAGATGGGGTCAAATACGAATCCTTATCCGGTTCTCCCCAAGGAGGAATAATGTCCATTTTGCTGGCGAATGTATACTTACATTACATCGACCTGAAAATGGAAGAACTAATTAAGGAAGGGAAACCAATTAAGAAGGGTAACCCAGATTATGGGAAAGCATGGCTTAAAAACCAGCACCATCAACTGAGGATTGATAGTTCTCTTAATCTAAATCCAAAACTTAGAGTCGAATACATCCGTTACGCTGATGATTTTATCATTGGTGTCAAAGGCGAGTATAACAAAGCCGAAAGGATTAAAAATCAAGTCACACAATGGCTAGAAAAAGATTTAAAACTTACTATCAGTAAGAATAAGTCAAAGATTGTTAAAGCCAGCAAAGGAACTAGGTTTCTATCCTACATGGTAAAGGTAAATCCCGCCAATAAAAACCGTACAAGGAAATCCACAAAGAATTCCTTAAACTGCCAAGTTCAAATCCAGATTCCCCAAGCGAAAGCCAAAGAATACGGACATGAATATAATTGGTTAAAAAGGGGAAAGGTAAAACACGACGAAACATTAACGGACCGAGACGAATTAGAAATAATTCGAACCTATCAAACAATAGTTAGAGTAATTATCCAATACTTTTGTTTAGCTAACAATCTCGGTGTTTTGAGAGGCTTAATATAATAAATCTATTTTTTAAAAAAAATGAAAAAAATGATTAAACGTATTAATTCTATCTCGATTCAGTAGGTTGCGGGTTCGATTCCTGCTTTTGGCACCAAAATAAAAAATGTCCCGTTAGCTCAGTTGGTAGAGCACTTGACTTTTAATCAAGGTGTCAAAGGTTCGAATCCTTTACGGGACACCATTTATAATTATTGTGATTAATTCGCAAAATACAATATATTTTTGAGGGCCCGAATGGTGGAATAGGTAGACACGTGGGACTTAAAATCCCATGACTTTATGTCGTGCCGGTTCAAGTCCGGCTTTGGGTACCATAAAAAAAAGGGGTTTTAGCTCAGTTGGTAGAGCGCCTGTTTTGCACACAGGAGGCCAGCGGTTCGAATCCGCTAAGCTCCACCAAAAATTTTTGGAAATTTATTCAAACTAATAATATTTTAGAGGCGGTATAGCTCAGTTGGCTAGAGCACTCGGTTCATACCCGTGAGGTCAGGGGTTCAAATCCCTTTACCGCTACCATTAAATTTGATATTTAATGATATGAGTATGGACCTGTAGCTCAGCTGGTCAGAGCCACCGGCTCATAACCGGTTGGTCGTAGGTTCGAATCCTACCGGGTCCACCAAAGTATATTTTGGAGGAATACCCAAGTCCGGTTGAAGGGGCCAGTCTTGAAAACTGGAAGGTCTACAAAGACGCGGGGGTTCGAATCCCTCTTCCTCCGCCAATTATTTGTAGTGTTTAAAGATCGCGGGATAGAGCAGTTTGGTAGCTCGTCGGGCTCATAATCCGAAGGTCGTAGGTTCGAATCCTACTCCCGCAACCAAATTTATGGTCCGATGGTGTAGTGGTTAACATGCTTGCCTGTCACGCAGGAGATCGCGGGTTCAATTCCCGTTCGGACCGCCAATTTTGGCTCTGTAGCTCAGTCGGTAGAGCAGTGGCCTGAAGAGCCTCGTGTCGGCAGTTCGATTCTGCCCGGAGCCGCCATAATAATTTTATTTTTGATTAGAAGAGAGTCTAAAATTAAATTTGAAGTCAAAAATATTTTTTTTGAATAAAAATAATAATAAATATTTATTTTGTAAATTTGTATTATTTTTAGTTTCAATATTATTAATTATTAATATTAAATCTTTGTTTGTTAAAGCGATGGAAAAATCATCAGAACCTTTAGAAACTATCGAATTAACAACATTTTTGGATAAATCAGAACTTAAAAATTTTCCTAATTTAAAACCTTTTTTAGCTAATCAAAATGTTGATGAAACCGAAATATCTACATTATCTGATAATAATAAAGCTGAAATGGAAATTTCTCTATTATCTCATGACAAGTCTTTGCCTAATCAATTTTTTTTACTTAGTTGTAAACACGATTTAGGTTCTTTTTTTTCTAAACGAATGAGATTATTTTATGCTTTAAAAAATGTTAGAACTGTTCCGTGTGCTTCTTTTTTTGAATGGTTTAATTTTAAACAAATTTTATTTGGTACTTTTGATGCTAATTTATCTAAGATAAATTGTTTATTTAAGTGTTTAAATTTATCAGGCATTAAAGAAGAATTTATCGATGATAAATATGAAAAAGTTTCGTTGGTAGCTTTAGATTTTTATCGTTTATTAAAAAAAAATCCTAATTTAGGTTATTTTTATTTACCTTCTCAAGATTTAGATAAAGCAATTTCTGTTAATATTTCGTTTTGTAATTGTCAAGTTAAGGGTTATTCAGTTTTAGAATTAATTCATGAAATTATTAATCTTAGAGATGAAAATTTTGATGTAGATAATTTTCGAAAACATTTAGTTATTTATATTAAACATTTAATGGAAATTTCTGATTCCGACGAAGAATCAATAAAAGTGTCTGTTAATAATTTATTAGAGAAAATTCATGAATTAACCGATATTGATGAATTAGATCGTAATTTGTTATTTAATGTCTTATTAAGTTTTAGTCGTGTATTTATTCCAAGTCTTTTTGAAGTTAATTATTCGATTAATAATCAACGTATAAAACCTTTATATGAAATGAATTTGGATATTACAAATGATGTAGGACATAAGACTTTAGGTTTTTTATTCAAGTTAGAAAAAAATGAACAATTAAGTGATTTTTATTTAAATTTTTATGAAATTTTTCAAGATGAGAATAATATTGAACAAATTAAACCTATCGATCATTTATTAATTTTAAGAACAGATAAAAAACAACAAATTTTTTATAATTCTTTTTTTCATCATTTAAATATTAATGTTTTATATAAGAAAACTTTATCAATACATAAAAAAGCTTTTTTTAATGCGCGTTTGGCTTGAGTAAATAATAAATAAAAATTATAATTAATCGATGTTCTTAATAAAATTAAAATGGTAGGTATTGAATGGATAATAACTTTAATTTGATTAGTTCTGATAGATTATCAGGTCATAATTTTTTAGTTTTTATAGAAATTGTTCGTGGTAGTAAAAAAAAATATGAATTAGATAAAGAAACTGGTTATTTAATTTTAGATCGTTATTTAAACACAGCTTTTGTTTATCCAGCTAATTATGGTTTTATTCCTTTAACTTTATGCGACGATAATGATCCTTTAGATGTTTTCGTTTTAACTCAAGAAATTTTAGATCCAATGATATTAGTGGAATGTCGTCCTATCGGAGTTATTCGTATGTTAGATAATGGTCAACAAGATGATAAAATTATTGCTGTTCCTGTAAAAGATTTGATGTTTCAAAAATATGTTAATTTATCAGATATACCAAAATTTTTATTATCAGAAATAGAACATTTTTTGTTACATTATAAAGATTTAGAACAGAAATTTATTAAAATTCAACAAATAGAAGATTTTCAAGAAGCAGTATCCATTGTTGAAAAATCTTTGTTAAAATATAGACAAAGATAACAAAATTAATTTGTTTATTTTTGATATTTATTCTTGACAAATATATAAAAATTTTATTTAAATATTATTGATAATTTACATTATAACGAATATATGGTTGTAAATATTGAATTTTGTATATAATAATATAAAAAAATATAAATTAATTTATATAATTTTTTAATAATTGGGATTTTTTGGTTAAATTTTGATAAGTGATATTTGTTTAGGTATTTTATGAAACAAAAAATTATTTTTAATAAAAAAGCTAATTATGATTATTTTTTGGATAAAAAGTATTTAGCTGGTATTCAACTTTTAGGTAATGAAGTGAAATCTATTCGTTTAGGTCAAGTTCATTTAGATAATTCTTATGTTTGTTTTGATAATAATGAATTATTTGTTATTAATATGAAAATTACTAAATATTCTTGTAGTAATGATTTTGATTATATCGATAATAGAAAAAAAAAGCTTTTACTTAAAAAAAAAGAAATTTTACAAATTAAAAATAAAATAAAAACTCATAGTTTTGTTTTAATTCCTGTTAAAATATTTAATCAACGTAATTTGTTTAAGTTAGAAATCGCTTTAGCTCGTGGTAAAAAAAAATATGATAAGCGTCAAGATTTAAAACATAGAGACGAATTAATGTATACAAAAAAAATTTTAAAAGAATTTATTTAAATTAATTAACTTGAAATAAAAAAATTTTATATAAAAAAATAAAAAAATTCAAAAATTGATGTTTTTGAATTTTTTTTATTTTATTTTTTTATATAAATTTAAATTATTTTAATTGTACAAATTCTTGATTTGGTTGGATTTGTGTTTTTTTACTAATTTTCAGTGTTAATAATCCGTTTTCTAATTTACCTTCAATATCTTTTACGCTAGTTAAGTGTATAAAGTTATAATTAAAGGTGCGTTCTATTTTGCCATAAAATCTTTCTTGATATAATATTTCGCAATCAGAACAATTATCCATTGAACAACAAAAATCATTTGAAGAATTGTTTTCTTTGGTAGAATCATTTTTATTTACAGATTGTGATTTTTTTGTTTGTGGACAACGATTATCCGCTTCAATAGTTAAACGGCCTTCATTAACGGAAATTTTCACTTGTTCTTTAGTAAAACCTGGTAAATCCATGATAAGTAAATAATAATCTTTGCAATCCCATAAATCAGATTTAGGTAATCTTTTATCTAAATCTAAAATTGTTGGAATAGATAATAAATCTTTAAGTATTGATGACATACTACTTTGTATATCTCCTTATCATTAATTTCATAAATAAATTTTAATATAAACTTATATAAATTAAAATTTATTTAATTTTAATAAATTTTTCATTTTTATTCTAACAAATTTTTTTCTTTAATTCAATAATATCTAATAATGTTATAATAGGATATGTATACGTTGAAATATGTTTTTGTTAAATTTAATATTTTCATTAGTATATTGTTTTACTAAGAAATAATCCTAGATAAAAAAATAAAAAAATTAATTATATTTTTCTCTTTTATCTGGAGAGATATTTTAATAAAATTTAATGATTTTATATGAATATTAAAACAAAAACTAATAAAAAACGAATGTTATTAATATATAATGTAGCATAGACGTTTTTTCAATTCGAAAAAAATTTTATAATTTTAATAATGAAAAAAATATTTAAAGAATCTAAATTTAAAAAAGGAATTTATGTAAATGGCAAATATTAAACAACAAAAAAAAAGAATTATTACTAATAATAAACGTAGATTACGTAATAATGATTTTAAATCATCTACTAAAACTTATTTTAAGAAATTAAAAAATGCTAAAGATTTTCGTGAAGCTTCTGTATATTATAGTATAGTTTGCAAAAAATTAGATAAAGGTTTATCTAAAGGTATTTATGTAGGAAATTATGTAAACAGAAAGAAAAGAAATGCTGCTATTACTTTGAATAATATATCCATTAGTTAATTTATATCTTTGTTTATGAAAAAAATTAAATTTTTATTAAAAAAATTTATTTAATTAATCGATAGCACAAAGAGGTTTTATAAGTCGTGTTAGATATCAAATTTATACTTAAAAATATAGACCTAGTGAAGAATAAATTGAAAAATCGATTTGTTAATGAAGATTTATTGGACACATTAATTGTTTTATATAAATCTAAAAATCAACTTTTACAAAAAATTGAAAGTATAAAATATTTCAAGAATCAATCTTCTCGTCCAAAAAGTAATAGATCATTGATTAATCAAAATTCAGAAAGTATTCTAGATGGTAATATCCATCATGAAGAAAATTTAAACAAATTACAAAATAGTTTAAAAATAATTGAAGAAAAATTTATTAATATTTTGTATTGCTTACCTAATATTCCTCACGAAAGTGTTCCAACGGGAGAGAGTGAAGCTGATAATATAGAGGTATGTCATTCTATTATTAAACCTCGTTGCTATGATTTTGTTATCAAAGATCATCTTCAATTAGGGGTAAGTTTAAATATTTTAGATTTTCAAAAAGCTTCTAAAATTGTTGGTAGTAAATTTGTCGTTTTAAAAGGATTAGGAGCCCGTTTAGAAAGATCTTTAATTAATTTTATGATAGATACTCATGTGTCTAATAAATATTTTGAAGTAATACCACCTTTTATAGTGAATCAACAATCTATGTTCGCTACAGGTCAATTGCCTAAATTTTCTCAAGATGTTTTTAAATTACAATCAAATAAGTATAATTGGTATTTAAATCCGACAGCTGAAGTCCCTACTATTAATTTGCATCGTCAAGAAATTTTAGATATTAAAAAATTACCTATTAAATATGTTAGTTACACTACTTGTTTTCGCGAGGAAGCAGGATCTTCTGGCAAAAATACTAAAGGAATTTGGAGACAGAAACAATTTAATAAAGTTGAATTAATTCAATTTGTAGAACCAGAAAAATCTTATATGGTTTTGGATAATATGTTAAAAGATGCTACTGTTATTTTAGATAAATTACAATTACCTTATCGTATTATGATGTTATCCACTGGTGATTTAGGTTTTAGTATGAGTAAAACTTATGATATCGAAGTTTGGCTACCTAGTCAACAAAAGTATTGCGAAATAGCTTCTATTAGCAATGCGGAAGATTTTCAATCACGTAGAGCTAATATTAAGTTTAAAACTCATTTACAAGATAAAGGTAAATTGGTACATACTTTAAATGGTTCGGCTTTAGCTATAGGTAGAACCATGGCAGCGATTTTAGAAAATTATCAAAATCAAGATGGTAGTGTTATTGTGCCTACAGTTTTACAAAAATATTTAGGAACAGATATAATTAAAAATTAATTATTATTAAAAATCATTCTTGAGACATAATATAAAAATGTTATAAAAAGGAATAAATAAATTATGATCGATTTTTACAAAAAATATTTTCAACATATTACTATTTGGCATTTGATAGGTCTTATAGGATTTTTGGGAGTAATTATGTCTATGCATAATATATTTGACCAAATTATGAAACAACCTAATCATGTTATGGAATTGATAAATGTTTTAGAAAATCCGAAAAAGAATGTTAAAATTAAAGAAATTAAACCAAAAATAGTTCGTAGTATACCGACTTTATATGATTTGCAAGTTAAAATATTAGATACTTCTGATAATGTTGTAGGTAAAGAAAAAATAATCACATATTATTCTGTATCTGACAAAATTTATCATAAAATTATCGATATCATTGTAGACAAATCTCAAAATGATTCTTCTTATCAAAAAATTTTAGATAATCCTCACACAGATCCTCCTTATTTAGGATTTGGTCCTTTAGTTGATGCTATTGGTTTTATTTTGCCATTAATTAGTTGTTATTTATTGTATTCTTTATTTAAATCTACTACTAATAAATTTTTTGAACAAATGGGTGAAAAATATATTGGTAAAAAAGATCAAGTCGATTTACTAAGCAATATTACTTTTAAAAATATAGCTGGATTTTCTGAAGAGAAAATTGAGATGCAAGAAATTATTGATTTTCTCAAATATCCACAAAAATATAAAGATATGGGGGCCCGTATTCCTAAAGGGGTTTTATTATCTGGACCTCCTGGTACCGGAAAAACTTTATTAGCTAAGGCTGTAGCGGGAGAAGCAGGAGTAGCTTTTTTTGCGACTTCTGGATCGGAATTTGTGGAAAAATATGTAGGAGTAGGGGCTTCTCGTGTACGTAATTTATTTCAAAAAGCTTCTCAGCATTCTCCTTGTATTATTTTTATTGATGAAGTAGAAAGTTTAGCTCATAAAAGGGGCACTCGTAGTCATCATTCGGAACACGATAATACCTTAAATCAATTATTAGTAGAATTGGATGGTTTTAACTCGAATACAGAAATTATCGTTATAGCTGCTACTAATAAACCCGAACTGTTGGATTCAGCGATTTTAAGACCTGGTAGATTTGATCGTCGTTTTACTATTAATTTACCAAGCGCAAGAGATCGTAGAGCTATTTTAGAATTACATGCTAAAAATAAACGTTTTAGTCCAGAAGTTAATTTAAATGAAATTGCTGAAGAAACTATTGGTTTTAGCGGAGCTCAATTAGAAGGAGTTTTAAACGAATCTGCTTTATTAGCGGTACGTCGTCGTAGTTTAACTATAGAACCTCAAGATGTTAATGAAGCTATTGATCGTATATTAATTGGCTCTACACGTAAAAAAGATTTTTTATCTAAAAAAGAAAAAAAATTAGTAGCATATCATGAAGCAGGCCATGGTGTTTTAGCTGTTGTTTTAGATAATATCGAAAAAGTTCGTAAAATTACTATTATTCCGAGAGGTTCTGTTGGCGGATATAATATTATTTCTCCTGATAGCGAAAGTTCTAATTTTAAGTCAAGAAAAAAATTAATTATTAATATTGCGATCTCTTTAGGTGGTCGAGCTGCAGAAGAAATTTTTTTAGATGATATTTCTAATGGAGCATATGCTGATTTTGATCATGCTAGTCATATTGCTAGAACAATGGTAATTAAATATGGGATGAGTAAAGTAGGTTTAGTTCAATTTAGTCAATCTGAAAGAAATTTTTCAGATTCTAAGGCTTCAGAGATAGATTTAGAAGTGAAAAATATTATTAATGAATGTTATCAATTAGCTAAAATAACTCTTTTAAAGCATAAAAATTTTGTAAACAATTTGGTTAAATATTTATTAAAAATAGAAACTTTAGTCACTAAAGATGTTTCAGAGATATATTTGACAGGTAAATTGAGTTGGTTCGATCAAGAACAAAATGAAAATTTGGGGCATTTACAAAATCAAAATGATACTCCTGGAGAAATATCTAATGATACATTGAATGAAAATGCAGATGATTTATCAAATCAAAATGATACTCCTGGAGAATCTTTTGATGATAAATTTAATAATTCTGATGTCATCGATAATAATGAATCTTCCGATGATATTTCTGATAATAAAAAAATTGAAAATGAAGATTTATCTAAAAAATCTAATAATTAAAAATAATATTTATTATAAATTAATGTTAGATTTATATAAATACAATTAAGAATTTATTATTTTTGGGACTTAGGTTTTATGATAAAAAAATTTATTGTGGAAACAAAATTTAATGGAGTTCGTTTAGATGATTTTGTTACTATTAAAATTGGGTTGACTAAAAATCAAGTTCAAAAATTAATTACTCGTTATCAAGTATTAGTGAATAATGCTTTAGTTAAAAAGAGCAATCTTTTAAAGAGTCAAGATATAGTCACGATAAATTTATCTACATTAATTGAAAAATCTAATTTTTTATTTCCTATTAATTTGAATTTAGAAATTATTTATGAAGATCAATATTTAGCTGTTATTAACAAACCTGCTAATTTGATAGTTCATCCTTCAGTTAGTTTTAGGGGTGTTACTTTAATTAATGGTTTATTGTATCAACTTAAAGATTTTATTAAAATGCCTTTGAGTGAACGCATGGGCATTATTCATCGTTTAGATAAAGATACTACAGGTTTGATTTTAGTAGGTAAAACAATAGAAGTAGTTGAGAAAATGCAACAATTATTGCAAAATAAAGGTATTACACGAATATATTATGCTTTAATTGAAGGTTTTTTAGATCAAACAGGTACTATAATTTTGCCTATTAAAAGAGATCATCGTAATCCTTTGAAAATGTCTGTAGTCTCTCAAGGTAAAATAGCTATTACACACTTTACTACTTTAAAAAAAATTAATAATTATTCTCTTTTGGAAATTAAACTAGAAACAGGACGTACTCATCAAATTCGTGTTCATTTGAGTTATTTAAAACATCCTATTATAGGGGATAATTTATATAATTCCAAAAAATATTCGGTTTCGTCTCAACTTTTACACGCAAAAAAATTATATTTTAATCATCCTTGGACAGGAAAAAGGTTACAATTTGATATTCCTTTGCCTCAAAAATTTAAGGAATTTATTCAGTTTTTAGAATAATTTTTTATTGAAGAATTAATTATATTTAAACTATCCTGATAGAGGATATTTTAAATATAATTTTCTTTTTTTCAAATATAATATTAACTTTAATATTAAATTTAAATGATTTTTTCAAAAAAATTAGGAGAATTTTTTTATGTATTTGCAAAAATTGCAAACCCAAATCACTAATATTTTAAATGTAAAATTTAATATTAAGTCTATAGTTAAATATTATGATAAAGATTTATTGTGGGATTTTTATTTGCCTTTATTTATCTATCAGAAACAATGGAATAATGATTTATTAAAGATCTTTAATGATTTTAAAAAAATTTTATTAAATTTAACAGAAGTATCAGAAGTTCAATTTGTTAATGGATTTTTAAATATTAAAGTACAAAGAGGTTTCATTAGTCAACAAATTTTAAGTTCAATTTATAAATTATCTGAAAATTATGCTCAAAAATCGATTAACAATCAGGTGGTTATTTTAGATTATTCTTCTCCTAATATTGCGAAAAATTTTTCTATTGGTCATTTACGTTCTACTATTATTGGTAATGCTTTAAAAAATATTTATCGTAAGTTAGGTTTTATAACTATTGGTATTAATCATTTAGGAGATTGGGGGACTCAATTTGGCCAAATGATTTTAGCTTATCAAAGATGGGGTAAAGAAGATTTGCTTTTGAAAAATCCTATTGATGAATTGCAAAAACTTTATATTTTGTTTCATAAACGAGCACAAACTAATAATATTCTCCATTTGGAAGCTAAAAATATTTTTAAAAAATTAGAAGAAAAAGATGAACAAATATTTAAATTATGGCGTTTGTTTCGGCGTATTTCTTTAAAAGAATTTCGAAAAATTTATAAATTATTGGGTATTTCATTTGATTTTTATATAGGGGAATCTTTTTATCACCAAAAAGCTTTGCGCTTAGTTAAAAATTTATATCAACGAAAATTAATTATTGTTGATCAAAAAGCCTATATTTTTCCTTTAAAAGATATACCTTCGGCTTTAATTCAAAAAGATAACGGTAGTACTCTTTATTTAACTAGAGATATAGCTTGTTTACTATATCGTGCTCAAAAATTTCATTTTCAGAAAATGTTATATGTGGTAGGCAATGAACAAAAATTACATTATCAACAATTAATTGCAATTATGAAACAAATGGGATATGATTTTGATATTCAACATGTTAATTTTGGTTTAATTTGTTTAAATAAAATCAAAATTTCTACTCGAAAACACCAAGATTATAAATTAATAGATATTATTAATCATGCTCGAAATAATATTGAAAAAATTATTATAAACAGAAATAACAATTTATCAAAAAAAAATATAACTAAAATAGCAGAAAAAATTGCTATTGGTGCTATTTTTTTTAATGATTTAAAAAACGATCGTCATTTAAATATTGATTTTAATTTAGAAAAGATGATTAAGTTCGAAGGAAACACAGGTCCTTATTTACAATATACTTTGGTACGTTTAAAGTCGATTATTTCTAAAATAAAATGTAATATTGAATTCGATAAATTGAATTGGTTATTTTTAAATAATTATTTCCAAAAAGATTATTATTTTATTATTGTTAAGTTGTTAGATGATTTTCCCGGGATTTTAGAAAAAATTATTCAAAACAATATGCCTAGTCTTTTAGCTCGTTATTTATTGAAATTATCTCAACATACTAATCATTTGTATGAAAAAGAAAAAATTTTAACTTCTGAATTAGAGTTACAAAAAGGTCTTATTTTATTAATCAAAAGTATTTGTATAGTTTTGGAAGAAGGATTAAAATTATTAGGAATTCCTATTGTAGTAAAAATGTGAATTTATTATGATAGTATAAATTATGTTTTAAATAATGAAAAAAGCATTTTATATAAATAAATTGTTTATAAATTTTTTATCTTTTGTTTTTATAACATAATAATAATTACAAATTAACAAAAATTTGTATTCATTTTATAAATATTAATTAAAAAACCTATATAAATATATTATTATATTGTTTATATTATAAAATAATTGATATAATAATTAATATTTTGTTGTTAAATATTTTAAAATTTTTGGAAGGAATAGAGTTGGTTATAGAAAGAATATGATTTTTATTTTAATTAGTATTTTATTAGGAAGTTTAGGTATATTTTTATTGATGAATTTTCGCATTTTACAAAATAAAAAAATTTTCGCTTTAATAATAAGCGTTTTTATAATAATTATATTTTTAATTATTATAAAACATTATCAAAAAAATAGAAATAATTTTAATGAAAAAAACAAACATATTTTGACTTTAGGTTCAACAGTTCCGGTACAAGAAGGTTTTGGGATCTTGGGACAAGGAGCTAATACGGTTGTTAATAGTTATATTAGGAATTTATTACATGAATATTTAATCAAAGGATATTCTTTTAAAGAAAATAATGTTTTAAAACATGAATATAAATCTTGTCTTTTAACTGCTATGCCAGAAAAAATAACAGAAGGTGAATTTACAGGATATTATCAATGTTGTTTATCTTCGGGTATTAAATTTCATAATGGGCGTATATTGAATAATCGAGATGTTCTTAATAATATTCTGTATGATAAACGAACAGGTGGTGAACACTCGAATTTTATTGAAGATATTAAAATAGACAATAATGATATAAATCGTTTTTTTATTCTTTTTAAAGATAATTCAGATCCATCCAATTATCAAAATTATTATCACTTAAGTAAAATACCTATTGTTATCTTTGAAGGTGATAATAATCCTAATCGTCGAATTGGTTTAGGCCCTTTTAAGTTAAAATATTTTGATAATAATAATATTCAATTAGATCGTTTTATGGATTATTATAGAAAAGATGATTATAACGATAGTAATATTGAACAAATCAAATTTTCTTGTATTCCGGATACTCAAACTATCAACATGCACCTTAAAAAGGGAGATATTGATATATCTTTTCTTGTTCTTGATAAAATTTCATCCAAAGATTTATCTCGATCTTCTGATTTGCAAATTATAAAACCAGAATCGCTAACTATAACATATTTGTTTTTAAATTGCCAAAAATTATCACTTGAAGAACGCAAAAAAATTGTCGAAACATTATCTTCGGCCAAAAAACAACAATTTTTAGAACAATTAGGCGAAGATCCAGATCGTTATCAAGTGGTTAATAGTATGTCAGATCCGCGCATGATAGGTTATTTAGAGGCGCCTAATTTTGATAATTTGATTTTAAGTCGGAATCCTGATAATAGCAAAGAAATAAGTTTTTTCAGCATTAATCCGGCATCTCCTATTTCTTATCGTTATGCTAGTCGTATAACTGATTTTTTAAAAAAAGAAGGATTTAATGTTAAGCATGAAATTAGAGAATTGAATGAATTGGTGAATCAAGGAGAAAAAGGCGATTTTGATATGTTAATGATTTCAGAAAGTTTAGAAGATATTACTCCTTATTATGTGCTTAATTATTTTTTTGGTCCTAAAGAAAAAGGAGGATATATGCGTTGGCATCAATTATCAGATAGCAAAGAAATTACTCAAGGTTTAAATAATTTAAAATTAAATACTAATAACCCTGATTATGATCAGCAAGTTCGTAATTTTCATCAATTATTATTTCGTCAATATGCTATTATTCCTTTGTATTGTCAAAAATATTCTGAAATAGCTATGCGTAAAAATATAGAAAATTTTAATATTAATATACTCGGAGAATTAGATATAACTAAATTACGTAAAATTTAAATTCACTAAATTTTTTAAATAAAAAATTTTTTATTTTTAAGAAAATTATTTGATAGATTAAAGGAGCAAACTTGGATTAAATGTTTTTTCACAAGTATTTTGTCAAAAAATTATTTTATGTCGGATTAATTTTTTTAATTGTTGCTATATTAATTTTTAGTGCTATGAAATTTTTTTCAGATCCTGTTATATCTTTATTAGGTTATAAAAGTACTTTTCAACAACGAGAACAATTAAGAATTCAATTAGGATTAGATAAAACTTTTTTAGAACAATTTTGGAATTATATTTCTAATATCATTTTTAAATGGGATTTTGGTCAGTCTTATGCATATCCTAAAATGTCAGCTTTGAGTTTATTTATAAAATCTTTCAAAATTACTTTTACAATAACTTGTTTAAGTTGTTTAATAGCTTCATTAATAGGAATTTTTTTAGGTTATTTAGCCGCTATAAATTTCAAAAGTAAAACAGATTATATTTTGATTTTTACCTCTATTTTATTTATTTCTATGCCCAGTTTTATTATTGGTTTTTTATTGCAATATTTTTTAGCTTTTTATTTGAATTTATTACCTATTTCAGGATTAGATCAAATTAAATCATGGATTTTGCCTATTACCTCTTTAAGTTTAGTAGCAGTTTTTTCAATTTTTCGTATTGCTCGTGTAACTTTAATATCTGTTTCGGAACAACCTTTTGTTATAGCTGCTAGAGCGAAAGGTTTGTCTAATAAAAGAATTTGGTTTAAACATATATTAAAAAATTCTTTAGTTCCTATTCTTACTCATGTGAGTTTAATTTTTAATTTTATGTTAAGTGGTGCTATTGTTTTGGAAAGTATTTTCAATTTAAATGGTTTAGGTTTATTAATGTTTAATTCTTTTAATCAAAGAGATCTTCCTGTTTTGCAATGTTGTGTAATAATTTTATCTTTAGTTATTAGTTTGATTGGAATTTTAGTTGAATTGTTATGTTATTTTATTGATCCCACCTTTACTAAAAAATGATTTTTTTTCGTTCAAAACAATAAGGAGGTATATTTTATTATTCCGAAAAAAATATTTTATTTTTTAAATTTTTTATATAAGAGAAATAAAATTTTATTAGTGGGTTTGATTTTATTATTTTGTTTATTGGGGATCACTTTTATTCTTCCTATGATTATTCCAAATAAAACTTCTATGTGGAATTCGATGTATGGATCTTTTTTAGAGCCTGGATCTTATCATTGGATCGGAACAGATTCTTTAGGTCATGATGTTTTTGCTTATTTGCTTAGAGGAACTATAACATCTTTATACATAGCTTGTATCTCTGTTTCTATTAGTTTTGTGATAGGAGGAATTTTAGGAATTTTAGGTGGTTATTTTTCGGGTTTTTGGGATATAATAACGAATTTTATTTGTGATTATTTAATTGTGTTTCCAGATTTTATTTTGGCATTTCTAATTATGTTTTTTTTAAAAACTGGACTTTATCAATTAATTATGGTTTTATCTATTTGTTATTTGCCAACATTTATTAAAAATATTAAAAATGCTACGATGAAAATATCTAGTCAAGATTTTGTTAAAAATGCTTTAGCTTTAGGAGCTAGTCATAGTTATATTATCCGAAAACATATTTTTCCTCATTTATTAACTATTTTATTGATTAGAGTAGTTTTAAGTTTAAGTAGTGTTATTTTAGTAGCTTCTTCTTTTGGTTTTATTGGAATTGGTTTAGATAATTCTGTTCCGGAATGGGGGATGTTGTTGAGTCTTAATAAAACTTATATTTATAGCTATCCGAGATTATTCTTTTTCCCGATGATGTTTATTATTTTTACTAATTTAGCTTTTAATTTTATAGCAGAAGGTATTAATAAATTTATTGAATAATAATTGATTTTTAATTTTTTGTATGGCGATAAAATTCATCTTTGTTCGAAGAAAGAGGTATAAATAATGGATATAACCAAATCCAAAATTTTATTTAAAGTTGAAAATTTGCATAAATCTTTTAAGGTTAATAAAAAAAATTTCCAAGCCAATTACAATATTAATTTATCTATTTTCAAACAAGAAACTTTAAGTATTATCGGCGAATCAGGTTCAGGAAAATCTACTTTAGGCCAATTAATTATACAATTACAAAAAAATAATCACGGTAATGTTTGGTATTTTCCTGAAGATGATTTAAATATTAATTTAAGTATTTTAAAGCCTAGTCAAATTAAAAGGTGGCGTCCTGATTTGCAAATTATTTTTCAAAATTCTTTTTCAGCTTTAAATCCTAAATTTAAAGTGCGTGATATTATTGGCGAAGGTTTGATAATTCATCAAAAAGTTTTGGGTTATAAAGATCCTAGGTATCATCAACAGATTATAGATATTATGCAAAAATGCGGATTATCTTTAGAATTGATGGAACGTTATCCGGCTGAATTAAGCGGAGGCCAAAGACAAAGAGTTAATATAGCTAAAACATTAATTTTAAAACCAAAATTTGTAGTTTGTGATGAAATTGTTTCTGCATTAGATGTAACTGTGCAAAAACAAATTTTAGATCTTTTAAATGATTTTAAAACTAAATATAAAGTGACTTATTTATTTATTTCTCATGATTTAGGAGTAGCTCAATATATTAGCGATAGAATTGGAGTAATGTATCAAGGTCAATTAGTAGAATTAGCTCCTACACAAGAAATTTTCCAAAAACCTATACATTTTTATACTAAATCATTATTAAATGCTATTCCTCGTATTCCTCATTATGAAACATAATGTTAACAATATTTAAAATTCTTTTGTAATAATAGTTGTGCAACGCATAATTTAAAATAGATATTCGCAAATTTAAAAGTTAAAAGATAATTTTATTAATTAAATTTAAAAAAATTAATTAAATTAAACAGGTTTAAAACATGATTAAAGTTATTTGAGTTATTGATATTTATTATTGTATTTTTTTATTTTTAAAGGATGAGATAATATGAATTTGTTACAAGTAAAAAATTTACATACTTATTTTCAATCTGAAAATTCTTTAGTGAAAGCGGTTAGAGGAGTTAATTTTGAATTAAAAGAAAAAGAAACTCTTGCTATTATAGGCGAATCTGGTTCCGGAAAAAGTCAAATTGCTTTATCAATTTTAAAACTTTTACACAAGAATCAAAAAATCGTTCAAGGGCAAATTATTTTTAATCAAGAAGTAATATCTAATTTTAATGAACATCAAATGCGTAAAATTCGTGGTCAAGAAATTAGTATTATTTTTCAAGATCCTGTTTCTAGTTTAAATCCTTTGTTCAAAATAAAAACACAAATATTCGAAATTTTAAAATTACGCAAGGGATTATATGGTAAACAGGCTTTTCTTCAGTCTATACAATTATTAAAACAGGTAGAGATTTCTGATCCTTATAAAGTTTTAGAATCTTATCCGTATCAATTATCCGGAGGATTATGCCAAAGAATATCTATAGCCATTTCTTTGATTTGTCATCCGAAATTGTTAATTGCAGATGAACCTACTACTGCTATAGATGTTATAGCTCAACAAGAAATTTTGAATTTAATTAAAGATATGCAAAGAAAATATAATATGTCTATGATTTTTATTACACATGATTTAAGTATTGTTGCTTCTTTAGTTGAAAATATTATTGTGTTATATAAGGGTATGATTGTTGAAAAAGCTCCTTGTAAAAAAATTTTTAGTAATCCTATACATCCTTATACTAAAAAATTGTTAAATGATTTTTTATTAACTAGTATTTATCGTTCTCGTATTCAACCTAATAAAAATTTTTATGATGCTGAAAATGAAGTTTTTGATTTTCGTAATTTTAAAAAATATGCAGAACCAGATTTAGATTTATACCAAGTATCTGATGAACATTTTATTAGTTGTACTTTAAAAAAATAATTTTTTTATTGCAATCAATCGGTTTATATTTGAAAATTTTAATTTATTATTTAGCGAAGAAATAAATTTAATATTCATAATGTTAATTTGTAAAGAAATTAATAAATTTTTTAAATTTAAAAAAGATTTTATTTTTGTTTTAAAAGACATTAATATATCTTTATCATTAAAATGTTTATTTTTTATTTTAGGAAAATTTGGTAGCTTTAAAACTAATTTGATGAATATATTAGGTGGTTTGGAGAAAATTTCCGATGGAGATATTATTTTTAACCATAAATCTTTTCGAAATTTTAGTGAAAGTGATTTGGATAATTATAAGAAATCAATCAGTTGGTTTTATTTTTCAACATTTTAAGTTAATCGATGATTTGGCAGTATTTCAAAATATATTAATTATTTTAGCAATTACAAGGTAAAAAAAGTTAATGATAAAATTATGAATAATCTTCTAAATGATATAGATTTAGCTGGTTTTGGTTTGTGTCATGTTAATGAATTATCAGGAGGTCAAAAATAACGAGTAGTTATCGCAAGAGCTATTATTAAGAAACCTGATTTTTTAATGACGAACCAACAGTTGCTTTAGATAGTGTCACTTGAGAACAAATATTAAAATTGTTTTCGAGAATTGCTAAAAAACATTAATCATTTTGATTTCGTATGATTTTTAGAAATGTCTCATAAATATGCAGATCGCATTATCGAATTACAAGATGGTAAGATTATTAAAGATCAAATAAAAAATTTAACAATTTTTTTATCTAACAATTTTTTTACAGATATTTCTTATTTTGATGTAAATAATAAAGAATTAATAAATAGTAAAACTTATTTATGCGAAAAAAGTTCTAAGTTTTTTTAAAATTATCTTTTCGTATGGCTCGGAATAATATAAAAAACAAATCTATTTCATTATTTTTTAATATTTTATTAACAATTTTTTTTGTTTTATTAGTTTTTTTCGGTAATGTATTTTTTTAAATCTTCGTATGGTATTAAATCAATGTTTCAAAATCATCCTTAAAAAATTTTGGTTTTAATCGATATTTTAACAAATTTTTGACTATGTCATCGATGACTTTAGATGATATTTAATTTATTGAAGCAAAAAAATCCGAAAGTTCATTTACAACTCATAATAAATTTGGAATGTTAATTATCAAAAGGAAGATGATTCTAATTATTTTTTAATTAGTAATGTGGTTGATTTGATAAAAATATCAGAAAATAAAAAATTTTGGAGAATAATTGGTTATCGCAAATCATTAATTTTATTAAAAATAAAAATTTATATTTCTCAAACTATTTACGAATTTGTATAATCTTATAATAAGTCACCAGATTCCCGATATATTTATAATGATTTTGAACCATTATTACCATTATTACAAGAAATATTGGCAGAATTTATTGTAATCGAAATGATAGATGATCAATATATCAATATATTTCTCGTATAAGAATCAAGATTATCAGAAATCACAATCAAAAGAAAAAATACTTTTTTTAATTTTATAAAACTTTCGTTTTTAGAATTATATTATTCGGTTGAAAAGTGTTTTGGTAATCTAATATATAGTTGTATTACTTAAAGAACTTAAAGAAGTAATAAATAATTTATAACTCTGGATTTTATGAAAAAATGTTATAACGAAAATCAAACTTTGAAGTTTTGCGAAATAATAGGTTTTCTTCAAGATTTATCTAAAAAACAAATAGATGATTTTGTTGATAATTATTATTCTTTGTATAGTAATGATTTATCTAAAATAAAAAATAAATATTTAATAATATCAATATCTCAAACTCCGCTTATAAGAGAATTATTTTTACTAATAATTCTATTAAAGCCAAGATACAAAGATATAGTCATTTTAAGAGCTATTGGAGCTTGTAAAATGTATATTTTATCTATTTTAATAGAAATAGTTATCTTCTTGATTAATTTGAGTTTATCCTTAATTTTGATTAAATTCTTTTGATTTAAAAAAAATAGTTGGTTTATTTCTTATTTATCTGTCCCTTTTTAATGCCACACATAAAAACTTATATATGTTTTGGTTTTAGGATTTATATTTTATATTTTAGTTATTTTTATACAAATTATAAAAATTACTATTAAGAAATATATTGATGTTATTAATTCGAGATAGATAATCTTTTGTATAATTGTTAGAAAACTATTTTATAAAATTTTATAATTAGAAAACTATTTTATAAAATTTTATAAATTATTTTTATTTATTGTAAAAAACAATCGAATTATAAAAATATTAACAAAAAAAAGAAAATTTAGGTTGACATTTTGTTAAAGATAATACATTATTATTATTGGTGATTTTTCATTAAATTAACGCACTAAAAACCCCCAATATATTAATTTTAAAATAATTAAATAATTAAAATCGTTTTTTTAATTTTGTCAATAATTAAAATAAATATTTGAATTTTAAATTTATAAATAAATTCCAATATAAACAGGAGCGATTAAGTGATGAATAATAAAGAGTTAGCGTTAAAATTGCACGCACAAAAAAAAGGTAAGTTAGCTACAGTATCTAAAGTAGAAGTTAATAATTTAAAAGAATTGGCTCTCGTTTATACTCCGGGAGTAGCAGAGCCATGTTTAAAAATTAAAGAAAATCCTGAAGATGTTTATAAATATACTTCTAAAGGTAATAATGTTGCAGTTATTAGTAATGGAACAGCAGTATTAGGATTAGGAAATATTGGTGCTTTGGCCTCTATTCCGGTAATGGAAGGTAAATCTGTTTTATTGAAGAAATTTGCTAATATTGATTCGTATCCTATTTGTGTAGATTCTGAAGATCCTGAAGAAATGATTAATATTATTAGTAAAATTTCTTCTGTATTTGGTGCTATTAATTTGGAAGATATTAAGGCTCCTGAGTGTTTTGAGATCGAAGAAAAGTTGAAACAAAAATTATCGATCCCTGTTTTTCACGATGATCAACATGGTACGGCTATCGCTGTTACTGCTGGATTAATTAATGCTTTAAAAGTTGTGCATAAAAAGATGTCTGAAATCGAAATAGTTATTTTAGGAGCAGGAGCAGCAGGTACAGCTATCGCGAAATTGTTATTATTATTAAAACCTAAAAATATTGTTTTAGTAGATAAACATGGAGCAATTAATTCTCAAGATTTAGAATTATTAAATGTAAGTCAACAAAAATTAGCTAAAATAACTAATTTTTATAATGAGACCGGTACTTTAAATGAAATTATTAAAAACAAAGATGTTTTTATTGGAGTTTCTAAATCTAATTTATTAACTTCTGATATGGTTGCTAGTATGAATAAAGATGCTATTGTTTTTGCTTTGGCTAATCCAGTACCAGAAATTATGCCATCAGAAGCTAAGAAAGGTAATGCTCGCATTGTAGCGACAGGTCGTTCAGATTTTCCTAATCAAATTAATAATTTATTAGTTTTTCCGGGGATTTTTCGTGGAGCTTTAGATAGTAAAGTGACTCAAATTACAGAAGAAATGAAATTAGCTGCAGTTTATGCTTTAGCAGCTGTTATTCCGGAATCTCAATTAAATGAAGAAAATATTTTACCTTCTATTTTTAATCCTGAATGTACACAAGCTATTGTTAAAGCTATAGCGAAAGTGAATAATATTTCTTAAAATAATAAATTTTATAAAATTAGATTTTATATTATTTTGTATTTTGTAGAAAGGAAATTGTTTTTATGCAAGGATTATTAATTTTACAAAATGGTTTTGAAGATTGCGAAGCTTTGGCAACAAGAGCTTTATTAAAAAAAAATGGTTTTGATGTTACTACTTTTACATTTAATGATTCATTAAATGTTGTTTCTGCATCGGAATTAAGGGTTAAAGCTGATATTTCTGAAAATGTTAATTATGATAAATATGATTTTTTAATTATACCAGGCGGTCCTTATGTAAAGAATGTTATAGAAAATGAACATGATTCTTTACAAAAAATATTAAATGTAATTAAAATATTTTCAGATTCTAGTAAAATTATTGCAGCTATATGTGCAGCTCCTGCATTTTTGGGAAAATTAAATTTATTAAAAAACCATTCTTTTACTTGTTTTCCTGGATATGAAATTTATATTAAAGAAGGGAAATATTGTCCTGATAAAATGACAGTTGTAAGCAGAAATTTTATTACTTCACAATCTCCTTGGACAGTTTTAGATTTTGCTAATGTTTTATTAAAAACATTCAACAAATAATAAATAAAAATTAATATTTTTAATATTTTTGATTTCAACAATATATTTATTTGATTATTTTAAAATAATTTGAATAAAAAAATAGGAAGTAGCCTTTTATATATGAATATAAATAGTTCTATTAATGATTCAATTTTTAATTCTCATAAAAAACCTAAATTAAAAATTTTAGGTTTTTCGATTGAGTTTGCTTTACTTTTATTGAGTATTTCTGTAATGCATATTTGGATATCTTATGATTCTGCCAAAGGACAATTTAATTCATCTTGGCATAATTTAATTTCAGTTCTCTTGTTTACTATGATTTTTGCTGAAATATTAAAAGTAATAGGTAAAAAAATACCCATATTAAAAGATATGGGTGGAGGAGCAATTTTTTGTTTATTATTACCAGCTTTTTTATTTAATTATAATTTTTTTCCTCGTAATTTTGAAACGTCATTGATGCAATTTCAAAATGCATTTCGCGAAAGAATATCTTTTTTTAATAAAAATAGTAATATAGGTTTTTCTGAATTTTTTGTTGCTTCATTGGTTTGCGGTAGTCTTTTGAGTATTGATAAATTTATTTTAAAAAAAAATGGTCCTAAATTTTTATTTTTGGTTATTTTATCTTTAATTTGTTCTGGATTAGTAACAGGAATTTTAGGCATTTTTTTAAAACCTATTGGTGGTATAGATAGCGTTCCTGGTAGCCATCGTAATAGTTTTTTAGATGCTATATTTTTTATTTTTGTTCCTATTTCGTGTGGCGGTTTAACATGTGGAATTATTCCTTTGATAAAAGTGTTTTCACAAGGAATAGTTCGTTTTGAAGATGCTTTTAAAAACCACATTATTACTTCTTTGTTAATTGGTGGTATTTTAAGTGTTATGTTTGGTGGTTTAATTAAAAAATTTTTTGGTAATTCGGAATATAGTAGTCCTGATGGTGAGTTAGATAAGAATATAAATAAATTAAATGCTGATAAATTTAATCATCTCAAAAATGAAAAAAAAGATAATAACTCAAATTTAAGTTTTTTAAATATGAAAATGGGTTTGTTGATTATTTTTGCTTTGTATGCTTTAAGTAGCATTTTTAGAAGTTTATTATTGAAATTATGGCCATCTGCTAATTTAGAAAAATACGTACCTCCTACTATTATTTTTTTAGTTATTTTAGTTTTATTAATTAAGTTTTTTGATTTGATTTCGGATAATTATATTCAATATATTAATCAAGCCTCTAAATTTATTACTCAATCGTTTTCATCTTGTATTTTAGTAGTTGTCGGTATTAATATTAATATTTTAATGATTATTAATCGGATTTCTAATTTATCGTTTTTGTTTACTTGCATTATTTGCGTTTTAACTACTGCTTTAACATCGGCTATAATTGGTAATAAAATGGGTTATTATCCGGTTCAAGCTTCAATTGCTGCTGGACTTTGTGCTAATAGCATTGGTGGTGCAGGTAATTTAGCTATTCTGGAAGCTTCTGATTCTTTAGAATTATCTCCTTATGCACAAATATCTACTCGTCTTGGTGGAGATTTAACAGTAATTGTAGCTAGTATTTTTTTTCCATTATTTTACTTTATCAATTGATAAATGTTATCTATTGGTAAATGTTTTAAAAAAATGGAATATTTAACTAAATTAGCTCTTATTGCTAGGGCGGCAAAGAGGCCTAAATTTCGTGCTATTTAACCAACAGCCAGAGCCGATAAACTCTGAAAGGATATGGTCGGTTTAGCAAACGAAAGGATGCCGAATTATAGCAGACCATAAAAGCGGGTTGCGACGAAAGCAAATTAGTCAAGATGATTCCGCCACCAAATAATTCTATGGAGAAGCCTGAGATGGCCTAAGAAGGAAAATTGATGTAATAAGAGAACCTGTCTAGGAAGTTGCTCAAACGGACAGTCCAGAGTCTACTAATATATATAGCAAATATTGGGTAGTTTATCATATAAATAAAACCTGGAATCAGCCTCTTAAAGAGGATACTTCCCCTAAGGAATTAAGGTTGAAATTTAGCGTAACTTGGAGAATCCTAAAACTAAGTAATTAAATTTACTAATCCGGAGATAAAAGCCCGGATGGTCAAGGATAAAGAATCTTTTTAGTAGTCGTAAGGGTAAACCTAAATTTGGAATAATTTAGTTAATCGGCTTACCAAGAAGAGAGTTAATGACTCTTATAGGGCGAAAGAAGAAAGTAATTTATTGTTTATTCAATGGTATCAAGGAAGGGGTTGATATATTATGTCAACAACTGTTTCACTCGAAACTAAACTTTCGCGAACATTGAATAGAATTCAACATCGTTCATCAAACGGTTACTCCCTAAAAAGAGAGCTGCAACAAGGAATGAATAACTTCTATAACACGTTAACAGCATTCAACAGAATCGCTACTAACAAGGGGGCGGGCACACCCGGAATCGACAACGAAACCATTGATGGAATTAATCTAGGGAAACTAGAAAGATACCATCAGGAATATGTCAATAATGATTACAACCCCAAACCAGTTAAAAGAATTCTCATTCCTAGTGATAATAAAGGAACCAGACCCCTGGGGCTACCTACTATCAAGGACAGGCTAATACAAAAATGTCTTGAACAACTCTTAACTCCCTATTTTGAAAATATCTTTTCAGAATGGAGCTTTGGATTTAGAACCAAAAAATCTTGCCACGACGCCATCAAACGCGTCAAACAAAGATTTAAAGGAATTGATTACATTATCAAAATCGACCTAAAAGGCTACTTTGATACGATCAATCATGAGATTCTCATGAGAACCTTAAATCGGTTCATCAGAAAGAATAAAGTCCTCTCAACCATTAATAAATGGTTAAAAGCCGGCTTCATGAAGGACGGAATCAAAAATGAATCTTTATCTGGTTCCCCCCAAGGAGGAATCATTTCTCCCTTATTAGCCAATGTATATTTACATTACATTGACCTAAAAATGGAGGAACTGATTAAAGAAGGAAAGCCAATTAAGAAAGGGAACCCAGAATATTGGAAAGCATGGACTAAAAACCAGCACCAGAGACTGGGGATTGATAGTTCTATCAACCTAAATCCAAAACCAAGAGTCGAATACATCCGCTATGCTGATGATTTTATTATTGGTGTTAAAGGCGAGTATGACAAAGCCGAAAGGATTAAGAATCAAGTAACACAATGGCTAGAGCAAGATTTGAAACTTACCATTAGTAAGGACAAATCAAAAATTGTCAAGGCCAGCAAAGGAACTAGGTTTCTATCCTACTTGATTAAGGTTAAAACAACCAATAAAACACGTGAAAGGAAAACTACAAAGAATTCCTTAAACGGTAAAGTTCAAATCCAAGTTCCCAAAATGAGAGCCAAAGAATATGGACACGAATATAATTGGTTAAAAGAGGGAAAGGTAAAACACGACGAAACATTAGCGGGTAGAGACGAATTAGAGATAATCCGAACCTACAAAACAATCGTTAGAGGAATTATCCAATACTTTTGTTTGGCTAACAATCTCGGTGTTTTAACCTATCTAAACTATCTAGCCGAATATAGCTGTTTGAAAACGCTGGCAAGAAAACGAAAAACGTCGATTGCCAGAGTTCGAAAGAAACTGAAGACAGGTTCAACTTGGGGTATTTCCTATATTAACAAAGGAAAGACTCAATATGAATCATGGGACGTTTACTCTTGGGATAAAATTAAAAAAATGCGTAACTATAAGGGAAATCCGGATATTACCATTAATAGATTTATATTCCGAGGTCGCACGCATCTAACTGACCGTTTGAAAGCGGAATGTTGTGAGAACTGCAATAAAACAACCCAACTTCAAATTCATCACATTGGGACAGTTCGCAATGCGAACCACCAAAGTATCATGAATAAAAGTACCAAGGTATTGTGTAAAGACTGTCACCTAAAAGTGACAAACCAACAAATACATGATATTAAAAGAATAAGGACGATAAGAATAAATAGCTAATCAACCGCGAGGAGAAATTAGTTCTCGAGAGAGAGTAAATTAGGGAAAGCCGGATGCTTGGAAACTTGCTTGTCCGGTTTGGACGGGGGCTGATTGTAAATAAAACAGCAAAGATAAATCGCTGCATAAAACGCAATTAATCTATCCGTATTAGAAACTGAGCTTTTATGTTATCCTTCCTTAGGTTTAGTTTCTATAAATAGTTGCGGATCTCATCAAGATATGAATTTTAATCTTTTTATAAAGTCTAAAGAAACTTTTAGTGTTTATTTTTATCATATTTATAATTTAGTTTTATCATATAAATCATTAAATTTTCATAAATTAAGATTATTAGGCGTAGAACAAGAAAAACGCATGTTTAAGGCGACTAATAATATAAATACTCATAAAGGTTTAATTTTTTCTTTCGGCATTATTTATTATATAGTGTCTTATAGTTTATTTAATAATATTCCTTTTTCTCGTTGGCATTTTCAAACATGTCAATTAACTAAAGAATTACTTAAAGATTTTTTATATTTTGGCAATAAAACTCCTGGTGAAAAGATTTTTACAAAATTTGGAATTACGGGAGCACGCGGAGAAGCTTTAGCGGGTTATTATAAAATTTTTTTTCAAGGTTTACCCTTTATTTTACGTATTTATAAAAAAAATCCTTATTTAAAATCTCAAGAATTTTATTTATGTTTATTAATTTTTTATATGAGTATTATCGAAGATACAACTTTAATTAATAAAATTGGTCTTTCATTTTTTAAAAAAATACAAAAAAAAGCTTTATCATGGTTAAATATTTTAGAAAATTATGGGTTTTATAACTTTCAAAAAGCTATTTTATCTAAAAA
Organism: Candidatus Phytoplasma asiaticum; assembly: GCF_015100165.3. NCBI lineage: Bacteria > Bacillati > Mycoplasmatota > Mollicutes > Acholeplasmatales > Acholeplasmataceae > Candidatus Phytoplasma > Candidatus Phytoplasma asiaticum. Next base: position 450,056 of record NZ_CP097206.1, on the reverse strand, counting down.
TGATTACTATGTAAATTATAAAATCTCTCCAGGGGGTTGTGCTGATTTATCTGTTGTAACTTATTTTTTATTTTGTGTAAATCGGTTGAATAATATTTATGAATATTGAGTTTTTAGTCAAAAAATATATTTTTTGACTAAAATTAATAAAAATGGAGTGTGTCAAGTGCAAAATATTCAAAAAAAAATTTATTATTTAAAACAAAATCCTTTAAGTGTGATTGTCCGTACGAAAACTAAAAATAATGCTTATAAAATTTTAAAAAATACATTAGAAAATGGTTTTCGTTTTGCCGAAATTACTTTAACTATTCCTCAAGCTTTTTCTATAATCAAAGAAATTAGTTTGCAATATCCCGAAGCAATGATTGGAGCTGGTACTGTATTAACATTAAAAGAAGCTAAAACAGCTTTAGAAGCAGGAGCGCAATATTTGGTTTCTCCTGTTTATAACGAAGAAATTTTAAATTGGTCTATCCAAAATGATATTTTATACATTCCTGGAGTTATGAGTGTTAATGAAATGTATCTAGCTATTCAAAAAGGTGCTTCTTTATTGAAATTGTATCCAAGTATTGCATTTACATCTCAAGCTTTATCCTTAATTCGAGATCCTTTTCCTAATTGGCCTATTTTAGCAACAGGGGGTATTAATTTATCAAACATTTTAGATTATTTTGAAGCAGGTGCATTAGCGGTTGGTATTACAGGTGAATTAGGTAGCGATCGCGATGTGGATATAGTAGATGAATCTAAAATAGCTCATTTAGCTTTTAAATATGTTGATATAGTTAAAAACGTGATTAAAAAAAGAGGATTGAAAAATGATAAATAATAATAAATCAAATCCCATTATAAAAAGAGCCTTTTGTGGTTCTCTCAATTCTAGTGATTGTTTAGTCACTATAGAACCTAATTTAGCTGATATTATACAAATTTTTATTCAATCACCTTTTGAAAAACAATTTGGAGAACAAATGCGAACTTTAACTTTGAAAATTTTAAAAGATAATAATGTTACTAGTTGCAAAGTGTTAATACAAGATCAAGGCGCTTTAGAAATTGTGTTAAAATCACGTATTTTAGTCGCTTTAGAGCGTTCTAAATCCTGATTTATGTCTTACTATTATAAAATTTTTTTAATTTTGAAATACAAAAAATAATATCGAGGATAAAAATGAAAAAAAATAGAAAAACCATGTTATTTGTACGGGTGCCAAAGAGGCCTAAATTTCGTGCTATCTAACCAATAGCCAGGGTTGATAAACTCTGAAAGGAGATGGTCGGTCTGACAAACGAAAGAATGTCAGATTACAGCAGACCATAAAAGCGGGTTGCGACGAAAGCAAATTAGTCAAGAAGACGCCGCCACCAAATAATTCTACGGGCAAGCCTGAGATGGCCTAAGAAGGAAAAATTGAGGTATTTAACAAACCTGTCTCGAAAGTTGCTGAAACGAACAGTCCAGATCCTACTAATATGAGGTACGAGTATTGAGTAGTTTATCAGAAAAACCTGGAATCAGCCTCCTAAAGAGGATACTTCCCCTAAGGAATTAAGGTCGAAATTTAGTGTAACTTGGAGAATCCTAAAACTAAGTAATTAAGTTTACTAATCTGGAAATGAAAGTCTGGATGGTCAAGGATAAAGAATCTTTTTAGTAGTCGTAAGGGTAAACCTAAATTTGGAATAATTTAGTTAATCGGCTTACCGAGAAAAGAGTTAACGACTCTTATAGGGCGAAAGAAGAAAGTAATTTACTATTTATTCAGTGGCATCAAGAAAGGGATTGATATACTATGTCAACAACGGTTTCAATAGAAACTAAACTTTGGCGAACACGGGATAAAATTCAATATTGTTCATCAAATGGCTACTCTTCAAAAAGAGAACTACAATAAGGAATGAATAACTTTTATAATAAGTTAACCGCATTTAATAAAATTGCCGCTAACGAAGGCGCGGGTACCTCCGGGATTGATAATAAAACCATTGATGAGATATATCCAATACTTTAGCTATGTTGACCTATTTAAGTTATCTAGCTGAATATAGCTGTTTGAAGATACTGACAAGGAAACGGAAAACTTCAATTGCCAGAGTTCGGAAGAAATGCAAGATAGGTTCAACTTGGGTGTATTTCTTATCTTAATAAAGAAAAAACCCATTACGAACCGTGGGATGTTTATTCTTGGAACAGAATTAAAAAAATGTGTAACTATAAGGGAAATTCGGATATTACCATTAATAGATTTATATTCCAAAGTCGTACGAATTTAACTGACCGTCTAAAAGCAGAACGTTGTGATAACTGCGACAAAACAACCCCACTGCAAATTCATCACATTGGGATGATTCGTAACGCGCATCGCCACAGGGTCGGGAATAAAAGAACTGAAGTATTGTGTCAAGATTGTCATCAGAAGATAACCAATTAACAAATACACGATATTAGAAAACAAGAACAATAAGAATTAAATAGCTAATCAACCGTGAGGGGAAATTAGTTCTCGAGAGAGAGTGAATTATGGAAAGCCGGATGCTTGGAAACTTGCTTGTCCGGTTTGGACGGGGGCTGATTGTAAATAAAACAGCAAAGATAAATCGCTGCATAAAACGCAATTAATCTATCCGTATCTGGCAACAACCCTGCTTTATTTAAAGATGTTATTTCTTATCAGGTGGATAGTGTGATATTTGATTTAGAGGATGCTATTGCTGTTGAAGAAAAGGATGCCGCACGCGAATTAACTAGAAATATGATTAGTTTTTTGGATTATTATAGGTTTAACATTGAAACTATGGTAAGAATTAATGCTTTTGATACTCCTTTTTATCAGAAAGATTTGGAAGTTATGGTAACTAATGAAAAATTAGATGCTATCCGTTTACCGAAGGTTGAATCGAAATTAGAAGTTTTACGAGTTATCCAAGATATCGAAAGTATTGAGGCTAAATATAATAAATCTTCTAAAATTGTTATTTTTTGCGCTATAGAAAGCGCTAAAGGAGTTTTAAATGCTCTTGAAATAGCTTTATCTTCTTCGCGAGTAGTAGGAATTGCTTTGGGTGGTGTTGATTATATGTTAAATTTGCAAGCTACTAAAACTATTAATCGTCATGAATTGTTTTTCGCTCGCCAAATGATATTGCATGCAGCTAGAGCTGCTGATATTGATGCTATTGATTGCATTTATGATAATGTTTCTGATTTGGAAGGTTTAGAAAAAGAAGCTATTTTAGTAAAAGAAATGGGTTTTAATGGTAAATCTGCCATACATCCCAATCAATTACCTATTCTTAATCGAGTTTTTAGACCTAGTGATCAAGAAATTCAAGAAGCTTTAAAAATTTTAACTTTATATAAAAAAAATCGTTTACAAAACCAAGGTGTATTCGCGATTGATGGCAAAATGATTGATAAACCAGTTATAAAATATTCGGAAAATATTTTACAAAAAGCTAATATTTCAAATCCTAACATAGAAGATGAATAAAGATTTATTTGTTATTTTTTTTGTATTACTAATAAATTCAAAATAATAAAGGATTTTAAATGATAGATTAAATTAATTTTGAATAAGTTAGAACTTTTGTTGAGATATTTTATTAGTTTAATATTTGCATTTTTTTCTACATAAATAAATATTATTCAAATAAAAAATTATTTAAATAGTTTTTTGATTAAACAATATTTAAGAAAATTAAGTGATTTTTAAATGGTTAATGAATAAAAAAAGGAATAATTAAATGAGAGAACAATTTAAGAAAAATGAAAAAAAACTAGATAATAATTCATTTTATGATTGTAAAAATAATGATAATAGCGTTGGCTCAATGACTAAAATTAAAAATAATTTAAATAATAAAGTTTTAAATTCTTTAGAAGAAGCTATTGTTAAAAGTGGTTTGAAAGATGGTATGACTATTTCTTTTCATCATGCTTTTAGGCATGGTGATAAAACTTTTCAACAAGTTATGGAAGCTATCAAAAAATTAAATATTAAAAATTTAACTGTTTTAGCTTCTTCTTTTACGAAGTCTCATGATTGTTTTATTGAATATATTAAAAATGGTATTGTAACTTCTTTGGAAGGTTCAGCTATAAGGGGAGAGTTAGGAAATGCTATTTCTGAAGGCCTCTTAACAAAACCTGTTATTATTAGATCTCATGGCGGTAGAGCACGATCTATTACTACAGGGCAATCTTTTATTAATGTTGCTTTTTTAGCTGCTTCAAGTAGTGATGAAATGGGTAACGCTAATGGTGTTGTAGGTGATTCTTGTGTAGGATCTTTAGGTTATGCTATTGTAGATGCTCAATATGCTGATAAAACTATTATTATTACAGACACTTTAGTTTCCTATCCGAATAATCCTATTTCTATTCCGCAAATTTATGTGGATTATGTGGTTAAAGTAGAAGTTATTGGTGATAATAAAAAAATTTCTTCAGGAGAAATTCATTCTAAATTTAATCCTAAAGAAATTGTTATTGCTGAAAATATTGTTAAAGTTATTAAAAACACGCCTTATTTTAAAAATGGTTTTTCTTTTCAAACAGGTACTGGCGGGGCTTCTCAAGCATCTTTAGTAATTTTATCTGATGAAATGAGACGTAAGCAAATAAAAGCTTCTGTTTTTTTAGGGGGGATTATTAAATTAGAAGTAGATTTATTAAAAGAAGGGTTAGTTAATACACTATTAGATGTGCAGTCTTTTGATTTAGAAGCGGTTAATTCTTTAAAAAACAATCCGAATCATTTAGAAATGTCGGCTTCTTTTTATGCTAATCCGTTTATTAAAGGTTGTGCTGTTAATAAATTAGATTTTGGTATTTTAAGTGTTTTAGAAATAGATGTTAATTTTAATTGTAATGTTATTACAGGAAATGATGGATATTTACGCGGAGCTTCTGGTGGTCATAGTGATGTAGCATATGGTAGTAAAATTGCTATTGTAGCTGCTCCTTTAATTCGAGGACGAATTTCTTCTATAGTGGATCGTGTACAAACAATAGTTACTCCGGGAAATACTATTGATGTTTTGGTAACTGATTTAGGTATTGCTGTAAATCCGATAAGAACTGATTTACTTATGTGGTTAAAGTCGGCTGGAATAGTTGTTAAAGATATTCGCGAATTACGTGACTTGGCTTATAGTATTGTGGGCGAACCATTGCCAATTGATTACGATACTAATCGTGTTATTGCTTTGATTGAGTATCGTGATGGCACTTTAATTGATACTGTTTATAAAGTAAAATAAAAAATAATTTTATTTTAATTTTTGTTATTATATTTAGGTTTGTATAATTATTATGTTTTCTAAAATGATTAAGAAATATTTAAAAGCTAAAGAAGAAAGATATATATTACAACTTGAAATGTTAAATTATTATCAAAAAGGTTTGTTAACTATTAATTTGAATATTCCAGGGATCATTAAACTTAAACCTTTATATTTCGAATTTTTTAATTTATTTATGAAAAACATTATAATACCTTTTTTACAAACAAAACAAATATGTTTAGGTTGTAATAATTTTAGAATATTATTTGATAAAGCTGGTTTTTATGTTAATATAATTTTGATTACTGCAGAAATAACAAAATTAATGGAAATTAAAAAAAATTTTTTAATTTTAGAAAAAACTCATATTTGTTTTCGTTTAGTTGATTTAGATATTATTAATTTAAAACATGAAAATATTTCCCGAAATTTGTTTTATCCGCCGAATTCTCGATTATGTTTTATATGTTCGAAAGAAGCGAAAGTATGTGCTTTGAATAAAGCGCATAATTTAAGAGAATTATTAACATTTATTGATGATATTATGATAAATTTTATTTATTCAAATAAAAAAATCTAATTTAATAAATTAAAAATAATTTGGATTTTAGATGGATATATTATTTATTTATTGATCTGATTATTTTTTACTTATAAATAGTTTTTTATTTATTTATATTATTAATTACAAGAAAAAAGAGTTTTAGGAGTTTTTTTATGAAAATTATGTCTGTTAATTCTGGTAGTTCATCTTTGAAGTTTCAATTAATTGATATGGTTACAGAAAAAATGTTATGTAGTGGTTTATGTGAGCGAATCGGTAATGTGAATTCTATATTTACCATTAAAACTTTAGATCGAATTTATAAACAAAATATAGTTATTGCTGATCATCGATTAGCTATTGACTTATTATTAAAAAAATTAATTGAATTATCAATCATTAAAGAAATTACTGAAATTAAGGGAATCGGATATCGTATTGTTCAAGGTGGCGAATTATTTCCAAATTCTATTATTTTAACAGATGAAAATCTTGATAAATTGGAAAGTTTAAATAATTTAGCTCCTTTGCATAATCCGGTTAATATTTTGGGTGCTCGTTTGTTTAAACAAATTTTACCTAAAGCTCTTCATGTAGGCGTTTTTGATACTAGTTTTCATCAAACCATTAAAGCTTCTAATTTTTTATATGCAGTACCTTACGAATGGTATAAAAAATATCAAATTCGTAAATATGGTGCCCATGGTACTTCTTGTCGTTTTATTGTTCAAGAAGCACAACGTTTTTTAGAAAAATCTAATTTAAAATTAATTATCTGCCACGCTGGAAATGGAGTTTCTATTACTGCCGTTAATAGTAAAGGAGAATCAGTAGACACTTCTATGGGGGTTACACCATTAGCTGGTGTTCCGATGGGTACGCGTAGCGGAGACATAGATCCTGCTATTGTTGCTTTAATTTCTAGTTATGAAAATAAAACCTCTCAAGAAGTGATTAATGATTTAAATAATAAATCTGGATTATTAGGTATCTCAGGAATTTCTAACGATTGCAGAGATTTAGAAAAAGCGATGTTAGAAGGTAATGCTAAGGCTAAATTAGCTTTAGAGATTCAAATTAAGAAAATTGTTGATTATATTGCCAGTTATTATGTAGCATTAGAAGGTATTGATGCTCTAGTATTTACAGCAGGTGTTGGAGAAAATTCCATTTTTTTTAGATCAGAAATTATTTCAAAATTAGCAGTTTTAAATATTTTTTTAGAACCAACATTAAACGAAAATGGTCCTAAATTGAGAAATATTGCTAGCAAAAATTCTATTATTCCTATTTTAATTATTCCTACTAATGAAGAATTAACTATTGCTCGGGATGTTATATCTTTTATTTCGAATAAAAATAATGAAGCTAATATAGAGTAAATAAATAATTTAATCCTTTTATGAGCGTTCAAAGACCTTAAATATTGTGTTATCTCATCAATAATTAGTGCTAATAAAGCAAGAACATTACCTCCTCTTTTTTATCAAATATTTCCTTATTTTCTGAATCTAAATTTTAACCTTTGAGTAGAATAAGTTCAACCCGTAATAATGATTATTGTCGGTGTTAAAGGAACATTAGGTGCAAAACTAAGAAGATAAAATCAAGTCACTTAATGGTTGAAATAATGTTAAAACTAACTATTATTAAAGACAAATTTCAGATAATGATTGATCACAAAGGAATATAGTTATTATCTTACATGGTTAAAATAAATTCTGCCAATAGTATTTAAAAAAAACCGTAAAAACTCTACTTAAAGGAAAAGTCTAAATCTAAATTTCTAAGTATAAAATTAAGATATATAAAAAAAAATAAGGATAAATCCATTCAAAATGATTAAACATTAAGAAAGAATTTAAATTTATAAAACGATTTTTAGAGGAGGGGAGATCTTCTGCTACTTTTTTTAGCTAATAATTTTGGATAATTAACAATTGTTATTTCTATCTATTATGAATTATACTGACCGCTAGATTAATTGTAGAAAGTATGTGGAGTATGATGCTTAATTATCCTATTTGATAATCTATCATGCAAAGTAATAATTGATTTGATACAAAGTTAGTTCTCAGAATATATTAGGATAATCTAGGACTAGGAAATTTGCTTATAATTTTTTTATAATAAAGGGTGTTTTATAATTTTTTTTGAAAAAATTTGCAATTAATAAAGAGTATTATTTCGGAGGAATACCCAAGTTTGGTTAAAGGGGCTCGCTTGGAAAGCGTGTAGATCTTATTAGATGCGAGGGTTCGAATCCCTCTTCCTCCGCCAATTAATTTTTTATATAAATAGTTTATATAAATAAATATTTTATTATTTTATAGCATAATTTTTTTGAAAATGAAATATAAAATCATAAAATATTTAATTTATAAAAATTTAATTTCGAGCAAAAGGTTAAATATGTTATTAATATGAAAAAATATTTAAATTTATGTCGTACTATTTTAAAATATGGTAATATACGTGATAATCGTACTAAAATTTTAACTAAAAGTATTTTCGGTTATCATATGCGTTTTAATTTGACTCAAGGTTTTCCTTTATTAACGACAAAAAAAATTAATTTTAATCTAGTGATACATGAATTATTATGGTTTATTAAAGGAGATACTAATATTCGTTATTTAGTTGAAAATAAAGTTAATATTTGGAATGAATGGCCTTACGAACAATATCGTAAATCATCTTTTTTTAAAAACGAAACTTTATCGGAATTTATAAATAAAATTAAAGAAGATGAAAATTTTGCTAAAAAATATGGAAATCTTGGACCGATTTATGGAAAGCAATGGCGTGATTTTTCAGGAGTTGATCAATTAAAACAAGTAATTAGTGATATTAAATTTAATCCTTATTCACGGCGTTTAATTATTTCTGCTTGGAATCCTCCGGAAATATCTCAAATGATTTTGCCTCCCTGTCATATATTAATGCAGTTTTATGTCGAAGAAAATAAATTATCTTTACAAGTTTTTCAAAGAAGCGCAGATGTATTTTTAGGAATCCCCTTTAATATTAGCAGCTATAGTTTATTATTATGTTTAATCGCTCATATTACTAATTTACAGGCTTATGAATTAATTTATAATTTAGGAGACGCTCATATTTATCTTAATCACATTCCTCAAATTAAAATTCAATTAAAACGCTCTCCTAAACCATTACCTTATATTACTTTAAATAAAAATATTCATTGTATCGAAGATTTTACTATTAAAGATATTTGTTTGCATAATTATGATGCGCACGAAACTTTAAAAGGAGAAATAGCAGTATGATTAGTTTAATAGCGGCTGTAGATGGCAACTTTTTGATTGGTAATGATAAAAAATTACCTTGGCATTATTCTCAAGATTTAGCTTTTTTTAAAAGAAAAGTGACTAATCAAAGAGTATTAGTGGGTTTAAGAACATATCAATCTTTATGTTCTTATTATAAAAATAAAAAATTTCCTTTTAAATCAATCTACTTGGCTACCACTTCTTTTTCTAATATTTTTTCTCTATATCATCGCGATGATATTTCTATTCAACAAGTTGATGATGTTAAAATTTTTTTACAAAATTTTCATAAAACATCAAAATCAATTTTCGTGATTGGAGGTAGGCAAATTTATCAATTAGCCTTGCCCTATGTAAATATATTATATTTAACTTATATCTTGCGACGTTTTTCGGGAAATATTTATTTTCCGTATTTAAATTTAGATAAATATATTTTAAAAGAATATCTTATTATAGAAGAATTAATTTTTGCTACTTATCATAATAAAGTAAATAATTATTTGTAATTATTTTTGAAATAATGATTTATTATTTTAAAATTTGGATAAAGTTATTGAATGTATTTTTAAATTAAAGATTTTAAATAATTATTTAAATATTATATTTTTGTTCTTATAAAAGGGTTAATTTTAATGAATGTATTTAGTTTGGTATTTGTGATAGTTTTTTTGTAGTTTGGCGTTTTTTTATTAATATTCTGGTATTGTTGGAAAAATAATAGGAGTGTTTTTTTGTTTTTTTGCTGTTTTTTTAGTATCTATATTTATTATAAACATTTTGATATGCGTGATTGATTTTTTATCTATGAATTGCGCATTGATTGATAAAACTTTTTAAAAAGTTTTTATGTGTGTATCTCTTGATTTTTCTATTAATTAATAAAATTTTTATATTATTATATTAATTCATATTAGTTTTTCCTAAATAAATTAATAATAAATCTTGGTTTTATTTTTAATAAAGAGGTGAGGTAATATTAATATTTGAAATTGATTGGTTTTAATTTTTTTAAAAAATTATTATTTTCATTGTTAATAGAAGAAAATATTTTTTTTATTTAATTTGTATTTATCAATTTTGTATTATTGTAATATTCTAAATATTTATTATCAAATCTTTGTTAATTTTTAATTTATATTTTTTTAGAAATTTTCTATGTTTTTTATTATAATATTGCAATTTATTTTGTCATAATTTTTGCATTTTTTTTGATTAATTTTGCAATAATATTGATCAAATAAGAATGATTTTGGAATTTTTAAAATCTATATTAGTTATTAATTATGATTTTATAATTAATTTTATGTGTATCAGTTTTTTTATTCTTAATATTAAATAAATAATTTGAAAGTTGTTCACAGATTTGATTTAAATTAATTTATGTATTTAAATAATGAATACTATATATAGAAGAAAAGTAAAGTTTTAAAGAAAAAGGTTTGCAATTTACTTCTTAAATTTACAGCATTTTTAATTATTTGGAGAAATGAAATAGCTTTAGAAAGATATAAATATACATCTATAATGATGCTATGAATCCATGAAAATAAAAATAATGAAATTAAGTTAGTAAAATAACAGATAATTAAATATTTTATTATACGACCTAGAAAAATAAATAAAGATTTAAATAATTGTTTTAAAGTATAATGTTCTGTCATAATAAAATCCTCTTTTGTGTTGAATTTAAATAAAATTTAAAATAATTATTTACTTTTGATAAAAAATAAATTAAAAATAATAAAAATTATTATAATTTTATTATTATTTATTTTTGAAATAATTATATCTAAAGTTTGTAAAAAAATAATCAAAATAGCTTAATAATTAAATTATTTTGATACTAACAAACTAAATTTATAAATATTTTTTTAATAAATTAATGTAAATTTATTTTCTTCATATACATTTATATTTTTTTAACTTATTAATTTATTTTTAAAAGAAATGCGAGAAAAAATATGTTTAGTTTTATTTTTATAATAATTTTTTTGATTTGCTGGTATTATTTTATTATGATTTTTCCTATAAAAATAATTGGTATTTTGATTGGTTTTATTTGCGCTATTTTAACATCTTGGTTAATCAATTTATTATTATTATTTTTAAGTTTAGGATATATTAAAAACAAATCTATAAACAATATTTATCATTTGAAAATAGTTCAAAGTTTTTCGAAATTAATTGTTCGTTTTTTTTGTATTAAAGTTTCAGTGTATAATTATCATTTAATCCCTTTAGATAATCGTTTAGTTGTTTATACTAATCATAAAAGTAATTTTGACCCTTTTATAATAGCTTCTATATTCCCTCGCCCTATTACTTTTACCCCTAAAGATGAACTTTATAATAATTTTTGGTATGGTTGGTTTTTAAGGTTTTGTTTTGATGCTACTCATTGTATTAAAATTAATAGAAGTAATAGTAGAGATAATTTAAAATCTCTCGAAAAAGCTAAAGAAATAATTCAACATAAACTAGCTGTGTTAGTTTTTCCAGAAGGAGGTATTATTAATCCTATTTCCGATAATATTAATCACTCTTTAGATGGCGCTTATAAAATTTCTATTCAAAATCAAGCTGATATTTTGCCTATAACTTGTAAAGGAATTCATAATATGCGTCATAAATGTTGGTTTAGAAGAAAAAAAGTAGAAATATTTATACATCATCATCTTTCTTATTTAGATTATAAAGAAAAAAAAACTTCACAAATTAATTATGAAGTAACTAATATTATCAATTCTTTATTATAATTGTGGATATATAATAGATAATTGAAAATGTTAATTTAATGATTTATAACTTATTATATTCCAAAATTATCGGATATAATTTGACAGATATGATTATCATGAGCATAAATATAAATGTTACAGAGATCAATATATTTAAATTTTCTTTAAATATATTATTTTTGAATAATTTTTTTAAATGAACATCAGATATTAATTTAGCTTGAATAAAGTTTTCTGGTATATTTATATTTGAATTTTTAAAAAAATTAATACCTATAAAATTACCTTCATTATCAAAACATATAAAATTTATATTTTTAATTTTTTCTTTTAAATTAAATACAGAATCGAATACAAAATTACTATTTTTATTTATTATGCTACTTATTTGACTTTTAAACATTTGAGGATTATGATCATAATTATCTAAATTTGTAAGATAATAAATATCTTCGCCTACTCTAAGATCTGAAGTTTTTTTAAACTGGACTACCGGATAATTTTCTGAAGATTTAAATGTCATTAAAATAAGGTTATTTTCGTTGGGAAAGATATTATGTATCGTACCCTCTTCCTTTTTATAAATTTCTTGATCTGAGTTGTATATAATGATTTCGTTTTTATCTTGCAAAAGTCTTTTATATAAAAAATTATATAAGTTTATTAAAATATTGTCAGATTCTTCTTCATAATTAGATAAAACATAATATATATATTGATTATCTTTAGTTTTTACTTTATTAAAGATGATTCCGTTGCCGCTTATTTTATTATCTTGGTGCCAAACAATTAAAGAATCCATAATTTTTTGTTTTGTAGTATGAACAGAAGTTTTGGTTAAATCAATAAATTTTAAAGATATAAAAGCACTGTCTTTATTAGATAAATAATGATGATTATCTAAAGAATATTGTAATAAATCAATAATTTTATTATTTTTATTTTTTCTAATTATTTTTAGATTAATTTTTGATTTATTTTTATTGTCAATATCAGCATATAATTCGATATATTCTTTTTGCGGATCTATTAATATTATTTGTTGTTGGTGATAATTATAAACTAGTTTAATTTTTAATTTTATTTTTGATTTATTGGGATAATTTTTTAATAAGGGAAATGAAATAGGGTTTTTATTAGTTAAATCAGTTAATTCATCTATAGAAAATATAATATTTGGTGTTTCCTGATCTTGATTAATTTCGAGATTGTTAAAATTTTGTTTAAAATTAGTAATTTTTTGCATTAAATAATTTTTATGTTTTTCACTATTTAAAGAAGTTATTGTTTTTATATTGTTAGGATTGTTCTGGTGTTGGGAAAAAATTTCTTCTAGTCTTTTTTGAATGTGCAAAATATTAATAGCATGTGAAAAATTATCTGTTGCTATAGGATTATTGATAGTATTACGATTCATACCAATAATTTGTCCTTTTTCATCAAAAACAGGACCTCCGCTATTTCCGTGATCTATTTCTATATTAAAAGAAATAATAGCTTCGTTTAATTGGGTAATATCTCCTTTTTTTAATAAATTTCTTTTTATGGATCTTGTTTGTTGTTCGTTTGATTTTGGTAAAAATAAATTTTCTGATTTAAATGATTCTTGAGATCCCATACTATAAACTGTTTGTTGAATTTCAGGTTTTATAAATTTATCTGGAAAAGCCGTTTTGAGAATTTTTTTAATTTCTTTATATTTTTTATGATTGTTATCTGTAAAAGTTAATATACCTATATCATCAAAACCTTCAGAATTATCTATAATAGTAAAAATTTCTGCATCTTTGTGAGAATTAAAATAAGAATTATAAATTTTAATTTTAGCATTTTCTTTTTCGGCTGGTAATAAAACATGTGTATTAGTAAGTATATAGTATTTATAATTATTAGTATTGGGAATTTGTTCAATTTTGTAAATAAAGCCTGAACCTAAAAAATTTGTAAATTCAATTGAAAAAGTTATTTTTGATATATTTTCTATGAAAGTTTCAGGATATGGTGGGTTTTTTGGTTCTTTTATAGCATTTTCGTCTATATAATTCAATTTAAAGAATTTAAAAAATGGGTCTGTTAAATCTATATATTTGTCATCTATTATTTGTATTAAACCGTTAAATTTTCCATTTTTATTTAATTTAATTAATAATTTTATATTTTGTTCTGGATTATTTGTTTCTGATTCGATTTCTAAAGGTATTAATTTTCTTATTTCGGATGTTTTTGAAATTTCGGAATCAGGTATATTATCATCTTCATCTGTTGCACTTTCGCAGTCATCATATAAATTATATGAATCTGAATCGTATATTGGTAGATATATATTATTGTCATATTCGGTATTAAAATTATTTCGATTTAAGCAGATATAATATTTATTTACTATTTGGCAAAAATTGTAAATACTATTCGAAGGAATAATATAATTTATTTCCATTTTTTGAGATTGTTTAGGGTATGAAATTCCAATAAATTCACCTTCTTCATTGAAAAAAATTTTATTATTTTTGCCTTTAATAGAAATGGATAGATCATTTGATTGATTTTTGTCATATTCTTCGCTTATAATACCTTCTTGAAAAGGTTTAATATTATCATTAATATCCAACGTAAAACCATAAACTGTTTCGCCTTTATGAAAATCATATTTTTTGATTTTGGGAAAAATATTATTATTAATTTGTGAGTTGTCAAATATTTTTTTTAATTTATTTTGTATATCTTTAATAATTGTGTATTTATTTTTCTTTTCTTTATTAATAATATCGTCGTTAGAAGTTGCATATTTAACTAATATGTTATCGGTAGCCGAAATTAATGTTTGTTTATAATTATAATAATAAAATGTACAAACTATTAATATTAATAAATGAACTGATATTAATAAATAATTTTTTTTATTTATACGAAAAATATTCATGTTATTTATGTATTTTAAATCAAACCTTTTCTTTAATTATCATTAGAATTGTTAGTTAATTATAAATTAATTAGCGAATTTGAAGTAAATATTATTTTACTCGATTTCATAAGATACATTTATTATTATATAATAAAAATTTTAAGAAATATGTTTTTACATACTTGACATAATGTTTTAAAAATAATAGAATAAATTTAGCAGTCATGATAATTGAGTGCTAAATTATTTTATTTTTGGATGAAATAAATTATTTTCATCGATAAATACTTGACAAGCAGTTGTTTAATTAGTTAGAATAATCTTAGCAGTCATGATTGATGAGTGCTAATTTATTAAAATTATGATTATATTTCAATTTGAATAAATAACTTAATTTCAATTTTCGTTTCAATTTTCATAAATAATTTAGAATTATTTTATTTATTTTGGTTTTAATAAAAAATAGTTTGATTTGTAATTAATCAAGAATAATCAAAATATCTTAAATGATATGATTTAAATTCGTTTTTTATTTTTCTAAAATATTATTCGAAAAAATTCAAGTAATAAATAGTTCATGATTTAAATTATTCTTGATTAGTAATTTTAGTTAAGTGTTAATAATTAAATTATCTAAACCATATAAATAAGAGGTTAGGGATTTTTATTTAAAAGAATAGAAGATAAACTATTATGGTGATGGTGATGAAAAGTTATATTTTTTTCAAGGATTTACAAATTGATTTCGAATAGAGAGAGATTAATTTTAAAAGCTATTATTGAGCATCATTCAGCACATCAACAACCTATTAGTTCGAAATTTTTATCATGTTTGTCTTATTTAAAATATTCTAGTGCCACAATTCGTTATGATATGGCCCAATTAGAAAAAAAAGGTTATTTATGTAAAACTCACATATCTAGCGGCAGAATTCCTTCTTTAAAAGGATATGTTTTTTATTTTAATCATTTGATTACACGTAATCATGATATTTTGCAACAAATTTCGTTATTTGAAAATATTTTTAAAAATAAAAATTTTAATACAGAAACTATTATAAAAGAAACTTTAACTTTATTGGGAAATGTGACTCGCTATCTTGTGATTTTAGCTTTTCCTGACGCCTTAACTACCCACAAAGTGGCTAAAATTGATGTATTTTTTTTAAGTCCAGAAAAAGCTATTTTGTTGATAATTACTAATCATGGTCAAGTACGTTATCAAAGTATTTTTTTAGAATCTTGTAATAGTTTTAATTTTAAAAATTTGCAGAATATTATTTTTATTATAAATAATATATTATTCAATAAGTATTTGTGTGAATCTATTAAAATTTTGCAAGAAAGAAATATTGAAAATAATTTTTGCAATTCACGTTTATTTGATAAATTAATTAATATATTAATAGAAATTTTTTATAGTTTTAACTCGAATAATTCACATATTTATGGTATTAATAATTTAATTAATAATTTTAGCTGGGCGGATAGCAATACCATGAAAGAAATTTTGCACATTTTAGATACTAATAAATTAAACGAAATGTTATTTGATGCTCATAAATATATTTTTAAATTTAATAATCGAATACGTTGGATATCTTGTCATAAATTCGCTATTATCTCTATTCCTTGCGAAATTAAAAAATTTCCTGATCAAAAAATGTTTATTGCGGTTTTAGGACCGATGACTATGGCTTATCCAGAAGTTATTCCTCTTTTGGAATATTTATCTGTAAATTTGTCTCAAACTTTTTACAGTAAAACAAATTTAATTTCTGATAGTTGGGAAGAATTTCGTAAATAATATTAAGCAGTAAAAATTAAATTTTTAGAATAAGGAGTTTAATTTGAAAATTTATGCATTCTGAAGAACATTTAAAACAAAATCTTAATAATAAGAAAAAAAACAACAATAAAAATATAAATGAAAATAATTGTTCTTGCCAAGGAGACAATACCCAATCAAATAAAATTTCTTCCGATGGTGTATCTTCAGATATTCACGCAAATAAAAAAGAAGCTTCTAACTCAAATTGTAGTTGTAGTAATAAAGAAAATAATGAAGATGCTATTACTAATTCTGAATCAAAGAAATTTATTTCAAATGAAAAAGATTTACAAACATTACAACAACAAGTAAATTCTTTACAAAAAGAAAATTTTGATCTTAAACGAAATTTACAAGAAGTAAATCAACAAAGAACAAATGATAATTTAAAATATTTAGCTGATTTTGATAATTTTAAAAAACGTATTACTGTCCAAACGAATAGAGAAATCAAATATGCTTTAACAGATTTTATTAAAAATATTTTAGTTCCTTTAGAGCAATTTGAAAAGGTTTTAGAAATGCCTAATGTAGATGAATCTGTTAAATCTTTTTTATTAGGTTTTAAAATGATTCATAAACAAGTGAAAGATATTTTACAAAAGGAGGGAGTCGAGGAAATTAAAGCTTTAGGTGTTAAATTTGATCCGAATTTTCATTATGCTTTAGAAAAAATATCAGATCCAAAACAACCTAATGGTATTAATATTTCAGTTTTACAAAAAGGTTTTTTATATAAAGATTTAGTTATAAAACCAGCTATGGTAAGAGTAAATGAATGGAGTGATAAAAATAATGACTAAAAAAAATACAAATTTAAGTCCAATTATCGGAATAGATTTAGGTACTACAAATTCTTGTGTTGCTTGTATGGAAAATGGGCAACCGAAGGTAATTACTAATTCTGAAGGCGATAGAACTACACCTTCTGTTGTAGCTTTTAAAGGAGACGAAATTATTGTCGGTAAAGCCGCAAAACGTCAAATGGTTACTAATCCTAATACTATTCTTTCGATTAAAAGAGAAATGGGTAAAAAAGGTTATTATAAAGAGTATAATGGTAAAAAATATACTCCTCAAGAAATTAGTGCTATTATTTTGCAAAATTTAAAAAAACAAGCTGAAGATTATTTGGGAACAAAAGTAACAGAAGCTGTTATTACTGTCCCTGCTTATTTTAATGATGCCCAAAGACAAGCTACTAAAGATGCTGGTAAAATTGCTGGTTTAGAAGTAAAAAGAATTATAAACGAGCCTACAGCAGCAGCTTTATCTTATGGATTAGATAAAAACACTCAAAAAGAACAAAATATTTTAGTATTCGATTTAGGCGGAGGTACTTTTGATGTTTCTATTTTAAATATTGCAGAAGGTAATTTTCAAGTTTTAGCTACTGCAGGTGATAATGTATTAGGTGGTGATAATTTTGATGATGCTATTGTAGATTTTTTAGTTAAAATTTTTCGCGAAGAAAATGGAATTGATTTAAAACAAAATAAAGATTTAACTGCTTTGCAACGTTTAAGAGAAGCTGCTGAAATGGCTAAAAAAGAATTAAGTAATGTTGTATCTACAGTTATATCGCTTCCTTTTATTACTATGTCTGCTAATCAAACGCCTTTACATTTAGAATATACCCTAACAAGAACTAAATTTAATGAAATAACTAAAAATTTAGTAAATCGTTGTGTAACTCCTTTAAGACAAGTTTTAAAAGATGCTAAATTGCAAGTATCACAAATTGATCAAGTTATTTTAGTGGGTGGTTCTACAAGAATTCCAGCTATTCAAGAATTAGTTACTAAAGAATTAGGAAATAAACAGTTAAATAAAAGTGTTAATCCTGATGAAGCTGTCGCTTTAGGAGCAGCTATTCAAGGAGGAATTTTAAGAGGTGATGTTCAAGATATTGTTTTATTAGATGTAACTCCTTTGTCTTTAGGTATTGAAACTTTAGGTGGTATATTTACTAAATTAATTGAACGTAATACTACTATACCGACATCAAAATCTCAAATTTTTTCTACTGCGGTAGCTAATCAATCTTCCGTTGATATTAATGTATTACAAGGAGAAAGAGCATTAGCTAAAGATAATCAATTATTAGGTAGTTTCCAATTAACAGGTATTCCTCCTGCTCCAAAAGGTATTCCTCAAATCGAAGTTACTTTTGATATTGATGTCAATGGTATTGTTTCTGTTTCCGCTAAAGATTTAGGTACTAATCGTAAACATAGTATTACTGTTTCGGGAGGTAGTGGTTTAAGCGAAGAAGAAATTCAAAAAATGATAAAAGATGCTGAAAAAAATGCAGAAACAGATAAACTTCAAAAAGAACGTATTGTGTTACGTAATGATGCGGACAATTTTATTTCCCAAACTCGTCAAACTTTAGAATCTTTGAAAGATTCTGTCGAAGAACAAGAAAAGAATGATATTGAAACTAAAATTCAAGATTTAGAACAAGCTTTAAAAGGTGATGATTATGATTCTATTAAAGAAAAATTAAGTATTTTGGAAAAATCTTCGCAACAAATAGCTGTAAAAGCTTATCAAAAAGCACAACAACAAACCAACAAAGAAAATCAAAATCAAGATACTACTGAAGAAGCTGCTAAGTCAGAAGATAAAGTAGTAGATGCCGAGTTTGAAGATAAAAAATAATATAAACAATTAATAATAAATTTAATAAAGAGCCAAAAAAAGATCTTAATAACTTTTTTTGGTTTATTTATTAAATTTTATTTATTGTATTACAACGAGGAGTTTTATTTTGAAACAAAAAAAAGACTATTACGAAGTTTTAGGATTATCACGTGATGCTAATTTGGATGATATCAAACGGGCTTATCGAAGTCTTGCTAAAAAATATCATCCTGATCGTTGTAAAGAAGCTAATGCTGATGCTAAATTTAAAGAAATACAAGAAGCTTTCGAAGTGTTGAGTGATACCGATAAACGAGCTCAGTATGATCAAATGGGCCATAGTTTTAATAATCAAGGTTTTAATAGTGATTTTCAAGGTTTTCAAAGTGCTAATTTTGATGAATTTGAAGATATTTTTTCGAGTTTTTTCGGTCGTAGAAAAAGTAATCGTCAAACTTCTAAAGGTGAAGATCATAATATAAAAATAACTATTAGTTTTATGGAAGCTGTTTTAGGTACTCAAAAATCAATTGAATTTTATGTTAAAGAACAATGTGAAAAATGTAATGGTACAGGGGCAAAAACAAAAAATGATATTAGGGTTTGTCACGTTTGTAAAGGATCTGGTTATATTTCTTATACTCAACAAGGTTGGTTTGTAAGTGTTTCAAAACAAGTTTGCCCTGAGTGTAGTGGTCAAAAAAAAATTATCTTAGATAAATGTGTTTTTTGCCAAGGTATTGGCCTAGTAAAAAGTAAGCATAAAGTGACTTTAAATATACCTGCTGGAGTCGAAAGTGGCATGACATTGAAATCTCCAAATCAAGGGCATCAAGGGCCTTCAGGAACACCTAGTGGAGATTTGTATGTGGATATCGAGGTTCAATCTCATAAGATTTTTCAGCGCAAAGGTAATGATATTTTTTCTTCAGTATTAATTAATTTTTACCAAGCAGCTTTAGGTACAATTATTAATGTTGATACTATTCATGGCGATGTTAAATTAAAAGTTCCTGCTGGTACACAAACTGATACTAAATTTAGATTAAAAAATAAAGGTGTTCCTTATGTTAATTCTCCTTCTAGTTTAGGTGATCATTATGTTATTATTAAAATTTATACACCACAAAATTTATCGAATACTCAAAAAAAACTTTTTCAACAATTGGAAGAATTAGATAAATTAAATCAAAAATCAAAAACTAATTCATCTTGGTTTCATTTTTGAATTGCTCAAATAAATAAAATTATTTCTAAAATAAAAAAAATTATTCAAAATATATTTAATAATTACAAAAGATAATTATTATTTACTATTTAATGATTAATATTTATATCGATATATATTGATATAAATATTTTTAGAAGTTAGATGTTCGGGATTGGGTGCCAAAGAGGCCTAAATTTCGTGCTATCTAACCAATAGCCAGAGCTGATAAACTCTGAAAGGAGATGGTCGGTTCGACAAACGAAAGAACGTCAAATTACAGCAGACCATAAAAGCGGGTTGCGACGAAAGCAAATTAGTCAAGACGACTCCGCCACCGAATAATTCTACGGAGAAGCCTGAGATGGCCTAAGAAGGAAAATTGATGTAATATCTAAACCTGTTTCGGAAGTTGCTGAAACGGACAGTCCAGAGTCTACTAATATAAAAAGGATGTATTGAGTAGTTTATCAGATAAAGAAACCTGGAATCAGCCTCCCAAAAGAGGATACTTCCCCCTAAAGAATTAAGGTAGAAATTTAGTGTAACTTGGAGAATCCTAAAACGAAGTAATTAAATTTACTAATCCGGAAATAAAAGTCCGGATGGTCAAGGATAAAGAATCTTTTTAGTAGTCGTAAGGGTAAACCTAAATTTGGAATAATTTAGTTAATCGGCTTACCGAGAAAAGAGTTAACTACTCTTATAGGGCGAAAGAAGAAAGTAATTTACTATTTATTCAGTGGCATCAAGAAAGGGGTTGATATATTATGTCAACAACTGTTTCACTCGAAACTAAACTTTCGCGAACATTGAATAGAATTCAACATCGTTCATCAAACGGTTACTCTCTAAAAAGAGAGCTGCAACAAGGAATGAATAATTTCTATAACACGTTAACAGCATTCAACAGAATCGCTGCTAATAAAGGAGCGGGTACGCCAGGTGTTGACAATGAAACCATTGATGGGATTAATCTAGAAAGACTAGAAAGATACCATCAGGAATACGTCAATAATGGTTATAACCCCAAACCAGTTAAAAGAATTCTCATTCCTAGTGATAATAAAGGAACCAGACCCCTGGGGCTACCTACTATCAAGGACCGGCTAATACAAAAATGTCTCGAACAACTCTTAACTCCCTATTTTGAAAATATCTTTTCAGAATGGAGCTTTGGATTTAGAACCAAAAAATCTTGCCACGACGCCATCAAACGCGTCAAACAAAGATTTAAAGGAATTGACTACATCGTCAAAATCGACTTAAAAGGTTACTTTGATACCATCAATCACGAGATTCTCATAAGAACCTTAAATCGGTTCATCAGAAAGAATAAAGTCCTCTCAACCATTAACAAATGGTTGAAAGCCGGCTTCATGAAAAACGAAATCAAATATGAATCCTTATCCGGTTCTCCCCAAGGAGGAATTATTTCCCCCCTGCTGGCGAATGTGTACTTACATCACATTGACCTAAAAATGGGAGAACTAATTAAAAAAGGAAAGCCAATTAAGAAAGGTAACCCAGAATATAGGAAAGCATGGCTAAAAAACCAGCACCATCAACTGGAGATTGATAGTCTTACCAATCTAAATCCAAATCCAAGAGTTGGTATTATGAATAAAAGTACCAAGGTATTATGTAAAGATTGCCATCGCAAGATAATCAATCAACAAACACATGATATCAGGAAGAATAGAACGATAAGAATAAATAGCTAATTAACCGCAAGGGAAAATTAGTTCTCGCAAGAGAGTAAATTATGGAAAGCCGGATGCTTGGAAACTTGCTTGTCCGGTTTGGACGGGGGCTGATTGTAAATAAAACAGCAAATATATATCGTTGGATAAAACGCAATTAATCTATCCGTATTGTTTATTTGTTTTATGAAAGATTAAATTGATAAAAAACCATCATTATATATTTTTGTAATGGTGGTTATTTTGTTTATTTATTATTATATTTAATAATTATATATTGGCTTAGATATAATAATTAATGAATAAAATATAGTATTTTTTATTTTTGGTGGTTTATTAAAAGAGAAAGAATTTGGAACTTATTTATTATGATTTTAGTTAAATATCCATTATTATCATCGGTTTATAAACCTTATTTTTATTATGCTTTAGAAGAGTATATTTTGAATAATTTTTTAAAATATGATGATGAAATTTATTTTTTTTTCTGGACTATGAAAGGAATAGTGATTGGTCGTAATCAGATTATTGAAAATGAAATTAATTTAGATTTTATCAAAAAAAATAAAATTGAATTTTTTCGTAGACCGAGTGGTGGTGGTTGCGTTTATAATGATTTTAATACACCGATTTTTAGTTTTATTTTTAAAAATAAATTTTTAGATTTTAGTTTTAAAAGATATTTAAATTTTATTATTCAAGCATTTAATAATTTAGGAATATCTTTATATTTTGGCGGTCGTAATGATATTTTATTTAAAGGTAAAAAGGTTTCTGGTAATGCTTTTTGGAAAAATAAAAATGGAATTGTTATGCATGGAACTTTACTTTATCAATGTGATATAGATACGATGATACGTTGTATTACTCCAAATAATCAAAAATTAATTTCTAAAGGTATTGATAGTGTGCGTTCACGAGTGCTTAATTTGAAAGATTATCTTCCTGATATGACACAAGAAATATTAGTTAATTATTTGGAAAAATTTTTAAAAAAACAAGAATTAATTTTAACTGAAAAAGATTTAGCTGTTATTAATAAATTAGCTATTAAATATAATTCTTTTAAATGGTTATTTAATCATCCTATTTATTCCAAAAATTTGCAATATCGTTTTGGATGGGGCGAAATAAAAGTTTTTTTAGAATTAGAAAATGGTTATATTAGAAAAATGGAATTATGTGGCGATTTTTTTCATATTCAAGAAAATTTAGAAAAATTTTGTAGTTTTTTTGAGAATATTTTATTTAGAACAGAAGATATTCAAAAAGTTTTGCAAAAGGTGAATATTAATGATTATATTTTGAATGCTTCGAATCAAGATTTTTTATTTTTATTAGAACAAGGTTTAATTAATAATAAATATAAACAATCATAAACAATGAGTTAAATTTTTATCGGAATTTTGTTGCGGAAAATACTTATTAATTTCCAATTTTTTTGTTTATCCTTTTTAATAAAAATGTATAATATAAGAAAGGTATATTTTAAAAGTTAATTATGAAGATTTTTTCGTTAAAAAAAGTAATTATTAGTTCTTTGTTATTAACAATCTCTTTCTTTATTGAATTTGTATTTACTAAATTTTTTTTTCAAGATTGTCACGGATCTTTAATCAAATTAGAGTTATTGCCTATAGTTTTAATAGGTTTTTTGTTCGGATTAAAATTTAGTTTATGTGCTAATCTTGTTTATGTCATGATTCATACCGCGTTGGAATGGCCTATTATTAATATGTTTATTTTGAACCAAACAAGATATTTACAATTATCATTTTTAATGTTTTTTTTTATTTTTCCATATATGGCTTATTCTTTATCTGGTTTATTTCAAATCAAAAACTCTCCATATTTAATGAAAAAAAATATTATAAAAAGTTTATTATTAATTTCTTTTATGCAAATTATTTCTTATATATTGTGTATTTATAGTTTCTATTATTATTCTTATGATTCTTTGTTTTTAATATTTGAATCAGATTCTTGGATAATAACTCATTTAAATCCTTTTTTATCTATATATTGGATTTTGGTTATTTATATTAATATTATGATTTTGTTAACTAATACACTTATTGGATGTATTTTGTTGTTTTTAAAACCTATTATTAATGAAAATACTGAATTTAATTTATAAAATGGATAATTTATATCTTTTAGATAAATTTATTAACAATTTGTAAGTAATCTAATCTAGGACGATAACTATAAGGAATTTGCCATAATTCATTAATAAAAATTTGATAATCAATACTTTTGGATGAAGATTTTTGTATAAAATTATTTAAAAAAGATATAGGCAGATAAAAATATTTGTTATAACGTTTAAAATGAATAATTAAAAATGCTATTCCTTTCAATTCGTTTATTTTTTGTAAATAAATTATTTGATGATTAGGAATATTTTTTAAAGGAAATTTTTTTACATTATTAGTTTCTTTAGCATCAAAAGATAAATATTTACCTTTATAAATTCCTTGATAATCTGGTAAAGATTTTAAACGATAATAAGCTTCTACAATTTTAGTTTTTTTTCTTTGTGCATATTCGACTTTAACTACTTGTATAGGGATTTCATTTTTATGAATAAAAGCGATTTGATTTTCTTGATAAAATTTATTGGTTAAATTGATATCTTGTTCTAATTTTTTTCCTAAATTACTTTTTTTATTATAATTTAAATTTTGATTATTAATTTTAATTGGATATTTCATATTTTTATTTATCTGATAACTTTCTAAAAAAATAGAAAAAAATTGATATTAATTGTTTTAAAGCTATAATAAATAGTGATTAACCAAATTCAAGTATTTTTAAAAATAATTAACATCATATTAAATTTATTTATTTTTATTTTAAAAATATAATATTTATATTATAAACTTTAATTAATAATGATAAAAAAATCAAATTAATCGGTAAACATATGTTTTGAAATTATTTCAATTAATGATATCGTATTATTAATTTTTTAAGGGAGTTCTATTAAAAAAATGCAAGAAATTAATTTTTTCGCTTTAGGAGGTATAGGGGAGAATGGGAAAAATTTTTACCTCTTAAAAATCAATTCTTCTTATTTTATTTTAGATGCTGGTTTAAAATATCCTAATGTATTAGTAAATGGTATTGATGCTATTTTACCAGAATATCATAAATTAGAATCTATTAAAGGACAAATTAAAGGTATTTTTATTACTTCAGCTTTAGAAACTTATTCAGGAGCTTTAGTTTATTTCATAAAAGAATGGTCTATTCCTATTTATGCTTCAGATTTTACTATGGAAGTAATTAAATTTAATTTAAAACAAGCAAATATAGATTTATCTTGTTTATCGTTTAATATGATAAAAGATGATATGAAAATTACTATTGATAATATTAAAATTTTTGTTTTCGGGATATCTCATTTTTTACCAGGTACTTTAGGTTTAGCTTTTGAAACCTCTTCAGGAATGATTATATATATGAGTGCTATGCATATGCAACAATCTAAAAATAATTTTTTTCAAACTAATTTTACCACTTTAGTAGAATTGGCTCGTAAAAAAGTTTTAGCTTTATTATTAGTTTCCCAAGGGGCTTTGAGTTTAGTAAAACCTAAAAGAGAAGAAATTTTAGAACATCATTTGAGTAGTTTTTTTGGCCATATAGAAAACAATATTATTGTTACTTTTTTAATTCCAGATTTATTAAAGATTCAAATGGTTATAGATTTAGCTGTACAAGCTAATTTAAAGATTATTATTTTAGGTCGTAAAAGTGAAAAAATTATTGATATCGCTTTATCCAAAAAATATTTAAAAATTCCCGAAAATACTTTAATTAATTTAAAAAATTCTAAAGATTATTTGAAATATAATAATGTTGTTGTATTAGTGTTTGGCCGACGTTTTGAAGCTTTTTATCGTTTGCAACGTATGTGCAAAAAAACTGACCGTTTAATGAAATTGCATATAGCCGATAAAATTTTATTATTTTCTGTGGATTTACCTGGTATTGATAAAGTCCAAAATAAAACTATTGATATATTAGCAAGACATGGTTTTCAAGTAGAATTTTTAATTAAAGATCTATTTCAAAACTTATCTTATGATTATCAAGAATATTTAAAATTATTATTATATTTATTAAAACCAAAATTTTTTTTACCTATCGCAGGCGAATATAGACATCAATATTATGTAAAAAAAATGGTTCAAAATTTTAATTTTTCGGATAATAAAATTTTTTTAATAGAAAATGGTGATATGTGGTTTTATGATGGTTTACATAAACCTTTAATTAAAAAAAATTTTTTAAAAAATTTAGGCGAAATTTTAATTGATGGTACACCAGTTATAGATGGTAATAATTTTATTATTAAAGATAGGGAGTTATTAGCTAATGATGGAATTTTAATTATAGCCTGTAATTTAGATCTACGTTTGCGTAAAGTAATCGGAAATATTGATAATATTAAGTTGGTTAGTAAGGGATTTTTAGATAAAATGAAAATAGAACCTCTGATTCAACAGTTGAAAGAATTATTTTTAAAAATAAGTACACAGTTTATACATATTAATAAACAAATTAAATGGAGTGATTTTAAAAATAGTTTGCGAGAAGAATTATCTAAATTTATTTTTAAAGCTACTAAAAAAAAACCTGTCATCATTCCTGTTTTAATTTCTGCAACTCGGTCAACGCTGAATAAAGATTTAAATTTTAATTCAAATATTGTAATTGAAAGTAAAGGATAATTTTACAAATGGTAGCACATATTTCGCAACAACAATCTAAATTTGATATTTTATTTTATGCTTTGGGCGGATTAGGTGAAGTAGGTAAAAATATGTATGTGGTCGAAATTCAGGATAAAATTTTTATTATGGATTCGGGCATGTCTTTTTCTGAAGATTCTTTTTTAGGTATTAATTATATAATTCCTAGTTATGAATATTTAATTAAAAATGAACATAAAATTCAATGTCTTTTAATTACTCACGGTCATGAGGATCATATTGGCAGCATTCCTTTTTTATTACGTAAAGTCAAAATACCCAAGATTTTGGTTACTGGTATTGCTTATGATTTGATTGAATTTAAATTAACAGAACATAAATTGCAAAAATATATGCATATTTTAGATAAATATGAAGAAGAATCTGAATTGTGTTTTGGAAAGGTTACAATTTCTTTTGTACGTCTAAATCATTCAATACCTGATACTTTTGGTATTGTTTTTGAATATAATAAAAATATTATTTTTTATACTGGTGATTTTAAAATTGATCATACTCCTGAAGGTCCTTTAGCGAATTATGCTAAATTAGCTGATTTAGGTAAAAAAGGAGTTTTATGTTTGTTATCGGACTCTACTAATGCTCAACAAAAAGGTTTTATAGAATCAGAAAATAAAATCGGAGATACTATTAATAATTTATTTTATCAAATTAAAGGTAGAATTATTATTGTTACTTTTGCGTCTAATTATTATCGTATTAGACAAATTATTCAAGCTAGTGTTTTAACTAAAAGAAAAGTAGCTGTCTTTGGCCGAAGTATGGAAAAAGCAATTGAAGTTGGGGCTAAAAATGGTTATTTAAAAGTGCCAAAAGAATTTTTAGCTAATAGCAACAATATTAATGCTAATGATGAAGATATTACTTTGTTATGCACTGGTTCTCAAGGGGAACCTTTAGCTGCTTTGAGTCGTATGGCGAATGGTACTCATCGGCAAATTAAATTAAATAATAAAGATACAGTAATTTTTTCATCTTCTCCTATTCCAGGAAATCAAGATAGCGTGAATAAAATTTTAGATTTATTGTATAAAATGGAAGTTAATGTGATTTTACATGGGTTTTTAGTAGATACTCACGCTTCTGGACATGCTAGTCAAAATGATTTGAAATTAATGTTAAATTTAATTAAACCACGTTTTTTAGTTCCGGTTCATGGTGAATATGTTATGTTAATGGCTCATAAAAAGTTAGCTATTGAATGTGGTATACCTTCTGAGAATGTTTTTATTTTAGATAATGGTGATGTATTAGGTTTAAGTCCTGAAAAAGCTCAATTAATCCGAAAAATTCCTCATGATGATATTTATATTGATGATTCTGGTTCAGAAAATTTAAGCAATTCTATCATTAAGGAAAGAAAAATTTTAAACGAAGAAGGATTGTTATCTATTATTGTTAGCATGGATTGGAAAAATAAAAAAATTATTAATCATCCGATGGTTGTATCTCGAGGATTTATTTATATGAAAGGTAGTGGCGATTTTATTCAAAAAATATCTAATGATATTAAAAATATGATTCAAAAATTATTATCTTCTGAAACAGTTAATGAAAGTTATTTAATAAAAGCTATTATTAATTTTATCACTCCTCGTATTTATGAAACTACTTTACGTAATCCTTTAATTTTACCTATTATTGTATCTATTTAAAATTTTTTATTTTAGAAAGGTTTTGTGATTTTTATGAATTTCGCTAAACTACTTGATAGTAATTTATATAACAATTATTCTATTAACGATTTAATTTGTATAGTAAATGTAAGATATAATAAAGATAAAAACTTGAAAATTTCTAAAGAATGGTATACTGTTGATCTGAAAATACTTATCCACTCTGAGATTAAAATTTTTTCAGAATTAATTTTATTTTTTGAACATATTGATAATGATAATCCAGAATTTTTTTTACAACCAGGTCAAAAAATAAAAATTATAACTGGAAAATTATTTCTTAATAAAATTATGTTAAAAGAAAAAGGTACTTTGTTGATTGAAAAATTTATTCACGTAAGTGAATAGCAAATCGGAATTAGATCTAGATAATTTGAATTGGTTTGTAAAAAATTTTATAAATAAAAAAATAAAGGAGATCTTTTTAATGCCGGAACTACCAGAAGTAGAAGTTATTGTAAGAGCTTTAAACAAACAAATTATAAATCGCTAGGGCGCAAAAGATGCTCATAATTCTGCTATTTAACGCATAGCCTAGAGTGATAATTTCTCTAGAGGTCACGTAAACACCACAAGGTGGGCTTGATCAACTAGTTCGAAAGAATAGTTGATAACAGCAAAAGCACGCAAGCGAGATGAGACGAAATATCTAGTCAACAAGTCGACGCCAGACCAGAAGTCAAGGAAAAGGTGCAAGTCCCTAAGCGGTTAAATAGAGTGGTTTAATTAAAACATTTTGGTAAGATATTGCTACCAGAATTAAGGAAGGATACATAATAAATTAATTCTTATTATTGTAAATTATCAATTAGGTTAAAAATAAATTGACCCCTTCCTACACTTTTCCATCTAAATTAATCAAACTTCTACAGATATTCCTAACTTGAATGATGGTAAACTGCCCCTAACACTTCCCGTAGAATTATGTAGTAACTTTGATCTCCCTAAAAGCACCTTCTTAGGGTTAAAACTAGCAGTGCTAGGCTCAAGGGAAAAGCGAAACTTAGAGTAGTCGTCAGTTTAATTCTGGAATTGGAATATTCGAGAAGAACCTGATCAAGGCGAAGGGTAATAACCTTTACATGGCGAAAGAGTTTCAATATCTTAGATTATAAGATATTAGGCGCCGGATGCTTGGAAACCTGCTTGTCCGGTTCTGTGGGAGGCTAATTGCGAATATGAAGCAAGTTATTATTATTTCTTCTTTCTAAACCGCGTTAATCTATCTCGATTATTAAAGATATAGATATTTTTTATGAACCGATTATAGGTAATAAAAAATATTTTAATCAAATTAAAAATAAATTTTTTTTAAAAGTTAAGCGTCAAGGTAAATATTTAATTTTTTTTTTAAGTAATAACTTGGTTTTAATTGGTCATTTACGCATGGAAGGTAAAATTAATTTAAATCCTATTAATTTGTGTAATAATATTTATAAACATGAATGTTGGCGATTATATTTAGATAATGATATAGTTATGAGTTATTATGATACTCGTAAATTTGGACGTTTTTTAATTTATAATTACAATAATTATTTGATTACAAGTCCTTTAAGTAAATTAGCTAAAGATCCTTTCGAAATTTTGTTAAATGATTTTTATAATAAATTACAAAAGACTAATAGAGTTATTAAACAAGTTTTATTAGATCAAAGTGTAATTTCAGGAATAGGAAATATTTATGCTAGTGAAATTTTGTTTTTAGCTCGCATTCATCCTTCTAAACCTTCACGTCATTTAAGTGGGCGCCAAAGAGGCCTAAATTTCGTGCTATCTAACCAATAGCCAGGGCCGATAAACCCTGAAAGGATATGGTCGGTCTGGTAGACGAAAGCATGCCAGATTACAGCAGACTATAAAAGCGGGTTGCGACAAAAGCAAATTAGTCAAAAAGACGCCGCCACCAAATAATTCGATGGAGAAGCCTGCAATGGCCTAAGAAGGAAAATTGAAGTAATTGACGAACCTGTTCCGGAAGTTGCTTAAACGGACAGTCCAGAGACTACTGTTATAAAACTTAAGTATCGAGTAGTTTATCAGATTAAGAAAACCTGGAATCAGCCTCCTAAAGAGGATACTTCCCCTAAAGAATTAAGGTAGAAATTTAGTGTAACTTGGAGAATCCTAAAACGAAGTAATTAAATTTACTAATCCGGAAATAAAGCCCGGATCGTCAAGGATAAAGCATCTTCTTAGTAGTCGTAAGGGTAAACCTAAATTTGGAATAGTTTAGTTAATCGTCTTACCCAGAAGAGAGTTAATAACTCTTATAGGGCGAAAGAAGATAGTAATTTACTATTTATTCAATGGCATCGAGGAAGGGGTTGATATATTATGTCAACAACCGTTTCACTAGAAACTAAGCTTTCGCGAACATTGGATAAAATTCAATATCGTTCATCAAATAGTCACTCCTTAAAAAGAGAATTACAGTAGGGGATGAATAACTTTTATAATACGCTAATAGCATTTAATAAAATTGCTGCTAACAAAGGAGCGGGCACACCCGGAATTGACAATGAAACCGTTGATGGGATTAATCTAGATAAACTAGAAAGATACCATCAGGAATACGTCAATAATGGTTACAACCCTAAACCAGTTAAAAGAATTCTCATCCCTAGTGATAACAAAAGGACTAGACCTCTGGGGCTACCTACTATCAAGGACAGGCTAATACAAAAATGCCTCGAACAACTCTTAACTCCCTATTTTGAGAATATTTTTTCAGAATGGAGCTTCGGATTCAGAACCAAAAAATCTTGCCATGACGCTGTAAAACGCGTTAAACAAAGATTTCAAGGAATTGACTACATTATCAAAATCGACTTAAAAGGCTACTTTGATACCATCAATCATGGAATTCTTATGAGAACCCTAAATCAGTTCATCAGAAAGAATAAAGTCCTCTCAACTATTAACAAATGGTTGAAAGCTGGCTTCATGAAAAACGGAATCAAATACAAATCCTTATCTGGATCTCCTCAGGGAGGGATTATCTCTCCCTTACTAGCGAATTTATATTTGCATTACATCGATCTAAAAATGGAAGAACTGATCAAAGAAGGAAAGCCAATTAAGAAAGGCAACCCAGAATATGTGAGAGCATGGTCAAAAAACCGACATCATAAACTAGGGACTGATAGATGGATAAATCTAAATCCAAAACCTAGAGTTGAATACATCCGCTACGCTGATGATTTTATCATTGGCGTTAAAGGCGAGTATGACAAAGCCGAAGGGATTAAGAATCAAGTGATCCAATGGCTAGAACAAGACTTGAAACTTATCATCAGTAAGGACAAATCAAAAATTGTGAAAGCCAATAAAGGGACAAGGTTTTTATCCTACTTGATAAAGGTAAATCCCACCAATAAAACTCGTACAAGGAAATCTACAAAGAATTCCCTAAACGGCAGTGTTCAAATTCAAGTCCCCAAAGCAAAAGCCGAAGAATATGGATATGAATACAATTGGTTAAAAAGGGGGAAGATAAAACACGACGAAATATTAGCAGATAGAGATGAATTAGAAATAATCCGAACCTATCAAACAATTGTGAGAGGAATTATCCAATACTTTTGTTTAGCTAACAATCTCGGTGTTTTAACCTATCTAAACTATCTGGCTGAATATAGCTGTTTGAAAACACTGGCAAGAAAATGGAAAACATCGATTGCCAGAGTCCGAAAGAAACTCAATAGAGGTTCAACTTGGGGTATCCAAAGGAAAAACTCAATACGAACCATGGGAAGTCTACTCTTGGGATAAAATTAAAAAAATGCGTAAATATAAAGGGAATCCGGACATTACCATTAATAGATATATATTCCAAGGTCGTACGCACCTAACTGACCGCCTGAAAGCGGAACGTTGCGAAAACTGCAATAAAACAACCCAACTTCAAATTCATCACATTGGGACAGTTCGCAACGCGAACCGCCAGAGTATTATGAATAAAAGTACCAAGGTATTGTGTAAAGATTGTCATCGTAAGGTAACCAATCAACAAATACATGATATCAAAAGAACAAGAACGATAAGAATAAATAGCTAATCAACCGTAAGGGGAAATTAGTTCTTGAAAGAGAGTAAATTATGGAAAGCCGGATGCTTGGAAACTTGCTTGTCCGGTTTGGACGGGGGCTGATTGTAAATAAAACAGCAAATATAAATCGCTTCATAAAACGCAATTAATCTATCCGTATTTAAAACAAGTTGACAATATTTTAAAACATGCTCGCGATATTTTAAAAGCTTCTATCCAAGATGGAGCTACCACTACTAATACTTTCGAAGCCTTAGGAATTAAAGGTAATTTTCAAAAAAAACTTTTGGTATATCAAAAAAATAAAGAAATGTGTTGTAGGTGTAATAAATTAATTCAAAAAATTAAAATTAATGGTCGTAGTTCTTATTTTTGTGATTTTTGTCAGTTAAAATAAATAGAAATATTTTATGTTATTTTTTGATCATTATGAGGTCTAATCAATATTTATTTTTGTTTTTATCAATTATTTATAATTATTTATAGTAATAGTATTTAAGGAAGGTCGCAAATAATGATTAATTCGAATATAATTAAAATTTATTGTGTTAATAAATTAACTTCGGAAGATTACAAAGTACTTAATTTATTATATCAACCCCTAATCGGAACTATTGCTATCTCTTTGTATAATACTTTATATTTTTTAAACGAAAGTAAAAATAATGTTGATAATAATTTTACTATTACATATCAGATGTTATTTGATTTGTTAAATGTAAATAAAAAAACTTTTCAATCTAATAAATATAAATTAGAAGCTCTCCGTTTGTTAGAAACTTATTCTAATGATAATCAAGATATTATTTATGTACTTTATTCTCCTGTTTCAGTTCACAAATTTTTTAATGATCCTTTGTTAAGTCATTTTTTTTTAAGCGAAGTTGGTAATTATTATCATTGTTTACAAAAATTATTACTAACTAAATTACCTTTAATACCTAAAAATTTCCAAAATATTAGTAAAAATTTTGTAGATCTTTATAAAGTTAATAAAATTAATGTTGATTATACCTCTTTATATCATCATTCTAATTCGGGTAATGCTCAAAACAGCAATAATAATCATTTATTGGTATTTAAAAAATTTTTCGATTACGAAGTTTTTTTTAATAATTTATCTGAACGTTTTAAAAAACCTTTTTTATTAGAAAATGAAAATATTGATTATATCGTAACTTTAGGTTTTGTTTATATGTTACAACCAAAAGAAATGGCCGCTTTGTATCAAAAAATTTTTCGCCATAATTATAATCAAAATCTTAATATTAATTTAAATGTTTTGAAAGATTATTTATATGAACAAAATATAAAAACTCAACAAAATATTAAAATTGTTGATGTTAATAATCATCAACAAGAAAAAAATGAAATGATTTTATGTTTAAAAAGATCACATCCTATTCATATTATTAAAAATTTTGGTAAAAATATTAATATAAATAAAAAATTAAATCATGATTTATTCATGTTAATTCAAAATCATAAAAATGTAGATATTGGAGTTATTAATGCTTTATTAATGTATATTTGCAAAAAGAAACATCACGAACTTGATTTTGTTTTATCTTATAATTATTGTGATGTTGTTTTAAAATCGTGGTTAAAAAGAGGCATTATTTCTACAGAAATGGCTTATAATTACTTGACAGAAGAGTTAGAAAATAATAATAAAAAATTTAATTCTTCTCGCAAAAATGTTCCTTTGCCTAAATGGTTAGATGATTTTATGAAAAATTTACATTAAATTTACATTAATTAAAAGTAATCTAGAAATATTTGAAATCAATTATGAGATTGATAAATTATTATATAATCTCATATTAGTGCCGAAAAGGACTAAATTTCGTTCTATTTATTCAATATCCAGGGAAGATTTTGAAAGAATATGATCGGTCAGGAAAACGAAATAATGATTAATTATAGAAGACTATAAAATTGGATTGTAACAAAAGCAAATTAGTCAAGAGGATACTTCCACCGAATAATTTCTCGGAAAAGTTTGAAATGGCCTAAGAAGAAAAAGTGATTTAATATATAGACCTATTTCGGAATTAGCTAAACGGACAGTTCAGAGTCTAATAATATAATATATAATTATTAAGTAGTTTATCAGCCAAAGAAAACCTGGAATCATTCTCTCTAAAAAAGAGGGTAATTCACTTAAAGAATTAAGGTCGAAATTTAGCATAACTTGGGGAATCCTAAAACTAAGTAATTAAGTTTACTAATCTAGAAATAAAAGCCCGGATGGCGGATGGTTAAGGATAAAGAATTTTTTTAGTAGTCTTAAGTGTAAACCTAAATTTAATTTATTAAATTTATTTTTTTATTTTGATAAATTGTTTATTAATATTAGTTAAATGTTTAAAATGAAAAATAAATAGACATAAAAAAACATGATATAATAAATTAAGTAATAATTTATGTATAAGCTAAAAATATTTAGTAATGTTAAGAAAAAATAAGATTTTAGGTAAATATTTGATGATTTTAAAATTTATTTGTTGAGATTTCGATATGATAGATTTTTTCTAATTAATCTATATTTATCTGAATTTATAATAAATTCAATGTATTATTATTTTAGTTTTATAAAAATTTAGATTTTAAAAAAATTTAAATTTTTATTTAGGAGTTATTATGGATTCATCTGAAAAGTCAAATTTTCATTTGCAAAAAATTAAAGATTATATTAAGAATCATCCCGAAACAAAACATTTACAAATTAAAGACGAAGATGTTATTATTGTTTTTAATTATTTAAATAAAAAAGATAAACCCAATCCTTTTGGATATAAATTAGTTTTAAAAGAACAACCTTATCTTCATGTAGTTTGGCAAGAAACTGCCAAAACTAAACAAATAGATTGGAAAAATAATTTACAACAAAAAAATTTTTTATTTAATCAAGAAATAAATTTGACTGGTATAGATATTAAAAATATAAAATCTATGTCTAAAATACAAAAAATTATTTTTAATTATATGAGGGATATCGTAGAAAAATATAATTCCTTTGATATCAACATTAAACAAAATAAAGGTTTATATATTTATGGTCCTTTTAATTCTGGAAAAACTTTTATGTTAAAAATATTAGCTAAAATGTTATTAATAAATAATATTCCTTTTTTATTTATTGTTATGTCAGATTTGGTTCGGCAATTTAAATTTTTAT
The DNA here is from genome assembly GCF_015100165.3 of Candidatus Phytoplasma asiaticum. Lineage (NCBI taxonomy): Bacteria > Bacillati > Mycoplasmatota > Mollicutes > Acholeplasmatales > Acholeplasmataceae > Candidatus Phytoplasma > Candidatus Phytoplasma asiaticum. The sequence continues at coordinate 414,208 of NZ_CP097206.1, read as the reverse complement.
GGACTCATGATATTATAGAAGATAAAATAAACCATTTAAAAAAAATTCCATTTTTAATTTTAGATGATTTTGGTTTAGAAAATATGAATGCTTTTTTTCGAGATGATATTTTTATACCTTTATTAAATTATCGTTATGAATATAATTTACCTGTTTTTTTTAGTAGCGTTTTGCATCAGAATGATTTGAAAGAAACTTTACAATTAAATGTAGATTTAATTAATGCTACTAAATCTGCGAAAATTATTAATTTAATTCAAAAATCTACTTTATTATATGATTTTTCTGATAATATTTCTAAAAATAAATTGTTATGATAACAAGAAGATTTTTTATTAGTTATTAAATTAGTTAAAATGATATTTTTTAGATTAATTTATACATTATTTTTAAAAAATTAGGGAGAGTATAAGTATGATTCGTTTAATAGACGTGAATTTGAGCTTTGATGAAGGAGAAGATATTTTAAAAGATATTTCTTTTAATTTACCTAGTAGTGGATTTGTTTTTTTGTCAGGACCATCAGGTTCAGGAAAAACTAGTTTATGTAATCTTTTATCAGGATTAGAAAAGATAAGTAATGGTAAAATTTTATTAGAAGGTAAAGATTTATCTACTTTTTCAGACTTTAAAATGGCTGATTATAGAAATGGTATGATTTCTTATATAACGCAAGATGCTTATTTTATTAGTGAATTAAGTGTTTTAGATAATATTCTTTTATCTGTTAAATTACAAAAAAGCTTTGTTAATCCGCTCATTCATACACAAATTAAAGATTTATTTAAATATTTTAATTTACCTATCAGTTTATTGAAAAAAAAACCTTTTCAATTATCTGGAGGACAATTACAAAGAGCCAATGTAATTAGAAGTTTAATCAAAGATTTTGATGTGATAATATCTGATGAACCTACAGGTAATTTAGATCCAGATTCTAGTAATTTAGTTTTTAAAAAATTAAAAGAGATTTCTGAAAAAAAATTGGTTATCGTAGTGACTCATGATATTTTATTAGCAACCAAATATGCCGATATTATTATTAAAATAAAAGAAGGTATTGTTAAAGATTATTTAGTGCGTAAACAAAATGACACTTTTAATAATGAAAATGTTCAATTTAATGAAAAGGATTTAGATTTATTAACCTATGTTGATAATTTAGAAAAACAAAGATTTGTTTCTAAAATCAAGGAAGCTTCTAATTTATTTGAAAACGATCATCTTTTGAAGTTTAAATCTGTTTCATCTAATTTACCTTTTAAAGAAGTGCATTCTATTTGTAAATTTTTTTATAAAAATCATTGGAAACGAAATTTATTTAGTCTTTTGTATTATTTTATATCAACTTTGTTAGCATTTAGATTACTATCTTATGTAAATATTTTATTGGGAAAAATATTTTGGTATAAAACATCTTTTTTTAAAAATATATATTTAGAATTTTATGACATTGTTATATTTCCTTTTTCAAAAGGATTTTACCTGATATCTTTTTTAAAATTTTTAGTAATATTTTTATTTTGGTTGTTTTATTTCCTTTTATCCAAGTCCTTTCTGAATCGTCAGACAATAGTTTTTTATCGTACCGCAGGTATTACTCGTATTTTAGGTGCGAATAGTCGAATTATTAATAAAATATTATTTTATTTTATCGCTTATTTTATATTGGCGTTTACTTTCTTACAGCAGATGTTTATGTTTTGGTATCAATTTGGAGTTAATAAACTTGTTAATGATGGTTTGAATTATTTTAATAATGGTTTAAATTATTTTTCTATGTTTTTGGATAAAAAAGCAATTCCTGGTTTTAATGATATGAATTTGTTTGAACAAAAAAAATCATTATTGCAATTAAGTGAAAAACTTTATCCTTGTCGTTACGACATTCTTCAATACTTTTTTGGTCCTTTATGTGAGAATGGTTTTTTTTCAATTTCACCCAGTTATCGAACTATAGTTAGTTGGGTAGGTTTTTTTATTATTTGTTTTTTATTTGTTTATAGTATTTATCTTTTGACGAATTCTAAACGATTAAATAAAACCAAACCTTTAATGATGTTAAAAAAAGGAAATTCTTGAAACAATTTTCATAAAAAACTCATTATACACAAATAATTTATTTTGTTATAAATAATCATAAATTTTATAATTTTTTAAATAACTCGATTTCTTAAGATTATTTTTTAGGAAATTGAGTTATTATAATTCTTATTTTATTTATTTTTATATTCATATTTTTGATTCTTTAATTAATTAAAACAATAAATATTTTTTATTAAAAGGATTTTAATTTCATATGAAAATTAAAGTGATAAGCACTTCTACTAGTTGTTTAGATTATTTTCATCAAAAACATAATATTGGATTAATTAGATTACAAATTTTTTTAAATAATCAAGAATATCGAGATGGCGAAAATTTAACTGCAGATCAATTTTATGATTTTATAACTAAAAATCCTCGTTTAATCGCTACTACTTCTCAACCTCCTATAGGAGAAATAGTTGATTATTTTCGCCAAATAGCTCGTTTAGGTTATCAAAAAATTTTTGTTACCACTTTGTCTAGTGCATTAAGCGGTAGTTATAATAGTATTTTATCTGCTAGTAAAATAGTTGCTTCTGAAATAGAAGTTATAGTTTTTGATACCCAAAGTATTGGTTTTTGCGAAGCATATTGCGCTTTACAAGCTGAACGTATGTTTTCTGAAGGTTTTGAAATTTCAGAAGTTATAGCATATTTAGAAAAATTACGTAAAAATAATAAAATTTTTTTTATAGTAGATTCTTTAAATCATTTAATTAAAAGTGGTCGTTTAAGTATTGCTAAAGGTTTTTTAGGAAGAATTTTTCATATTAAACCTATTTTAAAATTAGAAGCTCCTGGTATTATTACAATGATTAAAAAAGTTTTTACTATGGAAAAAGCTTTTGATTGTATTTTGAGAGAAATTGAAAATTATACTAAAAATCAGAAAAATCAAAAATTTTTTTTACATATTTTAACTTCAGGACGCCCTCCTATGAAAAATAAATTAATAGAAATTTTAAAAAAAAAGTTAAATATTAATGATATTTTAGAAGTTATTATTACTCCGGTGATAGGAGCGCATGTAGGTAATAATGTTCTTGGTGTGGGATTAATTATTCCTCCCATTTGATCCCATTAAGAAGTTTCAATAATCATAAGGTGTAAATATAATATATGTTAAATGAAAATTTATATATGGATAAAGCTAAAAAGATTTTAAAAATATTAAAAAAATATGACCAATCAGAAGCTTTTATAGTAGGAGGGGCTGTTAGGGATTTTTTATTAAAAAAACCTGTTACAGATATAGATATTACTACTAATCTTTTACCTGAAACTATTTGTGAAATTTTTAATGTTCCAAAGACAAGAATTCGTTACGGTTCTGTCAAAATTTGTTTTGAAAATGATTATTTTGAAATAACAACTTATAGGAAAGAAGGGGAATATTTAGATTTTAGACATCCTTCTTCTATTATTTTTATTAAAAATGTAAAAGAAGATTTACAAAGACGCGATTTTACTATAAACGCCATCTTATTAGATGAAAATCATAATATATTCGATTATGTTAATGGCTTAACAGATTTAAATAATAAAATTATTCGTATTATAGGCGATCCTTATCAAAAATTAACTGAAGATCCTTGGGCGCCAAAGATGCCTAAATTTCGTGCTATTTAACCAATAGCCAGGGCCGATAAACCCTGAAAGGAAATGGTCGGTTTGGCAAACGAAAGAATGTCAGACTATAGCAGACCATAAAAGCGGGTTGCGACGAAAGCAAATTAGTCAAGATGATTACGCCACCAAATAATTCTATGGAGAAGCCTGAAATGGTCTAAGAAGGAAAATTGAGGTAATTGACAAACCTGTTCTGGAAGTTGCTGAAGCGGACAGTCCAGAGTCTACTAATATAAAAGGATGTATTAAGTAGTTTATCATATTGAAATATTGGAATCAGCCTCCCTAAAGAGGATACTTCCCCTAAAGAATTAAGGTCGAAATTTAGAGTAACTTGGAGAATCCTAAAACTAGGTAATTAAATTTACTAATCCGGAAATAAAAGTCCGGATGGTCAAGGATAAAGAATCTTTTTAGTAGTCGTAAGGGTAAACCTAAATTTGGAATAATTTAGTTAATCGTCTTACCCAGAAGAGAGTTAATCACTCTTATAGGGCGAAAGAAGAAAGTAATTTATTGTTTATTTTTGAGACCGCGGAAACTAGGAATGATTTGGAGTTAAGCTTCCACGGACTATGAATAAAATTCATGTCCGATATTTACCCCTCATTTAAAATAAGATACTCAAGTGGGGGATGAATAACTTTGTACTTCGATTTTAACTGGATCGCTGCAAATAAAGGTAAATATGTTCATAACCAAGATAATTGTCAGGTTTGTTATCGTAAGAGGACCAACCAACAAATGAATAATATTAGAATATTTAAAAAGAACAAAAGGTCAAGAATAAACATTTAACCAGTGGTGACACGAAGTTAAACCCTAAAAAGGGATAAATTATGGAAAGCGGTGTGCTTGGAAACTTGCTTGCACCGTTTGGACGGGGGCTGTTTGTAACATTTGATAACTATCAAAGAAACGCAAATAATCTATCCGTATTAAGAATGTTAAGAATTTTTTATTTTAAATCAAAATTAAATTTTTCTGTAGAAGAAAAAACAGAAAAATTTTTAAAAGATAATATTGCTTTAATAAATAAATTGAGATCTTTTTTTATATTTAGAGAATTTAATAAACTTTTGAAACAACCTTATGTTAATTTAACTTTTAATTATTTATTATATACAAAAGCTATTTATTATTTCAAAAGTTTAATTTCTGGAATATTATTTTTTATCGAATATAAATTAGAAATTATTGATCCAGATTTTTTTTTCATAATTGCTGTTTATTTAAATAATAAAGTATTTTATGATTTTTCTTTTCCTTATAATCAAAGAATAAAAATTATTAAATTGGTTACATTATTGAAACAAAAATATCCTTTTTTATCTAATTTAAATAAATTTGAAATATCAAATTTACAAAAAAAATTTTTAAAAACAGGTTTATTTTGAATTATTTATTTGTATGTCTTTGTTTTATTGTTAAAAGTGTTTTAATTTTTTGTTATATTTTAAATAATTAAGAAAAATAAAAATGAGTTTAAAAATTATGATTTATAAAAACCAATTAGAAAATTTAAAGAATGCCGAAATAGGGAAAAAATACCAAATTTTAGGAAAAATTACTAATATTAATAAAGGTGATAATTTTTACAATATAGATGTTTTGTTAACTGAAATGGAAATTATCAATATCAAAATAGAAAATATAAATTTAGTTTTAATAACTGAAAAAATTTATATTTTTGAAGTAATTAGAAATTTAAAAAGTAATAAATATTATTGGATTTGCCAAAGTTTGAATTTAATCGAAAATATTTTAAATTTGGAAGAAACTTATCAATATTATCGTCTTTTTTTTGTATGTGCGCCATTATCTTTTGAAAAAGCTGATTTTTTAATTACTAAATATATTAATAAAATTAAAAATTATAATTTAAATAAAATTACAACTGCGTTATATAATAAATATAAATTGTCTTTTTTGATTTCTCCAGCTGCTTTTAAAATGCATCATAATTATTACGGAGGATTAGCTTATCATACTACTAATATGTTGCAAATTACTTTAAATCTAGCCGAAAGATACAATTTTTTAAATTTAGATTTATTATATGCAGGAATTATTTTACATGATATGTTTAAAGTTAAAGAATTTAATTTTTCGAAAAAGGAATATACTAAAGAAGGAATTTTATTAGGTCATTTAGTTTTAGCTGTTAATTATGTTCATGAAGAAGCTGTTTTCTTCAATATTCAAGATACAGAAGAAATATTATTATTAAAACATTTATTAATTTCTCATCATGGTTTATTAGAATATGGTGCTTTAAAAACTCCTCAAACAGGTGAAGCATTTTTGTTATGGCATTTGGATAATATAGATGCCAAATTAACTTCTTTAGGAGAAACATTAGCTAAAACTTCTGCAGGTAGTTTTTCAGAACCTTTAGCGGTTTTCGAAAAAAAGTCTTTATATAAACCCAATTTATAAAATTTGATATTTATTTTTATAATTTAGAAAAATAATGATGTTCGTTATTTATGTAATGAATAATTAAAAATTTAAAAATTATTAATATATCTGATGTATTATTAATAAAAATTATTTAAACTTTTTACTAAAATAGATTTAATCTTTTTAAAAAATTATCTAGTTTTATTAAAATTATAAATTTGATTGTAAATATAAAAAGAAATTTTATTATTTTTTTTATTTTAATAATTTAAAGGAGTTCTTATTGAAAGACAAGAAAAAAACTTTATTGATTATTTTTTTTAGATTAATTATGAATTTGTTATTATTATTATTTATTTTTTGGTCTCTAATATTAAATTTTAAAAATAATAAAGATTTGATGAATTTAAAATCTGATATATCTCACAAAAATGAAGCAAATTTTTTAAATTTGACTAATAGTTTTGATGAAAAAGAATCTTTTTATCCGATTAATAGTGATAATTTTCTTGATTTTTCAACTTTATCGGGTTTTAAAGAAGAAAAGAAAATAGCTAATTCGTTTATATTGTATATAAAAAAACCTGAGAAATTTAAAGATATTGGTCACATTGAACCTCCTTTAGGTATTTTGTTATATGGTGTTCCTGGAACAGGAAAAACTACTTTTGCTCGGGCTATAGCTAAAGAAACACAGTTGCCCTTTTTTGAACTGAGTGCTTCTATTTTTTCAAAAAAATATAGAGGTCAAGCAGTACAAATGATTAGAAATTTATTTAATGATGTACGTAAAATATCTAAAAAACACCCTGGAGCTATTATTTTTGTAGACGAATGTGAAACTATTTTTCGAAAATTAAAAAATTTAGAAGGCGATTCGGAAATTACCAATATTGTTAACCAATTTAAAACAGAATTGACTTCTAATGAAAATGATCCCAAACATCCTATTTTTATTTTAGGAGCAACTAATAATTTTTCACAAATCGATGATGCTATAAAATCGCGTTTTTCTTATGCTATCGAAGTTAAACCAGGTAATAAATTAGAGCGTAGACAATTTTTAGAATTTTTAATGGATCAAAAACTTAAAAATCCATATAGTACGGAAGCTAAAAATTTTTTATATGAAATAATTAATGAAGCTTTAGATAGAATTGAATCTAATTATGATTTTTTAAAAACTAATCGTACTTTAGAAAATTTGATGAAAGCTGCTGCTATGAATTTCGCTATAAAAAGAGCTAATGATGATGATTATCTTACAGTTAGTAACGAAACAGTTAATATTGATGATTTGAAAGAAGCTTATCGTAGAATTATTATTACTGATAAAAACTTAAAAATACTAAATGAAGTGGAAAAACAATTTTTAGAAAGAAAAAATTCCTTAAAATAGAAATAAATTAAATCTATTTTTGATGATGATAAGATCAAATTCGTAAAAAATAAAATATTTAAACATAAAAAAAGCTGTTTATTATAATAAACAGCTTTTATTTTTTTAAAATTAAAAATTTTATTTTAATTTAAATTTCAAATTTAATCATATTGGTTTTATAGTCATTTATTTTATATATAATTAATTTATATATAAAACGTGTAAGAATTAAAAAATTGGTGATTGTCAAAATTATTAATATAGTTTTCCAATATTTAAAATTACTATTAAAAACATTATTATCATTAATATCAATATGGTTAGAATAATTATTATTTTCAGAAATTAATATTTTTTTAAAAACTAAAGAAAATTGGTTTTTTATTTCGCTATATTTTTCAATAGATTTTTCAAAATTATTTTTAGCTCGATCATATTTTAAATTAGAAAGGACAAAATCTTTATTATTTCGTTGCGTTTCGGCTTCTAACATGAATTCATCGCCTTTATTTCCGAAATAAACAGCGCTATTTTCTTTATCAGATTCTATTTCTAATTTGATACTATTTAATTTTGATTTGATATCTTTATTATTCGCAAAATAAAAGCTTAATTCTAATAATTTAGAAATTTCTTCTTTATTTTTATTAATTATTTTTTTTAATATTAAAGAGTTATTTGTTTTAACTTTGTTGATATCGAGATAGATTAACGCGGTTTAGAAAGAAGAAATAATAATAACTTGCTTCATATTCGCAATTAGCCTCCCACAGAACCGGACAAGCAGGTTTCCAAGCATCCGGCGCCTAATATCTTATAATCTAAGATATTGAAACTCTTTCGCCATGTAAAGGTTATTACCCTTCGCCTTGATCAGGTTCTTCTCGAATATTCCAATTCCAGAATTAAACTGACGACTACTCTAAGTTTCGCTTTTCCCTTGAGCCTAGCACTGCTAGTTTTAACCCTAAGAAGGTGCTTTTAGGGAGATCAAAGTTACTACATAATTCTACGGGAAGTGTTAGGGGCAGTTTACCATCATTCAAGTTAGGAATATCTGTAGAAGTTTGATTAATTTAGATGGAAAAGTGTAGGAAGGGGTCAATTTATTTTTAACCTAATTGATAATTTACAATAATAAGAATTAATTTATTATGTATCCTTCCTTAATTCTGGTAGCAATATCTTACCAAAATGTTTTAATTAAACCACTCTATTTAACCGCTTAGGGACTTGCACCTTTTCCTTGACTTCTGGTCTGGCGTCGACTTGTTGACTAGATATTTCGTCTTATCTCGCTTGCGTGCTTTTGCTGTTATCAACTATTCTTTCGAACTAATTGATCAAGCCCACCTTGTGGTGTTTACGTGACCTCTAGAGAGATTATCACTCTAGGCTATGCGTTAAATAGCAGAATTATGAGCATCTTTTGCGCCCTAATTCTATATAAGATTTTTCTTGTTTTTCTAAAATGTTTAACAAAATTACTTCTTTATTATTTTGGGGATTATTTATTTGAAAATTATTAAGTTCTGTAATATATGTTTTTCGTTGTGTTTCGATATCATTTAAAAAAATCTGTAATTTTTCTTTTTCGTTTGATGATAATATATCGAATTCTTTATTGAATTTTTGTGTTTGATTTAATTCTGTATCTAAAATAATTCGATATTGAAAAATTTTAGTTTTTAAATCTATTATTTTTTGATTATTATCATCAGAAATCTGAGCCACAATCGTATTCATAAAAAAACATTTAAGAAAAAATAAGATCAGAATTAAATATTGAAATAATAAAATATTTTTTTTATTTTTATTAAAAATTTTTATATTAGTTATCAATTCTCTTTTCTTTTTTATTTTTAAAAATATGTAATAAATATATTTTTATTTAGTAGATAATATTTTTTTAAATATTTTTGTTAGATAAATTTTAATTATTTTGTGAATTTATAATGTTTAATTTTTTTTCAAATTTTCAAATTTCATTTTCAATTATCATTTATTTCCTTTTGAAGGAAAATATTAAGATATTTTATGAATAGAAAATATTCTAAATATAAAATATCTAACTTAATTATAACATATAAAATGGTTAATGATATAGTTATTTCAGCAGAATATGTTGGTTATATTTTTATATTTGATTAAAATGTTTTTTCAAAAGTTTAATAATTTATTTATGCCAAAATAATAATTTATTAATAATTTTTTTATAGTATTAATTATTTATTTAATTTTTATATAAATAAAAAATTTTTAATAAATTATTATTTTAACTTTGTAATTATATTGATATGTATGTTTAAAATATTGTTTTTTTATTTTAATAAGAAATTTTAAACTTTTTTACCTAACTAAATAAAGAACAAATGAAATTTAATTTTAAATATTTTATATATACCAAAAATATAAATTTCGATAAGTTATATGTTCGCATATTCTTATTATTAAAAAGACAAATTGGATAATTTATAAGAAGATAATTTTAATTTAAGTTTGTTTATTTGGTAAATATTTTTATTACATAATAAAAATCTTGAATTATTAAAAAGAAATTTGTAATTTACAAAATATCTTTTCAAGATTTGTTTTATTAATTATTAACTTAAAGAACGTTTTAGAAAGGAATTATATGCCAAGAAAAAGATTATTTTCGCTCTTTTTAAAAGATAAAAATAATTTATCTATTAGAGATAAATTGATTGAAGTTCATGCGCCTTTGGTTTACAAAATTGTTAATCAATTTAAATATTATCCTTCTATTTTGGATAAATCAGATTTAATTCAAGAAGGCTTTTTAGGTTTAATTCGTGCTTTAGGTTATTATCAAGATCAAGGTTATGATTTTATAGCTTATGCTAGACCAACTATTAAATTTGTTATTCGCGAATTAATTCGAAATAGTCATATTCCGATTGTTCCTCAAAAAAATTATTTTATAATTAATACTAATTTTCAAGACACTATTTACTATTCTTTCGCTAATTATTCTTTAAATCCTCATCAAAATTGGTTAAAACAAACAGATTATGAATTTTGGATTAAAAAAATAAGAAAAACTTTAAATTCATCAGAATTTAAAATTATTGGTTTAAGTTTTGGTTTTTTTAATAATTTTTCATGTCATAAAAAAATTTCTTATCGAGAAATAGCTTTTTCTTTAAAAATAACTCCTAAAGAAGTTCAAAAAATACGTAAAAATGCTATCCAAAAACTCAAAAGAAAATTAAATTATCTTAAAAATTTATGAATATAAATTAAACAGATATTAATTTTAACATTTCTAGTTATTTATTGTAAATTTGGATATATAATATTAAAATTTTTTAAAAAAATTTTTTAAATTTAAAATCCAAGTTATGGAGATTATAAAAATATGAAATTATTAAAATTAAATAAATTTTTAATATTTTTATTTCTAATTCAATTCATTTGGTTATTTAATAATAATTTTTTAAAATTATGTGCTTTTGATATTGCTAATTATGAAAAAGATTATAATACGAAGCATAACGCTATTTATTGGCGCCATGAAAAAGGTCATATGTTTTCTGACAAAGCTTATGTGTTTTATAATCTTTTTCCTTTCAAAAGAATGCCTTGTAAAACTTATCAAGAATTTGCTAATACTAAACAAATTATAAAAAATACTACTGTTTTAGTGAGTAATTTATTATTCCCTGTTAATAGAATATTTAAAGTTTTGGATACAGTACAAGAAGTAACTGGTGATAAATATATTAATGATTCGGATGATCAAATCGCTTTTATTAATCAATTTGTTAAATACTTTATTCAATATCGTCCAGAAAAAGGTATATTTTTTTTTGATCCTGATTATTTGAAGGAAATTTCTTATGTTGATATAACTTTTTGCAATTGTGAGATGTCGAATTCTTTATTTTCTATGAGTTATGATTTATTAGAGAATTTTTTTCAAAACGAGGTAGATAAAATACCTTACGAAGATATATTTTTTAATGAAGCATCTGAGGTAGAAATGGCTGAATTAGGTCTTAATCTTCAAAATTTTTATCAAAAAATTCTTGGAAATGATTCTCTTAAAAAACGTATTAGAACCCAAATAATTCAAAAAGTTAAAAATCAAATAAACTTAAAAATTTTAAAAACTGGCATTAATCAAACAACAAAATATGTTGCGAGTAAATTAATTTGTAATTTTTTGATTCCAGGAGCAATAGAAAGTTATGAAATGTTGAAGCAAAATCACGATGCTAATTGTCATATTGATCAAAACATCCGTGTATATATAAAAAATAATAATTTTGAAAAAACATTAGGCTTTGCTTTACATTATAATAAGGTAGATAATCGAATAGAAATTTTTTCATTAGAACAAAATCAACTATCTTCCCGATTATCTTCTCATTTCATCCAGAAAATAAATATATTTAATTCCACTCATATGTTAGTTAGTTTGTTACAACCAAAAAATCTAGGAACGCCTGATATGAATTTAAATATTTATGGTTGTAAATTAAAAAAAAATTTACAAAAATAATTATTTATTATTAAGTTTTGCTATTATTATTAAATAATAATTAGTGTTAATATCATTTTTGAATCTTTTTATTCTTGAATACTATTTTGTTTAATGTTGGATTATTTTAAAAAAAATATAAATTGATTTTACAGATTATTTTTAGTTTAATTTTGATGAATTAATATATAAATGTTTAATTAAATAGTTATTAAATTAATTTTTAAATAATTGAGATTTTGAAAATAAAGATCAACTGAATTGTTGATCTTTATTTGTTAATTATTCCTTAAAATGAATTCATGTTAGAGGTTAATTATGGAAAATTATTGATTAAAAAGATAATTCAAAAACATTATTAATTTTCAATATATTACAACTATATTCCTGATAAATAATTTTAAAAAAGAAATTAATATTTATCAAAATTAATTTAAGATTATAACATAATAACTAAAGCTAAAGCGTATTTTTCAGTATGAGTAATAGATATCATAAATTGATTATTATATTTATCTATTATATAAGGGGCTCCTTTATCGTCGTTTAATATAGACCAATCGCAATAATTATTGGTTAAATTACCTTTTTGATAAGTTTTAAATATTGCTTCTTTAGCGGCCCATCTTCCTGCTAAAAAAAAACTTTTACTTTTTAAAGAATTTATTTTTTTATAAATTTTATATTCTGAAATAGATAAAATACGATTAGATATTGAGGTTAATCCTATTTGAATAATTTTATTAATTTCAATTAAATCGATACCGATATTTTTCATTTTTGATAATTATTGCCTTTTTATATTTTATTTTTAGTTTGCGATAAAAGTTTATATAATTCTAATTCTTGAATAATAGTAATGTTTATGTTTTTGGCTTTTTCAAGTTTTTTTTCGCTGTAATTTGCCCCACAGATTAAATAATTAGTTTTTTTAGATATATTATTAACTATTAAGGCTCCTAATTTTGATAAATTTTGAATTATTTGTGAACGTGTATATTGCGACAATGTTCCTGTAATAATAATTTTTTTGTTTTTAAAAAAATTATCATCAACATTATTATCAACATTATATCTAATAATATTTTGAGTAGAAAAATTTAATTGATGTTGTTCTAATTGAATAATTTCTTGAACATTTTTTTCATCATTAAAAAAATTATGTATACTATGAGCTATTTCTTGTCCTATTTCGTGTATTTTAGTTAGTTGTTCTATTGTAGCTTTTTTTAAATTATATATATTATAAAATTTATTAGTTAAAATTTGAGCGATTTTACTACCTACATGTTTTATTCCTAATCCGAATAGAACGCGATCAAAGGGTTTTTGTTTACTTTTTTCTATAGCTTCCAAAATATTGTTAATTTTTTTAATTCCGAAAAAAGGTAATTTGAGTAATTGTTGTTTTTTTTCTTTAAGAATATATAAATCCGAAATTTTATTGATAATTTTGTTTTTAAATAAAATAGTTAATGTTTGAGAACCTAAAATATGGATATCCATAGCTTCTTTAGATGCGAAATGAATTATTTTTTGTATTTTTTTTTCATTACATTCAGAATTAATACAAAAATAATTAATTCCATTATTTTCTTTTTTTAATAATGAATCACAAGAAGGGCATTTTGTAATCATTACAAAAGGTTTTGTAGAAGCAACTCTTTTATTAATAATGACTTTAATAATTCTAGGAATAATCGATCCTGACTTTACAATAATTACGCTATCATTAATACGAATATCTTTATTTTTAATATAATTGTAATTATGCAAGGTCACACGTGATATTTTACTACCATCAAGAATAATAGGTTCAAGATCTGCTACAAGATTAATTATGCCAGTTCTGCCCACATAAAATAAAATATTTTTGATTATAGTTTCGCCTGTAATTGAATTAAATTTATAAGCTAGAGCGTATTTAGGAAATTTATTTGTATAACCTATTTTCGGATATAAATCTAGTTGGTTTAATTTTATAACAATACCATCTACATCATAATTTAAAGAGGTTTTTAAATCTATATAATAATCTATAAAGTTAATTAAATCAGACCAAGAATTGATTATATGATAATATGGATTTACAGAGAAACCTAATTTTTTTAATAATTCTAAAACTTCTTTTTGAGTATGGACAATTAACGAAGTTTTTACGATACTATATAAAAAAGAAGATAAATTTCTAGAAGCGACAATATTAGGATTTAATAATCTAATGGTTCCAGATGCGGCATTACGTGGATTAGCAAAAGATTTTTTTTGTTCTTTGTTATGTTTTTCGTTTAATTTTTTAAAATTTTCATAATTAAAAAAAACTTCTCCTCTTACTTCTAAATCTATTGGTTGCAAAAGTTTTAAGGGAATATCTGTGATATTTTTAATATTATGAGTTACTACTTCCCCTACTAATCCGTTTCCTCTTGTAGTAGCTTGCATTAAAATTCCTTGTTCATATTTTAAATTAATAGCTATACCATCTATTTTTAATTCTGTAATAAAATTACAATGGGGATATTGTTCCATTATTTTTGTATAAAATTTTTTTACTTTTGTAATGTCAAAGGCATTGTCTAAAGATAACATAGGTTTACTATGATTTATTTTAGGTATTTTGTTATCATCTAAAGAACTACCTATTTTATCAGTCGGACTATTTTTTAATTTATATTGCGGATAATTCTGTTCTAGATATATTAATTCCTGTAATAATGCATCATATTGTTTATCACTTAAAGAAGATTGATTTAAATTAAAATATTCATAATTCGCTTGATTTATTTTTTTAGTTAATTGTTTTATTTTTTTTATAATATCTAACATATTTTTTATCTATTATCCGTATTCAATATTGCAATGTATTAGTTCGTTTTTTGATTGATATTTTAAATTTTTATTTTTCAGTTAAAGGTATTTTAATTTTAAAAAATATTAATAAGATTAAAAAAAATATGCATATTTTAAAATATGCATATTTAAAATATATCTTTATATGTTGATTAGATAATTAATTTTTGAATATCCAGTTATTAATATCATTATTTTTGCTAAATTAGATTATTACTCAAATTATATTTATAATTTCTTCCAATTTACTTTATAAATTATATATATTAATATCTTATATTTGGAGAAATTTTTTCAATTACAAACATTTATGAGGAAAATTTTGGTACTTGTAGAATGATTTTAATTTTTTTTTTAATTTTATAAATTAAATTTTAATTAATGGTTAAAAATTAATTTTTTATAATGATTTTTGGAGATATATTTACATAATACGGAATTTTGTATCTATTAAATCAGGCTCGGATATGGAATTTTTATTAGTTTTAACATCAAATTTTGTTTCAGTTAATTTATTGTTGCTATCGAAAAATTTAGTTTCAATTAAAACTTCATTAGTTATGTAATTAAATTTTTTAATAGAAGATATTTGTTGATTTTGATTGAAAATGGTTATTTTAGTAATTTGTTGATTTGCATTAAATTCTTCTATAGCATTTAATCTATCACCAATATATTTAAAATTTTCGATTTTTATCGGATTTTGTTTATTATCCCAATAAATTTTTTGGTCTATTTTATAAGGAGCAGTTTTCTGATAAAAACTCGTTGTTATTAATTTTTCTTCATCATCAAATTCTGCAATGTTATGTGTTATGAAATTTTTAGTATTTTCGTTATATACATTTAATATTTCAGTTTTAATTTTATTATTTTTATAAAAGGAAATTAATTCCGATTGATAATCATCAGCAAAAACTGTTTTTTTGAATAATTGATTATTTTGATATTCTTCTATTGTTTTATAATAATTATTTTCACTGTTTAAAAAGATTTTGCTTATTAATTCTCCAAATTTATTAAAATATTTAATATGATCGATTTCTTCTTCTTTATTATTTTTAAAAACTATAATACTTTGGGTAGCTTCATCAGTTAATTTTTGCAAATCAAAAGTGAAGGAATTTGTTTTTGGTTGAAAAAACTTTTTTTGCAATTCTATACTTTCTTGTAAAGAATTGAATATAGGTTTTAAAGAATTTTTATTTGAATTAATGTTATTGTTTTTCTCCGCAATAGGTTCAATTTTTATTTTATTACTATTTTGAATTTTATTATAATTTTCTAATAGTTGTTTATGAGTTTGAGATAATTTCTCATTTTCTTCTTCTATTTCTTCGTTATGAGCTAATACATTCATAATAAAAAAAATTTGACCTAATAAAATTAAGAAAATGATAAAAAATAATAATATTCTGTATAATATATTTTTGTCACTGGTGAAATTCATGTGTTTTAGTTGATCTCACTTTCTAATGATTTATAGAAATCTAATAAAATCTTACTTCGCGATAATAAACCATACACAATCCTAAATTAAAAAAGTGAATTTAAATTTTAAACAAACGCAATCTAATTATAACAAAAAATAATATAATAATAAATATTAGGTATTCTTAAAGTTATTTTACAAAAACATAATAAATATCATTAAATATGTTATGGAGTAGAATTTTTTGAAATATATTTGAAAAATTATGTTTGATTATATTTAGATAAAATCAAATTATATAAAATTTTTTTAAAATTTATTTTCAAATTTTAATTATTTTTAACATAAAAATTTTTTATTTATATTGTTATATCTTAATAAATTATATAATTTTAATTATTAGTTAATTTAGTTATTAATAATATTTATTAAGTTAAATTTTTTTATATTAAAAGATTAAAAAGTATGAGATTAATTTGTTAAAATAAAAGTTATTATTAATAAATAAGGAATTTATATAAGTTTATTTGGAATATTTAAATTATTTTTTTTGATATTTAGAATAATTATTTTTTAAATTTTTCATTATGTTATATTATATATAAAAATTGAAAATGAAATGTTCTTAAATTTAGTAATGAAAATTAATTTTTTATTAATAAACAAAATTATAATATTTTTTCCGATTTTAATAAAATATATAAAAATATTATTAATAATTAATTAATAATTATCTTTAAAAAAAACTATGCCATTATAATGTAATTTTTGATCAAAATGAAATTTTTAATTTTTAATTCATATCCGAAAGAAGAAATAAATGTGTTTTTGATAAAAAATCCATATAAAAATACCAAATATTATGATAAATATAATAAATTTTATTATTAATGGGAATAAATAGTTCAAAGATATAAAATATAATTGATAATAAAAATATTTATTTTGGAATTATTTATTTTGTATTTTTAGAAAGATGATTAGAATATGAAAAATATAATTAAAAAAACAGCTAATTTATTGACGATATTTCGTATTTTTTTAGTTTTTTGTATGTTACCTTTTTTATATTTAAAATTATTAAAACATGAAATAGAAATTTTTAAAAATTATTTTAATATTATTTTTATAGTAGCATCTATAACTGATTATTTAGATGGATTTATTGCAAGGAAATTTTGTCAAACAACTGTTTTTGGTAAATTTTTTGATCCTATAGCTGATAAATTATTAGTTATTATTTCTGCGTTTTATTTACTGATTTTATGTCAAAATAATTATTTATTGCATCAAGATAATGATAAAATTGTTAATTATGTTGTAAGTTTTTTGATAGTTACTATTATAAGAGATTTTATCGTTATGGGTATTCGATTATTAGCTTTTGAAAAAAAACATATTATTAGTTCTTCTTTTGGTGGCAAATTAAAAACTTTTTTGAATTTTGTTTCAATTATTATAATGCTTTTATCTGTTCAATTAGAACGTTTTTTTTCTCAATTATTTCCGGAATATAATTTAAAAATGTATTTTATTATTAATTTTATTTTAATATTGAACATTTTTATAATTGTGATTTCTGGTATAGATTATATCTTAAAAAATTTGAAGTTAATTTATTTTTAAATTATTAAAAATTTATCTTTTTTTATAATTATGATGAATTTTAGTAAAATTATATAAGAGGTGTTTAGTAAATGAATAAAGAAATATTAAAAAAACCTCCTTTAACGCAAACTATTAGCGAAATAGAAAAAATTTTCGGAAAAGGCAGTATTATGCAGATGAATTCTGATAAGGTAGAGCCTATAGAATCTATTTCGACTGGTTCTTTAGGATTGGATATAGCTTTGTCTATTGGAGGTTTACCGAAGGGAAGGATTGTAGAAATTTTCGGACCTGAAAGTGCTGGTAAAACTACTTTAGCTTTGCATGCGATAGCAGAAGCTCAAAAATCTGGAGGTCTTGTTGCTTTTATAGATGCCGAGAATTCTTTAGATATTAATTATGCTAAAAATATAGGAGTGGATGTAGATAAAATGTTAATATCTCAACCTGATTCCGGAGAAAATGCTTTAAATATTGCCAATTTTTTAATACAAAATAATGTTGTTGATTTGATAGTAGTAGATTCTGTAGCTGCTTTAGCTCCTTTAGCAGAAATAAATGGTGAGGTTGGTGATTCTTATGTAGGTATACATGCTCGCATGATGAATCAAGCTTTAAGAAAGCAAAGTTATATTGTTTCTAAATCAAATTCTATTTTGCTTTATATTAATCAGTTAAGAGAAAAAGTAGGAATTACTTTTGGAAACAATGAAGTTACTCCCGGAGGAAAAGGCTTAAAATTTTTTACATCTGTTAGATTAGATGTTCGAAAAACCTCAGAATTAATTAAAGATAATGATCAAGTTATTGGAGTAAAAACTAATGTTCGTATTGTTAAATCTAAAGTTTGTCCTCCTTATAAAACAGTTAGTTTTGATATTTTATATGGCAAAGGTATTTCTAAAATTAGTGAAATTTTAGATTTAGCAGTAAGTTTAAATTTAATTAAAAAAAATGGTATGTGGTATAGCTATAATGAAAAACAAATTGGCCAAGGTAGAGAAAAGGCTCGAGAATTTTTAATGAAAAATTCAGATCTTGCAAATAAATTGGAATTAACTATTCGCCAATATTATAATTTAAATGTTAATAAAGGAAAATAAATTTTTTTTATTAAAAATATTTATGAAGAATTTTTAAATTCGAATTATACAATTATAAAATTAATTAGTTTTTTAAAATTTTTTTAAATTTTAATAATTTTACAAAAGATAGGAATGAGTTTAAATATATGAATTTAAAAAAAATAATTTATCAAGGTGCTAATTGGAATAATTTAGATGATGAATTTACACATCATTTTTATGAACAAAATTTAAGTCAATTTTGGCGTCCAGAAGATATTAGTTTACAAAGTGATTTGCATATTTGGAACACTTTATCTCGCGAAGAACAAAAAACTTATTCTCGTAATTTGTTAGTTTTAACTTTTTTAGATACTTATCAAGGAGATATAGGTATGCCTGTTTTGGTTAGATCTTGTTTGCCTGAAGAGCATCAAAAAAAAGCTACTCTTAGTTTTATGGGAGCTATGGAAAATGCTGTTCATGCTAAAAGTTATTCTAATATTTTTATGACTTTTTTGAATAAAAATGAAATTGATGATTTATTTTCTTGGGGTATGAAACAAAAAAATTTACAGAATATTTTAAATTTAATTATTAATGTTTATGAAATGTTAGATCAAAAAATAGTTATTAATAAAAATAATTTTGTTTATTTAAATAGTTATGAATTTTGCGAAATAAAATGGAAAGCTCTTGTAGCTTCAGTATTTTTAGAGACTTGGTTGTTTTATAGTGGTTTTTATTATCCTTTATATTTTTATGGCCAAGGTAAATTAATGCAAGCCGGAGAAATCATTAATTTGATTATTCGTGACGAAAGTGTTCATGGAGTTTATACTGGAAGATTAGCTAAACATTTATATTCTACTTTTAATGTAGAGCAAAAAAAAAGTTTATATAATTGGTTAGAAAAGTTTTTATTCCAATTATATCAAGAACAAACATTGTTAACTTCTGAACTTTATCAAAAAAAAACTTTAGTAGATGATGTTAATAAATTTGTTCGTTATAACGCTAATAAAGCTTTATTGAATTTAGGTTTAGAACAAATTTTTCCTTATGAAGACATTAATCCTGTTATTTTAAACGGATTGAATACAGAAACTAAAACAATGGATTATTTTTCTATGAAAGGTAATGGTTATCAAAAAATGAAAAGTGAAAGTTTAAAAGATGAAGATTTTATTTTTTGATTTTTTCCAATTATCTCATGAGATTATAATTTTTAATTTTTCATAAATTTGAAAATTTCCAAATAATTGTTAATTTAAATAAAAAAAGAAGGATATATATACCTTCTTTTTTTTATTTAAATTAGATTATTTTTTCAATATTTTGTTATTTAATTTGGCAGGGATATCAGGATTCGAACCCGAACTCATGGTTTTGGAGACCATTATGCTACCATTAACATCATATCCCTAAATAAAATATTTGGTACGGGTGACAGGACTCGAACCTGCAAGCTTAAGCGCTAGAATATGGATAGAAAACCTTTATTATATTTGGTTAGCCCCCATCCAAACCGGACAGGCATGTTTCCATGCATCCGGCTTTCCGAATTCAACATAATAAATTTTTTTATTTGTTTAGATTAAAAAACATATTTTTTTTTATTTAATTTATATTGCGCATTTATAAATTGTTTTATAACAAAATAAAAATTATCATTTAAAAAGTGATAAAAAAAATATTTATTATTTTTTAATCTTTCTGCTTCCCTTCGCCTTGTAAATAGTTTTCCTATTCTCCCTGAGAGGACCGAAAACCTCCGACTACTATGTCAGCTCTGCAACCTTAATTATTTTATAAAAAAATAAAAAAATAATTTTAGGTTTTCCTAGGTAGCTATAAATTATAGGCTAATGATAAATAGCGGTTGGAGTCTTATAATAGGTAAAATCATTAAATTTACCTTGATGTAGATAATTGAATAAATATTTTATTCTTTATTGGTAATTATAATTACTTTAGGATCTTGAGAGTAATTATATAATTATCTATTTAGGTATTTTGGAATATATCGTTTAACCTTCCCTAAAGCTTTAGAACTAAACCACCATTCTTTGCTCTTCACTTGAATATTCAACCTTATTTTATCTTCTTCTTATGTTTATTGTATATTTTTTAATAAATATTAAAATTAACGATTTTATTTTTTATATACTAAACATTTATGAATATGCTATTTTCCCTTTCATTCTTTCGAATTCAGGTTAATTCATCGAAGTACTTTTATTACCATTAAAAGTGAGGGGCCTAAAAAACCTCTTTAATTTATGCTCGAACTAGCGCCCTCCTAAGTCTAGTGCGTTTACCAATTTCGCCACACCCGCAACATCGTAATTTATTTTTATAAAAAAAATTTTTTTAATAAAATTAATTATTAAAAATATTAAAAGTAAAAATTATGGCAGGCCCAGCTGGATTTGAACCAACGAATGACGGAGTCAAAGTCCGTTGCCTTACCACTTGGCTATGGGCCTTCTATGTAAATCAAAATTATTTTGATTATTTTTTTTATTAAATTATAATTTAATCAAATTTGGGGCGGATGATGGGGATCGAACCCACGAATGTCGGCGCCACAAGCCGATGCGTTAACCATTTCGCCACAACCGCCACAAAAATTATTAAAATTTTCATTATTAAAAAAGTTAATAACATTACATATTATACATGAATTGTAAATAAAAAAATATATTTAATGTTTATTAAAATAAATAAATTGAAATAACTTTAAAATTATTGTTTTATTTGTTTAAACTGTTTTTGTTTTTCTATTAATAATGACTTAACAAATATTAAATCTTTGGGATCTATATATAAAGCTTTATTTTTTGAGTCATAATAAGAATGAGATACATTGGAAAAATTATTACGATTTTCTATAGGCATATTGTTTAACATAAATAATTGTATTTCAGCAAAATTTTCCATTTGGTCAAAAATTTTTTTTAAGCTTTCAGGTATTTGCTTTTTAAGCGCCTCGTCAATAAATTTTAAGTCTATATTTTGTAATATATTTGGAGATAAATTTTTATTATTTTCTGAATTATTATCTTTTAAATCTTTTTGTATTGATGAATTTTCATGATAAATTTTTGATTTTGTATTAATTTTTAATAATTCTGTTTCCAAATTTTTTATCTGTTGTTTAAGCATTTCTTGTTCGAAGTAGTTTTTTTGTTGTTGTAATTCTATTTTTGTTTCCATTTTATATTGATTTAATTCAAGACGAAAAGCTTGTTCTTTATTTTTGTTTTCGTTTTCTTTTCGATTAATTTCTAGCATTTTTAATTCTATTAAGGTTAAATTTTTATCTTGATATAATTCATTTGGTAATGGATGTTGTATAGAAAATTGAGGAATTTCTGTTTTTGAATTTAATTCAGAGTTTTGATTATCTTTATTTTTATATTCTTGAATATTAAAAATAAAATTAAAATTTAACAATAAAATACGATATAGAAAAGTTAAAATTTTTTTAAGTACTATTTTAATAATTTCTGAAAACATAAAAATGCTTAAAAAATATATCCACCAATAATTTTCAAAAGGAAAGCGATTTAACCATTCTTTAATATTTATCATCATATTTATTATCAAATTATTGACACAACCTTCTGTATAATCATTGTTTTTAACAATGTTATCTCGAATTTATTTTTATCATTTAATTGCGTTAATTTCGAAAATAATGAAGCAATTTATTGAAATTTTATTATTTGGTAACGTTAAGTATTAAAAATATGTTTAATTTAAAATTATTTTGTATAAATATAAGATACTATTTTTTTGATAATAATCAGATATTTAGTTAATGGTTTTTGACAATAGGGTTATTTATTATCTGTTTTGTGTATTTATAAAAAATTCTTTTTCTGAAGAATCGGATTTTTTTGGATTATTTGGATTTTCTCGGAATTGTATTATATTTATTCTGTTCTTGAGATTTTCTAAATCTATATTTATTTTATCTAGAATAATCGAATAATTATTGGTTGTTAATAAAAGTTTTTCTTTTTTATTATTTAAATCTTTCATCTGATTTTCTATTTCTGTTAATTTGATCTGGACTAGAAATAAATCAGTTTTATTACTATCATTTATTAAAGTTTGATTTAGATTTTCAATATGTTGTCCGTATTCAGTTATTTTTTTTTGTAAACTTTGTTCTGTTATTAATTTTGGATATTTTGTTATTTTTTTTGGTTTAGAAAAAAAATTCCAATTAATATCAAAAAAAGCTTTTACATTACTTAATTTAGAATTAGATAAATTACCTTGTTTATTTATAAATAAACCGAAAAAATTAACTACTACAAGATTTAACAACAAAAATATAATGAATTTTAATTGGATTTTTTTAAGCATTTTTCTCCCTCAATTATTTAAATAAAATGCAAAAATTATATGTTTTTTTATTTAAAAAAATCATAAATTTTATATCAATATTTTAACATTTTTCGATTAATGTTTCAATATTTTAGGATATTTTGATACAAAATATAAATTACGTTCTTTAAATTTAAATTTAATTTATATTATTGATATTAATTCAAATTTTAGATGTAAAAATTATAATTAATGACTAGTTTTTATATTTTTAGTATTTTATATTTCGAGTATGAAAAATAAGTAAATGTAAAATATTAAATTTTTTAAAAAGAGATTATATCGGAAATATTTTTTATAGTTTCTAAAATATCTGCTTTAATAAGTTTTAATTGTTATGTGTTATAATTATTAACACATTTTTTAATTTAAAAATTTGGAAAGTAATGTTAATAAAATAATTTAGTATTAAAAAAATTTTAAATTATTTTGTATGAGATCAACAAATAAAAACTATAAATTTTAAATATATTAAATATATTTTTTAATTGGATTAAATCAATATAAATAGGGAGAAAATTAAATTTCATAAAATGAGCAAAAAAAATGATAAAAAAAATAAAGAAAATATAAATGAATATAGCGCTGCTAGTATTGAAATTTTAGAAGGTTTAGAAGCTGTGCGCAAAAAGCCAGGGATGTATATTGATTCCGTTACTATGAAAGGGGCATATCATTTGATTTGGGAAATTATAGATAATTCTATAGATGAAGCTTTAGCAGGATATGCTACAGAAATTATTTTAAAAATTTTTCCGAATAATGTAGTTAGTGTTTCTGACAATGGCAGGGGTATTCCTGTCGACATTCATCCTAAAACTAACAAATCAGCCGTAGAAACTATTCTAACTACTTTACATGCTGGCGGAAAATTTAAAAATACTCCAAATTCTAAAAATTACAGTTATTCGGGTGGTCAACATGGCGTAGGTGCTTCTGTAGTGAATGCTTTATCTAATTGGTTTATTGTTGAAATTTTTTTGAATGGTAAAATATATTATCAAAAGTATGAAAAAGGTGTCCCTACTTCATCTTTACAAATTGTGGGAGATACTAATAAAAGAGGAACTACTATTACATTTTTACCTGATGAAACTATTTTTCAAGATATTAAAGATACTCCTTATAGTTTAGATGTTTTAAAAAAAAGAATACAACAATTATCTTTTTTAAATAAAAATATTAAATTAATTCTAGAAGATTTGCGCTTTCAACCTTCTCAAATTATTAATTTTCATTCAAAAGGCGGTATTCAAGAATATCTTCAATATTTAAATGAAAATAAAAAAGTTTTAAATCAACCTTTTTATCAAGAAAGTTCTGAAAATAATATTTTTTTAGAAATTGCCTTTCAATATAATGAAAATTATATTTCTAATATTTATTCTTTTGTAAATAATATACCTACGCATGAAGGCGGAACTCATGAGGAAGGTTTTAAAATGGCTTTAAATAGAGTTTTATCTAAATATGCTAAAGATAAAAATTTATTAAAAAAAGATTTTAGTTTTATTGGTGAAGATACTTTAGAAGGAATTACAGCTATTATTGCTTTAAAACATTATGATCCTTTATTTGAAGGCCAAACCAAAGCTAGATTAGGTAATTATAATATAAGACAATTTGTTTCTAAAAATTTTGGCCTGGCTTTGGAAAATTATTTATTAGAGAACCCGCAAGAAGCTAAAAAAATTATTGATAAATGTTTATTAGCAGCTAAAGCCAGAGTAGCAGCTAAAAAAGCTCGTGAAATTACTAGAAAAAAAACTCCTTTAGATAATTTAAGTTTTGCTTCAAAATTAGCTGATTGTCGCACTAAAAATCCTGCTTTGGCAGAATTATATATTGTTGAAGGTGATTCTGCAGGTGGTTCTGCTAAACAAGGCAGAGATTCTGCTTTTCAAGCGATTTTGCCTTTAAGAGGTAAAATTATTAATGTAGAAAAAGCTCGATTAAATAAAATTTTAGTTAATAATGAAATTCTCTCTTTAATTCAATCTTTTGGTACAGGTTTTGACAAGGAATTTAATATTTCTAAAGCGCGTTATCATAAAATTATTATTATGACAGATGCTGATGTTGATGGTGCTCATATAAGAACTTTATTATTAACTTTCTTATTTAGACAATTCAGACCTTTGATTGAAAATAATTATATTTATTTTGCTCAACCTCCTTTATATAAGGTACAAAATAATAAAAAAATTTTTTACTTTTATACAGAACAAGAATTAAAAAATTTTATAAATCGCAAAAATGATTCTCAAAGAATTGTTGTCCAAAGATATAAAGGATTAGGGGAGATGAATGCAGAACAACTTTGGGAAACTACTATGGATCCCGCAACTAGAACGTTATTACAGGTTAAATTAGAAGATGCGGTAGAAGCTGATAGAATTTTTACTATGTTAATGGGCGAAGAGGTCAGCAATAGGAAAATTTTTATTCAAGAAAATGCTACTTATGCTGATATAGATATTTAATTTAATATTTATAATTATTAGATTTACTAGTGATTTCAAATAATAAATAAAAAAAAATCAATTATTAATAAAAAAAGGCGTAAAATATGATATTAAAAAAAATAAAAAAAAATGATCATTTAAATGAAGAATATAATCCTTTAGATTCTAAAATTAATCTTAATCGTGTTGAAATAGTAGATATAAATGAAGAAGTAAAAAAATCTTTTTTAAGTTATGCTATGAGTGTTATCGTTAGAAGAGCTCTTCCTGATATTAGAGATGGTATGAAACCGGTACAAAGAAGAATTTTGTATATAATGAACGATTTAGGATTAGCTAATCAAGAACGTTTTAAAAAGTCTGCTGCTGTAGTGGGAGCCGTTATGGGTCGATGTCATCCTCATGGAGATAATAGTATTTATGAAGCTATGGTTCGTATGGCGCAGGATTTTAATTATCGTTATCCTTTAATTAAAGGTCATGGTAATTTTGGTTCTATTGATGGAGATTCAGCAGCAGCTATGCGTTACACAGAAGCTAGAATGTCTAAGATAGCTATAGAATTAATTCGTAATATCGAACAAGAAACTGTGGATTTTATTGATACTTATGATGGTAACGAAAAAGAACCTACTGTTTTACCAACTTTATTTCCTAATCTTTTAGTGAATGGTTCTACTGGTATTGCTGTAGGCATGGCTACCAATATACCACCTCATAATTTTAAAGAAGTTGTTAATGCTTTAATTGCTTTTATTAATAACAAGGATATAGAAGTAAAGGAATTAATGAAATATATAAAAGGACCAGATTTCCCTACAGGAGGTGAAATTTTAGGTGCTGATAATTTAAAACATATTTATGATACTGGTAAAGGACGTATTTTTATCAGATCTAAAGCGCAAATAATTCAAAATGATAAAAATAAAAATTCTATTATTATTACTGAAATACCTTTTCAAATTAAAAAAAGTAGTTTAATTGAATCTATTGTTTTATTGGCTAAAGAAAAAATTATAGATGGAATTACAGATTTAAGGGATGAATCTAATCGTAAAGGTATTAAACTTGTTATTGATTTGAAAAGAGATATTAATCCTCATGTAGTTCTGAATAATTTATATAAAAATTCTCAAGTACAAGTTTCTTTTAATTTTAATATGATTGCTTTGGTAAAAGGTGTTCCTAAAATAGTTAATTTAAAACAAATGTTAAAAGAGTTTTTTGATTTTCGTATTAATGTTATTCAACGTCAAAAACAATTTGAATTATCTAAAGCTCTTAAAAAACAACATTTAGTAAAAGCTTTAATTATTGCTTTAAATGATATTGATCAAGTAGTCGAATTGATTAAAGCTTCATCTAATTCCAAATCAGCACAAATTCAATTAATGGAAAAATATCAATTGGATGAACCGCAAAGTAAAGTTATTTTAGAAATGAGTTTACAAAGAATTACTAATTTAGAAATAGAGAAAATTAAACAAGAAAATACAGAATTATCATTAAAAATTACAGAATGCGAAAATATCATTAATTCTATTTCTTTAAAAGAACAAATTTTAAAACAAGATTTATTAAATTTACAAAAAATTTTTCAAGATCCGCGTAGAACTGTTATTAATACAGAAAATAATAATTTAGATATAGATGAAGCATCATTAATCGAAAAAGAAAAGATTTTAATTACTATTACTCATAAAGGATATATTAAACGTTTAAGTTTGGATACTTATAAAAAACAAAATAAAGGTGGTAAGGGTGTTATAGGAATTACTATGAATCAAAATGATTTTGTAGAGCATTTTGCTATAACTTCTACACATGATTATCAATTGTTTTTCACTAATAAAGGTAAAGTATATCAGATTAAAGGTTATGAAATAGCTTCTTATTCTCGTCATGCTAAAGGTATCCCTTTGGTTAATTTAATTCCTATGGCTAAAGGCGAATTTTTAACTACTTTAACAAGTGTAACAGAATTCACTAATAATAAAGATTATTTAGTATTAGTGACTAAAAAAGGATTTATTAAAAGAAACCTTATTCAAGAATATGCTAATATCCGATCTAATGGTAAAATAGCTTTCGCTTTAAAAGAAGATGATGAAGTTTTAGCAGTATTGAAAACTTCTGGTCATCAAGATATTATTTTAGCTAGTTCTGGTGGTAAATCTATTCGTTTAAAAGAAAATTTTATTAGAACTACCCATCGCAGAGGTACTGGAGTTATTGGTATGCGTATGGATAAAAATGAGCAAATTGTAGGTGCAGCTGTTGTTTCGCATCCGGAACAAGATATTTTGGTAGTAACAGAATTTGGTTATGGTAAAAAAACTCAAGCAAGTTTTTATAAACCTCAAAAACGAGGCGGAAAAGGCGTTAAAACTTTAAAAATTACTGATAAAAAAGGAAAATTAGTAACTTTAAAAACTATTTTTCCAAATGAAGAATTAATTTTAATTTCTCATTTAGGTCAAGTTATTCGTATTGAAGCTAATAAAGTTTCGACTACTAAATCCAAAAATACTCAAGGAAATAGGTTATTTAAATTAAAAGAAGATGATAAATTGATTAATGTAGTAGTAGTGCAAAAACAAGAAGATGTTCAACAATTAGATTAAACATTTATAATCGCTTAATTAGATTAATATTTTTTTATTTTCTTAAATAAGTTAATAAAATTTTGAAAAAATATAATATTATAAAATTAGAATCAGAGTTAAAAAAATTTTTATCTAGTTTAAAGATAGAAATCGGATTTTGAAAAAAAATTTTTTATATGTTTTTATAAGGAGATATGTTTAAAATAACAATATAAACTTTATTTTAAAATTAACTTGAATAATATACTACCTTAATTTACAAAATGGAATTAAAAATGAAAATTATTTATAATAAAATATGTTTAAAATCGATACAAACTAAAATGGCTGGTATTTTTTTAGCCCAAAAAATTATATTTACGAACTTATATAAAAGAAAAAAAAATATTTTACTCATTCAAGGATCAATGGGAATAGGTAAGACTATTTTTGTCAAAGGTTTTGCTCAGAAATTAGGAATTTTAAGGATTAATAGTCCGAGTTTTAATTTTTTTAAAATTTATAACTTTAATAACAATAAATTATTTCATATGGATCTTTTTCGGTTTGAAAATAATAGTAAATTAGTTTTTTTATTAGAAGAAGTATTCGAATATTTAAGTATAGGGGATATTCTTTTAATAGAATCAACTTATTTAAATAATGAAATCGAAAAATTATGTGATTTCAAAATTGAAATTAAATTTTTAAAATATAATAGTAGGTTAATCACAATAGAACAAAAAAATGTGGAAAATTAATAAAAAAAGATTATGATAAATAAAATAGAAAAAAAAATATATAATTATCCATTATTTTTTAAAGAAAATATTTTAATTATAGATACTTCAACAGATATGCAAATAGTTATTTTGACGCGCGAAAAAGAGATTCTGGATATAAGTATTAATGTTAAACCTAAAAGTTTTGTATCTTGCATGATACCGTTAATTAATAAGATTTTACAAGATAATTCTATAAACTTATTTAATATAAAGAAAATTATAGTAGGTTGTGGTCCTGGTTCTTATACTGGTACTAAAATAGGGGTTTTAACCTCGAAATTATTAGCTTTAGAATTGAAAATTCCTTTATTTAAAATTAGTAGTTTATTATTGTTATCTAGTGGTTTTGATCAAAATTGTTTGACTCCGAAAATTAAAATTAATTCAGATCATTTTTATGCTATTAGTTTCCAAAATAACAGAATTATTTTACAAGAATCAAGATATTCTTCAGATTTTCTTTTTAATTATCCAAATCATATTTTATTAAGTTCTTTAAATTATAAAATTTCTTTGTTTAAAATATTGAATTATTTGGATATTGTTGATAATCCTCATGAATTGTCTCCGAATTATTGTTGTTCTAGTTGGTTTTAAAAGATATAAATAATTTTACTATTTATTTAATTAAATATAACGAAAAATGATAATAAAATAAACAACTAACAAGTGGTAACATAAAGTTAGTCTTCGCAAGAAGATAAATTATGGCAAGCCGGATGCTTGGAAACTTTCTTGTCCGGTTTAGAGGGGGGCTGTTTGTAAGAGACAATAGAAAAAATTATTCTGTGGTTAAAACTAAAACGCGAATAATATATCCTTATAAAATATTGAAATAAAAATTGTGCAAGATGAGCAGTTATATCAAATTTGATATAATTTAAAAAAATTTCATATTTTATTTCTGAATATGAAATATAAAATATGTAGAAAATTTGCGTATTTTTTATTTGAGATTAATTTTTATTATAAAATTGCAAATGATAAATTATTTACTCTACTTAATTATTAAAGAAACTATATAAATTTAATAATTAAGAATTTAATAGTTTTTAAATCGAAATATTAACTATATAAATATTTTAAATAGTGCTTTTTGAATTTTTTTATTTTTAGAGTAATGTTTTTATTTTTGATTTGATCAAATATTACGAGATCTTTTTTGTAAATGAAATTAATTTTAAGTAAAATCAAAATATAGTAATATATTTTTCAATATAAATCAATAAAATTTCTCATTGTAAATTAAAAAAATAATTTAGATATATATTTTTTTAAATACAATGAGATTATTTATTTATTATTTGTTGTTAATAAAATAAAAGTTTATAAAGAAATATAAAAGGTTATTAATTATGATTATTTTATCTATCGAAACTAGTTGTGATGAAACTAGTATTGCTATTACTCGGGATGGAAAGAAAGTATTAGCAAATGAAACTTTTTCACAAATTAAATGTCACCAAAAGTATGGCGGTGTAGTTCCTGAAATAGCTTCACGTAAACATTTAGAAGTTATAACATATTTTTTAAAAAAAGCTTTTATTAAGACAAAAATTAAACCAAAAGATATAGATTTAGTCGCTGTAACTCATGGTCCGGGATTAATAGGATCGTTATTATTGGGAGTTAATGCTGCTAATACCTGGTCTTATATTTATCAAAAGCCTTTGATAGGTATTAATCATTTAATAGGTCATATTTATTCTGTTCAAATAGAAAATGAAATAGAATTTCCCGCTTTAGCTTTGATTGTTTCAGGAGGTCATACCGAATTACTTTATTTAAATGATCACTTTGATATACAAAAATTAGGAACTACTTTAGATGATGCTGTTGGCGAAGTTTATGATAAAATTGCTAAAAATTTAAATTTAAATTATCCGGGAGGGCCTATTATAGAAAAACTTGCTCTCCAGGGTGAAGCTGTTTTTGATTTTACTTTGCCTTATGTTAAAAACAATAACCTAGATTTTAGTTTTTCAGGATTAAAAAGTCAAATTATTAATTTAATTAATAAAAATCGTCATAATATATCAAATAAATTAGTTTTCGATATATGTGCTTCTTTTCAAAAAGTAGTTATTGAAGTTTTATTAATTAAAATAAAAAGAGCTTTAAAAAAATTTCCTACTAAAAATTTAATTTTAGTAGGAGGTGTTGCTTCTAATTCAAGTTTAAAAAAACAATTTTTGCGAGAGTTTCCTAATTTAAGATTATTAATTCCAAGCTTAAATTTTTGCACAGATCAAGCTGCCATGATTGGTATTGCGGCTTATTATCAATATAAATTTCAAAAACCTACAAAATTATATAATTATGATTTAACAGGATTAGCAAATTTAACATCTTTTTTTTAAAAATTTTAAAATCATTAGTTCAATTTTTTATTAAATAATATTAAAAAAATATTTTGGTACATATTGATATATAGGGATAGATTATTTGCGTTTCGATTTCAAGATTGATTTTATTTTTCTATTTTTCTTATATCTATTACAAACAGCCCCCCTCTAAACCGGACAAGCAAGTTTCCAAGCATCCGGCTTGCCATAATTTATCTTCTTGTGAAGACTAACTTTATGTTACCACTTGTTAGTTGTTTATTTTATTATCATGTTTTATTATATTTGAATAATATTAATTATTTTCTGAAATTTTTTTTTCTGCCAAACCGATCATCTTCTTTCAGAGTTTATCAGCCCTGGCTATTGGTTAAATAGCACGAAATTTATACTTCTTTGGCACTTACATAAACATAATAATTCTTGGGAATAAACAATAAATTACTGACTTCTTTCGCCCTATAAAGGTCATTAACCTTCTTCCTGAGAGGACGATTGACTTAATGATTCCAAATTAAGTTTTACTCCTCCGACTACTAAAAAGTCGCTTTATCCTTGGGCATAATGATTTTATCTTATTATTAGTTAATCCGATAACTGGCCTTTAGGATTCTCCAAGTTACTCTAAATATCGACCTTGGTTCCTTAGGAGAAGTGACCGTTAAATTAACGGTGAGATTCCAGGTTTTTTTGTTGATAAAATATCCAATAATCGGTTATATATTGATAGTTTCTGGACTACTCAATGATAGTAGTTTACGAGATAGGTTATACAATTTCATCTTCTTATCTTCTTAGACCATTTCAGGTTTATCCTTAGAACCATTCGGTGGCGGTGTCATTTTAACTAACTACTTCGTCGTAACCCGCTTTTAAGAACCGCTATAATTCCTGATTGTTTCCTTTCAGAAACCATTCTTATCCTTTCAGGCTTTATCTTCCTGGTGAATGGTTAGTTCACTTGATATTTAGGCCTCTTTGGCGCCCAACCGAATAGGTTGATAATATGCAATCCATTTATTATTATTATTCATTACTATAAAAGGTTCTTGGGTTATAATGTGTCTTTGATCTAAATAAATACCATTTTGAATTAATTTAATGATATAATCGTTTAAAATTATTTTTTTACAATTTTGAAATAAAATTTTAATATCTATTAAATTAGATAAAGAGATTTGATTCATTAAAGTAGCATTTTTTAGTTCATATAAACCAATTTTAGTTCTTTTTAATTGTTTTAATGATACGGATAGATTAATTGCGTTTTATGAAGCAATTTGCATTTGCCGTTTTATTTACAATCAGCCCCCGTCCAAACCGGACAAGCAAGTTTCCAAGCATCCGGCTTTCCCTAATTTACTCTCTTGCGAGAACTAATTTCCCCTCGCGGTTGATTAGCTATTTATTCTTATCGTTCTTGTTTTCTAATATCGTGTATTTGTTGATTGGTTATCTTGCGATGACAATCTCTACACAGTATTTTTGTTCTTTTATTCATTATCCTTTGGTGATTAGAGTTACGAATCGTCCCAATGTGATGAATTTACAGTGGGTTTTTTTTGTCGCAGTTCTCACAACGTTCTGCTTTCAAGCGGGTGTAGGACCTTGGAATATAAATCTATTAATAGTAATATCAGGATTTCCCTTGTAATTACGCATTTTTTTATTTATCCCAAGAATAAACATTCCATAGTTCGTATTGGGTTTTTCCTTTATTAAGATAAGAAATACCCCAAGTTGAACCTATCTTATATTTCTTTCGGACTCTGGCAATCGACGTTTTCCATTTCCTTGCCAGTGTCTTCAAAAAGCTATGTTCGGCTAGATAATTTAGATGGGTTAAAACACCGAGATTGTTAGCTAGACAAAAGTATTGGATAATTTCTCTAACAATTGTTTGATAGGTTCGGATTATTTCTAATTCGTCTCTCTCTGTTAATGTTTCGTCGCGTTTCACCTTCCCCTTTTTTAACCAATTATATTCATATCCGTATTCTTCAGCTTTTTGCTTGGAAATTTGGATTTGAACTTGGCCATTTAAGGAATTCTTTGTAGTTTTCCTTACCCGAGTTTTATTGGTGGGGTTTACCTTTATCATGTAGGATAAAAACCTAGTTCCTTTACTAGCTTTGACAATTTTTGATTTATTCTTACTGATGGTAAGTTTTAAATCTTGTGTTAGCCATTGCGTTACTTGATTCTTAACCCTTTCAGCTTTGTCATATTCACCTTTCACACCAATGATGAAATCATCAGCATAACGGATGTACTCAACTCTTATCTTTGGGTTTAAATTGATATGCCTATCAATCCCCAGTTTATGGTGTTGATTTTTAGACCGTGCTTTCCCATATTCTGGGTTACCCTTCTTAATTGGTTTTCCTTCTTTAATCAGTTCCTCCATTTTCAGGTCCATGTAATGTAAATATACATTCGCCAGTAAGGGGGAAATGATTCCTCCTTGAGGAGTGCCTGATAAAGATTCGTATTTGATTCCATCTTTCATGAAGCCAGCTCTTAGCCATTTGTTAATGGTTGAGAGAGTTTTACTCTTTTTGATGAACCGATTTAAGGTTCTCATGAGAATCTCATGATTGATGGTATCAAAGTAGCCTTTTAGGTCGATTTTGATAAGGTAATCAATTCCTTTAAATCTTTGTTTGACGCGTTTGATGGCCTCGTGTTAAGATCTTTTGATTCTAAATCCAAATTTTCATTCTAAAAAGATATTTTCAAAATAGAGAGTTAAGAGTTGTTCGAGACATTTTTGTATTAGCCGGTCCTTGATAGTGGGTAGCCCCAAGGGTCCGGTTCTTTTATTATCATGAGGAATGAGAATTCTTTTAACTGGTTTCGGATTATAACCATTATTGACGTATTCCTGATGGTATCTTTCTAGTCTTTCTAGATTAATCCCATCAATGGTTTCATTGTCAATGCCCGGTGTTCCCGCCCCTTTGTTAGCGGCAATTTTATTAAATGCTGTTAACGTGTTATAAAAGTTATTCATCCCTTGCTGAAGTTCTCTTTTTAGAGAGTAACCGTTTGATGAACGATATTGAATTTTACTCAATGTTCGCGAAAGTTTAGTTTCGGGTGAAACAGTTGTTGACATAATATCAACCTCTTTCTTGATACCATTGAATAAATAGTAAATTACTTTCTTCTTTCGCCCTATAAGAGTGATTAACTCTCTTCTGGGTAAGCCGATTAACTAAATTATTCCAAATTTAGGTTTACTCTTACGACTACTAAAAAGATTCTTTATCCTTGACCATCCGGACTTTTATTTCTGGATTAGTAAATTTAATTACTGAGTTTTAGGATTCTCCAAGTTACGCTAAATTTCGACCTTAATTCTTTAGGGGAAGTATCCTCTTTAGGAGGCTGATTCCAGGTTTCCTCTTCTGATAAACTACTCAATACTCGAAACTTATATTAGTAGACTCTGGACTGTCCGTTTCAGCAACTTCCGAACAGGTTATACTATTACATCAATTTTCCTTCTTAGGCCATTGCAGGCTTTTCCATAGAATTATTTGGTGGCGAGGTCTTCTTGACTAATTTGCTTTCGTCGCAACCCGCTTTTATGGTCTGCTATAATTTGACATTCTTTCGTTTGTCAAACCGACCATCTCCTCTCAGAGTTTATCGGCTCTGGCTATTGGTTAGATAGCAAGAAATTTAGGCCTCTTTGGCGCCCCTCCGTAAGTATTCATATTTTTTCCAATATCTCTAATTAAACTTCTTATATAAGTTCCTTTAGATACATCTACTTGAAATTTAGCTTCTTGTTCTTTGTTATCATATGAAATTAATTTCAAATTTGAAATGGTTACTTGTCGCGGAGGAATTTTTAGATATTTTTGTTTTCTAGCTAAATTATACATTTTTTGGCCTTTAATCTTTATAGCAGAGAAAATCGGAGGAGTTTGCCAATATTGTTTGTTATTAAAAAAATCAAAATTTTTTTTTATCATAGATTCAGATAAAATTATGTTTTTAGTGTCCAGTAATTTTCCATTAACATCTAAGGTGTCATAATTTTTATTAAAAATGGCAGTTCCTTGATATTGTTTATCTAAATCGTTAAATAAAAATGCTAATTTTGTCGCTTTATTAATTATTACAATTAACAAACCTTCTGCTAAAGGATCTAAAGTTCCTGTATGTCCTGCTTTTTCTAAATTTAATTTTTTTTTGATAAATTTAACAACATCATGTGATGAAATGCCAGAAGTTTTATTTATTAAAAAAAATCCTTCCATTTTGCTACAAATCATATTTTTTTTCCTATTTTTATTCAATATTCAAAATTTAAAAATATTATTCAATCTTCTATATCATTTGTTATAAAATCGAATAATTCTGATAAAGATAAATAGCCTATATTTTTTTTAATTAATTTAGTATTTTTATATAATAGTAAACTAGGATAACTTGTAATATTATATTTTTTAGCTAAAGCAAAGTTTTCGTGCCCGTTAATTTTGATAATTTCAATATCGGGGTTTTCTTTTTTAATTTGTTCCAGATGAGGCATTAATTTTTGACAAGGAGGACAATGTGTTAGAAAAAAATCAATTAACAATAATTTATTTTTGTTTTTAACAATTAATTTCTCTAAATTTTCTATAGAATTTTGCATTATTTATTATTTGAGTCCTTTCTTAAATTTTAATAAATATATAACATATTTACATATTTAGTGAAAATTATTTTTGAGAATTTCATTTTTGATCTAGATTTATGTAAATTAATGTTTAAAAATTAAAATTAATTTACGCTTATATATTATAATGATTTAAAGAAATTAAAAATTTTATTATTTTTTTATAAATTAAATATTAAATTCAAATTATTATGTATTAACAATTATTTTTAAGTTATTTAATTTTTTTAAAATTTTTTAATATTAAAAAGTAATTGAATCAAAAAAAATAGTAATTATTATTTTTTTTGATAAAATTTAGTATGTATTAATCTTTATTATTAAAATAATAATATGTAAAAATGTTTTTTAAATTATTGAATCTTTTTATATTTTAATTATAATTATTAGATAAAAAGGTTTTAAAAAAACTACTATTTATATTTGTAATTATGTAAAGTTTTTTATTATATTAAAAATACTTTATAATTTTAATTTTGATTATTTATTGTTATATAAATAAGATTAAAAAAATTTTTCTTTATATTACTATGAATTTTTTAAAAAAGTGATTTACTAGGTGATAAAATAATGAAAATCGAATATATAAAAAATGATTTTGCGAAATATAATTTTGATATTAATCCTCAAGAATTTGAATTTTTTTTACAAAAATCTTTTGATGATATTAAAAAAGATATTAAAATTAAGGGTTTTCGCAAAGGTTTTGTGAATAGATTATTATGTGAAAAATATTTTGGAGAAAGATTTTTATATCAAAAAGCTATTACATTTTTAGTTGAATCAAAAATTAATGAAATTTTAGCAAAAGATGAAAATAAAATTATGGGACAACCCGAAATTGTTGATTTTGATCTAAATAAAATAGAACGAAATCATAATTTTTCTTTAATAATTAAATTTGCATTAAAGCCGAAAATTGATTTGTGTGATTATAAAAATATTAATATACCTATTAACAAAAAAAATCAAGATGTTGTAGTGACAGAAGAGGAAATCGATAAATCTATTCGACAATGGTTAAATATAGCATTTAAAGAGCAGGGTTTTATATTAAAAAATAAATATTGTCAATATTTTTTTAATTTAGAAATACGACATAAAAATGTAGTTATTTTGAAAGAAAATAATATCTGTTTTGATTTTGATAATGGGAATTTTAATTATATTATTGAATATTTATCTTCTCACATATTAGGAATGAAAGAAAAAGAATATCGTAATTTAAAAATTAAATTTCCTAATACATTTTCAAATTCAAAATTATCTGGTAATAATGTTAAAATAAAATTATTTTTAAATAAAATTAATGTTATATCGGATATTAATTTGAACGCGGATATAATTAATCAATTGCATTTATCTGAAAATTTTCCTAAAATTGAAAATTTAATCGATTATTTCCGGAAACAATTGCAATTTAATAAAAAAGAAGTTTTAAAAAAACAAGAAATACAAGAAATTGTGGAATATTTGTTAAAAAATTCAAGTATTGATATATCTCAACATTTATTACAAAATCATATTTCAATAACAGAAAATAAAATTCAACAACAATTAAAAAACAAAG
This sequence comes from Candidatus Phytoplasma asiaticum, assembly GCF_015100165.3. Lineage (NCBI taxonomy): Bacteria > Bacillati > Mycoplasmatota > Mollicutes > Acholeplasmatales > Acholeplasmataceae > Candidatus Phytoplasma > Candidatus Phytoplasma asiaticum. The sequence continues at coordinate 376,423 of NZ_CP097206.1, read as the reverse complement.
ATTTTAATTTAATGGAATATTTGCAAAAAAATAATTTGTCAGAATCAGATTTTAAAAAACAAATGATTGAAGAGAATGTGAAAAAAATAAAGATAGCCTTTTTGTTAGAAGAAATTGCTCTTAAAGAGAATATTCGTATTTTAGATGATGAAATTCAAAATTTTTATCAAAATTTATTTCATAGTTCGAATTTTAATAATTTTGAAGATTTTCAAAAAGAATATGACTTTAACTATATTAAAACAACTTTATTACATAATAAAGTTATAGATTTTTTATGGAATAATTCCTCTTTTAATAAAAATTCTTAATTATTTTTAATATTTCAATTATTTTATAATAATTAGAAATTAAATATTAGTTAATTTTTATATTATTTAATAAGTTTAATTTTATTTTCAAGAGAGAGGCGAATAATGAATAAAAAAATTAAATTAACTCAAATAGAAGGCGATAATAAATTCGAATATATTGAAGGTGTTGAGGTTCCTTATGAATTACCCGCAATTATTGTACGTGATGTGATACCTATTCCTAATAATGATTTTAGGATAGAAATAGGACGTGATTTTTCAATAAATGCTTTAAAACATGCCGAAAAAAGTAAATTTCCTTATGTAGTTATTTTGCCTCAAAAAATATTTGCTCTAGAAGATCCTGGAATAGTAGATATTGCAGAATATGGGGTATTAGCTCGAATTATCGCTTCAGTTAAAATTCTTAATAGTTCTATTTATAAAGTTAAATTCCGTTTATTAAAAAGAATTAAAACAACTTCAATTTTGAAAAAAGATAATTTTTTTAATGCTACATATGTTCCAGTCGCTACTGAATTAAGTGATGATATTAAAAAAGAAGAAGCTTTGATTAAATTAGTTATGGAACAAATAACTTCTAATACAAGTCAATTTTTATTTATATCCGAAAATAATTTGTTAGAACAAATTCAAAATGGTATTGATACTGAAAAAATAGCTGATTTAATTATTTTTGCTTTAAAAATTGATGAAAAAGAAAAGTATAAGTATTTACAAGAAACAAATTTAAATAATAGATTATTTTATATTTTACAAGATATTCATAAAAAGATTGATATTATCGAATTAGAAAATAAAATAAATGAAGAAGTTAAACGTAGTATTGACGAAAATCAAAAAGAATTTTATCTTAGAGAAAAAATACGTGCTATTCAAAATGAATTAGGCGATAGGGCTAAAAAAGAAGAAGAAATAGAAACTTTACGAGCACAAATTAAAAATTCTAAAATGCCGATAAATATTAAAGAAAAAGCATTACAAGAATTGTCTCGTTATCAATCAATTTCTTCAGCGGTAGCTGATTCTTTTGTGATTAGAAATTATTTAGATTTTTTAATAGCTTTGCCTTGGGGTAAAAAAAGTAAAGATGTTAATGATTTAGAAAAAATTCGTATGGTTTTAGAAAAAAATCATTACGGTTTACAAGAAGCCAAAGAAAGAATTTTAGAATATGCTGCTGTTAGAATTATGACTAAACATAACGCTCAAACGATATTATGTTTGGTAGGCCCTCCGGGTGTAGGTAAAACTACTTTAGCTATTTCTATAGCGGAAGCTTTAGGACGTAAATTTGTTAAACAATCTTTAGGAGGTTTACAAGAGGAAAGCGAATTTAAAGGTCACAGAAGAACTTATGTTGGAGCTATGCCTGGCCGTATTTTGGATGGTATTAAAAATGTAGGAGTTATAAATCCTGTATTTTTGTTAGATGAAATAGATAAATTAGTAAATAATTTTCATCATAATCCGGAATCTTCTTTATTAGAAATTTTGGATCCGAATCAGAATAAAACTTTTGTAGATCTTTATTTATCTGAACCTTTTGATTTGTCGCAAGTATTATTTATAACTACTGCTAATGATATTAGTAATATTTCTGCCCCTTTAAGAGATAGATTAGAAATTATCGAATTAAATTCTTATACAGAAAAAGATAAGTTAAATATTGCTAAACAACATTTAATTCCGAAACTTTTAAAAGAACATGGTTTAAAAGCAACAAAATTTTCTGTTAGTGATTCTGCTTTAATTAAAATTATTAGGAATTATACTAAAGAAGCTGGAATTAGAAATTTAAGTCAAAAAATAGCTACTTTAATTCGCAAAACAATAAAAAATATTTTAATTAAAAAAATCACTTGCGCTAATATTAACGAAAATAATTTAGAAAATTTTTTAGGAAAAATAATTTATTATGATTTATTAACCGAAAAAAAACCTCAAATAGGTGTTGTTAACGGATTAGCTTATACAACGGTAGGAGGAGATGTATTATCTATTGAAACTACTTGTTATCCTGGCAAGGGTAAGTTAGTTTTAACTGGTCATTTAGGAAAGGTTATCGAAGAAAGCGCTATTACTGCTTTTAGTTTTTTAAAAGCTAATGCTCACAAATTAGGCATCGATTACGACATGTTTAAACAAAAAGATTTTCATATTAATTTTGTTGAAAGCGCGGTTCCTAAAGATGGACCTTCTGCTGGTGTAACCATAGCTACATCTTTATTTTCTGTCATGACTAGCCAAAAGGTTAAAGAAAATATAGCAATGACTGGAGAAATTAGATTAACTGGAGATGTAGTAGCTATAGGCGGATTAAAAGAAAAAGTTTTAGCCGCTGATAGAATAGGTATAAACATCGTTTTTATTCCGAAAGCTAATTCTAAGGATATCGATGATATTCCTGAAGAAGTTCGTAGTAAATTAAAAATTATAACTATTCAAAATGTTAAAGATATCTTTGCTGAAGCTTTTATTTCTTCTTAATTTAAAAAGATGAAAATAATTTTAATATTTATTGATTTGGAAATTTTTACAAAATTATAATTTTCAAACTAATTTAAAAATTATTTTAACAATAAAAAAATACCAAAAAAAGATTAATTAGCATATATAGTTAGTATTTTTGTATTAAAAATAATTTAGGGTCAATAATGAATTAATTTTGAAATATTTTGGTAAGATATTAATAATAAGATAAAGAAAAATTTAATTTAAATTTTAATGTGAAATAGTTTAAATAGAATCTTTTTCGCAGATATTAAAATTTCTTTCGAAGATATTAAAGTTTTTATTCCGGAAAAAATATTTTTTCCGGTTTTATAAATAATTAATATCAATTATAAAATCATAAATAAAAAATTTATTGAAAATTCATTAATCTATCACAATTTCAATGAATGTATTTAATTAAAAATTAATAAAAAGGTGATTAATATGTTCGTGTTACCTAATTATGTTATTTATATTATTTGTGTTATTATTCTTGTTAGTGTTTTGTTTTCATCCGAAACAGATGTCACTGATGCATTCGCAGAACAATATGGAACTCACAAAAGCAATCAAAGTATTGATAAATTTAATCGTTTCATTAGTATTTTAGTTTTAATTATCTTTTTGCAATTTTTTATTCAACAATCATTTTAATGATGATCAAAAAAATTATGGGCGCCAAAGAGGCCTAAATTTCGTGCTATCTAACCAATAGCCAGGGTCGATAAACCCTGAAAGGAGATGGTCGGTCCGGCAAACTAAAGAATGTCAGATTACAGCAGACCATAAAAGCGGATTGCGACGAAAGCGAATTAGTCAAAAAGACTTCGCCACCGAATAATTCTATGGAGAAGCCTGCGATGGCCTAAGAAGGAAAATTGAGGTGATTTAATAACCTGTTTCGGAATTGGCTTAAACAGACAGTCCAGAGCCTACTAGTATAAATAGTAAGTATTGAGTAGTTTATCAGATAAAGAAAACCTGGAATCAGCCTCAAAAAGAGGATACTTCCCCTAAAGAATTAAGGTCGAAATTTAGCGTAACTTGGAGAATCCTAAAACGAAGTAATTAAATTTACTAATCCGGAAATAAAAGTCCGGATTGTCAAGGATAAAGAATCTTCTTAGTAGTCGTAAAGGTAAACATAAATTTGGAATAATTTAGTTAATCGGCTTACCTAGAAGAGAGTTAATTGATATTTATCTTTCATTCGAATAAGATACTCAAGTGGGGGATGAATAACTACTTCGATTTTAACTGGGTCGCTGCCAACAAAGGTAAATATGTTCATAATCAAGATGATTGTCAGGTTTGTTATCGTAATAGGACCAACCAACAAATGAATAATGTTAGAATATTTAAAAAGAACAAAAGGTCAAGAATAAACATTTAACTAGTGGTGACACGAAGTTAAACCCTAAAAAGGGATAAATTAGGGAAAGCGGTGTGCTTGGAAACTTGCTCGCACCGTTTTGATGAAGGCTGTTTATAAATAAAACAGCAAATACAAATCGATAAATAAAACGCAATTAATCTATCCGTATATTTTAATCAAAATAAAATAAATATAGATATGTACAAAAAATATCCATTTTATTATATTTTTATATCTTTTTTGTTATAATTTATGTTATAATAAGACAACATATTAATTGGATGATTTTAATTGTTTTAATACACATGTATACATGAAAAGATTTACTTAAACAATAAAAAAATTAATAAATGAATTATGAATATAATTAAATCTAAAATATAAAGGAGTATATATGCCAAAAGTTATTACGAGAGAAAATGAACAAATTGAAGATGCATATAAACGTTTTAGAAGAGAAGTTTCTAAATCTGGTATTACTGCTATAGTTAGACAAAGAGCATTTTTTATTAAACCTAGTGTAGCGAGAAAAATGCGTGCTAAAAAATTTCAATTAAAAAAACGTTAATAAGTGAAATATTAATTTTGATAAAAAATGTTTTTTTATATTAAATTTAAATAAATTAAAAATTTTTTCAGTTTTTATTTTTATTTATTAAAATTGCAATAAATATAATTTGCGATAATAAATAAAAGCAAATTCTGAATTTCTTTTTTGTTATACAAATTTATAAAATTTTAATTTTGGATAAGATTTAAATCATGGATATTAAAATAGAAAACAATACTAATTTTGCAATTGATTATTTAATTCTTGTTTTAATTAAAATATTTCAAGATTTGGATATAGGAAAAAAAATAAATATTATTTTTGTTAACGATGATTATATGAAAAAAGTTAATAATTTTTATTTAAAAAAAAACTATACCACTGATGTTTTAGCTTTTAATGATTATACTCAAGATATTTCATTAGGAGATATTTTAATTTCGTTGCCTAAAGCTTTTAAACAAGCTATTAAACATAATATTACCGATATTCAAGAAGTTAGTTTTTTAGCTTTACATGGTTATTTACATTTAAAAGGTTATGATGATAAAACGGAAGAATCATTGTGCGAAATGATCGATTTACAACAAAAAATCTTAAAAAAACATAATTTACATTTTGATTATTAAAATTAAAAAAATTAAAAAAATTTTTAAACTATTTTATTAATAAAAAGGAGGATATTTTGTTTAAATCAGGATTTATTTCTATCATTGGCAATGCTAATGTAGGCAAATCTACTCTTATTAATCATTTAATTAATCAAAAAATATCAATAACTAGTTCTAAATCTCAAACTACACGTGACGCTATTATCGGTATTGATACTTCATCTTCTTATCAATTTATTTTTATTGATACTCCTGGTTTGCATTTTAATCGTAAATATTTATTAAATAAAATGATGCATCAAGTTACTTTAAGAAGTTTAAATGAAGCTGATGTTATTTTATTGATAGTGGATCAAGAATATTATCAAAATAATCAAGAACAAAATTTTTTCGATATTATAAAAAAATATAATAAAAAAATTATTTTGGTCGTTAATAAAATTGATTTATATAAAAATATAATTATTGATAAAATTATCTTAAGTTATGTTCAAAAATTTCATTTTGATGCTGTTATTCCTATATCAGCTATTCATAATAATAATATAAATATTTTGAAAAAACATATTTTAGAATTTTTGCCTGAAGGAAAAACTCATTATCCGCCTGGTATTAAAACAAATATAAACCAAAATAAATTCATATCTGAAATTATTAGAGAAAAAATTCTTTATTATTTGCACCAAGAAATCCCTCATGCTTCGACTGTTTTAATTGAAAATATTTCTCCTATTAAGTCTTCTTCTATTGTGAATATTTCTGCCCTTATTTTAATCGAAAAAAATAATCAAAAAAAAATATTAATAGGTAATCAAGGCAATATGTTAAAAAAGATAGGAATTGAAGCTCGTAAAGATATCGAATATATTTTGAATAAAAAAATTTATTTAGATTTATGGGTTAAAGTTGAAAAAAAATGGCGTAATAATATTCATTATTTAAGGAAAACTGGAATATCATTAAATTTTAATTAAAAATAGCAAAGGATAAGTAAATGTTTTCTTTACAAGAGTTAATTAGTTTTGCGAAACAAAATGGTTTTATTTTCCCGGGAAGCGAAATTTATGGAGGTTTAGCTAATACTTTTGATTATGGACCTTTAGGGTGTTTGTTAAAACAAAATATTAAAAAAGCTTGGCAAAAAAAATTTTTTCAAGAAAGAGAAGATACATTATTATTAGATAGTTGTATAATATTAAATCCGAAAATTTGGGAATCATCTGGACATATTAAAAATTTTACTGATCCTTTATCAGAAAACAAGGATACTAATAAACGTTATAGAGCGGATCAGTTAATTAAAGAACATAATCCGAATGTGAATATTAACGAAATGTCTTTAGAAAATATGACACAATATTTAATTACCCATCGTCTTTTAGGCACTTCTAATTGGTCTCATGTCAAACAATTTAATTTATTATTTCAAAGTCATCAAGGTTCGGTGCCATCTCAAAATAATATAATTTTTTTGAGACCAGAAACTTGTCAGGGCATTTTTGTTAATTTTAAAAATATTTTAAATACTTTTAGAAAAAAAATACCTTTTGGTATAGGTCAGATTGGTAAATCATTTCGGAATGAAATTACTCCGGGAAATTTTATTTTTAGAACTTGTGAATTCGAACAAATGGAATTAGAATTTTTTTATCATCCCGAAGAAACTCTAAAGTGGTTTGAATTTTGGAAAAAGTATACTTATGATTTTTTAATTAATTTAGGTTTAAAAAAAGAAAATTTAAAATTTAAAGATTACCATCGTACGGAATTAAGTCATTATGCTAGTGATACCACTGATATTTTATTTAATTTTCCTTGGGGTTTTGATGAATTATGGGGCATTTCTGTACGTAATGATTTTGATTTAAAACAACACCATAAATATTCAGGTATAGATTTAAGATATTTAGATCCACAAACAGGTAATAAATTTTATCCTTTTGTTGTAGAACCTTCTGTAGGAGTTGAAAGGTTATTGTTAGCTATTATGTTGAATTGCTTACAAAAAGAGAATTTAGACAACCAAACAGAAAGAATTTTATTCAAAATACACCCATTTTTAGCTCCTTATAAAATAGCAGTTTTGCCTTTAATTAAGAATATTCATCGAGAAAAAGCAAAACAAATACAACGTTTTTTATGTAATTATTTTGAAGTTATTTATGATGAAACTAAAAGTATTGGTAAAAGATATAGAAGACAAGATGCCATTGGCACACCTTATTGTTGTACAATAGATCATCAAACTTTAGAACAAGATATTGTATCTATAAGAGATCGAGATTCTTTAAAACAAGAATTTATACCTTTGAAAAATCTTAAAAATTACTTAATTGATAAAATATCTTTTGAATAAATTAATAAATTATTCAATTAATTTCGATTGGATAATAATAAATAAAAATAAATATGAATCAGATTAAAAAAAAAATATCATTTATTGACCAAATTAATCAAAAAATTTCTATTTACGAATTAGTTAGTCAAGTAGCAGGCCTTTCTTTAAAAAAAACAGGTAAAAATTTTATGAGTTTATGTCCTTTTCATGAAGAAAAAACTCCTTCTTTTTCTGTTTCTCCAGAAAAAAATATTGCTGTTTGTATGGCTTGTCATGAAGGGGGGAGTCCAACAGCTTTTTGGGCTAAATTTAAAAAAATAACTTTAGAATCAGCTGCTCACGAATTAAATTATAAATTTAATTTAAAAATATTAAATACACCTCAAGATTATGTACAAAATAAATTAATAAGTATTTTAGAATATGCTCAAGATTTTTTTAAAAGCGCTTTGCAATATATTTTGCATAATATTGAAGATCATTATGCTTCTGATTATTTATTAAAAAAACGAAAATTAACTTTAGAATTAATTAATAAATTTCATTTAGGTTACGCACATGTTCATCCTCAGGCTCTTCAAAATCATTTATTACATAAAGGTTTAAAAATAGAAGATTTGTTAACGTTAGGTTTAGTTAGCAAATCGCAAAATAGTTCCGAAGAATATTATAGTTTTTTTCGTGATCGCATTATGTTTCCTTTGACGAATTCAAATGGTAAAATTATAGGTTTTACTGGTCGTTCATTAAAAGATAATCCAAAGATTCTTAAATATTTATTCAATAACAATACTATTTTGTTTAAAAAAACTAATGTATTATATAATTTATTTGAAAGTCTTGAATTTATTAAGCAAAAACAAAATGTTATTTTATGCGAAGGTATTTTTGATGTTATAGCTTTTTATAAGGTTAATATTTATAATACTATTGCTACTCTAGGAACTAAATTAACTTTAGAACATATTACTTTATTAAAAAAAAATACTAATAAAATTACAATTGCATTCGATGGTGATGAATCGGGGATAGAAGCTACATATAAAGCGGCTGAATTATTGATTAAACATAAAATGCGCGTTTTTATTTGGCATCCGCCTAATAATCAAGATCCAGATGAATTTTGGTCTAATCCGGATAATCAAAAATATTTTAATTATGAAAAATTATTACAAAACTCTCAAGATTATGTTTTTTATATGATCGAAAAATATTTAGAAAAAGGTTTGGATACAACCATTTTAAATAAAAATATCTTAAATTTAATTAAATCTTATGATGAACAAACTAAAAATGATTATTTTCAAATTATTTATAAAAAATATTCTCTTTTTATAGCTAATGATATTTATAATACAAAAATTATGAATTTACAAGATTATAAAACACTTATGTGTCAAAATTATTTTCAAGAAATTCCCAAAAAAACTAAAAGTATTGTAAGTCTTGTAGAAAAAGAAATTTTAATTGAAATTTTATTAAATCCAGAACATTTAAAATCAATTAAACATGATATTTATGATTATGTAGTTTCGGATGTAAATATTTTAAAATTAATAGATCAAATTGATATTTATTATCAAAAGGATGCGACAGAAAATGAAATAAAATATGGTATCAATTTAGAACGTTTTATGGAAATTTATGGCGATTTTATATCAGAATTATCAAAAGAATTTGATATTTATGGTTTATTTTTAGAAATTAAAAATAATTATTTATTTAAAAAAAAAATACGTATCCAAAAATCCGAAAATTTAAACGAATTTTATTGTTATTTAAAAAGGCATTTAATTGATCAAATGAGAAAAGAATTAAAAATTCTTAAAAATAAATTGCAAAATTTATCAGAACAAATTATAAAAACTAATAACAAAACAGATAATGATCTAACAAAATTAATATTATTAGAAATAGCCCGTAAACAAAGAGAGTTATTAAAGTTAAAAAATATAGGAGTTCGTGATGAATCTAAAAATGACAATTAAAAAAATCTACAAACAAAAAATTTTGCAATTTGAAAAAATAGGTGAAACAGTTCTTGCTAATATTTTCACAAGAGAATTAAAATGGTTTAATTCTAATACAAAAGATATAAATAATATTTATAAAAAAATGATTAAATTTTTTTTAATTAATGGTAAGTTAATAAATAAAAAAATATCTAAAAGTATTAAACCAATAAAATCTCAAAGTGATTTAGAAAATTCTGATTATGATACATTAGACATAGAAGGTTTAGAAGATGAAAATATTAATATTGAAACTATTCGTTCCGAAGACATACAAGAAGATCTTAATTTAAAAAAAATTGCTAATTCCATTAAAGTTGATGATCCGGTAAGAATGTATTTGAAAGAAATCGGACAAATACCCTTATTAACTTTAGAAAAAGAAAAAGAAAATTCTAAATTAGTTTACGAAGGTGTAAAAGCTAAACAAAAATTAGAAGATTTTAAAAATAAATTAATATATCTAACTAATGAAGAATTAGAACAACTTCAATTATCAATTAACAAAGCTGTTATAGCAAAAAATAAATTAATTGAAGCTAATTATCGTTTAGTAGTATCAGTAGCTAAATTATATATAGGTAGAAAAATTAAATTTTTAGATTTAATTCAAGAAGGTAATATGGGATTAATGAGGGCTGTAGATAAATTTGATTATACCAAAGGTTTTAAATTTTCTACTTATGCAACTTGGTGGATTCGACAAGCTATTACTAGAGCTGTTGCCGATCAATCTCGTACTATCAGATGTCCAGTTCATGTTTCAGATATTTTAAATAAAATTTCACGTTTAAGGGGGAAATTAACTCAAGATTTAGCTCGAAAGGCAGAAAATCATGAAATAGCTAAAGCTATGAACTTAGAAACAAAAAAAATTAATGATTTGCAAATGATCGAAAAAGAAACTATTTCTTTAGAAACATCTATTCGTGATGAAGATGATTCTTCTTTAGGGGATTTTATTAGCGATCCTAATGCTATTTCTCCTCATGATTATATGTTACAAGAAACTTTAAAAAAAACTTTAGAAGAATCATTAGAAGAAGCTTTAACTCCTAGAGAACAACTTGTTTTAAAAATGAGGTATGGAATTTTAGAAGGAGATAACAGAGTACATACTTTAGAAGAAGTTGGAGCTAAATTAGGTGTTACACGTGAACGTATTCGTCAAATAGAAGCCAAAGCTTTAAGACGTTTAAGATCTCCTTCGAGGCAAAATAAATTAAAAATTTTATATAAAAATATCAATAGAAAATAAATATGAATAGAATTTTATTTATAGCTTCGTTAATTAAAAATTATAATACAGTTGCTGATATTGGTACAGATCATGGATTAGTATTAAAAAAAGCATTAGATTTAGGATATATCCGCAAAGGAATTGCTGTAGATATCAGTTCTAAAGCTTTATCTCGAGCTCGTAAAAATTTAGAAAATTATCCTGTTCAATTTTTTGTTAGTGATGGTTTTCAAAATATTTCTGTAGATTTTGATTTAGCAGTTATTTGTGGTTTAGGAGCTTATACAATTATAAATATATTAAAGAATACTCCAATTACTAAACCATGTTTGTTAGGTTGCCAAAGTAAAATACATTTATTGTTTGATTGGTTAAAAAAGAATGATTTTATTATTTTAAAACATTATGTTTTTTCTGGGGGCGCCAAAGAGGCCTAAATTTCGTGCTATCTAACCAATAGCCAGGGCCGATAAACCCTGAAAGGAGATGGTCGGTCTAGCAAACGAAAGAATGTCAGATTACAGCAGACCATAAAAGCGAGTTGCGACAAAAGCAAATTAGTCAAAAAGACTTCGCCACCAAATAATTCTATGGAGAAGCCTGAAATGGCCTAAGAAGGAAAATTGAGGTAATTGACAAACCTGTTCAAAATTTGCTTACATGAACAGTCCAGAGTCTACTAGTATATATCAGAAGTACGGAGTAGTTTATCAGCTAAAGAAAACCTGGAATCAGCCTCCCTAAAGAGGATACTTCCCCTAAGGAATTAAGGTCGAAATTTAGAGTAACTTGGAGAATCCTAAAACTAAGTAATTAAATTTACTAATCCGGAAATAAAAGTCCGGATGGTTAAGGATAAAGAATCTTTTTAGTAGTCGTAAGAGTAAACCTAAATTTGGAATAATTTAGTTAATCGGCTTACCGAGAAAAGAGTTAATCACTCTTATAGGGCGAAAGAAGAAAGTAATTTATTGTTTATTTTTGAGACCGCGGAAACTAGGAATGATTTGGAGTTAAGCTTCCACGGACTATGAATAAGATTTATGACTGATCTTTAAAATTATCGAATATATCCCTCACATTTAATCAGGTTGCTACCAACTAAAAAGTAAAAAATCTAGAATTGATGGAAATACGATAAATAAGATGGATTTAAATAAATTAAATAAATATCATCTAAAATACATTCATAACTAAGACAATTCGAAACCAGTTAAAAAGAACAAAAGTTCAATAATAAACATTTAACCAGTAAACCAGTGGTGACACGAAGTTAAACCCGGAAAAGGGATAAATTAGGGAAAGCGGTGTGCTTGGAAACTTGCTCGCACCGTTTGGACGGGGGCTGTTTGTAATATTTGATAACTATCAAAGAAACGCAAATAATCTATCCGTATTAAATTTGATTATATTTTTTTTAAAATTAAACCAAAAGATATGAGTGATATTTAGTTATTTGATTTTTATAATAATCAGATAATTAACTATCTGATTAACAAAATATTAATATATAAAACCAATTATTAATAAATTTTACCTTTATAAATTAATTATAAATTATATATTTTTAGTATAATATAAGTTGTTTTTTAAAAATGTTTGAGTAGCTCAGCAGGATAGAGCAACGGCCTTCTAAGCCGTCGGTCGGGGGTGGACGAAAAAGATGCCTAATATCTAATGATTTAACCAATCATCCACTGTATTGATAATCAGTGGCAGTATATAGTCGGTTATTATAACGAAAGAAATAATAATTATAGTAGACTATAAAAATGGAAAACGGATGAGATAGTTTCGTCTAGGAATTTCTGTGAACTGAATTATGACTCACGGATAACCTCTGAAATGAGGCTAAGGGAATAAAAAGGAGTAATCCGGAACTGATAGCAAACTATCTTTTTTAACTATCAATTCGAGTAACTATGAAAATGAATCCCTATTTCATGGTATTATCAAAAAAACTCGAAACCTACCAAAACTTAAAAAAAGATTTATTTAATTTAAACTATATTTTAAATTTAAGTTTTGGTCATCCCGCCTAAAAGTCAATAATGGTAAATATTAGAGTAACTTTAATCCTCCTAAACCTCAAAATAGTTATTAAAACTAGGTTAAATGAGAGGCAAGGAGAAAGCAGAATCATAGTAGTCGTGAGAAATTTAAGAATCAAGTTGGAATATTTGGTTAAACTGACTCACCAAGGAGCCAAGGAAAGCTTGGTACAAGGCGAAAGAGGAAATTTTTGTGAAGGTTTAGCGAATTTTTAAATAATATTTTAGTTTTATTTAAAAATTATTGTTTTAAAATAATATTAAATGAATAAAAAGAGTTTTGATCTATCTAGATGGAGAAAAACTCAAGAAATTATAAATTTTTAGGCTAAATCAAATTATCACTTAAATAATCGCCGGATGCTGGGAAACTAGCTTGTCCGGTGGTGTGTGGGGCTTATTATAATAGTTAGAAATAATGAAATGTAGTAATTCTATCACGATTCGAATCCCTCCTCAAACGCCATAAAATAATAAAAATTACTTCTGTTAATTAGCAACAACTCATTAATTAAAATTAATTTTTATTATTAAATAAAAATTTTTTTTTTATTTAATAATGACAAAGGAGAAAAATTAAAATGGCTGTCCCCTTTAGAAGAACTAGTAAAACTGCTAAAAGAAAAAGACGTACTCATTACAAATTAAAAACACCTACTTTGGTATTATGTGGGCGCCAAAGAAGCCTAAATTTTCGTGCTATCTAACCAATAGCCAGGGATGATAAACTCTGAAAGGAGATGGTCGGTTTGACAAACGAAAGAATGTCAAATTACAGCAGACCATAAAAGCGGGTTGCGACGAAAGCAAATTAGTCAAGATGATTCCGCCACCAAATAATTCTATGGAGAAGCCTGAGATGGCCTAAGAAGGAAAATGATGTAATACCAAAACCTGTTCGGAAGTTGCTTAGACGGACAGTCCAGATTCTACTAATATAAGACATAAGTATTGAGTAGTTTATCAGCTAAAGAAACCTGGAATCAGCCTCTCTAAAGAGGATATACTTCCCCTAAAGAATTAAGGTCGAAATTTAGTGTAACTTGGAGAATCCTAAAACTAAGTAATTAAGTTTACTAATCTGGAAATGAAAGTCTGGATGGTCAAGGATAAAGAATCTTTTTAGTAGTCGTAAGAGTAAACCTAAATTTGGAATAGTTTAGTTAATCGTCTTACCCAGAAGAGAGTTAATAATTCTTATAGGGCGAAAGAAGATAGTAATTTACTATTTATTCAATGGCATCGAGGAAGGGGTTGATATATTATGTCAACAACCGTTTCACTCGAAACTAAGCTTTCGCGAACATTGGATAAAATTCAATATCGTTCATCAAACGGTTACTCTCTAAAAAGAGAGCTGCAACAAGGAATGAATAATTTCTATAACACGTTAACAGCATTCAACAGAATCGCTGCTAATAAAGGAGCGGGTACGCCAGGTGTTGACAATGAAACCATTGATGGGATTAATCTAGAAAGACTAGAAAGATACCATCAGGAATACGTCAATAATGGTTATAACCCCAAACCAGTTAAAAGAATTCTCATCCCTAGTGATAACAAAAGGACTAGACCTCTGGGGCTACCTACTATCAAGGACAGGCTAATACAAAAATGCCTCGAACAACTCTTAACTCCCTATTTTGAGAATATTTTTTCAGAATGGAGCTTCGGATTCAGAACCAAAAAATCTTGCCATGACGCTGTAAAACGCGTTAAACAAAGATTTCAAGGAATTGACTACATTATCAAAATCGACTTAAAAGGCTACTTTGATACCATCAATCATGGAATTCTTATGAGAACCCTAAATCAGTTCATCAGAAAGAATAAAGTCCTCTCAACTATTAACAAATGGTTGAAAGCTGGCTTCATGAAAAACGGAATCAAATACGAATCCTTATCTGGATCTCCTCAGGGAGGGATTATCTCTCCCTTACTAGCGAATTTATATTTGCATTACATCGATCTAAAAATGGAAGAACTGATCAAAGAAGGAAAGCCAATTAAGAAAAGCAACCCAGAATATGAGAGAGCACGGTTAAAAAACCGACATCACAAACTGGGGGCCGATAGATGGCTCAATCTAAATCCAAAACCTAGAGTCGAATACATTCGTTACGCTGATGACTTTATCATTGGCGTCAAAGGCGAATATAACCAAGCCAAAGGGATTAAGAACCAAGTAACGCAATGGTTAGAACAAGATTTAAAACTTACGATCAGTAAGAACAAGTCAAAGATTGTCAAAGCCAGCAAAGGAACTAGGTTTCTATCCTACATGGTAAAGGTAAATCCCACCAATAAAACCCGTACAAGGAAATCCACAAAGAATTCCTTCAACGGTAAAGTTCAAATCCAAATTCCCCAAGCGAAATCCAAAGAATACGGATACGAATATAATTGGTTAAACAAGGGAAAGGCGAAACACGACGAAACATTAGCGGGTAGAGACGAATTAGAGATAATCCGAACCTACAAAACAATTGTTAGAGCAATTATCCAATACTTTTGTTTGGCTAACAATCTCGGTGTTTTAACCCATCTAAATTATCTAGCCGAATATAGCTGTTTGAAGACACTAGCAAGAAAATGGAAAACATCGATTGCTAGAGTTCGAAAGAAACTTAATAGAGGTTCAACTTGGGCTATTCCTTATCTTAATAAGGGGAAAACCCAATATGAAACATGGGTTGTCTACTCTTGGGATAAAGTTAAAAAAATGCGTAACTATAAGGGAAATCCGGATATTACCATCAATAGATTTTTATTCCAGAGTCGTACACATCTAACTGACCGCCTAAAAGCGGAACGTTGTGAGAACTGCGACAAAACAACTCAACTCCAAATTCACCACATTGGCACGGTCCGCAATGCGAACTACCAAAGTATCATGAATAAAAGAACAAAGGTATTGTGTAAAGATTGTCATCGCAAGATAACCAATCAACAAATACATGATATCAAAAGAACAAGAACGATAAGAATAAATAGCTAATTAACCGCGAGGGGAAATTAGTTCTCGCAAGAGAGTAAATTATGGAAAGCCGGATGCTTGGAAACTTGCTTGTCCGGTTTGGACGGGGGCTGATTGTAAATAAAATGGCAAATACAAATCGCTATATAAAACGCAATTAATCTATCCGTATCCTGATACTAATAAATTCACTTTACCTCATCGTTTAACTAAAAATGGTAGTAGTTTTTATAAAAATAAATTAATTTCAAAAATACAAAATACGAATTAATCATATTGAAAAAAATTAATATTTTAAATAAAAAAGGCATTAATATGATCAACATTAAAACATCTCAAGAAATTCGTAATATATGGCTAAATTTTTTTAAATCTAAACAACATAAAATAGAATCATCAGCATCTTTAATACCAGATAAAGATCCTACTTTGTTATGGATTAATGCTGGTGTAGCACCTTTAAAAAAGTATTTTAATGGTTCCGTAATTCCTCATCACAAACGTATAGTTAATATTCAAAAATGTTTAAGAGCTAATGATATTGATATGGTAGGAAAAACTTCTCGTCATCATACTTTTTTTGAAATGTTAGGAAATTTCTCTATTGGAGATTATTTTAAAAAAGAAGCTATCGAATTCGCTTTTGAATTTTTAACATCTCATGAATTTTTAGCCTTAGATTTTCGCAAATTATATATTACTTATTTTGAAAAAGATTTAGAAACTTATGAGTATTGGTTACAAAAAGGCATTGATAAAAATCATTTAATTGCTTTAAAAGAAAATTTTTGGGAAATAGGTGAAGGACCGTGTGGCCCTTGTACCGAAATTTTTTTTGACCGTGGACCGGCATATGATTCGCGTAATCATAATTTAATTTTAAATAACATTAACAATAACCGTTTTATTGAAATTTGGAACATTGTTTTTTCTCAATATAATTTAGAAATTAAAAATAATCGCAAAGTTTATCAGGAATTACCCAATAAAAATATTGATACTGGAGTAGGTCTAGAACGTTTAACTTGTATTTTGCAAAATAAAAATAATAATTTTGAAACTGATTTGTTTTTGCCTATTATTCAAAAAATTTCTATTTTAAGCAATATAATATATCGGTTAGATGAAAATCAAGAAATTTTTCAAATTATTTCTGATCATATTAGAGCTTTAGTTTTTGGGATTGCTGACGGAGTTATGTTATCTAATGATGGTAGAGGTTATATTTTAAAAAAACTTTTAAGAAGAGCTTTCCAAAAAGGAATTAAATTAGGATTTAATGATCCTTTTTTATTTAAATTAGTGCCTACAGTAGTTGATATAATGGAAGATTTTTATCCATATTTAAAATCAAAAATATCAATTATTCAACAAATCATTTTAACAGAAGAACAGAAGTTTTTATTAACTTTACAAGAAGGAAAAAATAAATTTTTAGAATTTACTAAAATTTCCAAAAAACTTTTGGCTAAAGATTTTTTTAAACTTTATGATACTTATGGATTGCCCCCGGATATCATTTTAGAATATGCTAAAAATTATAAAATTTTAGCAGAAAAAAACGAATTTGAAAAGATTTTAGAAAAACAAAAAAAAATATCATCTAATCAAGGTAAAATAGTGTTTAAAAATAAAAATTATCAAAATAATGAATATTATAATTTTACTCTTAAAAGTGAATTTGTAGGTTATAAATGTTTTAGTACTTCGGCTAAAGTTATTAAAATTTTTGAAAATGGAATTATTTTGGACAAAACTCCTTTTTATGCTGAAATGGGAGGCCAAATTTCAGATTTTGGTATGATTAATCAAAGTTATATTGAGAAAGTTATTAAATTACCTCATGGTCAATTTTTACATTATACAAAAGATTATTTTGAATTAGGTCAACAAGTTAACACATGTATTGATTTACAAAAAAGACATTTAATTTCTTTAAATCATACAGCGACTCATTTATTACATGCTGCTTTAAAAAAATTATTTAATCCTGATATACAACAATGTGGTTCTTTTTTGAATCATAAAATTTTAAAATTTGATTTTAATTATTATAAATCTTTATCTTTAGATGATCTAATTTCTATAGAAAACAAAATAAATTCATGGATTAATGAAAAATATCCTATAAATGTCAAAATAATGACTTTTAAAGAAGCTCAAGATCAAAAAATACAATTGCTTGAACAAATCGAGTATAATGATATTGTGAGAGTAATCGAAATTAAGAATATTTCAACTCAATTATGCGGTGGAACTCATGCTTTTAATACTTTATTTTTGGAAAAATTCGCTATTTTGTCTTATGTTTCTATTGGTTCTGGAATTTACAGAATAGAAGCAACAACCACTACTAATAATATTATTCTTGGTTTTGATTCTAAAACTAAACATTTACGTATCCAAGAACAAAAAATATTGCATCAAATAGAACAATATTATTATGATGATTTGAATAATAAAGTTAATATTCCTCAATTTAAAGAAGATAAAGATAGTTATAAAAGTATTTTTATTTATAAAGATTATTGCGAAGAATTACAAAAATTGTGGTCGAAAATACAAAAAAAAATTTATCAAAAGAATATTATAAAAATGATTAAAGAAGCTGAAAAAATTATACCTTCTAAAATAGAACCTTGTATGTTTTTAAGTGGGCGCCAAAGAGGCCTAAATTTC
This sequence comes from Candidatus Phytoplasma asiaticum, assembly GCF_015100165.3. Taxonomy (NCBI): domain Bacteria; kingdom Bacillati; phylum Mycoplasmatota; class Mollicutes; order Acholeplasmatales; family Acholeplasmataceae; genus Candidatus Phytoplasma; species Candidatus Phytoplasma asiaticum. Next base: position 357,780 of record NZ_CP097206.1, on the reverse strand, counting down.
GTGCTATCTAACCAATAGCCAGAGCTGATAAACTCTGAAAGGATATGGTCGGTTTGACAAACGAAAGAATGTCAAATTACAGCAGACCATAAAAGCGGGTTGCGACGAAAGCAAATTAGTCAAAAAGACTTCGCCACCAAATAATTCGATGGAGAAGCCTGAAATGGCCTAAGAAGGAAAATTGATGTAATAGCATAACCTGTCCCGGAAGTTGCTTAAACGGACAGTCCAGAGACTACTAGTATACAACTTAAGTACTGAGTAATTTATCAGATAAAGGAAACCTGGAATCAGCCTCCTAAAAGAGGGTACTTCACCTAAGGAATTAAGGTAGAAATTTAGAGTAACTTGGAGAATCCTAAAACTAAGTAATTAAGTTTACTAATCCGGAAATGAAGCCCGGACGGTCAAGGATAAAGCATCTTCTTAGTAGTCGTAAGAGTAAACCTAAATTTGATATAATTTAGTTAATCGCCTTACCAAGAAGAGAGTTAATCACTCTTATAGGGCGAAAGAAGAAAGTAATTTATTATTTATTCAATGGTATCAAGGAAGGGGTTGATATATTATGTCAACAACTGTTTCACTCGAAACTAAACTTTCGCGAACATTGAATAGAATTCAACATCGTTCATCAAACGGTTACTCTCTAAAAAGAGAGCTGCAACAAGGAATGAATAATTTCTATAACACGTTAATAGCATTCAACAGAATCGCTGCTAATAAAGGAGCGGGTACGCCAGGTGTTGACAATGAAACCATTGATGGGATTAATCTAGAAAGACTAGAAAGATACCATCAGGAATACGTCAATAATGGTTATAACCCCAAACCAGTTAAAAGAATTCTCATTCCTAGTGATAATAAAGGAACCAGACCTTTGGGTTTACCGACCATCAAAGATCGGTTAATACAAAAATGCCTGGAACAACTCTTAACTCCCTATTTTGAAAATATCTTTTCAGAATGGAGCTTTGGATTTAGAACCAAAAAATCTTGTCATGACGCTGTAAAACGCGTTAAACAAAGATTTAAAGGAATTGACTACATCGTCAAAATCGACTTAAAAGGCTACTTTGATACCATCAATCATGAGATTCTCATAAGAACCTTAAATCGGTTCATCAGAAAGAATAAAGTCCTCTCAACCATTAACAAATGGTTGAAAGCCGGATTCATGAAAGACGGTATCAAACACGAATCTTTGTCAGGCTCTCCTCAAGGAGGAATTATTTCCCCCTTGCTGGCGAATGTATATTTACATTACATCGACCTAAAAATGGGAGAACTAATTAAAGAAGGGAAACCGATTTGGAAGGATAATCCGGAATATAAGAAAGCATGGTTTAAAAACCAACATCATAATCTGGGAGTTGATAGACATATCAATCTAAATCCAAAAATAAGGGTTGAATATATCCGTTATGCTGATGACTTTATCATTGGCGTTAAGGGGGATTATAGTAAGGCATGCAGTATTAAAAACCAAGTTACACAATGGCTAGAACAAGATTTAAAACTTACTATCAGTAAGAACAAGTCGAAGATTGTTAAAGCCAGCAAAGGAACTAGGTTTCTATCCTACATGGTAAAGGTAAATCCCACCAATAAAACTCGTACAAGGAAATCCGCAAAGAATTCTTTCAACGGTAAAGTTCAAATCCAAATTCCCCAAGCGAAAGCCAAAGAATACGGATACGAATATAATTGGTTAAACAAGGGAAAGGCGAAACACGACGAAACATTAGCGGGTAGAGACGAATTAGAGATAATCCGAACCTACAAAACAATCGTTAGAGGAATTATCCAATACTTTTGTTTGGCTAACAATCTCAGTGTTTTAACCCATCTAAATTATCTAGCTGAATATAGCTGTTTGAAGACACTGGCAAGAAAATGGAAAACATCGATTGCCAGAGTTCGAAAGAAACTTAATAGAGGTTCAACTTGGGGCATTCCTTATCTTAATAGAGGGAAAACCCAACACGAACCCTGGGTTGTCTACTCTTGGGATAAAATCAAAAAAATGCGTAAATACAAGGGAAACCCTGATATTACCATCAATAGATTTTTATTCCAGAGTCGTACACATCTAACTGACCGTCTAAAAGCGGAACGTTGTGAGAACTGCGAAAAAACAACCCAACTTCAAATTCATCACATTGGCACGGTCCGCAACGCGAACCGCCAGAGTATTATGAATAAAAGTACCAAGGTATTGTGTAAAGATTGTCATCGTAAGGTAACCAATCAACAGATACATGATATCAGAAAGAATAAGAACGATAAGAATAAATAACTAATTAACCGTGAGGAAAATTAGTTCTCGAGAGAGAGTAAATTAGGGAAAGCCGGATGCTTGGAAACTTGCTTGTCCGGTTTGGACGGGGGCTGATTGTAAATAAAACAGCAAAGATAAATCGCTGCATAAAACGCAATTAATCTATCCGTATTGCGATAATATCGATATTGATGAAAATATGTTGAAAAATCTTTTAGATTATTTAATACAAAAATTAAAAATTAATTTTTTATGTTTATATAAGCAAAAATCCGAATATTTTATTTTGGTTTGTAAAAGTAATATTGATAGTATTAATGCTAAAAATTTTATAAATCGTGTAAATATTATCATTGAAGGAAAAGGCGGGGGAAATGCAAATTTTGCTAAAAGTATTAGTTATAACAAAGATAAATTAATAATATTGCAGCAAGAATGGTTAAAATGTTTATAAAAGAGCAAAATTTTTTAGGTTTAGATTTGGGAGAAAAAACTTTGGGAATTTCATTTTCTCAATTTGGAATTATTGCCAAAAATTTAAAAACTATTAAATTTCAAAGGCATCAATATCATCAATTAGTTTTGCCTTTATCTAAAATAATTACCGAACTTAATATTAATACAATTGTTTTAGGAGATCCTAAACATATGAACAATAATATAGGAATTAAATCTAAAATTAGTATTTCTTTTAGCAAAAGAATTAAGAAATCTTTTCCATTTGTTCAAATAGTTTTGTGGGATGAACGACTTTCAACTAAAGAAGCAATTAATAATATGTATCAAGCTCAATATAAAAAAACTAAAATATTTAAATTAAAAGATGAAATGGCTGCTAAGGTAATTTTACAAAATTTTTTAAATTATCATAAATCTATTTAAATAAACATAAATTTATAAAGAATTCACATATGTCTATATTTTATAAAATAAAAAAAAAATATTTAAAAAAAATAAAAAAATATGCTATAAAAGAGCGTATACCTATTATTCACGAAGAAACTGGTTTATTTTTAGAAAACTTTGTTAATCAAAAAAAAATAATAGATATTTTAGAAATAGGCACTGCTATCGGTTATAGTGGGGCGCCAAAGAGGCCTAAATTTCTTGCTATCTAACCAATAGCCAGAGCCGATAAACTCTGAGAGGAGATGGTCGGTTTGACAAACGAAAGAATGTCAAATTATAGCAGACCATAAAAGCGGGTTGCGACGAAAGCAAATTAGTCAAAGATGACTCCGCCACCAAATAATTCCATGGAGAAGCCTGTGATGGCCTAAGAAGAAAATGATGTCATACCGAAACCTGTTCAGAAAGTTGCTGAAACGGACAGTCCAGAGTCTACTAATATATGCACTATGTATTGAGTAGTTTATCAAATAAAGAAACCTGGAATCAGCCTCGCTAAAGAGGATACTTCCCCTAAAGAATTAAGGTAGAAATTTAGTGTAACTTGGAGAATCCTAAAACGAAGTAATTAAATTTACTAATCCGGAAATAAAAGCCCGGATGGTCAAGGATAAAGAATCTTTTTAGTAGTCGTAAGGGTAAACCTAAATTTGGAATAGTTTAGTTAATCGTCTTACCCAGAAGAGAGTTAATAACTCTTATAGGGCGAAAGAAGATAGTAATTTACTATTTATTCAATGGTATCAAGGAAGGGGTTGATAAATGATGTCAACAACCGTTTCACCAGAAACTAAACTTTCGCGAACATTGAATAGAATTCAACATCGTTCATCAAACGGTTACTCTCTAAAAAGAGAGCTGCAACAAGGAATGAATAATTTCTATAACACGTTAACAGCATTCAATAGAATCGCTGCTAATAAAGGAGCGGGTACGCCAGGTGTTGACAATGAAACCATTGATGGGATTAATCTAGAAAGACTAGAAAGATACCATCAGGAATACGTCAATAATGGTTATAACCCCAAACCAGTTAAAAGAATTCTCATTCCTAGCGATAATAAAGGAACCAGACCCCTGGGGCTACCTACTATCAAGGACCGGCTAATACAAAAATGTCTCGAACAACTCTTAACTCCCTATTTTGAAAATATCTTTTCAGAATGGAACTTTGGATTTAGAACCAAAAAATCTTGTCATGACGCTATAAAACGCGTTAAACAAAGATTTAAAGGAATTGACTACATCGTCAAAATCGACTTAAAAGGCTACTTTGATACCATCAATCATGAGATTCTCATGCGAACTTTAAATCGGTTCATCAGAAAGAATAAAGTCCTCTCAACTATTAACAAATGGTTGAAAGCCGGCTTCATGAAAGATGGGATCAGATACGAATCTTTATCAGGTTCTCCTCAAGGAGGAATCATTTCTCCCTTGTTGGCGAATGTATATTTACATTACATCGACCTTAAAATGGATGAACTAATTAAAAAAGGAAAGCCAATTTGGAAGAAGAGCCCAGAATATCGGAAAGCATGGCGTAAAAACCAGCACCATCAACTGGGGGTTGATAGGTATATCAATTTAAATCAAAAGACAAGAGTTGAGTACATCCGTTACGCTGATGATTTTATCATCGGCGTTAAAGGTGAATATGACAAAGCCGAAGCGATTAAGAATCAAGTAACGCAATGGCTAGAACAAGATTTGAAACTTACCATTAGTAAGGACAAATCAAAAATTGTGAAAGCTAACAAAGGCACAAGGTTCTTATCCTACATGATAAAGGTAAATCCCACCAATAAAACTCGGGTAAGGAAAACTACAAAGAATTCCTTAAATGGCCAAGTTCAAATCCAGATTCCCAAAGCGAAAGCCAAAGAATATGGACACGAATATAATTGGTTAAAAGTGGGGAAGGTGAAACACGACGAAACATTAGCGGATAGAGACGAATTAGAGATAATCCGGACCTACAAAGCAATCGTTAGAGGAATTATCCAATACTTTTGTTTGGCTAACAATCTCGGTGTTTTAACCTATCTAAACTATCTAGCGGAATATAGCTGTTTGAAAACGCTGGCAAGAAAACGAAAAACGTCGATTGCCAGAATTCGAAAGAAACTGAAGACAGGTTCAACTTGGGGTATTTCCTATATTAACAAAGGAAAGACTCAATATGAATCATGGGACGTTTACACTTGGGATAAAATTAAAAAAATGCGTAACTATAAGGGAAATCCGGATATTACCATTAATAGATTTATATTCCGAGGTCGCACGCATCTAACTGACCGTTTGAAAGCGGAATGTTGTGAGAACTGCAATAAAACAACCCAACTTCAAATTCATCACATTGGGACAGTTCGCAACGCGAACCGCCAGAGTATTATGAATAAAAGTACCAAGGTATTATGTAAAGATTGCCATCGCAAGATAACCAATCAACAAACACATGATATCAGGAAGAATAGAACGATAAGAATAAATAGCTAATTAACCGCAAGGGAAAATTAGTTCTCGCAAGAGAGTAAATTATGGAAAGCCGGATGCTTGGAAACTTGCTTGTCCGGTTTGGACGGGGGCTGATTGTAAATAAAACAGCAAATACAAATCGCTGCATAAAACGCAATTAATCTATCCGTATCATTAACCATGTGTAATCCGGATAATCAAATTGAAACATTAGAACGAAAATATAATTATTATCAATTGGCTAAAAAAATATTTTTTAACACACCTTTTAAGATTAAAGTAATTTGGACAGAAGCTTTAATATATGAACCTAAAAAAAATTATGATTTAATTTTTATTGATGGCGCTAAATCACAATATTGTAAGTTATTCGAAAAATACCAAAAATTTCTCAAAAATAATGGTTTTATTATTTGTGATAATTTAAATTTTCATAATTTGTTTATGAAAAAAAATAATTCTAAAAATGTTTGTAAAATTCTGAATAAAATACAAAAATTTAAAATATATTTAAAAAATAATTATTTTTTTAAAACTATATTTACCGATGTAGGGGATGGTTTAAGTATTTCTTGTAAAAATTTTTTACCATCTACATATATATTTAGACGATAAAATGAATTATCTAGTATAAAAACACAATAAAAAAAAGAGGTTAGTTATTATGAATCATGATATTATTGATTCTTATGCGAATAAATATAAAGTTGATAAAAAAAATATTCATAAAGATAAACAAATTTATAAGTTAACTCAAGAAGGTTTAAATAAATTAAAACAAGAATTAGAGCATTTAACTTCTACTAAAAGAAGTGAAAATTTAATTTCTTTAAAAGAGGCTCGTGATCAAGGTGATTTAAGTGAAAATGCTGACTATGCTGCTGCTACTAATGAACAAATAATAATAGAAACAAGAATTTCTGAAATCAAAAATATCTTAAAAAATATGGAAATAATTGATCATTTTAATCAAAATAAAGAAATTGTTACTATCGGTAATACAGTAGATATTCAGTTTTTAGATAATATGCAAATTTTAAAATTACATTTAGTTGGAATTTTAGAAGTAGATCCTTTAAATAATAAATTTTCTATCGAATCTCCTATTGGACAAAGTTTACAAGGTCATAAAGAAGGTGATCAAGTAAAATATAAATCTGAAACTGGTAAAATTATTGATATTAAAATTTTGAAAATACATTAATTTGATATGAAAATATGAAAATTATAAAATTAGAAAATTACTTTCATTATATACCTAATTTTTATTATGATTCTGTTTTTGAAATTCCTTTCGAATATTTTTTTCGAAAAAATTTTAAAGTTTTATTATTTGATTTGGACAATACTCTTATAGAACCCTATCAAACAACATTAGATAATAAAGTTTACAATTTATTAACAAATATTAGTAAAAAATTTCAAATAATTATTCTTTCAAATGCTTCTAATCGTAAATTAAAAAAAATTTTAGAACCTAATTGGAATTATGTTTATCTTAATTTGTTACATAAAAAACCTTCATCTTGGGGTTTTCGCAAAGTTTTAAGTTTAACTCAAATACAAACTCAAGAAGCGATCATGATCGGAGATCAATTAGCCACAGATATTAGAGGAGCTAATCGATTAAATATTACTTCTATTTTAGGGGCGCCAGAGAGGCCTAAATTTCGTGCTATTTAACCAATAGCCAGGGCTGATAAACCCTGAAAGGAAATGGTCGATTTGATAAACGAAAGAATATTGAATTAAAGCAGACCATAAAAGCGGGTTGCGACGAAAGCAAATTAGTCAAGATGATGCCGCCACCAAATAATTCGATGGAGAAGCCTGAAATGGCCTAAGAAGGACAATTGATGTAATAGAAGAACCTTTCCCGTAAGTTGCTGAAACGGACAGTCCAGAGTCTACTAGTATATACTAAAAGTACGGAGTAGTTTATCAAATAAAGAAAACCTGGAATCAGCCTTCCAAGAAGAAGGATACTTCCCCTAAGGAATTAAGGTCGAAATTTAGCGTAACTTGGAGAATCCTAAAACCAAGTAATTAAATTTACTAATCCGGAAATAAAAGCCCGGATGGTCAAGGATAAAGCATCTTTTTAGTAGTCGTAAGGGTAAACCTAAATTTGGAATAATTTAGTTAATCGGCTTACCGAGAAGAGAGTTAACTGCTCTTATAGGGCGAAAGAAGAAAGTAATTTACTATTTATTCAGTGGCATCAAGAAAGTGGTTGATATTATGTCAACAACTGTTTCACTCGAAACTAAACTTTCGCGAACATTGAATAGAATTCAACATCGTTCATCAAACGGTTACTCTCTAAAAAGAGAGCTACAACAAGGAATGAATAATTTCTATAACACGTTAACAGCATTCAACAGAATCGCTGCTAATAAAGGAGCGGGTACGCCAGGTGTTGACAATGAAACCATTGATGGGATTAATCTAGAAAGACTAGAAAGATACCATCAGGAATACGTCAATAATGGTTATAACCCCAAACCAGTTAAAAGAATTCTCATTCCTAGTGATAATAAAGGAACCAGACCCCTGGGGCTACCTACTATCAAGGACCGGCTAATACAAAAATGTCTCGAACAACTCTTAACTCCCTATTTTGAAAATATCTTTTCAGAATGGAGCTTTGGATTTAGAACCAAAAAATCTTGCCACGACGCCATCAAACGCGTCAAACAAAGATTTAAAGGAATTGACTACATCGTCAAAATCGACTTAAAAGGTTACTTTGATACCATCAATCACGAGATTCTCATAAGAACCTTAAATCGGTTCATCAGAAAGAATAAAGTCCTCTCAACCATTAACAAATGGTTGAAAGCCGGCTTCATGAAAGATGGGATCAGATACGAATCTTTATCAGGTTCTCCTCAAGGAGGAATCATTTCTCCCTTGTTGGCGAATGTATATTTACATTACATCGACCTTAAAATGGATGAACTAATTAAAAAAGGAAAGCCAATTTGGAAGAAGAGCCCAGAATATGGGAAAGCATGGTTTAAAAACCAGCACCATCAACTGGGGATTGATAGCTTCATCAATCTAAACCCAAATCCAAGAGTTGAGTACATCCGCTATGCTGATGATTTTATCATTGGCGTTAAAGGCGAGTATGACAAAGCTGAAGGGATTAAGAATCAAGTAACGCAATGGTTAGAACAAGATTTGAAACTTACCATTAGTAAGGACAAATCAAAAATTGTGAAAGCCAACAAAGGAACTAGGTTTCTATCCTACATGATCAAGGTTAAACCAACCAATAAAACTCGTGAGAGGAAAACTGCAAAGAATTCCTTAAACGGTAAAGTTCAAATCCAGATTCCCAAAGCGAAAGCCAAGGAATATGGACACGAATATAATTGGTTAAAAGTGGGGAAGGTGAAACACGACGAAACATTAGCGGATAGAGACGAATTAGAGATAATCCGAACCTACAAAGCAATCGTTAGAGGAATTATCCAATACTTTTGTTTGGCTAACAATCTCGGTGTTTTAACCTATCTAAACTATCTAGCGGAATATAGCTGTTTGAAAACGCTGGCAAGAAAACGAAAAACGTCGATTGCCAGAGTTCGAAAGAAACTGAAGACAGGTTCAACTTGGGGTATTTCCTATATTAACAAAGGAAAGACTCAATATGAATCATGGGACGTTTACTCTTGGGATAAAATTAAAAAAATGCGTAACTATAAGGGAAATCCGGATATTACCATTAATAGATATATATTCCAAGGTCGTACGCACCTAACTGACCGCCTGAAAGCGGAACGTTGCGAAAACTGCGACAAAACAACCCAACTCCAAATTCATCACATTGGGACAGTTCGCAACGCGAACCGCCAGAGTATTATGAATAAAAGTACCAAGGTATTGTGTAAAGATTGTCATCGTAAGGTAACCAATCAACAAATACATGATATCAAAAGAACAAGAACGATAAGAATAAATAGCTAATTAACCGCAAGGGAAAATTAGTTCTCGCAAGAGAGTAAATTAGGGAAAGCCGGATGCTTGGAAACTTGCTTGTCCGGTTTGGACGGGGGCTGATTGTAAATAAAACAGCAAATATAAATCGCTGCATAAAACGCAATTAATCTATCCGTATTAAAACCTCTAAATAGAAAACAAGAAAATTTATTCACAAAATATAATCGTTTTTATATAGAAAGACCTTTAATTAATTTAATTCGAAAAACTAATTTAGATATTTATAATAAAAAGTTTAAGAATTTTATTAAATAAAAGATAATTAAAAGGTATGTTGATAGAAGAAATTTTAAAAAAAATTAATAATAAATTTAAAAATGATATTTATCGTTTAAATCATATTTTAGGAGTTTATCAAAAAGCTACTGAATTAGCTATATTTTATGAAGAAAACCTTCAAGAAGCTCAAATAGCTGCTTTATTTCATGATTATACCAAAAATGAATCTTTAGAATTTCATTTATCTTTATTAGATAATGAAATTATTAATAAATATAAACAAATGGTTTTTATGTATCATGCTTTTAGTGCTCCCGTTGTGCTTCAACAAGAATTTAATATTAATAATACAAAAATTTTTGATGCAATTAGAAAACATGTTTGGGGTCACGAAACCATGAATAAATTAGATAAGATTATTTTAATTAGCGATAAAATAGAAGATAGCAGAACTTTTCCGAATATTAATTATTTTAGAAAATTAGCTTTTAAAAATTTAGATCAAACAATATATGAATTATTAAAAAATAATCTTAATTATTATATTAGCAAAGGTTTTAAATCTTTTCCTGAACAAATAAAAATATTAAATTCTTTAAAGAAAAAACTTGCTTTAAATTGAAAAAAGTTTGGTAATATTTATAATGTTGCGTATTATATCAGGAAAATATAAAAATTTTCGTTTAAACTTAGTACCATCTAAAACCACTAAAAGTTCTACTCATTTAATTAGAAAAGCTTTATTCGATACTATTCAAAAAGATATTAATAATAGTATTGTTTTAGATTTATTCGCGGGTTCTGGAGCTTATGGTTTTGAAGCTTTAAGTAGAAAAGCCAAAAAGATTTTTATGGTAGATAATTCTCTTCCGGCATATTTAACCATTAGAAAAAATCAAAATAAACTTAAAATTAGTAATCAACAAATAATAGTTTTTTATAAAAATGCTTTCAATATGTTAAAACGATTTATATATCAAAAAATTAAATTTGATGTAATTATTCTAGATCCTCCTTATACTTTTGATATCCAACATTTATTTCCTGAATTATTTAAAATTATTCATTGTCAAAGTTGGATTATTTATGAAACTTATCATAAAAATTTATTACCTAATATTAATCACAAATTTATTTTAATTAAGAACCAAAAATACGGTAACAAAAGATTAATTTTTTATAAACCTATTGTTTTATAATAAGAAGATAATTTTTAATTAAATAAATTTATTAAAAAATAATTAAATTATTCCAATAAATATTCAAATCGAAAGGAAAATAGTTATGACTTGGTTTGAAACAATTTTATTTTTATCAGGTTTATTTATAGGAATTTTAGTAGGAGCATTAGTAATGTTTTTCGGTATTAAAAAATATTTAGAAAAAAATCCTCCTATAAATAAAAAACAAATTAAAGAAATGTTCAAACAAATGGGAAGAAGTCCTAGTGAAAAACAAATTCAACAAATTATGTTGGCAATGAAAAATAAAAAATAAAAGGAGATTAAATAAAGTTAATGAGTTATTATATATTATTTGTAATTATATTTATTGTTATAATAAATTTTATAATTATGCATTTAATATATCGATTTAATTTTAATTATAAAATCGAACATTATTTATTAAATTGTGATACTTTAGAACAAGAAGTTTTAAAAACCTTTATGAAAAATAGAAATCAAACTTTTCCCTTAACTAATCAATCTCCAATTACTAAAAAATTTTTAAATTTAAATATCTTAGTTAAAATAAAAGATGATGAAGTTAATTCAGAACATGGAATTTATTTATTAAATAAGAATATTTTTAATTTAGTTATAAAAAATAATAAATTAAAACAAATATATTTAGAAATTAATTAAATATATTTTTAATTATTATTAAAATTTAAAGGTATGTTTAAAAATGAAAAATCAAATAGAAATTATAGCTTATTATGAACCCAAATTACAAGATATAGGAATTATTTATAAAGGCTTAAAAACAAAGCTTAATTCCGCATTTGCAAATAGTTCGGAAATTAGTAATCCTAAAGAATTCTTCTGTTTATCTTTATTAATATGTTTTTATAAAACTGCACGTAAATATTTAAATCATTCTGATTTTAAAATAAAAATTTTGTGTCATAGTTGTATTGATGAAAAAGGATTTTATTTTGATATTAATTTAGTTTGCGGTATTAAAGATTTGTCAATCACTGAAACACAAGATATTATGAACTTTATTCATCAAAAATGTCCTATTTCGAGAATGTTAAATAATTATCAATATTTTCAAATTAAACCCACATTATATAAAGATTTTTAATAAAACTGAATTATTGTATTTATTATATTTTTATTAATTAAAATATTTTATAAAACAGATATTGTTTTTTAATTTTTTAGAAAGAACAAAATATGAATTTTGCTAAATCCCAATTACAAACTATAAAAGTGGCTAGTCCGATACAAGCTGTACTGAATACTTTAAATAAAGCTAAAGAAATTTATTTTTCTCAAGGAATAGATTTACATGTTATTAAAACAGATTGGACGGAAGAAAGTATTGATAAATTATCTGACGGCTCTATAGATGGATTAATTTATACTAATGTACATGTTTTTAAAGCTTATAATGAATTTTTAAAAAAACAAAATAAAGAATTATTTTCTTATATACAACCTTTTTATCATTCTAAATATGGTTTATATATAAATCGTAAAAATCAAAAACAATTAACTAATTTGGAAACAGTTAAAAAATATCAAAATTTAAAAGTATTATTGGCCGTGTCTTTTGCTTTTATTCAGCCGTGTGATATGTCTCGTTCACTTTTATTATTAAAAAATTTAGGATTAATCAACATTCCAGAACATATTATTAAAACTAAAAAATTAGCTATTAGTTTGGAAGATATTAGTAATCCATATAATTTACAATTTATTAAAACTTCGCAAATACCTTATCAATTCGAACAACCAGACAAATTCGATTTAATGGCTAATTGGCCAGCTTTTATGAAATATAATAAAGATTTTATTCGAATTGGTTCAAATATTTCTGATAATCAAGAGCCTCAAGATGAATTAGTAGAGTCATATGCTATAGCTTTAATTTCGCGCCAAAGCAATGAAAATAGTAAAGAAATTAAATTATTACAACAAATATTACAAAATCCAGAAGTTAAAAAATTTCATGCTAATCAAACAACTAATGGAGAAATTGATTATGTGATGATCTCTGATCCAGAAAAACTTAAAGACCGAATTGTACAAAATTGGTTATAAAGAAAATATAAAAATAGAAGAAGGTCCATTAAAAAAATGTTTAATTGTCAATCATGCAATTGCGAAACAAAATTAAAAAAAATTATCAAAATAGCTACTAATTTTCCATCTACTTTAGAAACTTTACAAAAAAATAAACATTTAATTAATCAAATTGGTTTTGAATTACAAATTTTCGATGAAAAACAATTAAAAGAAAAATATCAAGTCAATTGTAATGATGCTTTAAAAGAGGGGATTATTGATTTTAATATTGCTAATAATTTCCATACTATGAAAGCTTATAATAATTATTTTATTCCTGAACCTTTAGAACGTTTAGAAATGATTGAACCATTTTTTCATCCTAAATATGGTTTATATTCACACAAAAACAGTCCTTTAAAAATTAAAAATTTAGAAGATGTAAAAAAAATAAAAAATGCTCGAGTTCTTTTTGCTCCTTTTAATGATTTATTTACAGCGCCATGTGATTTATCGCGTTCACTATTGTTGTTAAGAAAATTAAATTTAATTAAAATTGATGAACAAATTATTCAAAAAAAAGGATATAATTTGTCTTTAGAAGATATTGAAAATATTTCAAATTTACAATTTATTAAAACAGATAATATTTTTAAAGTAGCTCAATTATTTGATGATTATAACAAATATGATTTAGCTATTAATTGTCCGGGATTAATGAGACAAAATAATAATTTTTTACGTTTAGGTTCTATTGGTTTAGGAATTAACGAAAACGAAGAACCTACAGATATTGTTTTTTCATCATATGCTATTATTTTGGCTGCTAAAAAAAATTACCAAAATAATCAAAATATTCAAGCAATGCAATGGTTTTTAAGAAATAAAGAAGTTCAACAAACTTTATTACAAACAGGTCATCCTAATTATGACTATATTATAGTTGGAAATCCAGAACAACTTAAATATGATATATTAAATAAATTTGATAAATAAAAAGATAGATTTCGATATGGTTAATCAATTTCGTGATTATTTTCCTATTTTTAAAAAAAATCCTAATTTAATTTATTTTGATTCGGCAGCAACTACTTTAAAGCCGAAAATGGTTATTGAAGAATTACAAAATTTTTATAATAACAACGGCATGAATATCCGTTCTTCTTCTACTTTAGCTATGCAGAGTAATTTTTTAATTGAACAAACTCGAAAAGATATATCGATATTTTTAAATTCTCATCCTGAAGAAATTATTTTCACTAAAGGCGCTACTGAATCTTTAAATATGGTTGCTCAAATGCTAAAGCATTTGGTTAATCCTGGTGATGAAATTATTACTTCCGAATTAGAACATCATTCCTGTTTATTACCTTGGATGCAAATAGCTAAAGAAAAGAAAGCTAAATTAATTTTTATTCCTTTAGATCAAAATTATAAAATTCAAGTAGATAATTTTTGTAAAGTTTTATCAGATAAAACAAAATTTGTAGTTTTAGGTCATATATCTAATACTTTTGGCGATGAAATACCTATTAAAGAAATTACTAAAATTGCTCATAAAAAAAATATTTTGGTCATTTTAGACGCAGCGCAATCAATAATACATTTATCGTTGGATGTCAAAGATTTAGGTATAGATTTTTTAGCTTTTTCAGCTCATAAAATGTATGGTCCTTTTGGTATTGGTATTTTATTTGGAAAACAAAAATTATTAGAAAAATTATCTTCGCCTAATATTGGCGGAGGTAATGTTTGCGAAGTTAATCATCATAATTTTATTTTCAACGAATTACCAAACAAATTTGAACCAGGAACATTAAATATTGGTGCTATTTTAGCTTTTCGAAAAACTTTGAATTTTATTAGAAAAATTGGGATACCTCGGATTCAAAAACATACTAATGATATTATTAATAAAATCAAAAGTTTTTTAAAATTAATGCCTCAAATTATAATTTTTAATCCTACGTCAACTAATATGATTTTATTTAATTTTAAAAAAATTCATGCTCATGATATAGAAAATTTTTTGAATCAAAATAATATCTTTGTGCGTACTGGTAAACATTGTGCTAATTTAATTATTCAAAAAATAAATCAAATTAGTACTATTAGAATTTCAGCTGGTATTTATAATAATGATCAAGATATCAATCGTTTAGTATCTATTTTAAATCAAATCAAAGATTTAAATAGCATTTTATAATGAAAAAAATATGAAAATAAATTCGAAATAAATTAATTTTCATATTTTTTATAAAAAGATAAATTTTTTCAAAAATCACGAAAATTAATATAATAAATAAAGGAAGAGGTAAACGCTAATTTATTTAAAAGATGAAGAGAAAAAAATTATGTTATATCATTTGAATAATCCTTACAATCAAGGTTTGTCTGATAATTCTAACTATTTATATTTTCGTTACCATAATAATTATTGTGGTGATGCGATCGAATTACAACTTTATATTATTGATTCTTATTTGCAAAATATTCGCCATAATACCCAAGCTTGTTCAATTTGTTGTATTTCAGCAAGTATTATGTCCATGACGGTTCAAAAACAAAACATTCAACAAGTATTAGTGAAAATTAAAAATTTTTTAGCTATGTTAAATCAGCGAAAATTTGATATTAATCAATTGAATAAAGAATTACAAATTTTTAAATTTTTTTGTGATAACCCAAGTAAAATCTCTTGTATCAGTTTACCTTGGAAAGCTCTTGAAAAAGCCATAGAATCTTGGAAAAACAAAAAATGTTTATAAAGTTAGTAATTTATCCGGTAATTAAGTAATTAATTTAAATTTCATTTAATTATAAATGATCAATTCAAATTCATAAAACTTTTATTTAAGATAAGAATTTAATAAAAAATAGAATAATTTATATCTATTAGAAATGTTAATTTAAAATTTTTAAAATTTTAATTATTTAAATTTAAAAATAAAAATAAAAATAAAACAAAAAATTAATTTATAATTTTAATAATATTAAAATTAAGATATAATATCTAAAAAATAATACGCATACAAATAATAATAAATTGAAAAAATAAAATCAAAAATCAATCTTTTTGATTAAAATAATTTAATTTACCAAAAATTTAATCAAAAATTAATTATTATGATTATCAGATAAATGATAAGGAATTTTAACAATTCCTGAAATAACTATATTAGATAATAAGAAAGGATGATCATTATTATAATCATAATTAATTTCGATACCATTAGGGGTTATTTCTTTTTTTAATCGAGCTGTGTTATCTAAATAAATGTATTCGAAAATATGTTTATTAGGCCATGTTTCTTTTATTAAACAGCCATTAAATTCATCAAATTCTTGAATATAACCGTGAGGAAAAATTATTTTAATAATATGATTAAGTGGATTATTATTTAAATATATAATTTCTGTATCTCGGGTAACTCCTTGGTTATCAGTAATTTTGGTAATTTGATAATTTTTAGTATCATCCATTTCAACTATAGAATTATCTGGTAACTTAATTTTGGTAATTGAATTATTTTCTAATTTTAAATTTGGTTCCGAAGAAGATGCTGTTATGATTATGTTATCTGTTGTTGTCATTTGGATCGGTAATAAATTATTATCATATTTTATAATAGTACCATTAGGTAAAATTTCTTTTTTCAATTTGTAAAAATAATTTTGATTTATTTTTTGCAATTGATATTCTCTAACTGATTTATCATTTAAAATATCTTGATGAATAAAGCATAAATAAAAACCGTAATATTCTCTTTGTTCACCGATTGGAAAAATAATTTTTTGTATTGTTCGGGTTTTGGGATTGTATTCACGAATATATTCATTAGAAATTTCTTGAATAATATCTTGGTTATAATTATAGTTTCTAGTTATACCATTTAAAAAAGTTTCCTGTATTTTATGATATTTATAAATTTTTTTTGTTTCGTCAGGAAAATTTTCTTGTAATAAGTATTTATCGAATTGATAATCTTTATTTGGTAAATTTATTTTTTTTTTCTTATTATTATAATCATAATAACTAATGATACCATCAGAATTAATTTTACAAAATAAACGTTTTTGTTGATCATATTCTTGAATAGTTCCATCTAGACAAATAATTTTTTTCACATTATCTAAATTATTTAAATCAATATCAATATCTTGAGTTTCATTAACACTATCAATATCATGATTATGATCTTTTTGAATATTTTTATTAGTTTTTTGCTTTAACAATTTACCTGTAATATAATCATATTTTTTAATATTACCTTGTTTATCAATAATTTTAATAATTTTAATAACGTGATCTCCATCGTTAATTGGTATTTTATGGGACATTTTAAAATCTAAATTATCTTTTAATATTGTTAATTTGTTGAAATTATTTTTTTTATTCAAATGAATATAATCGTATACATGAATAAAAACAAATATTAATAACAATATTAATAATAATAAATAAATAAATTTATTGTTTACTAATTTTGGCAGAATTAAAAAACCTTTCTTTTTGGTTAGATATTATTTTATAATGATTAAAAATATAAATTAAATTGATCATACATTGGAAATTATCTTTGGATAATTATAAATGTTATTACAAAAATTTTCAATTTTTCAATAATAATAATTTTATAATTTAAAATAAAAATTAATTTATCACTAATAATATTGTATTCAATATAATATTATTTGAAATATTTATTACCAATCTTTTTTTAATAAGGATAGATTATTTGCGTTTCTTTGACAGCTATCAAATGTTACAAACAGCCCCCGTCCAAACGGTACGAGCAAGTTTCCTAGCACACCATTAATTTTGCCTTGCGGTTCATTAGTTGGTTATTTATTTATTCTTATTGTTCTTATTTTTCTGATATCATGTATTTGTTGGTTGGTTATACTCCGATGATAAACTTTACACAATACTCTTTTTCTTTTATTTATCAATCTTTTGGCGATTCGCGTTGCGAATTGTCCCGATATGATGAATTTGCAGCGGGAACGTTCCGCTTTCAAACAGTCGGCGAGATTCTTACGAACATGGAATATGTATTTATTGATGAATTCTTCTCCCTTTACTAATGTTTCGTCGTGTTTTAGCTTTCCTTCTTTTAACAAATCATATTCATACCCATATTCTTTGGCTATTTTTATGATTCAGTATCAGTATTATTTTCCCTTTTTGAGAAATTCTGAGTGGTTTTCTTATTTAGATCGCTGTTGGTAAGATTTACTTTATTCAGAATTAATAATTTCGATGAGATGGAATGATTTGGAATTTATTTGTACTCATCTTCAGTTTTAATCCTGTTCCAAATATTGAATAATTGGTGAGTTTTATTTATTAGACTATATCAGTTTTTTATTTAATTCCAATAATGAAATAAAATTATTCGCATAAAAAATATCTTCTTCAAAGACTCGATATTATGATTAAGTCATCTACAGATATCTACTATCTTGATAGGATTTCATTTATTCCATATTAAATTTTCATTTAGAATTTCATTCATAAATCGAATGAGTTATTTTATTATTATCGATGTATTGTAAATAAAGATTTGTTAGGAGTTAAAAATAGTTATTACCCTTTGAGGACAAGTAGATAATGGTTTATAATTGATACCATGATATCTACCGTATAGTTTTGAAGATTTTTTCATTTTTGAAGTATTTCTTTCAAGATACCCCGATTAATGATTTCCAAATAACCTTTAATATTGATATTTTTTTAATTTTACTTCCTACCATAACCTATACTTTTAAGAACTACTTTCATTCGTTTTTGTTTCCTTTAAGAAAATATTCTTTATCGCTTGTGTTATTAATGAAAGAACAAAATATTTATGATTATTTGCCATAAATATAATAATATACGTAAATTAAATAATTTATAATTATAATAACATTGATATTATAACAAATCTCTAATTTAAAACGAATAATTCTAACTTATTTTATCTTTTATAAAAATAATTATTAAATTTAAAATATTTTTATTTATTTTATTAAAGATTCTATTTCTTCAATTTCTTTAGGAATTTTAGCAGATAAATTAATATTTCCTTTTCGTTTGACAACAATATTGTCTTCAATTCTAATCCCTAAATTTAAATGCTTAATATATAAACCTGGTTCAATAGCTATAATGCTATTTTCTCTGATAGGTTCTTCTGCATCTATATCTATTAGATCATGTATATCTAATCCTAAATGATGACTAATACTATGATAAAAATAATTTTCAATTTTTTCTTCAAATCCAAGTTTTTTCATACCTATAGATAGCATTTGCTTTCCATAATAATTTAAATCTTTCATACTATGTCCAGGTTTAACCCAATCAATTAATTCTTTATTAACGTTTAATACTAAATTATAAATTTGATACTGTATAGGTGTAAATTTATTTCTAATAGGAAAACAACGAGTAATATCCGAAGAATAATCATTAATTTTTACCCCTGCATCTATCAAACATAAATCGTTATTATTTAAATAAGAATGATTTTTATGATAATGCAAAATTAAAGCATTCTTTCCTGAAGCGACAATGGTTTCGAAAGCGTTTTGAGCTTTATTCATGCCTAAATAATAATGAAAATTAGCTGCTATTTCAAATTCATATTGACATTTATTTAAATTTTGAAACAAATACATTAAAGATCGATAATGTAGATCGATAGCATTTTTAATAGAGTTAATTTCTTCGTTATTTTTCTGTTGACGTAATTTTAATAAAATCTGAGAACTATTGGCTATTTCAATATTTGGCCAATAATTTAAACATTTATATAATTGTTGATAATTCCAAGAATATTTTAATTCTTTATAATGATTCGGAATATCAAAATAAATTTTGGGAGATAATAATTTTAATTCAGAAATTTTTTTATTAATCCAAAAATTAAAATCTTTTATTTCCAAAATATTAGTAAATGGAATTTCCGAAATATCGGTAATTTGTTCTTGATTTAATTGTTCATTGTTCCATAATTTATTCCTAGGATCAATATCAGGAATAAATAAAAAATTTTGTTTATTTAATAGTGTTTTTATAAAAACTAAAATAATATAAGGTTGTTTAATACCAGTTAAATAATAAAAATTTTTATTAACTTCGAAAGGAAATAATTGATCTCCGCTTTTATATTGGGGATTGCCAGAATAAAATAAAGCTATAGAATTATTAGTTATACAATCAAAAAAATTTTTGCGATTTTTAAAAAACATATATATAATACCTCTAAAAAAATATTTATTTAAAAAACAATTTTTATAAAATAAATAAAATCATCTTGATTTATCAGTTTATTCACTTATAATATTAAACTTTGAATTAATTTATTTATTTTAAGTAGTGATGAAATTTACTTGTGAATTATAAATTATAATATTATTATATTTAATATAATTTGATCTTTTTTAATTAAATTAAAAATATTTTAAAAAAACTTTTTTATTTTGGGATTAAAATTCTAAAATCAAAAAGCGAAAGGTAAAAATAATTAAAAAATGTTTAACATTCAATTGAATTTAAAAATTATTTTATATACATTTTTATTTATACTTCATTTAATTATAATTTGGTTTATTTATTGTTGTTTTACAAATCGTAATCAAAAAACATTGAATTATTATGATTATACTTATACAAAGATAAATAATAATCAATATCTTGAAAATCGTCAACTAGTTGCGAAAATAGCTTATTTAGGATTGGAACAATTTTTTTTAGGTTTAAAAGATAATACTTTTAAAGATACTTATCAGACATTTTTAAAAAGTGAAAAACCGCCATTAGATATGGAAATAATTATAGAAAAAATTTTAAATCAAAAATTAAATACTGCTTATCCTTTTTTGATACAAAGTACTATTGATTTTTTATCTAAAAAAATAAATAAAAGAATATCATTAATTATCGAGATAAAGAATTCTGATCAAACAACTTTTTCATACGATTTCAATTCTTTATTCGAAATAATAGATAGTTCTATTCTGAAATTGGAAATGAAAAATTTTAATAATGTACATTTTTATATTAAAGAATATAACGATACACCTGGAGATGGTTATTGTTTTTTCCATGCCCTTAAATATTTATTAGATGAAAATATACCTAATTGGTTAGATCTAATTGGCGAAGATTTAAAAAAAAGCCCTAGTAAAGTTAATATTAAAAATTACAAATAAAAAAATCCAAATTAATTAAAATTAATAATCTATTAAAGATAATAAACAATATGGTTTATTAAAAGAAATGGTGACAATATGAACAAAAAAAAAACAATTACAATATATTTATTGTAATATTATTGATTTGGTTCTTACTAATTTTAAGTTATTTTATCATATTTTTTTTTCCGATGACGCAAACATCTTTGAAAACGCCGCTTTTAAATATTTCTGATAATTTATCTAAAGAAAATCCTTCAATTTCTTTTAATTTAATTAATGCTATAAAAGATAAAACCTTTTATTATCATTTGTTTGGTAAATTTTCTTATTTATCGGGAACTTCTAAAGCCGCAATGGAAAAACAATTAAGAGACAATTTTTATTTTGAGCCGCAATCTAATGTTGAATATAATAAAAATACTGGAGTCATTAAAATTTTTAATATTAATAAAATATTAAATCATAATATTCTAATAGGAGAAACTTTTTTTTTATTAAATATAGGGTTTTGGAAAATGAGAGAGGTATGGACCTGTACTCTTCAAATTTATTTTATTGCATATAAAGATAATTATAGTAATAATTATCATTATAGAATAAAAGTTAAAAAAAGATGATATTGTTGTTAATAATTTTTTATTTTTATTATTAATAATTAAATTATTTATGATATACAATTAGATTAGTAAATTATAAGATATTTTATTAATTTTGAATCATTATATTTTAATATTAAAATTTTTGATTTTTTATAAAACTTTTTGTTCATTATAGAATTCATTATTCAATAGGAGAAATAATCTGAAAATGTATAATTCCAAAAAAATTTATAATCAAAATTCCAAAAATAATAATTTATTATTGATAAAAATTTTATTTATCATTATAATTTTTTTTATTTTTATTTTTAAAATATTAAATTTTTCTAATTTTCGATTATTAGGATATAATAATGTCAGACTTTTGAATAATTTTAAACAAGCTATTGAACCTCAAATGGCTAAAGCAAATATTATTATTACACATGATATGGGAGAAAGTTCTCAAGAATATGAAAGATTAACTAATTTTTTAAATACTAATAATTTTAATACTTTAAATTATGATTTAATAAATCATGGTCAAAATATACAAAATCCGGATAAAGCAGGAGATATCGAAGATTCTCAAATCTTTATAAATTATTTGCATAATATTGTAATGTTTTTAAAAAGGCAAAATAATTTGAAAATATTTTTATTAGGTCATTCACTAGGCAGCACAATTAATAATTGTTATGTTTATAAATTTCAAGATATAGATGGAGTTATTAATATTGCTACATCTTCAAAAATTTTGAATAAAACTCGAGAAATTTTAGAATCTAATAACATTAATTCAAATACTAAAATTATTATAATGAATAATTATGCTGAGTCCCAAAGATTAACTTTACAACAAGCAGAAATTACTAATAAAATTAATACTGTTACTACTCGTTTCATTTATCATACTATGTTTTTAATGATTACACAATTTCAAGAATATTTAATTAATTATGAATTTAATTATCCAAAACCTATTTTTTTATTGCATGGTCAACAAGATAAAATTATTCCTTTTGAACATAGTCAAGAATTATTTGAATTAATAAAAAGTCCTAATAAACATTTCAAATTATATTATCAAGGTAATCATAATTTATTAAATAATACATTTTATACTTTTGTCTATAAAGATATTTTGGAATGGTTAAGTTATCAAATATCTATATAATTTGAAAAAAAATATAATAAAAATATTAAATTTTCTTAGAATTATGCAATATTTTAGACTTATTATATCTTTCTAAGGCAAATATTATAAAAACGGTTATTCTTAAAATCTTTTAAAATTACTTTTAAATAATATTATCTGAAAAAAAGAGAATTCATAATTTATGACAATTTTTAATAATTAGCCATAAAAAATGAATTCTCTTAAATAATTATAAAAGTATTTTAGAAAGTTAATTTGAGATTATTTTTATATATATTTATTTAATTTTTCATTTTGCGTTTCATTAAAATTATTTTGTGTATTTTTATCTGGATCGAGTTGTCGCCAAGTTTTTCTAATTTCTTCAAGAGAATTATCATAATTCTCTTCGTTTTGTTGTTCACTTTCAATATTGATTTCGTTTCTGATTGTGAATAAAATAATAACAATTATTGTTAATAAAATAATGCGATTAATTAATTTAATAAACATTTAAATTTGCTCCTGAAAAAAATAATATTTTTTAAAAAAAACATTTATTCTAGTATACTAAAAATATCTTAAAAAAATTTAATATAAATTTGAAATTTATTTTTATATATGGAAATAATTATTTTTTCCAAAAATTAATTATAAAATATAATTTTTTTTATATTTTAATTTTGTTATAAAAAATATTTTATATGTGACTAAGATTATATATATCGCTCTTTAAAAGGTATTAGAGAAATAATTTTCAAAAATTTATTATATTTTTGTCAAAGCAAAAAAAGGAGAATTAAAAATATTTTATGATAATATCTAACTTTATCAAAACTATTATGGAACAAGATTTAAAACAAAATAAAATATCCGAAATTATTACTCGTTTTCCGCCAGAACCAAACGGTTTTTTACATTTAGGTCATGCTCGGGCAATTATCATTAATTTTGAATTAGCTAAATATTTTCAAGGAAAAACTTATTTAAGATATGATGATACTAACCCTATACGTGAAAAAGCTGTTTATATTGAAAATATAGAAAAAGACGTAAATTGGTTAGGGTATAAACCAGATAAAATTTTTTTTACTTCGGATTATTTTGAAATAATCTATCAAAAAGCTATTTTATTAATCAAAAAAAATAAAGCTTTTGTAGATGATTTAAATGCAGAAGAATTAAAACAAACAAGAGAACTTCAACAATGTTCTCCTTTTCGTGAACGTACTATTTCAGAGAATTTAGAATTATTTCATCAAATGGCTCAAGGTAAATTTAAAATAGGCCAAAAAGTGTTAAGAGCGAAAATTGATATGTCTAATCCTAATTTTAATTTACGTGATCCAGTTTTATATAGAATTTTAAATGCTAAAACTTTAAAACAAAAACACCATTATATTTATCCAACTTATGATTTTGCTCATCCCTTAGCTGATGCTATAGAAAAAATTACTCATTCTTTATGTTCTTTAGAATTTGAAGATCATCGTCCACTTTATGATTGGATCATCAAAGAAACTGAAATGATTAATATTCCAAAACAAATTGAATTTGGTAGATTAAATATTGTTGGCACATGTTTAAGCAAAAGAATTCTTAAATCTTTAGTAGATTATAATTTAGTAAGAGGTTGGGATGATCCGCGCATGCCTACTTTAATAGGATTGCGCAATCGCGGATTCACACCTTCGGCGATTAAGAATTTTATTTTAGAAGCAGGTCTTTCTAAAATAAATAGTAATATTGACAAAAGTATGTTAGATGCTTGTTTAAGAAGTGATTTACAATTAAAAACTAAAACTATTATTGCTATTATAAAACCTTTAAAAATAACGATTACTAATTATCCCGAAAATAAAATAGAATCTCGCGAAATTTCTTATTATAAAAATAGTGAAAAAACCAAAAGAAAAGTTTTTTTTTCACGTCAAATATATATAGAACGTAGCGATTTTCAAATAAATAAACCTAATCAAGATTTTAAAAGATTATTTTTATACGGAGAAGTTAGATTATTATATTTTTATTTTATTAAAGCATATAAAATAATAACGAATAATTTCGGAGAAATTACAGAAATTTTAGCTACCTACGATCCGATGACCAAAAGTGGTAGCGGTTTTAACCAACGAAAACCTAACGGCACTATTCATTTTTTAACTATAGAACAATCTTCAGAAGCAACTTTTAATTTCTATTATGATTTATTATTAAAAGATAATAATCAAGAGAATCATCAAAAGTCTAAAGAAATAAAATATTTATTTAATTTTAACTCTTGGGAACAATATAAAGGTTTTATAGAAAGCAATTTAGATTGTAAAAATAATTTAGAAAAATTCCAATTCATTAGACATGGTTTTTTTAATTTAGAATATCGAAAAAACCAAATAAGAAACTTTAATGAAATCGTAGCTTTAAAAAATAATAAAAAATATTAGATTTAATCGGAAATAATTAAACAAATACTATTATTTAAAAAAAAATCTCAGAATATTATGTGAACTTGATTAAAGTTTTTTTATATTCTGAGATATTATTTATTTGATAAGAATATTTCAATTAAGCAATAACACCAAATAATTATCTAGTTGGACTGAAAATTGAAATGTTCCACGCTAATATACCTGGCGCTTGGGTGACAAATTTATAAAACATTCCCCAATCATAACTCAATATTAATTCAGCTGCAGCTTCGAAGATGTATCGCGAACAAATAGATAAAAGTTGATTATTTAAAATTGCTTCTTTTAAATTAGGATTTGTTACTGAATAAGATTGATTTGCTTTTATTTTTGATTCTATAATATTTTTAAATGCTTGACTCATATCATTAAGTTCCTTAATATCTGAAGGATCTTCATAAAAACATTCGTTTACACCTGATAATTGGTCTAAAGCAGTAAAACAAGTTTGTTTTTCTAAATCTGGATCCGGTTCTCCGTTTAAATTAGACTTATTATTGTCCAAAATGTGTCGTAATAATTCTAATTTTTGTTGATCGCTAAGATTTAGAGTATCTTTATGAAATGAAGCTAACGATTTAGAAACTGATTCATCATTTTGCGAATGAGCTAATAAAACATTATTGTTACTAATAATAATATAATTTAATAAAAATAATAATGATAATATAATGCTAACTGGGAAAAATCTTAGTTTTTGAATTTTATTATTTTTCAAAATATTTTTATCCCCCTATAATATTTTTATTATTTAAATAAATCTATAGTAACAACATAGGTGATTACCAATATTATAACATATTTTATTTGTAATAATTTTAAAAATTATAAATTAAATTTTAACTTTTGTTGAAACTGATTTATTTTAATATTTACTAATTTAAATTTAATTATTTTTAATTTATTTTTATTTAATTATTTTTTAATTAAATTTAAATGGATAATTATTTTCATTATAGAAAAAGGTTTTATTACTTCTTTAACTTTAAAAAATGTAAATAATTAATTTAAATATTTAATATTATTAGTGCTTATTCCTTTTATCATTTGGTTAGAATTATTTTTAACATTTAAAAAATTTTTAGGAACATTAGTAGATATATATTTTTTTAAATTTCGAGGACTTTCGTTTGGGAACGAGGATTTAATTTTTTTAGATTTTGTAACTTTAACGTCAGACCTTACTGATAATATTAAGACTAAAATGGTAACAATTAAGACCAATATAATTATAATTTTATTTAAAAATGATATTTTAACGTATTCTTTTTTCATTTTATAATTTTCTCTATTAACTTCAATTAATTCTAATAAATAAATTTCATTTTAATGATAAGATTTGTATTTCTATCGCTTATTACAATTAATTCCCATAAGAACCTGTGCAAATCAGTTTTCTGACGCACATTTTTACACAATTCTAATAAATTACTAACTATTTTCACCTTGTAAATGTTGTTAATCTTCTCTTCTCTTGGTAAGGCGATTTAATAACTGCTTTGAGGATGCTCCAAGTTATTCTAAAATAAGAATCTCATAATTGATCTATATCAAAGTAACCTTTTAAGTCAATTTTGACAAGGTAATCAATTCCTTGAAATCTTTGTTTGACACGTTTGATAGCGTCATGACCAGATTTTTTGGTTCTAAATCCCATGCTCCATTCTGAAAAAATATTTTCAAAATAGGGAGTTAAGAGTTGTTCCAGGCATTTTTGTATTAGCCGATCTTTGATGGTCGGTAAGCCCAAGTGTTTGGTTTGCCCGTTATCCTTAGGAATAAGAATTATTTTAACCGGTTTTGGGTTGTAATCATTGTTTACGTATTCTTGATGGTATCTTTTTAGTTTTTCTAAAATTAATACCATTAATGTTTTCATTGTCAATTCCAGGAGTACCCGCGCACTTTGTTAGCGGCAATTTTATTAAAGGCTGTTAACGTGTTATAGAAATTATTCATTCCTTGTTGCAGCTCTCTTTTTAAAGAGTAACCTTTTGCTGAACGATGTTGAATTCTATTCAATGTTCGTGAAAGTTTAGTTTATATTGGAACAATTGTTGATATCATTTATCAACCTCTTTCTCGATGCCATTTTGAATAAATAGTAAATTACTTTCTTCTTTCGTCCTATAAGAGTGATTAACTCTCTTCTGGATAAGCCGATTAACTAAATTATTCCAAATTTAGGTTTACTCTTACAACTACTAAAAAGATTCTTTATCCTTGACCATCCGGACTTTCATTTCCAGATTAGTAAACTTAATTACTTAGTTTTAGGATTCTCCAAGTTACAATAAATTTCGACCTTAATTCCTTAGGGGAAGTATCCTCTTTAGGAGGCTGATTCCAGGTTTTTCTGATAAACTACTCAATACTCGTACCTCATATTAGTAGGATCTGGACTGTTCGTTTCAGCAACTTTCGAAACAGGTTTAGATATTACATCAATTTTCCTTCTTAGGCCATTTCAGGCTTCTCCATGGAATTATTTGGTGGCGTTATCTTCTTGACTAATTTGCTTTCGTCGCAACCCGCTTTTATGGTCTGCTGTAATCCGATATTATTTCGTTTGTCGAACCGACCATCTCCTTTCAGGGTTTATTGGCCCTGGTTATTGGTTAGATAGCACGAAATTTAGGAGTCTTTGGCGCCCCTCTTGTAAATATCATTTTTCATTGACATTTTAAAAAAAATTTTTTATATTTTGATTAAAAGCAATTATTATAATTCATTTCCAAAAGTTTTTAATGTGTAATTAATTTTTATTTATTTTTTTGAAAAATAATTTTTACATTAACCAAAAATATATTATATCAAAATTAATAATTTTAATTTTATTATTTTATTACATTTATAATCAAAATTAGCTTTTTTTTGAATAAAATAAACAAAAATCTAAAAAAATTAAACCTCAATTTAAACTAAATTAAAAAAATAAAATATTATTTTTTATTCAAAAATGATATATTTTATGGATTTTTGTGATTATTATAAAAAATCGATAAAAGTAACAAAAAAGTTTAAAATTAATTCATTTCTAGTAAAGACTATATATTAAACAAAAAGAAAATATTTCCGATGTTAATTTAAAAATAAATCTAGTTATTACCAAAAGTAGTTCTTTATCAATGTCCTGATTTATCGAAAATGATGTTACCTTGACTCAAAATTTAGTAAAAAACTTTAACCATGACGCAAATTTTAACACTTTTAAAAATTAAATTAATTAAATAGCATCAATTACACAATAAAAATAAAAATTTTATTTTTTAATTATTAAATCAAAAAAACGCCCTAAAAAAAGCATAATTATTATTTTTTTTAGGTTTTAAAAAATATTCATTATATTCATAACAAAAATACATAATCTTCACAAATTCTTTTTTTTAAATTTTTCAAATATTCTGCTACTATTTTTTCTTTGTCTTTAAAATTAAATCTATTTATGTGACTAAATGATTCAATATAACGACTTTGGTTATGAATTTTTTTACTATTTTCGTCGTTAATTTTATAATTTTTTTTTAGAATGATTGATGTGAAATTCTAAATGATAACAAGCAATGTTAAGCAAAATATCATAACCAGTATCAGAATTTGGTATTATAATAATCAAAAAATTATCATTAAATTTTGTTTTTGATTTTTTTTACCATTTTTTAAATTAATCCATTTATGAATGTTTTCTAAAGTTTCTTTAAATTTATTTTTTTAAAATCCATTTACTAACAAAACAATGGAAGCATAAAGAAAACGATGATTCATTCTATGTGATACTTGTTTATAAACAAATTCTAAATCTTCTTGATTATAATAATGTTTAGTTTCAATAATATAATCATAATCAACAAATACATCGACTTTACCATTACCTTTTATGGATTCTATTAGTTTTTTTACCTATGTTTTTAAAATTATCTACAATATAATAATTAATAAAATCTTCAGAAAATTTAATTTCGTAAAAAAACTTTTAAAAAATGACCATTACTTTTAAAATTTTTCATAATTTTATCTAATAATTGAATTATTTCGAAATATTTTTCTCTTTTTATCGACATAAATTTTTTAGATTAATCTTGTTTATTTTTAAAGAAATTGGATAAAATAGATGGTTTAATAATACATTATGTGTATAATTTATGAGGATCATAAGTTGTTTTCCATGGGAATTCGTTATGAGTCTTTTTTACTAAGTTGATCGGCATTTAGCTTACCAAAATCATCAAAAACTTGTTCTAAAATCTCTTGTTTTAAATTTTCAGCATAAACAAAAGAAATAATAGGACAATACGGCCACGCTTCGTTAGCATCTTGAAATATCTTGAAATAAAACCTTGTTGTATTTATCTAAATAATAATCTTGTGCATAATAAAGTAATTTTTGAATTTTGGTTTTATTTATTTTTTTATCTTTATTTATAAAAAAAACTGGGCAACGTTAAAAAAGTTGATTTTATTTTCTGAATTTACCATAATTAACTCTTTTTAAAACTACTTTAAATATTAGAAGTATAACATTTTTATTTTAAAATTACAATCTTTTTGTTTATATAATATTTCTTCTATATCTTCGGTAATATTTTTTGTTTTTTATTTTATTTTATGGATAAAATGATTTATTATATTTTTTCAGTTAAATTTTTATTATTGATTCTTTAAGATATTAATAATTATAAAGAGAATAGTAAAAATTTTATAAAATTATTAAAATTCCTTAAATAAGAAAATAAATAGAATAATATTAAAATTAATGGTATTCTAAAAAATAATATTGACCGTCTCTTTTTTATTATCTTTTTAAAATAAATATGAAGTTTTAAAATAAAATATTCTTTTAAATTATATTTAAATAAGATTTGTGAGTTTATAAAATCTATTTGTTTATCGCAACTTTCAAATATATACTCATATATTTTATCTAATATATCGATAAAATCAAATATATTAAATATTTTTTTTATTTTGTTGTTAATATTTACGTTATTATTATTTTTTCTTCTTTTTTTAAATTGTCAATAATATTATCAATCATTACAATAATGAAACCATTATTAAAATTGATTTGATTTTTATAGTTTTATATCTGAAAAAAAAGATTTATAAAATCAATTAATTGTTTTTTATTAAAGTGTACTACTCTTAAATAAACTTTTTGATAAAAATAAAAAAATTTTTTATTATTGCGATTAATCAAATTATTATTTACTTTTGATGTTTTTTGAAAATAAATTATTTTAGTTTTTAATTTATCTAATGTATTAATTTTCGATTTTATCCTGAATTTTAAAATTTTTAAAAATAAAAAAATTTACATACTTTATATATATTATTTCTTTATTTATATATATTATTTTTTTAATAATTTTATATACAAAAGAAAATAATAAAAATATAACTCTAAAAGTAATAATAATTAAAAATATACTTAACGTTAGTAAAAAAAGTGTGTGTACAATTAAACGAAATTTTAAAAAATAATATTAAATATTATACATAAAAACTCTTTTCTATATATACAAATTATATTTTTAAAATTGTAACACAAAAGATAAAAAAATCATAAAAAATCAAAAAAACTTTTTAAAAAGGTACAAAAAATGTTTCATTTTTTAATTTTTTGTTCAAAAAACAAAAAAGATTTAATATTATTTAAAAAAGAAGGAGGCAGTTAAATAATGTTTAAATTAAAAAAACAGTTCTTAGTCAATAAAGAAACAACAAATAAAACCAATATTTAACCAATATTTATGATATTGGAAAATATCTTTTATAAAATTGCCCTCAAAAATACGGTTCTGGAATTACCCAATTACAAAAATTATTATATTATGCCCAAGTTGAATTATTAATCGATTATCATCGACCTTTATTTGAAGAAGAAATCCAATCTTGGAATTTAGAACCTGTTATCCATACTGTTTAATTATTCAAAAAGAGAAATTGTCATAAAAGTACCATTTTTGTTGTGTAGGGATATATTTATATTCGGGATGTAGTTAGTATCAAAAAATAAAATAATTTGCCAAAAAGTTATCAGTCATTTAATAAAATATTTTTTTAAACAGAGATCTTTAAAGGTCTCTTTTTTATTTAATAAATTAACTTTTTAATTAGTTAATACGAATAGATCCTGTGCGTTTTAACAATGAAAATACCAATCCCATTATTTAGATATAATTAATCTATCACTATACACTTCATTAGTTCTTTTTTGTCTAATTTAATAATAATGCTTGTTTAAACAAGACGAAAAGATAATAATAATGTATAAATCATAATATTTTTCTTGAGTTAAAAGTTGTGTTAAATAATTTAATTGAACCAAAATATTTTAATATCTTTATTAAATTAAAAATATAAAAAATAAATACTATACTAAAAATGATATAATGTGTAATATAAGATAGTTTCTTTACAAACAGTTATGGAGGGTTATTTTTTGTTTATTGGTCGACAAAAAGAATTAAAAATTTTAAAAGAAAAAATAAATTCTAATCATTTTGAATTTGGTTTAATTTATGGACGCAGAAGAATAGGAAAAACTAGATTATTAAAAGAAATTAATAAACATTTTTCTTCTATATATTTTGTAGCCGACGAAACAGGTTTAGATATTAATTTGCAAAGATTAAGTCAAGAGATTTCCTTTTATTTTCAAGAACCTATTACTTTTAGTAATTACGAAAATCTTTTTATATATTTAGCTAAAAAAAGTCAAAATCAAAAAATTATTCTTATGATTGATGAATTTTCTTATTTATTAAAAAATAATACAGATATTTTATCTATTTTACAAAATATTATTGATAAATATTTACAAAACTCTAATATCAAATTAATTTTATCAGGTAGTCATATAGGAATTTTAGAAGATATATTTGCGTATCATAAACCTCTTTATGGTAGAAAAACTTTTCAAATTAAATTAAAAACTTTTGATTATGCAGAAGCTAATTTGTTTTATCCTCAAGCTAGTTTAGAAGATAAAATTATTTTTTATAGTATTTTTGGTGGATTACCTTTTTATCTTCAAAAAATAGATGATACCAAAAGTGTTAAAGATAATGTTATTAATTTAATTTTAGAAGATGGAGCTATTTTTGAAGATGAAATAAATTTTTTTTTAACTCAGGAAGTTCGTAATATTAAAAATTACAGTAGAATTTTAAATTCAATATCATTAGGAAACACTCAATTAAGTAATATTACTTCTAAAAGCGGCATTCAACACACTGGTACTACTTCGAAATACCTTGATATTTTACAAAATTTAGATATAGTAGGTAAAGAAATTTGTTTTGGTAAAAAAAACCAAAAAAAAACTCTTTATTTTATTAAAGATCAGTTTTTTCATTTTTCCTTTTATTTTTTAGAAAAAAATAAATCTCAAAAAATTATAATGAATAAAAATAATTTTTACGAAACTGTAATTCAAAAAGATTTAGATAAATATGTTTCTTTGGAATTTGAGAAAATTTGTCAATCATTTTTAATAAAAAAAAATAAAATGAACATCGAAGAAATAGGTCGTTATTGGGGAAACGAAAAAGAAATAAATAATCCCAAAAATAATGTTAATTTAGAAATAGATATTATTCTTAAAACCAATAAAAATGTATCTATTTTCGAATGTAAATGGTCTAATCAAAAAATAAATATGCCACAATTCAAACAATTAAATATCAAAAAAGAATATATAAAAAAAATATTTTCTTATCCAAATATTATTTTGGGTTTTTTTTCTAAAAAAGGATATCAACAAGAAATCATTCAAAACCAAAAAGATATTTTTTTATATAATTTAGAGGATTTATATTCTCTTTAAAATTATTCACTGATATTACTGTGTTTCAAAATACACCACCAAAGAATTTATTGTTCGTCAATTCTAAATACCAATAACTTAATTAAGTAATAAATATAATTACTTTATTTATTAATCAAAGATATTAAATGATATTTAACCAAAAAGTTAGATTTATTTTATTTTTTTAAAAATTTGAACTGTTCCGTTTTTTTAGACAACTTTTGATTTAAAAATTATGCTTGAAGACTAAAAAATAAGTTCATAATTTCCTATCTTTTCAAACCAAAGAAATATTTTATGAAATTAAAAAAAGTGTCTAAACTTTTTTTGATAATTCTTTTGTTTCAAAAGATATTTTTTTTATATTTTATCATCCTCACTATATAGTTAACTAAAAAAAGAGAAAAACCTGATAACAAAATGAAAAGAAAATGATATTTGCTATCAATTTAACTTTTTTCTTTAAAAAAAGCGCACTAAAGTAACCTTTTTCAGGTTAGCTTAGGCCGTTCAAAAATTAGCTGCGATTTTGCGCATATTGGATTGGCGTGGCATAGTTTAATTTCCTTAAAATCCACTGCGTATTCCAAAATTGGGGAAATTGATTAATTATTTTTTTCATGCTATTAGGAGATTTTTCTAATAAAAAAGGCTGTTGCTGTTGTAAAATCGTTTTCATTTGACCAAAAAAGTTTTCAATTACAGCATTATCGCGGGGGTTAGCTTTTCACGACATACTGATTAAAAACCCTTTTTTTCTTAAAGTTTGTTGGACTTTTTTGGTTTGATAAACTGTTCCTTGATCGGAATGCATGATATAAGGGGCTTTTAATTGGGGGAGTTTTTTAATTGTCTTTAAAACTAAATCTTGATTTTGTTGATTGGAAACATTTGAAGCGATTATTTGATTATTAAAAGCATCAATAATAAAAGAAAAATAAAGAAATCCTTGCTTTGTTTTAAAATAAGTAATATCTGTAAAAAGTTTTTGGAGCGGTTTAGTAGTCATAAAATCTTGATTGATTAAATTAGGAATAATTTGAAGATTATTTTTTAAATTACAATAAGTAAAATTTTTTTTCATTCTTAACCGACACCGAATGTCATTTTTTTTCATAATGGTAGAAACTTTTTTCTTACTAATTTTCTCGTTAAAAGTTTTTTGGTATAAATCGGTGATTTTGCGATGCCCATAAAAATATTGATAGTTTAAACATAAAGCTTTAATTCGTTTTTGTTGTAACAAATATTGTTCTTCTTTTTCCTTTAGTTTATTTTGGACTTTTAACCAATAATAATAAGTACTTCGGTTAATTTGGATGGTTTGTAAAATGGTGGTTAAATTGAGAGTTTGTTGGAATTGGTTAACCAAATAAAAAACCATCTTTTTATCAATTTTTTTAATTTTTTCCATCATTTTTTGTAATAATTCGATTTTTTGTTTTAATTTTTGCATCTTAAGACCAATTATCTTTACCAATTATTTTTAAATATATCCTCTATTATAACTCGGAAAGATTTTTTAAGTGCTTCAGTTTATTCATCTTTTGTTAATACAAAATAGCAATCCTTGGCGAGGTTATTAACTTAAAAATTAAAATTAAATCGATGATTTCAATAAATTAAAAACACAATTACCTTATATACATATCTCTAACAATCCTTGGCAAGGCTATTAAATTAAAAACAAAATTGTTGTTTCCAAAAGCAATTTTATGATATCGATAACAATAATGATTAAGAATGATGATGCGATAATATCAAATATCGAGTATCATTATCATTATCGATATAAAATATCAAGTATCATTCATTTGAGAAGCTAATGTTGAACTAGGTTATTTAAAGAGAGAAATTGTCATAAAAGTGTCAGTAAAGTTTCAGTGAAGTGTCAGTAAAGTGTCATTGAAGTGTCATAAAAATGTCATTTTTTGTTTTTAGGAAGGTATTTATATTTAGGATGTAACTTTTTCACTCGATAACCTTGTGGAGCTTTAGTCAAAAAAGATTGGATAAATTTTAAATCTTCTTGACGATAATAAATAATATTTAAACCTTTCTTTTTGTTGATTGTGATATTGGTAAAGATAATTTTCTATCTTTTGGACCTTATGGACAAAATGATCAGGATTTTAGAAACTTTGGCGCCACAGCGTGATTAAGTCGGGATCGTAATCGTTTAAAATTGCTTTGGCTGGTTTTAAATAAAAATAAAGAACCCCACTCCCTAAAAAAGTTTCATAATAAGTTTTAAATAATTCGGGTAAATGGGGAATGATTTGGGGTAAAAGTTTTTGTTTACAACCGATCCGATTAATTTTCATCTGGACGCCATAAATAACCTAAAAAGCAAAGATCGGCAAAGATGCTAATGGTCGCGTTAAATTTTAATCCTAATTCCAAATCAAAAAATAAGATCATCATATTACTCATAATGAAAAATAAATAAGAAATGGTTAATAAAATCGGATAACTTATTTTCACTTTTGGCTCGTTGATTAGTTATTTTTTTGGTTCCTTATTAATTGGTTATGGTTAAAAAGGTAAATGATCTTGTGATTTATTGTCTAAAGGTTTATGATCTAAAAAGATGACATTTTGAAGAATCACTTTCGTCGTGGTTCTTGTTTGGCCTTGGTGATTTTGATATTTTTGGATCGATAAACTCCCTTCAATATATACTTTAGAACCTTTATGTAAATATTGACTCATGTTTTCCGCTAATTTCCGAAAAGCGACACAAGGGATAAATTGGGCTTGTTCTTTGTGATTAACAGCTAATTGAAAATCAATTTTGGAGATTTGTTCGTGATGGCTATTAATATATTGTTTTTCTAAATCATGGCTCAAACGGCCGATTAATTGAACTTTGTTTAACATCATTTATGGCTCTTTCGATATATTTTTTTTAATTTTTTAATAGCGATGTTTTTAATATTTTCGATTTGTCTTAAAGTTAAATTGAGTTGTTCAGCGATTTCGGTATTGGTATAACAGCTTTGGTAATTTTCATGGATATTACCTAAAGGAATCCCAAAACTTAAATGAATAATTTGGAATTCGGTGGCACTCAATTTCTTTTTCATTTTTTTTAAAAAAAGTTCGTGATGCACTTGTTTTAACCAGTGTTGATGGGGATTAAGGTTATTTATGGAAGATGGCAAATAAACTTTTTCTTGTAAAGACAAATTATTTGATTTATGTTTTTTTTGAGGAATTGCAGGCGAATGACTTTTTCTAATTAGTTCGCTGATTTCAAATTTAATAACAGGAGTAGCATAGGTAATAAATTCAAAACCTAAATCTATGTAATTATCGAGGGCTTTCATTAAGCCTAAAATCCCTTCTTGTTCTAAATCGGCGCGGGTTAAACAACGCGGATAATATTTAAATTGATAAACTGGTTTTTTAACTAAAGGTAGACGAAGTTCAATTAATTGATCTCGTATTGCTAAATTCTTTTTATTTTTTAAAAATTCTTTAAATAATTCTTGTCTTAACATGCAATTCCTTTCTAAAAATATTTTTAGAAAAGACAGGAAATTATTTTTTTTAGTCTTAGAAATAAAAAAAAGACTAACTTAATAGTTAGTCTTCAAGAGTTTTTAAAAAATAAAAAGTGTCTAAAGTTTGGGAACACCTCACAACTACTTACGAACTTTATCAATTTTATCGTGAAGAAACCAAAATCCCTAATCCGCCTCAACCATTAACCCAACAAATAAAAAATCCTCTAACCCTTAACTTACCAACTAATATGAAAGACGGAGAAACAACGATAACTAATCATGATGAAGCGAAAGAAGCGATAAATCCAGCAGAAAAAACTCAAGAACAAACAAATCCAGAAGAAAGTGAAACTGGTAACTTGAACAATCTCTGATCAGGGTTCAGTTGATAAACCAACAACTGAACCTACCTTTCTTCCCCAAGAACAACTCCAACAAACACCACTCCTTGGCGAGGAATTCAAAGAAACTAAAAAAACAACTGAAACGCAATAATTAACTCCTGAAGAAACGATAAAAGCCAAAAACTTATTAGAAATTCAACTCCAACAAGAAAAAATTAATAGTTTAACTTTGGAAACTCAAAAAGCCAATTTAGAACACGATTTAACCCAAAAACAAGCCGAATTAGAAAACAACCAAAAACTATCGGAACAAGAAAAAGAAACTCTCCGACAAGAAATTAATCATCAAACTAACCAAATTCGTGCGAAAGAAAACGAAATCGCTTTAGAAAACGCCTCTGGTAAATAAACGATGTATTTACTTGAAGAAAACGCCGAACTCCGTCACGAAATTAATAAACTTAAAGAACAAATTAAAGACGACAAAAAATCCCATGAAGCCACTAAAGTAGAATTAAAAGGAAAAAATGATAGATTAATTGAAAAAACAAAAAATTTTAAAGAACTTGATGAAAAAATCAAAGTTCCAGAAAAAACCTATAGTAACACCATTCAACCTTTAAAAAAACTGTTTTCAAGAAGATATAAGACAAAGAGCTAAAAGTGTAAAAGAAAAAGTCGATAAAGTAACTTCTTGGTTTTCAAAATTGTTTTAATGAAAATTAAAAAAGAAAATATGTTAGAATGTTGGCATGTTATAAATTATCCAAAAGGAAATGATCATGTTTATTATTATTAAAAAATCATTAAATGGTTTTTTGATCATATTAGGATTATTATCATGTTTATTGATCGGTTTTTTGGTTTTAACCGAAATGAACATTATCAAATTACCCGAAACCAAAACAGAAATCCCTAGTATTAAAGAAACTAAATTTGAAAATGTAGAAGAATGGTATGATGATGATAAAAAATGTCTTATGATTAAAGCTAAATATACTTTTGATGGCTTTAATGGTATCGGTTATTATCAACAACAACTCGCTAACAAAGCAAATATCGGAGCTTTCGAATTCATGAAAATTCAAGATCGCCTCAAAACCCAAAAAGAACCTACTAACCTTGCTAACTACATTAAAGAAGGTTACCCTTTCGACCGCTGGAATAACCGCGGACTTGATTATAAAAGAACCTCAATTAATGGTTTTGAATTTTCTAGTTTCGATACAGCAGATGACAGTTATTTAGATATTTATATCGAAATCGAAAAACAATTCCATAAAGATTCATACGGTAACTGTTTAATTATTAAATATAATGGTCCGAAATACTTAATAGAAACCGACAAAGACTATTATCTTGGTGACGCTCATGTTTCTAATGCCGATTTTAATTTAACCGATTTCCATCTCCACTTCAATCCTGTTCGTAAAAATTTATCCCTTTATCAAGATAAACATAATCATGATAAAGCCCGAGAAGCCGCATATAATAAAAGAACCAGCGATGACTAGTGATAAAAAAAGAATAAAAATAAAAGGAGTTTTAATTAATGATTAAATTACAAAATCAATTTAAAATAATAGGTTTTTACTTATTTGTTTTATTAGGATTGTTATTAATAACTAATAATCATAAAATTATGGGAATGGGTAATAATAATTCATCAAATGAACTTAATGAATTAAACGAAAAATTAAATAAATTATTAGAAGAACAAGAACAAAATATAGCTAAAATTATAAATATTGAATATCATGAAGAAATAATGTTAGAATCTTTTAATAATAAAATTCGTTTAAATCATGAAGCTATTAATGAAGTTAAAGGACGTATTCATACTTTAACCGAAAGAAACATAATTGATGAACAAATGAATAATTTTATTGATAAACGTAACGATACAATTATTCGAATATTAAATTCTAACGGTAATGTTCAAATTCAAACTATTTTAGAACTTATACATCTAAATAGACAAGTTGGTTGTTTAAATAGAAGAGAACAAAGATTAAATAATTTTTTAAAAATTTATCAAAAAGATAACCAAAATAATGCATCTACTAGTTATTAATAATTAATAAAATTATCTAAAGAATAATTTAATAATAAACATTTACTATTTGAATTAAAAGATCCTTTTCAGGGTCTTTTTTTATTTAACAACACACAAACCCTCTGAAAGGAAATAAACCTATGTTCATTAATAAAATCTTACCAATTTTACCAAATAATCTCCTTTTATTTATCATTACCTTATTGTTTATATTCAGCTAGATAGTTTAGATAGGTTAAAACACCGAGATTATTAGCTAAACAAAAGTATTGGATAATTCCTCTAATAATTGTTTTATAGGTCCGAATTATTTCTAATTCGTCTCTATCCGCTAATGTTTTGTCGTGTTTCACCTTCCCTTTCTTTAACCAATTGTATTCGCGTCCATATTCCTTGGCTTTCGCTTGGGGAATTTGGATTTGAACTTTACCGTTTAAGGAATTCTTTGTGGTTTTCCTTATACGAGTTCTATTGGTTGGATTTACCTTTATCATGTAGAATAAAAATCTTATGCCTTTGTTAGCTTTCACAATTTTTGATTTGTCCTTACTAATGGTAAGTTTTAAATCTTGTTCTAGCCATTGCGTTACCAGATTCTTTATTCCTTCGGCTTTATCATACTCGCCTTTAACGCCAATGATAAAATCATCAGCGTAACGGATGTACTCAACTCTTGTCTTCGGGTTTAGGTTGATATACTTATCAACCACCAGTTTGTGGTGTTGGTTTTTACGCCATGCTTTCCCATATTCTGGGTTTCCTTTCTTAATTGGTTTTCCTTCTTTAATCAGTTCCTCCGTTTTCAGGTCCATGTAATGTAAATATACATTCGCCAACAAAGGGGAAATAATTCCTCCTTGAGGAGAACCTGATAAGGATTCGTATTTGATTCCATCTTTCATGAAGCCAGCCCTTAGCCATTTGTTAATGGTTGAGAGAGTTTTACTCTTTTTAATGAACCGATTTAAGGTTCTCATGAGAATTTCATGATTGATGGTATCAAAGTAACCTTTTAAGTCAATTTTGACAATGTAGTCAATCCCTTTAAATCTTTGTTTAACCCGCTTGATAGCGTCATGACAAGATTTTTTGGTTCTAAATCCAAAGTTCCATTCCGAAAAGATATTTTCAAAATAGGGAGCTAAGAGTTGTTCCAAGCATTTTTGTATCAACCGATCTTTGATGGTTGGTAATCCCAAGGGTCTAGTTCCTTTGTTATCACTAGGAATGAGAATTCTTTTAACTGGTTTCAGGTTATAACCATTATTAACGTACTCCTGATGGTATTTTTCTAGTCTCTCTAGATTAATTCCATTAATGGTTTCATTGTCAATACCTAGCGTGCCCGCTCCTTTGTTAGCAGCGATTCCGTTGAATGCTGTTAACGTGTTATAGAAATTATTCATTCCTTGTTGCAGCTCTTTTTTTAAATAGTAACCATTTGATGAACGATATTGAATTTTATCCAGTGTTCGCGAAAGTTTAGTTTCTAGTGAAACAGTTGTTGACATAGTATATCAACTCCTTCCTCGATGCCATTGAATAAATAGTAAATTACTTTCTTCTTTAGCCCTATAAGAGTCGTTAACTCTCTTCTTGGTAAGCCGATTAACTAAATTATTCCAAATTTAGGTTTATCCTTGCGATTAATAAAAAGATTCACAAATTAGTTTATTATATCTTTTTATGTATATTTCAATAGTTTTGCGTTTTTTTCTAATAATTTTTATTTATATTTAATTTTGATCAATTTTACTATGAATATTTTTTTGATTTTTTACGAAATATTTTGGTTAATTTCAGATTTTTTTCTTTTATTTGAATGTATTTTTGTTCTAATTTGAAAATTTCTTTTTGCATTCTCTAAATTTGAATTAGGTTTTTTTCTTAAATTATATTAAAATTTAAGTAATAAAAACGAAAGGGAATTTCATTAATATGTTTAAATTACAAAATAAATTAAAAATAATAATTATTTATTTGTTTATTTTTTTTGGATTATTTTTGATAAATAATAATCAAGTTATGGCTACAGAAAATAACAATTCATTAGATTTAATGACATCGGAACATTT
The DNA here is from genome assembly GCF_015100165.3 of Candidatus Phytoplasma asiaticum. Classification (NCBI taxonomy): domain Bacteria; kingdom Bacillati; phylum Mycoplasmatota; class Mollicutes; order Acholeplasmatales; family Acholeplasmataceae; genus Candidatus Phytoplasma; species Candidatus Phytoplasma asiaticum. The sequence goes on along the minus strand of NZ_CP097206.1, from coordinate 316,484 downwards.
GAGTATCATAAACGACAATATTTGGCATTTTTCGGTAAGAAAACAAAAATTATTTATATTGTCATCATCTTGTAAAGAACCGAAAACCAAATCTATATTAAATAAAAGATATTTTTGTTGCATAAATCTTATTAAAAATCTAGAAGAACAAAGAAATTTAATTATAAATAGAGGTTATTATAATAATCCAATTTTAATTCAATTAATAAATCAATTAATAAATGATTTTAATCAACAATTACTTCAATTAAATAGAAATTGCTAAAATAATAAATAATAAAAAAATTCAATTAAATAAATAAATTTATAAAATATTTTTAATAAATTTCTATTTATATCTTGTTGAAACTAATTTCTTTTTTAAAAAAATTCTTATCAAAGTTTAAAAAAACCCCCTTTAAGAGGTTTTTTATTTAATACACATTAATACTTAATATTTAGTATTATCGTATTATCATTTTTGATCATTATTAATTATCAATATCATAAAATTATTTTGTAATAACAATTTATTTTAATTTATGTTAATTATTAAATTAAATTTAATTTTTAAATTAATAGCCTTTCCGATGATTGCCATATGTGGTTTATTAAAAAATGAATAAACTGAAACACTTAAAAAATTTTTCCGGATTATAATGGTTAATATATTTAAAAATAATTGCTAAAAATAATTGGTCTTAAGATACAAAAATTAAAACAAAAATCAAATTATTACAAAAAAATAACGGAAAAACTTAAAAAAATTGATAAAAAAAATAGTTTTTCATTTAGTGAACCAATTTTAACAAAATCTTAATTTAATCACCATTTCAAAAACAATCGGAATTAACCAAAGTAATTATTATTGATTAAAATTCAAAAATAACCTCGAATAAAAAACAATACCTGTTACAATAAAAAAAATTAAATCTTCATGTTTCTATTATCAATATTTTTTTAGATATCATAAAATCAACAATTTATACCCGAAAACTTTTAACAAAAAGATTACTAAGAAAAAAGTTTATACCATTATGAAAAAAAATGATATTCGTTATCGGTTAAAAATTAAAAAAATTTTAATTACTATAATTTAAAAAATAATCTCCTAATTATTCTTAATTTCATCAATCAAGAATTTATGACTACCAAACCTTTTCAAAAAAACTCTTTACAGATATTGCTTATTTTAAAACTAATCAAGGTTTTCTTCTTATATTATCGATGCTTTTAACAACTAAATTATCACTTTTCATTTTTACCATAAATAAAATAAAGATTTAGTTTTAAAGACAATTAAAAAACTCTCTCCAATTAAAGCACCTTGTATCATGCAAACAGATCATGGAGCAGTTTATCAAACCCACAAAGTTCAACAAACTTTAAATAAAAAAGGTTTTTTTAATCAGTATGTCTCGAAAAACTAATCCCCGTGATAATGCCGTTATTGAAAACTTTTTAAACAAAATAAAAATGATCCTATAATAGTAACATTCTTTTTTTATGATAAAAATCTCCTGATAGAATAACAAAAATAATCAATCCATTTCCCCAATTTTGGAATATGCAATGGATTTAAAGCAATTAAACTATGCTACCCCAACTCAATATGTTTAAAATCTAAAATAAATTTTTAATTGTATTAACATAAAATAAGCTAAACTGAAGAAAAAAATATTTTTTGAAACAAAAGAATTATAAAAAAGTTTAGAGACTTTTTTTAAATAAAAAAAAATATTTCTTTGGTTTGAAAAGATATTAAATTATCAACTTATTTTTAGTCTTAAAGCACAATTTTTAAATCAAAAATTGTCTAAAAAAGGAAAATTTAATTTTTATTGATAATTTATCTATTTGTGATTTTAAAACTTTCAATTTTTTTGATTAATAATTGAATGAATAATATTTGAGAAGAATTTGTTGTTTTTGAATTCTGAATAAATTTGACCATCATAAACTCAATTATATTCCTGTTTATGCTTCGATATTAAAAATAACAAATATAAATAAAAATTAAATATTATATTTAGTTTTATTTTTTATTGAATTTAATTTTATATTTTTAAAAAAATTTCTAATTGAATAATATATCAATGGGTTTATTGATTTTTTTATTAATATTTAAAAATTTTCAACCAATAAGATTGGTTTTGTTTAAAGAATATTCTATTTTTTTAAAATTTAATCATTATCAATTTTTTTATATTTTAATTTAATTAAATTGATAACAACTTTAATCGGTTTATAATAATAAAAATAAATTTATAACCTTTATTTTAATAATATAAAATTTTATAAAATTTTAAATTACAATACATCTATATTATGTAATTTAAAATTAAAAATAATAAATGATAATTATGTGATATTAATTATTGTAATTTATTTTTTAATTTTAAAAATTATATTTTTATTTATTATTTTTTTATAAAGTTAATTTTACCTTAATTTGGATCAAAAATAAGTAAATGATTAATGCGTTGATGAGTTATTTTTATATGAAATTGACAAATATAATTATTTAACTAAATTTAGTTATTAATATCTAAATTTTTGATTTTTTATATAAAATTATTAATTTTAATATCTTATGAAAAACATATTATAACGGAATTATTTAAAATTTTAAAATTAATTTTTTTATTTTTTGGATTTGATAATTTATATTAAAAAATTTTAATTTTTTTCAACAATAATGGTATTTTATTTGATAAAATTTTATCGGAAATAAATTGTTTTTTCAAAAAAGGAGGTTAAAAATGAATTTTAATATTAAAAAAAACAAATTATTGAATATTTTTGTAATTTTTTGGATATTTTTATTTTGTGTATTGCACATGAATATGAAAAATAATCAAGTTTTTGCTATAAAATTTATACATCCGAACAGTATTTCGAAAATAGAAACAATAAGAAAAATAATCGTTTTGAAGTGGGCGCCAAAGATGCCTAAATTTCGCGCTATCTAACCAATAGCCAGGGCTGATAAACCCTGAAAGGAGATGGTCGGTCTAGCAAACGAAAGAATGTCAGATTACAGCAGACCATAAAAGCGAGTTGCGACGAAAGCAAATTAGTCAAGAAGATTCCGCCACCAAATAATTCCATGGAGAAGCCTGCAATGGCCTAAGAAGGAAAATTGAAGTAATTGACAAACCTGTTTCGAAAGTTGCTTAAACGGACAGTCCAGAGTCTACTAATACATAACTTCGGTATTGAGTAGTTTATCAGATAAAGAAAACCTGGAATCAACCTCCTATAGAGGATACTTCCCCTAAAGAATTAAGGTAGAAATTTAGAGTAACTTGGAGAATCCTAAAACTAAGTAATTAAGTTTACTAATCTGGAAATAAAAGTCCGGATGGTCAAGGATAAAGAATCTTTTTAGTAGTCGTAAGGGTAAACCTAAATTTGGAATAATTTAGTTAATCGGCTTACCGAGAAAAGAGTTAACTGCTCTTATAGGGCGAAAGAAGAAAGTAATTTACTATTTATTCAGTGGCATCAAGAAAGGGGTTGATATTATGTCAACAACAGTTTCACCAGAAACTAAACTTTCGCGAACACGGGATAAAATTCAATATTGTTCTATAAAAAATGTCTGAAACAACTCTAATTGACCTCTTAAAAGCGGAACGTTGTGAAAATTGCGACAAAACAACCCCACTGCAAATTCATCACATTGGGATGATTCGTAACGCGCATCGCCACAGGGTCAGGAATAAAAGAACAAAAGTATTGTGTCAAGATTGTCATCAGAAGATAACTAATCAACAAATAAACGATATTAGAAAACAAGAACAATAAGAATTAAATAGCTAATCAACCGTGAGGGAAAATTAGTTCTCGAGAGAGAGTGAATTAGGGAAAGCCGGATGCTTGGAAACTTGCTTGTCCGGTTTGGACGGGGGCTGATTGTAAATAAAACAGCAAAGATAAATCGCTGCATAAAACGCAATTAATCTATCCGTATTAAACGATGAGATTCAAAAACATGAATCAATAACCCTACAAAATATAAAAAATTTCCAAATAACTCAACAAAAAACTTTATTGAATTCAGAAAATTCAAAAATAAAAAAATATGATTTTCTAAATCATTTATTATCTATAAAAATAGAATAAAATAATATTATAAATAAAAATTTTTTATAAAAAAATATTTATTTCATCAAATTTAAAAATTTTTGAATCTTTTTTCTTAGTAATAATTATATTTTCGTAATATTTTTTTAAATTAAAAAATTTTTTGATAAATTAAAATCAAAAATAAAAGTTATGTTTATTTATCAATAATTTAATGTTTATTGTGTTTATTAAATATAAATTTTCCAAGTATAAAAAATATTAATTATATTGATTATATTATATTTGAAATTAAAATTTACTAATTAAGGCAAATAAATAATTAATTAAATATGAAAAAATAAATTTTATATAGTTTAAAATATTAATTAAAATTTATAAATTAATTAAAATTTTTCGAAAAAAAACAGATTGTTATAATTATCTTAATATTGTTGATAATGGCAATTATCATTAGTTTTTATAAAGAATGGATAATATTGGTAAAGAAACAATATTATCCATTTTTGCAGAAATAACATCTTAAATATTATGGAGAACCAAAAACAAAAATCTTATACTGCCTATTCTAACATTTTCTATTTAAGATGCCTTACTATAAATTTTCAATTAATCAAGAAAGATTTGATAAAATTAAAAATTTTTTTTGATCAAATACTAAGGTAATTATCCTAAAAAAAGAAATTTCAAAAACTTCAAAATTATTTCAAGATAAAAATAATTTAAAAAAAATTAGAAATTAAAAAATGATGAAATAAATATCAAAAAAAGAATAACTAAAACAAAAAATTCCAGTTATGCTCGTGCTTAAAAACGTTTCAAAATATGCTAAATTTTATCAACCGATTATCTAACAAATCATGATTAAATTAATTTTCATCATTATTTTCTTTAAACATTTCTTTCTGAAAGTTATATAATAAGGGTATATTCAAATTTCTAAATTTGATAATAATATTTATTATTATCAGAAAGGTTATGAAATTCGTGAATCAAAAAAAAGATATAAAAAAACATAATTCCATTATTAAATATAAAAAAAATTATGATGAATATCGATCTCAATTAATTTCTCTTTTACTTAAAACAGCAGTTTTAAAACCACAAAAAAGTTTATTAGACAAAGATAAAAAAGAATATCCAAATTCAATTCTTTCGGAACTAAATTCTCTTTATGAAATCGCCTCAGCTGAGGAATAAATAAAAGGAGTTATAAGTTAAAATGATGAAAATAAAAAATAAATTACATCTTTTACCATTTTTTTTAATTAGTTATTTAGGATTATTCTTCTTAATTAATATTAATCCAGTTACGGCAATGAATAATAACGATGATATATCTGAAAATAATTCAATTGTTGATAATCATATAGATGAATATAATGATTTTAAAAACTTATTATTAACCCAAGGTAGAATATCTAAACAATTGATTAATGCTCTTTTTAATCATAGTTCGATAACAGAAATTAATTTTTTATTGAATCAAATACAACAAGTACACCAACAAATAATAACTTATCAACAAAGACAACTAAATAATCAAGAACAAATGTTAAGAAATTTTGATAATATTATGACAAGAGTTCGATTAGAAAGAGAATATTTATTGTTAACACAAGAGATGATTTCGGCCATTAATAATACACCACTTTATGCTTCAGAAGAACAAATAAATATCTTAAGAAATATTCAAACAAGAATAGATCAAACTCAAAGACAAATAAATATTATTAGAAATCAAATACAAAATAACCAAAATCAACCAAACAATCCTAGAAGAAATTAAAAAATTAAAAATTAAAAATTAAATTTTTTTCATCACAAACCAAGACCCTTTTAAGGGTCTTTTTTTATTTAACAACAACACAACTTGGAAAGGAAAATAAAAACCTATGAAAAACCTATGTTTATTAATAAAATCTTACAAGTTTTACCGAATAATCTCCTCTTTTTTATCATCACCTTATTGTTATTATTTCCTACAATCACCATTTATTATGGCATTAAGTTCTATCTTTTAACCGTTAAAGTAAAGTTGCATTGAACCCCATATTTTGCGACAACTTTTAATAATATTAATAATCATCTCGATCGCTATTTAACCCAAAAATATCTTAGCTTTTCTCGTGAACCAAACTTTTTTGAACTGCGCTATTTGTAGAAAGTCAAATTTCCAATAAAAGTTTTACTCAAGACAAAAACCAAAATTATTTTACCTCCTCGCTTATTAGTTAACCAAAAAAATCAAAAAATCGTCTCTAAAATAAATTATTTTTTTCCTTTTAACTAATTTATTTGCCATAAGAATAGCTATCTCAAATAAAGGAAAAAGTTGTGCATGTTAATTCAAAAAAATTGAATTATTGCAAACAGTCATTCTTTATCAACACCCCAATTTATCAAAAATAATATTCCCTTTAGTCAAAGTTTACCGCCAAACTTTAACGATTACCAAGATTTTGAACCTTTTAAAAATCAAAAGGCATCTTTATTATTGGTAAAAAAGTCAAAAAATGCCCCCAAATAATCGGTTCATCAAATAGTAACGACTACACACTAAAAATAAATGTTTTCAAAAACATCTTACTGATCAACCTTGAACCAAAATTTATACTGATTTAATTTTTTTTAAGACTAAACAAGGATGCTTATGAGTTTAGATGGTTATCATCAACAAAAATTAACTGATTTACATCCTAATTTAAAATCAATTCCAACGACATCTAAAGAACTCCCTGAATGAAAATGTTATTTTATTGTGTTTTTTTAGATGAAAATATTAAAAACATAAACATTATGTTTTGCTTTTTTAATAATTTTAAATTGTTTTAAGCATTTTTTTAATTTCGTTTTGTTTTAGTTTATTAAATAAAAAAACTCCTGAGTAGGGGATTTTTTTTGATTTGTGATTAAAATTTAATTATTTTAAATTATTCTAGGATTATTTAGTTAATTTGGGTTATTGTTAATATTTCTACGAATATTTTGAAATTGAAGATTTATTCCATTTGATCGATTAATTAAAATTGTTATTTCTTCTTCTGAATTATTATTTACAATAGCATTATAAATTTCTTGTATTAAACTTGCTTCTTCTAATAATAAATCATGTAAGTTTTTATATACTCTTATAATTCTTGTTAATGTTTCTATTTTTTGTATATTATCATTGGCTCTTGCCATTACTTTATTATTATTTAGAAAAAATGAATCCTAAAAAAACTAACTAAAAATAATAGCCAATTATTTTTTTAATAACATTATATATTCCTCCTTTTTATTATTTATCAACTCAGGTAATTTCTTAAAGAAAACGGAGTCTCTTTAAGAAATCATTTTTATATTATTTTTTAAGTAATTTTCGTTAGTTAACATAGGAAATTACTTTCTAAATAAAAAAAGACCTTTTTAAGTTTTTTTCTTTTTAATTTTTTTTATTTTTCAATTAACAGTTCCATCAGGTTTAATGGTTTTAATTTTGCCATTATGGTAAGTAATAAAAATAACGATTACCATTTTAGCATTTTTTCTTAATAACTATTGAAATTTGGTAGCTTCTAGATATTTCATAATTTTTTTGATATTTGATAGAATGGGATCAATTCCGTTTAAGATTAACTTCCGAATGTCATGAGAATAATGAGTTAGATAATGTTGATATCCTTGCCTAATAGTTTGAAAAAAGTTAACGTTTTTTGTTCGATGAAATAACTTTGGTGATGAGGTTGGTTTTGTTTTCTTTTTAAACCGCTAATAGGATCGATATCAAGATAAATTAATAAATCAGGTTTTTTTAAGATAGTTTTATGATTAATCTGAAAAATCTTTTTTAACGGTAAAAGTTGTTTCTTTTCCTGGGAAAAAGGAAATAATTAGTAAGTATAAGTTGAAGGTAACCAGCGGTCAAAGATGATTAATCGATTGTTTTTTAATTGCGGAACTATTAATTCCACTTAGATTTGAATCATATTTGCTAGACTTAAATAAAAAAAGGGTGCGATAATTTACTGAATTAAAATTTAAAAATAAATCTCGTATTTCCTTGTCGTTTGTGCTACTGTCTAACCCCTTGATAAACTTTCGGAATAGGAAATAATTGGCAATCAAGTGCCTGAATCAGCGTCGTTTTGCCGCTGTCATCTTAAGACTTCGAAAACAATTAATTTCATCATGGTTTCTCTTTTAAAATTAATTGCCGGTAACAAAAAAGACATTCTTAATGAAGATCTAAAAAGCTTAATTATTTGATTTTAATTTTGATTTTTTACTTAATTTTTTTAATTGTTTTAAATAAGTCGTGTTTTCTAATTCTTCTACGCAGTTTTTCAAAAATTCTAAATAATTTTGACTATCTTCAATCATTTTCGATATAAATGCATTATCTGGATAAACGTCCACAACATAATATTTTTCTTCATTAAAATAAACTAAAAAGTAAGCTAATTTTGCTTTTGAACAAAAAAGTTGGCATTGAACTTGAGCCCAGTAGTTTTTCGGAATATTTTCCGGCTGGGGATCTTTTAAAAAACTATCCCAAGTATTTGAGACTTTTTGATCTTTATCCATAAAAGGGCATTTAATTTCTAAAACTGCTTTTTTTTCCTCATTATAACCATCTAAAGCGGCGAAAAGTTTAAATTCCTCATTGTAAAAACTGACTTTTTCAAAAGTTAAATCGTTTTTATCGTTAAAAAATTTGCGCGCGATCGGTTCCATTTTTTGCCCATGCAGAGTATATTGATTAGCCGTAAAATTCGTGCCAAAGAGTTTATCAACTACTAACTGTTTCATGGAACGATAAGAATCGTGTCCTGTAATGGAAGCAACTTCGGAAGCACTAACATGATAATCAGATTTTTCAGGAGAAGAAGCTTTTTTCTTTTTTTTGGTTTCTTGAGTGTTTTCTTCTAATGTTTTTTTAGAAGCAGAAGCTCTTTTCTTTTTTTTGGTTTCTTGAGTTTTTTCTGTTAATATGTCTACTTTTATTATAAACTCATTTCCGTTTTCTTCTGAATGATTTTTGAGAATTTTATCTTTTTCTTTTGATGAAATTATATTTTGGTCATGATTTTTCTTAGTTACAGCCATTACTTGATGAAAATTATTAATAATCAAAAAAATTCCTAAAAATATAAACAAAGATATATTTAAAAATAATTTGTGATTTTTTATTTTAAACATGTATATTTAATCTCCTTTGATTTTGATAATAAAAATAAAATATATTTTAAATTATTTAATTTCTTCTAGGATTGTTTTGTTTATTTTGATTTTTTTGTATTTGATTTTTAATTATATTATATTTGTCTTTGATTTCGATTTATTCTTCTTTAGATATTTCTTAAAATAGATAAAGTTTTTCTTTTTGGGTTGAATTGGAGATAGAAATTAATTTATTCAAAGTTGATATCAGAAACATGTGCGCATCCAAGATAGTATTCTTTGTTTTCTTATAATAAATATTTTTTCAGACTGTTATATTCCAAGATTAAACAGTTAACGCTTAAGCCTTCATGGAATTGTTTATCTTTTTAATTTTACATATTAATATAAATAACTGTCAATTTTTTTATCTAACAGAGAAAATTTAAAGACCATTAATTCTGTGTTTCTTCTAACGATTGAAAGAATAATGGTCTTTATATATGTTTGACGAGGTTAGAAAGTTCTTTTTGAGTTTCGAAGTATTCTTTGACTTTTATTAATTCAAAAGATTGGATGTTATCTTTGTTAGTGAGTTGTAGTTGATAATAGCCGATGCCATTAATTTCATCGAATTTTCGATTATCATCATACCATTATGCAACATTTTGAAAATATGTTTCTTTAAAAATAAGAATTTCTTCTTTTGGCTATTATGATAATTTAAAGATGTTAATTTCGGTTAAAATAAAAAAAACCATTAACAAATATAATAATAAACCTAATACGATCAAAAAAACTATTTAATTATTTTTTGTGTGATCTTCAACATTATTAATTACTTTCGGGAATTTATCACATATTCACATTCTAACATAAACTGAAGATGGATTAACTCAAAAATATATTAGATTTTCTCGTGAACCAAACTTTTTTGAACTGCGCCATTTGTAGAAAGTTAAATTTCCAATAAAAGTTTTACTCAAGACAAAAACCAAAATTATTTTACCTCCTCGCTTATTAACGAACCAAAAAAAGTTAACCAAAAAAATCAAAAAATCGTCTCTAAAATAAATTATTTTTTTACTTTTAACTAATTTATTTGCCATAAGAATAACTATCTTAAATAAAGTAATTAATTACTAAAAGAGTGGAGTTATTATATCAAAAGTATCATTATGATTGTGGTTATCACAAAATTACGGTTTTATATCGAGAATTTTATTTAATTTTTTTATCCGATACTTAGAAAGTTTTTTATTAACTTAAAAATTAAAGTTAATTTAATAATTTAAATGAAATTAAAAATTTAAATTGTTATTAAAAAGAAATTTTATTATATCAATAATTAATAATGATCATCTGATCATATCAAATATTCCTCCTTCGATAAGCTAATGTTGATCTAGATTATTTAAAAAGACAAATTTGTTATAAAATTGTTAGTAAATTGTTAGTTTTCTTTTTTATGAAATATTTATAAATCAGATGTAACTTTTTTCACTCGATAACCTTTTTTAGCTTTAGTCAAAACAGATTTGATAAATTTTAAGTCTTATTGACGATAAATAATAAATAATATTTAAACCTTTCTTATAGTTAGTTTTGATAGGCTTATTTATATTTATCTCGCTTATTAGTGTTTATAGGATTATAATTGTAAAGTGGTTAATTGATTAACAGCAATTTTGCCAATTAATGATTTGAACCCATTTGTCCTTTTATTTTGATAATTGATTTGGAAAAGCAGATAATTATTTTGAAGGGGGGCAAAATCCGTAAGTAATAGATTAGATAAATAATTTTATATTATAGAAAGTTTTTGAAAAAATGAAAACAAAATGGTTACATAATTTAAATAAACAACAATTAAAAGCTGTTTTATCTCAAGAAAAAGCTATTTATCTTCATTCAGGAGCAGGAACCGGAAAAACAACTACTTTAACAAATAGGATAATTTATTTATTAAATGAATTAAATATAAATCCAGCAAACATTTTAGCAATTACTTTTACAAATAATGCTGTTAAAGAAATGAAAGAAAGATTACAAGAAAAATTTACTCAAGATATTTTTAGTCATTTAACAATTTCTACTTTTCATTCTTTAGGTTTTAAAATTTTAAAAAAATATATTAATGAGCTAAATTTAGATTTTAATAATTTTTTTCATATTATCGATGAAAAAGAAGGAATTAAAATTATTAAAAATTCAATCAAAGAATTAGGATTAGATAAAAATAAATATAAATCAATTCAACTAAAAAAAATTTATTCTCGTTTTAAAAATGAGAAAATAAAAAAACAAATTTTAAATGAATTAGATGAAGTTATACAAAATGACAAATTGTTTACTGATTATAAAAAATCTAATCTAAATAATTATTCGTGTGAGGAAAAAAAAATTTTTTATTTATATGAACTTTTTTTAAAAAAAAGTAATTTTTTAGATTTTGATGATTTGATAATTTATACTTATCAATTATTAAAAAACAATTCTTCAGTTTCTTCTTTTTATAAAAAAAAATTTACTCATATTTTGATAGATGAATTTCAAGATATTGATTTGATTCAATATCAAATAATAAAAATAATAGGGAAAAATAATTTTATTTTTGCTGTTGGTGATCCAAATCAAAATATATATAGTTTCAGAGGTGCTGATATTTTATGTAATGAATTATTTTTACGAGATTTCAAATCTCAAATTATGTGTTTAGATTATAATTATCGTTCTACAAAAAATATTTTAGATAAAGCCAATCTTTTAATTAGTTATAATTATGATCAAAAAGGTAGTCATTTTCAAAATATTTTGAAAAATGATTTTTCTTATGGAAGAGAAGTTATTTATAATAAATTTAAAACTGAATATGAAGAATCTGAATTTATTTCTAATCAAATTAAAGAATTAGTATTTCAACAAAATTACAATTATTCAGACATAGCTATTTTATATAGAGTAAATAAACTATACAAAAGCATTCAGGATTCTTTTATTATAAAAAATATCCCTTATTTTATAAAAAATGATTTTTCTTTATATCAAAAAAAAGAAATTAAAGATTTTATATCTTATTTAAGATTACTTATTTTTCCTGGAAGTGATATTGATTTAAAAAGAGTAATTAACACTCCTCCTAGACAAATAGGGAAACAAACAATTAAAAAATTAGAAATAATTGCTAATGAAAAAAAGGTTTCTTTGTTTGAAGCTATGAATCATTTATCTGAAAAAGATAAAATAAAAAATAAAATTAATAATTTTCAAAATATATTTCAAAATCTTAAAAATTTGATTTCTAACGAAAAAAAATGTAGTTTAGATAATATTATTTTTTTAATTGATAAAGAAATTAAATATTCAGAAATATTATCCAAAAATAACAAAAAAATTGTTAATAATGATTCTAAAACACAAAATGATATTTTAGATAAATTAGATAATTTACAAAAAATTTTTATTTCAGAAAATAAAGAACAAAAAGAAGGAAATTTCTGGGAAAAAATAAATATTTTACTAAATAAAATAACTTTATTAGAAGATAATAACCATCAAAATAATAAAAATAAAGTTCTTATGTCTACTATTCATAAAGTAAAAGGGTTAGAATTTAAAGTTGTTTTTATTATAGGATTCGAAAGGGAATTTTTTATTCAAGATAAAAATACAAATTATATTAACAAAGAAGAAAGAAGAATCGCTTATGTAGCTATAACAAGAGCTAAAGAAATACTATATATTACAAGTTCTAATGTTAGAGTTTTAAATGGAAATAAAATATTTTTAAAACCTGTTGTTTTTTTAAGAGAAATGAAATTATTTTAATTAAATCATAATCTATTTATAAAAGTAGGAAAGAAAATAAAACATAATACCTTCGGAAAAGATCTTGTTGTTGCGGTGGAAAAAATTATTTTATCTATATCTTTTAGACAAAAATATGGCATTAAAAAAATGCTATTAATCATTTTTCTTTATTGGGCGCCAAAGAGGTCTAAATTTCGAGCTATTTAACCAATAGCCAGGGAAGATAAACCCTGAAAGGAGATGGTCGGTCCGGCAGACGAAAGGATGCCAGATTACAGCAGACCATAAAAGCGGACCATAAAAGCGGATTGCGAAGAAAGCAAATTAGTCAAGAGGATGCCGCCACCAAATAATTCCATGGATAAGCATGCAATGTCCTAAGAAGGAAAATTGATGTAATAAAAAAACCTGTTCCGGAAGTTGCTTAAACGGACAGTCCATAATCTACTAATACATAGATAAAGTATTGAGTAGTTTATCAAATAAAAGAAAACCTGGAATCAGTCTCCCAAAAAGGATACTTCCCCTAAAGAATTAAGGTCGAAATTTAGCGTAACTTGGAGAATCCTAAAACGAAGTAATTAAATTTACTAATCCGGAAATAAAAGCCCGGATGGTCAAGGATAAAGCATCTTCTGAGTAGTCGTAAGGGTGAACCTAAATTTGGAATAATTTAGTTGACTTACCGGGAAGAGAGTTAATGACTCTTATAGGGCGAAAGAAGAAAGTAATTTACTATTTATTCAATGGTATCAAGAAAGGAGTTGATATATTATGTCAACAACAGTTTCACCTGAAACTAAACTTTCGCGAACATTGAATAAAATTCAATATTGTTCATCAAATGGCCACTCCCTAAAAAGAGAGCTCCAACAAGGAATGAATAACCTTTACAACACGTTAACCGCATTCAATAGAATAGCAGCTAATAAAGGAGCGGGTACCCCCGGAATTAACAATGAAACCATTGATGGGATTAATCTAGAGAAACTAGAAAGATAACATCAGAAATATGTCAATAATGGTTACAACCCGAAACCAGTTAAAAGAATTCTTATTCCTAGTGATAAGAAAACTAGACCCTTGGGTTTACCTACCATCAAAGATCGGTTGATCCAAAAATGCCTGGAACAACTCTTAGCTCCTTATTTTGAAAACATCTTCTCAGAATGGAACTTTGGATTTAGAACCAAAAAATCTTGTCATGATGCTATTAAACCTGTCAAACAAAGATTTCAAAAAATTGATTACCTTTTCAAAATCGACCTAAAAGGCTACTTTGATACCATCAATCATGAGATTCTTATGCGAACTTTAAATCGGTTCATCAAAAAGAATAAAGTCCTCTCGACTATTAACAAATGGTTGAAAGCTGGATTCATGAAGGACGGAATCAAATATGAATCCTTATCTGGTTCTCCGCAAGGAGGAATTATTTCCCCTTTGTTGGCGAATGTGTATCTAAACTACATCGACCTGAAAATGGAGGAACTGATTAAAGAAGGGAGACCGATTAGGAAGAACAACCCAGAATATTGGAAAGCAAGGTTTAAAAACCAACATCACAGTCTGGGGATTGATAGTTCTATCAACATAAATCCAAAACCAAGAGTTGAGTACATCCGTTATGCTGATGATTTTATCATTGGTATTAAAGGCGAGTATGATAAATCTGAAAGGATTAAGAATCAAGTAACGCAATGGCTGGAACAAGATTTAAAGCTTACCATTAGCAAGAACAAATCCAAAATTGTCAAAGCCAGTAAAGGGACAAGATTCTTATCCTATATGATAAAAGTAAGACCAACCAATAAAACTCGGGTAAGGAAAACCCCAAAGAATTCCTTAAACGGCCAAGTTCAAATCCAAATTTCCAATCGAAAAGCTGAAGAATACGGATATGAATATAATTGGTTAAAAAAGGGGAAGGTGAAACGCGACGAAACATTAACAGAGAGAGACGAATTAGAAATAATCCGAACCTATCAAACAATTGTTAGAGAAATTATCCAATACTTCTGTTTAGCTAATAATCTAGGTTTTTTAACCCATCTAAACTATCTAGCAGAACATAGCTGTTTGAAGACACTGGCAAGGAAACGGAAAACGTCGATGGCCAGAGTTCGAAAAAAATATAAGAGAGGTTCAACTTGGGGTATTTCTTATCTTAATAAAGGAAAAAACCCAATACTAACCATGGGTCGTTTACTCTTGGGATAAAATTAAAAAAATGCGTAACTATAAAGGAAATCCTGATATTACCATTAATAGATTCATATTCCAAGGTCGTACGAGTTTAACTGACCGTTTGAAAGCGGAATATTATGAAAACTGTGACAAAACAACCCCAATCCAAATTCATCATATTGGGACGGTTCGTAACGCGCATCGCCACAGGGTCATGAATAAAAGAACTAAAGTATTGTGTCAAGATTGTCATCGAAGGGTAACCAATCAACAAATACATGATATTAGAGAAACAAGAACAAGAAGAATAAATAGCTAATCAGTCGTAAGACGAAATTAGTTCTCGCAAGAGAGTAAATTAGGGAAAGCCGGATGCTTGGAAACTTGCTTGTCCGGTTTGGACGGGGACTGATTGTAAATAAAACAGCAAAGATAAATCGCTGGATAAAACGCAATTAATCTATCCGTATTAAAGAATAGTTAAATAATATTTTTTAATTTGATATGGGTGCGATTAAACTTTTCCGTTTTTTTTAGATAATTTTTGATTTAAAAATGATAAAAAAATGGAACAGTTCATAAATTCCAAGCTTGGATTCCTTCTTTAAATGAAGATTTATGATGTTGGATTAATGATTCCACTTGAGCATAATATAATAATTTTTGTAATCGAGTAATTCCGGAACCGTATTTTTGAGGGCAATTTTCTAAAAGATATTTTCGATATCATAAATATTGGTTTTATTTGTTGTTTATTTATTGACTAAGAACTATTTCATTAATTTAAATATTATTTAATTACCTCCTCTTTTTTTAAATAATATTAAATCTTTTTTATTTTTGGAACAAAAAAATTAAAAAATGAAACATTTTTTGCCTTTTAAAAAGTTTTTTTGATTTTTAATTATTTTTTTTATCTTTTGTGTTACAATTTGAAAAATATAATTTGTATATATATAAATATATAGAAAGGAGTTTTTTATCTATAATATTCAATATTATTGGTTAAAATTGTATTAATTATACACACACTTTTTGCACTAACGTTAGTCATATGTTTAATTATTATTACTTTTATAGTTATATTTTTATTATTTTTTTTGTATATAAAATTATTAAAAAAAATAATATATACAAAGTATATAAATTTTTTATTTTTAAAATTTTTAAAATTCAGGATAAAATCGAAAATTAATACATTAGATAGATTAAAAACTAAAATAATTTATTTTCAAAAAATATCAAAATTAAATAATAATTATATTAATTACTATATTAATTACAATAATAAAAAAAAATTTTTGATATCTATCAAAAAGTTTATTTAAAAGCAGTATACTTGAATAAAAAAATTGATTTTATAAATATTTTTTCAAATAGAAAATTGCATCAATCAAATCAATTTTAATAGTATATTAGTAATGGTTTCATTATTGTAGTAATTGATAATATTATTGACAATTTAAAAAAGAAGAAAAAATAATAATAACGTAAATATTAAAAACAAAATAAAAAAAAATATCTAATATATTTGATTTTATCGATATATTAGATTCAATATATGAATATATATTTGAAAGTCTTGATAAACAAATAGATTTTATAAACTCAAAAATCTTATCTAAATATAATTTAAAAGAATATTTTATTTTAAAAATTTATATTTATTTTAAAAAGATAATAAAAAAAAGATGGTCAATATTATTTTTAGAATACCATTAATTTTAATATTATTTTATTTATTTTCGTCTTTAAGGAATTATAATAATTTTATCTTAAAGAATTGATAATAAAAATTTAACTGAAAAAAATATAATAAATTATTTTATCCGCAAAATAAAATAAAAAAAAATATAAACGAAGATATAGAAGAAATATTATATAAACAAAAAGATTGTAATTTTAAAATAAAAATGTTATACTTCTAGTATTTAAAGTAGTTCCAAAAAGAAGTTAATTATGGTAAATTCAGAAAATAAAATCAACGTTTTTTATGTTTCCTGGTTTTTTGTAAATAAAGATAAAAACATGAATAAAAAATAAAATTCAAAAATTACTTTATTATGCACAAGGTTATTATTTAGCCAAATATAAAAAGGTTTTATTTCAAAATGCCATCAAAAACGTGGACTTATGTTCCTGTTATTCCTTCTGTTTATGCCGAAATTTTAAAACAAGAATTTCAAAAACAATATTATTTTAATTTTAGTTCTCAAATGAATCATTTTCCTATTTCTGAAGAACCAAAAGCGACTTTAGAACAAGTTTTTGATGATTTTGGTAAGCTAAGTGCTGATTAACTTAGCAAAAAGATTCATAACGAATTTCCATGGAAAACAACTTATTATCTTCATAAATGATATACGCAATGTAAAGATAATTTTGATTCTAAATGTAATAAAATAATAAAATTAAAATTATTAAGTTTGATATAATATATTTTTAGTTAATATAAAAATTATTTTTCAAAAAATAAATAAAAATTAATTACATATTAAGAACTTTTGGAAATAAATTATAATAATTGCTTTTAATCAAAATATACAAGATTTTTTTGTAAAATGTCGATATTAAATAATATTTAAAAGAGTTTAATCGATAATTTAAAATATTTCTTTTTTTTAAAAAATTTGGAAAAATATATAAATAAATTAAAATAATTAATAATTCTTTTTGTATATTATAAAAATAATTGAATTTTTTATTAAGTTATATAGCTATTATTGTTTTTATACTCTTTTAAATCATCTCTTTAATTTAACTAAAATGACAAATAATTAAATTTAATTTAACAATAAAAAAAATAATATCGAATATAAATATAAAAATAAATTTTTAAAATTTTAAAAATAAAATTAATAAAAATAATTCGAATTAATATTTAAAATACAATTAAATTTGAGTTTCAAAGATTAATCGCGATAATATTAAGCACTTTATATAATATTGGAATATTTTTTGAAGTTTAAAATTATTAATTTTCGATAGTTATCTTTATATTATTTATATTTACTTAATTAATATAATATCGAATAATAAATAGATTTAGCTTTTTATAATGCAATCTTATCTTTTTTTATTTTTTTATTTAAATTTAAATATTTTTTATTTACTTTGTTAATTATAATTTTTTTGTCTAAAATGGTTAATTTGTTGTTGTATTTGATATTAAAGAATCCGCTAAAAATTTATTTTTAATTAAAGTTTGTTGTTTTTTTTATTTAAATTCATTTGTTATTTGATTGATTTTTTGGTTAATTTCTTTTCATTTTTTATCATTATGCGAAAATTACTCATTCAAATTATAATTCTTTATTCAGAATTCATTTAATTTATCATCGATTTTATAAATTTTATTTTGAAATTACAAATAAATTTTTTATTTAAAATTTAATAAATTTTGATTTTTAAAAATTTGATAATTTTCTTTTATCTCTTATATTTTTGTTTGTTAACACTTGTTTCAGATTTTTGTCGTATTTTTTTTAATTGATTTTTTGAATTATTGTATATTAAAACATTTTTGTTAAACATTAAAATTAATCATAATATTAAAATAAAAAATAAGAAATAATAATATTTTTTGAAATTTTTTATTTTCGCAATATTAATTTTTTTTAATTCTTTTGATTTAAATTAAATTTTTTGGTCTAATAATATAAAAACAATTTTTAATTCAATTTTTATGATTAATCCCTAAAAGTTGATTGATAATAAAAAAATTTTATTAATTTTTTTAATTTTTAAATTTAAAACAATATATTTTGGTTTTAATTAAAATTTTTTTAATTTCTTTTTTATTAAAATCAAAATAAATATAACCAAAAAAAGATTGATAATACTATAAAATAATTGTCAAAAATTATATAGTAATTGATTTATGAAGATAAATCATAAAATTTATTATAAATTGATTTTTTTTGGTTAACTTTCTTTATTTAATTCATAAAATATTATCAATTAAATGTATTATTAATTAATTTATTTAATTTAATGATTTTCACAATTATTAACTATTTTTTTCATATATTTTTTTGATAAAAAATATTAAAATTTTTCAAATTGTAAATTTTTTTTCATTATAAAAATATTTTCAATATTATTTAATTTTTTTTGAAATATATAAAATTAAATTTTAACATTTTGTTGCGATACTAAAAATTTATATTCATTAATTAATTTTAATTTAAAATTATTATTTGATTTTTATTTATTAATTCAATATGATCTTTATCTTTGTTTTTATAAAAAATATTAATTTAAATAAACAAATAAATTTGTTTTTTCAATAGATATATAACTGATATTTTAAATAAATTTTTGAAGATAAATTTTTTATCAAAAATATTATAAATATTATTTGCAAATATTATATAATTTATCGTTTTAAAATGAAGATCAAATAATCGCAATTAATATCAAAATTTTTTAAATCAATAATTATTTTATTATAGGTTAGGTGTTATAAAATGAAAAAAATAAAAAAAATAAAACATTATTTATATTTGATTAATTTTATTTATATAATAATTATCGCAATAATGTTAATAATCATTTATATTTTTTTAAACATAAAAATTCAAGTAACAATAACAAAAATAGAAAATGAATTTAAATCTTTAAACAATAAATTAAATAAAATTCAAGATAATCAATTTATTAAAAATGATAATGAAAAAACACAAATTCAAGATTTAATAACTTATGAAGATAATAATAAAATAGAAATAAAATATGTTATTAATGAAACGAATGATAACGATAAAACAAAATCATTATTATTGCCGTTATCAGATAATGAAAATAATTAAAAATAATGATATATAATTCAACAGCATTAAAATTGTAGGAGGGAGTTGATTTAAAGAGAATGATGAAAAATTTATTATTATACATATAAATTTATTTAAAAAATTATTAAATTTAAGGATTTAATGGATTTTATTTTCGTATTTAGTATAATATAAAATAAATTATAATAAAATTTATTATTATATTTTTGAGATATATATTTAAAAATTCCTTAATAATAAAAAAAATAGCTATTTATTTAAGATTGAAAAATAGCGGAAATGGAATTTTAAAATTAATGTTGTTAAAGAATAATAATATGCCCGAACAACAATTAATTCATGAATTAAAAAAATATGATAAACATCCGAGAACATCCGAATATATTACAAAATCGATATGTAGTTTGATTACTTTTAAATATTTATCATATCGATACGAGAAAAATCATTTATGTGAAAATTTTCAAGATAAGAATATTAATAGTAATTTTATTTTATCTGCAAATTTATTTTGGTCTTCTTTGATTAACCAATTAATAAATAAACAATTAACCGAATCGGAATTAATTGAAAATTTACATGAAGCTTTTTATAGTATCGATATTTCTAATAACACTAAATATCAATATTTATTTAAAGAAATAAATTTATATAAAAATAATATGATTTTATTAGATTCTGATTTTCTTTCGAATATAATGTTAATAATTCATCAAGTATCGATTAATAATTTAAATACATTATTTCAAAAAGTTATTTTAGAATATAAAAAACAAAGTCACAAGATGGCTTTAAATTTAGATTTTTTTAACCATTTAATACCTGAACTGATTAAATCAAAGTTACTAATAAATGCCAATATTTACGATATGACTTGTGATAACGATTTTGGATTAATATTAAATAAAATTGTTGATATATTAGAAATTCATCATAAACGATCTTTTAAAGGAAATATATACGGTGGTTGTATTATTTCAGACGATAATAATACTTTATTTACTCGTTATCATCCTATAGGTTTTGGTTTAGCTCGTATGAATTTATTATTAAAAAATCAAGAGTTACTTTGTGTTGATATTGAAAATAAAAAATTTTGTTTCCCAGAGTTAGATTTAATTATTTGCGACGGCAATATATTAATAAAATATTATGAAAATCATCATCAAGAATTGTTACATAACAAAAAAAGAAGAGAAATTTTTCAGAAAAATATTTATCCCATGATGTTGAATTCATTATCATCTATAGGAAAAATTATTATATTTGGTAATGAAAATATTTTAAACTCTTTAAATAAAGATTTCGAATATCATCAAAATATAATTAGGCTAAAATCCGGCAAACATTTAGATTTAATAATTAAATTATTAGAAAATGGTTTTTTAAATCGCTTTTTTAGTTCTTTATTGGGATCAAATGATTTTGAATATGATTATTTGCTTTTATTAAAAAAAAATAAAAATTTTTATGAAAAAGATATTTTTGGTATTAATTTAAATTTAACTAATCACACATTATCAAAGAATAATTATCTTAAAGATTCACCTTATTCTTCTTTAATTAAACAAATTATCTATAATTATTCTTTGCGCAAACCTAATGTTAATAATTCTAATTTTAAATATTCGTTTAATGAAATTTTAGAAAAATTTTATTATACATATCTTTTTAAAAATAATAATTTTATTGCATTTAATGATTTGATTTTATTTAATTCTACCAAATTTTCCGATAACTTTAAATATTGTTACAACCGTTCAAAAAGATGGTTAAAAATTATTATGGAATTATATTTTGTATATGCTTTTACAAAGATTATTTTGAAATTATTAAATAAATCTAATATTATAATTTCATTTATTAAAAGTTATTGGACTAATTTGATTTTAGGTGGTCCATTAATTATTTATTTATTTTCATCATTAACTACAATGTCTAAAAAAATGAAAAATTATTTAATCAAAATAATGGCAATTTCAAATTGGCAAATTTTATTATTCATAAATATGATTTTTTATCTTATATTAAATTGGGAATCTTATATTAAATAAAAATTAACTGAGAAATTAATATTTTCTTGGTTAATTTTATTATTTAACAATAAAAATTTTCTTTTTTTATTTTTTATAGAAATTAATTATTATCGAAGTGAGCTGTTCCCAAACTTTATTTTTCTTTAATATTTTATTAAGATTTAATTATTTGTAAAACTATAAAAAATCTACGAATTTGAAAAAATGATTTTTTTTGAAAAAAAATGGTTTGAGCTGCTTTACGTTTATAATTTTGATATTGCCAAGCATTATAAAAATGAATTTTTTCTAATTCATTTAACAATATTTGAGCTCCATTTTTTCCTACATCAATTTGTAATGGGTTAGTTGAATGATCCCAAATTTTACAATGCAACAAAAAATGTTCTAATAAATTACAATAAACTAAATTACATCCCATTTGATAACTAAAAGGAGCTTGTTGAGCAAATTCAGGATTAGATAACCCTTTCATTTCATTTTCTTTAATATGATGTATTTGTAAACCTTCTGAAGATCTCTTAATATATTCATTTATTTGAGTACATTTTCGATTCAAGAAATAATTTCCAGGTACTTCTCCATATTTATCTAATAAAATTTCAATTATTTGATTATATGTTAAAAGCATCATATAAGGAATACTAAATTCTATTTGATTGTTTTTATTTTTTTGGCAGTGTACTTGAATTAAAATATTTTCAATATCTTCCAAATGTTTTAAAATTATTTTTATTTTTTCAATAGAACATGATTTAAACTTGTTAGATAATACAAAATTATCGATTTTTTGTAATTCATAATAAATAGAAGGATAGCGAACTCGAATACTTTCATATATTTTGTTCATCAATGTATTGATATAATTTATTTTTTGTCTAATGTATTGAGAAAATTGTTGTAATTTTCTTTTGAAAAAAAACAAACGAAATATTAAGATTGAAATCGATATTATTGTAAAAATTATAACTAATAAAATAATTTTCATATTCTTTTTAATTAAAATATATTTTTTATCTTTTGATGTATTTTTTTAATATTGAAAGTAATCAATTTAGCCGGAATTAAAAATTTTTTTATAATGTAAATAATATATTTTTTATTCCTTTTTCTTAAAATTTATTTCATTAATAATTATTAAATTTTATATTTATGAAAAAATAAAATTTTATATAATTGAAATTAGCCAAAAAGATATATAATTGAAATTAGCCAAAAAGATATATATATGATCATCTTTATATGATCATCGTTATTGTTATTATAATTTGGACCAGCTCAAATGCAATTGTAACAAAAATTAACATCATAATCACGGAAAAAAAATAAAAATGTTTAAATCAAGTTACATAACATAATATAATTTTAATTCAAAGTTTAATAACCAAATTTTTAGAATATATCAAATTATTTTAAAAAAAAGTTTTTACTATTAAAAATAGTAGCAAAATCTATAATAAAATAATAGCTCTTAAACAAAAAAATAATAATCTATAGGATACGTTATCACCTATAAATTAATCCTATTTAAAACAATGATTCTTAAAATTAAATACATAATTATAATTTTTTTGAGAAAATATTTTAAAATAAAAATAGAAATAGAAAATTTTGTTATTTTTGCAATTAAATTATCATTCAAAATGACTAAAAATAAATTTAATATATCCGGATTCAAACAAAGTTAATAATCAAAAAAACTTGCCTTTTTATTGTTTTTCAGTTATTATAAAATTAATATTAAATTCAAAAAATTATTAAATATTTTATTTTTTAAATAAATTAATTGGCATCTATATATGATGCCTTTTTTAGTCAAAAAAAATCTTGAAAAAATAAATAGAATAAATAATTTAAAATTATTGCGTTTTTAGAAAATATTTAAATATGGTAATTAAATGAAATATGTCTTTAAAAATAACAAAAAATAAAATTAATTTTCTTTTGCTAACCAAAATTAATAATTTGCCGCAAAAATCTGGTTGTTATTTATTTAAAAATTGTTATAATAATATTATTTATATCGGGAAAGCGAAGAATTTATTTTCAAGAATTAAAAGTTATTTTTACTTAACAAATCATAATCCAAAAACTAATAATTTAATTCAAGAAATATGTGATGTAGAATATATTATTACTCATAACGAATTAGAAGCTTTTATATTAGAAGCTAATTTAATTAAAAAACATATACCAAAATACAATTTTAAATTATTAGATGATAAAAATTATGCTTATATTGAAATTACTAACGAAAAACATCCTCGTTTAAAAATTTCTTATTATAAAAAAGTTCCTGCTAAAACTAAATTATTTGGTCCTTATCCTTATAACAATAGTATGAAAGAAACAGTACGTTTATTGCATAAAATTTACCCCTTAAGACGTTGTCAACCTATTCCCCGAAAACCTTGTCATTATTATCAAATTAATGAATGTTTAGGGCCTTGTTGCCCTAATAATAAATCTATTGATTATTCTATGAATATTAAAGGAATTCATGATTTTTTGCAAGGAAAAAATAAAAATATTCTTAACAAAATTAAAAATGAAATTAAAACAGCTATTAAAATATTAAATTTTGAAAAAGCACAAGAATATCAAAAAATTTTAGAACATTTAAAAAATATCACTATTAAACAATTTATTGAATTAAAACCTAATCTAAGTTGCGATATCATTGGTTTTTGTTTTAATAAAAATGAAATTTCTTTGTATATTTTCAAAATGTATCAAGGAAAAATTCAAGAACATTATCAGATAGTTTCCGAATATATCGATGATCCCATTGATAATATGATTACTTATTTACATTTATATTATCAAAACCATTTATTACCTAAAAAAATTCTTTTAAACCCTTCTTTGATTGAGCAAAAGCCAGAAATAAAAAAAATAATTAATACTAAATTTTCAGTCAAATTCAATACCGAAGAAAAACAAATACAAGAATTAGCTCAAAAAAACGCAGAAGAAAATTTAAATAAATATAATTTATTATATAGCGCCAAATTAGAAGCTACCACAATAGCTTTAAGCGAATTATCTAAATTTTATCAAAATAATATTAATCATATTGAAGTGGTTGATATTTCCCATTCTTTTGGTAAATATTTTGTCAGTGGCATTATTGTGTTTAAAAATTATCAATTGCAAAAAAAATCTTATTGCGCTTTTCGCATTAAACAAACTTATCCGAACGAATATAATTCTTTAGCAGAAGCTATTGAACGTCGATATCAAAAATTAATTAATCTTAATTTGCCTTTTCCAGATTTAATTTTAGTTGATGGCGGAATAGGGCAATTTAATATCAGTCAAAAAATTTTAAAAAATTTAATAAAGGAATTTAATTTAGGTGCTTTAAAAAAAAACAATAAACATCAATTAGAAAGTTTAATTTTACCTAATAAAGAGATTTTGTTAAATCAGAAAAGTTTTTTATTCCGTTTTTTATTTTTTTTAAGCGAAGAGGTTCATAATTTTACTATTAATTTTCATAGAAAAATTAATAATCAAGAAAATATTGGCAATCTTATTAATTGAAAATTAAAAAAAATTAAATTTTATATATTAAAAAGGATATTTATGGCTAATCAAAATTTTAATTATTTACAGGATAAAATTATAATTAAAGGCGCTCGAGAAAATAATTTAAAAAATATTGATGTTGAAATTCCCAAATTTAAATTAGTAGTTTTTACTGGTATTTCAGGTTCCGGAAAAACTTCTTTAGTACAAAATATTTTATATCAAGAAGGCAAAAGAATTTATTTAGAATCTTTAAATTTTTATGATCGTAAATTTTTTCAATTTACAAAAAAACCCGATATTAATTATATTTCGGGTTTAGCTCCGGTAATTAACATTGAACAAAAAAAAATTGTGAATAATTCTAAAGATACTGTCGGTACTATTACAGAAATTTATCATTATTTACAGTTAATTTATGCGCATATAGGTGTTTATTACGATATACAAAATAATCAACCTTATCAAAAATATAATATAGAAGAAATAATGAATAAATTATTAAATTTTTTTAACAACCAAAAAATTATAATTTTATCTCCATTGGATGATAGTCAAAAAAAGATATTTCATTCAAAAATCTTAAAGTTCATGAAAGAAGGTTTTAATCGTTTTTTAATCAATAACAATTTTTTTACTTTTAATAACATTCAAGAAATTAATAAATTAGAAATAAAAGAAATAAATAATATTTTTGTAATTATTGATCATTTAACTATAAACAATCAAATAACCTCCCGTTTAATTTCTTCTTTAGAATTAGCTCTAAAATTTAATAAACAGAAAATATTAATTATGCTACCAAATCAAGAAATAATATCTTTTGATTTAAATTATAATGATGGCAAAAACTCTTTAACTCAATTAGAAAATAAAATGAATTTATTTTCTTTTTATAAAAAAAAAGGAATTTGTAATCATTGTAAAGGTTTAGGAAGTATAATGGTTTTTGATGAAAAATTAATTTTAGATCTAAATAAATCTATTCTGAATGGAGCTATATTACCTTTCGAACAACCAAATAATCCTACAAAAAATCTTCAAGAAAAACTAAAAGATTTTTTAGATAAATATAAAATCGATGTTTATTTGCCTTTAAACCAAATTAATAAAGTTATTATTAATCTTTTATTATATGGTCCTGATAATTCGCCTAATGAAAGTGTAAAATTTCCTATTGGAATTATTCCTATTCTGGAATATTATCAAAAAAATTTTGCTAATTATGATAATATTCAAAATTGGTTAAACCAATTTAAATCTTTAACTGTATGTCCTCGTTGTTCTGGAGCTAGATTAAATAAATATGCTTTAGCTTATAAAATTAATCATAAAAATATTTATGAATTGACCAATTTAACTATTAATGAATTATTAAATTTTATAGAAAATATAAAATTAAATTCAATAGCAAAAATCAATATCCAAGATGCTTTAACGGCTATTAAAAAACGTTTAAATTTATTAAAAAAATTAGGTTTAGAATACTTAAATTTAAACCGAAACATTAGTTCTTTATCTGGAGGAGAAGTACAAAGGATTAAATTAATTAATCAGCTAGCTTCTCGATTGACAGGAGTTATTTATATTATTGATGAACCATCTGTCGGTTTACATCCATATAATAATATTCAACTAATTAAAATTTTACGTAAATTAGTAAATCTAGGTAATACTGTGTTAATTATAGAACATGATCAAGAAATAATCTTATCTGCAGATTATATTATTGATTTAGGTCCTGAAGCTAGCAATAAAGGAGGTACTATTGTAAGTTATGGCAAAATAAATAATATTTTAGAAAATAAACATAGTTTAACAGGTAAATATTTAAAAAAAATTTATTCTTTTGAAAGCGTCATCAAACCAAAAATATCTTCTACAAATGTTCTTCAAATACGAAACGCTTATGTTAATAATTTAAAAAATCTTAATATTGATATTCCTTTAAATATATTTATTGTGATTACTGGTTTTTCTGGTTCAGGAAAATCAACTTTACTTAATGAAGTTATATATAAAGGTTTGAAAAAAAATAAAAATTTGAAACAAATCGAACCTGGTGAATTTAATCAAGTGATTTTTTCAGATAAAAATAATTTCAAAGATATTATTTATATAGAATCACCAAATTTTAATAAAATTATTAAATATCATTTAATTAATTATTTAGGAATTTCAGAAATCGTTAGCAATTTATTTTCTCAATCTCCGGAAGCAAAAGCTAAAGGTTATAATAAACGTCGTTTTATTCTAAATTCTGTTTCTGCTTTTTGTCATGCTTGTCAAGGAGAAGGTGTTAAAAAATTTTTTATGGGTTTTTTGCCTAATATTATAATTACTTGCGATCAATGTCAAGGTAAAAGATTTAATTCTGAAACCTTAACTATTAAATACAAAAATCAAACTATTGCTGATATTTATGACATGAATGTATCTGAAGCATATACTTTTTTTTATAATCATCAAAAAATTAAAATTGCTTTAGAATTATTAATTAGTGTAGGATTAAATTATTTAAAATTAGGTAGCAAATTAGATCATTTATCAGATGGCGAAAAACAAAGATTAATTTTGATTAAAAAAATATATAAAAATTATTTTTCAAAAAATATTTATATATTGGATGAACCTACCAAAGGATTACATTTTTTTGAAATTGAAAAGTTAATTTCTTTAATACGTACATTAATTAATCAAAAAAATACAGTAATTATGATTGAACATAATCTCAATATTATTAAAAATGCTGATTACATAATCGACTTAGGACCTCAAGGAGGTAAAAATGGCGGTCATATTGTAGCTAAAGGGCATATAGAAGAAATTATCAATAATCCGAATAGCTATACTGGTCAATATTTAAAACAAATAAGGAATAAATCTCAAAATGAAATTTAAATTAAAAAGTTTATATCAACCAAGTGGCGATCAACCTCAAGCTATTAAAGAATTATTGAATAATTTTTCTAAAGGAGAAAAAGAACAAATAATTTTAGGAGCTACAGGTACTGGTAAAACTTTCACCATTGCTAATATTATTAATCAACTTAATGTAAAAACTTTAATAATTGCTCATAATAAAACTTTAGCAGGACAAATTTTTCAGGAATTAAAAGAAATGTTTCCTGAAAATAAAGTAGAATATTTCATTTCTTATTATGATTATTATCAACCAGAATCATATATTGTATCTCGTGATATTTATATTGAAAAAGAAAAAATTATTAACGAAGAAATAGTAGAATTACGTCATAATACTATTAACGCTTTAATTGATCACAATGATGTTATTGTAGTATCATCTGTATCTTGTATTTTTGGAATTGGGGATATCGAAGATTATAAAAATTCTATTTTGTATTTAAACCAAAATCAAAATTATCCTATGAACGAACTATTTAAAAAATTAATAGAATTGCAATATTGTAGAAACGATTTACAATTAAAAAATGGTAATTTTCGTGTTCACGGTAACATTTTGGATCTGATAAATTCTAATTTAAAAAAAGAAGCAATTCGTTTAATTTTCGAAGATAATCGAATAAAAAATATTCAAATTTTCAATACGATAGATGGTACCATTGTGAAAGAATTAACTAAAGTTATTATTTTTCCTGCTTCTATTTACGCAACTAATCCTCAAAAATTAAAAGAAAGTATTAAAAGGATTAAAAAAGAATTAACTCAACAAATTAAATATTTTAAATCTCAAAATCAATTTTTAGAAGCTCAAAAAATTGAAACAAAAACTCAATATGATTTGGAAATGTTAACAGAATTAGGTTATTGCAAAGGTATCGAAAATTATTCAAGACATATATCTTTAAAAAAAAAGGGAGAACCGCCAACTACCTTGATTGATTATTTTGGTTCAAATTTTTTAATTATTATTGATGAATCTCATATTACCATTCCACAAATCAAAGGTATGTTTTTTGGAGATTATTCACGTAAACAAAAATTAATTAAATATGGTTTTCGTTTACCAAGCGCTTTAGATAATAGGCCTTTAAAATTTAAAGAATTTGAAAAAAAAATAGATAAAATCATTTATTTATCGGCAACACCTGGAAAATATGAATTAAACAAGAATATTCCTATAGTGGAACAAATAATTAGACCAACTTTTATTTTAGAACCTCAAATTGAAATTAGATCAACTCAAAACCAAATGCATAATTTATTTGAAGAAATAAAAAAACGCCAAATTAAAAATGAAAAAGTTTTGGTAACCACTATCAGCATTACTTTTAGTGAAGATTTAAGTTTTTATTTAAAAAAAATGGGTATTAAAGTGACTTTTTTACATAGTAAAATCCCAGCTTTGCAGCGTTTACAAATTTTACAAAAATTACGCATGGGAATTTATGATTGTTTAATTGGAGTTAATTTATTAAGAGAAGGTTTGGATTTGCCAGAAGTTTCTTTAATGATTATTTTAGATGCTGACAAAGCCGGATTTTTACGAAATGAAAGTAGTTTAATTCAAATAATTGGTAGAGCTGCTCGTAATATCCAAGGTAAAGTAATTATGTATGCAGATAACATTACAAACGCTATGAAAATAGCTATTGCCGAAACCAATAGACGCCGAATTATTCAACAAGAATATAATCAAAAATATCATGTTAATCCTAAAATTATTAATAAGAAACTAAATCTTAATAATTTAAATCAAAATAATCAAAAAGATTTTATGAAAGACATCAATCTTGATCCTAAAAATGTTACCAAAAAAGAATTAACTAAATTAAAAAAATTAATGAAAGAAGCTGTTAAAAAATTAGATTTTGATAAAGCAATTTTTTATAGAGATTTAATTATATCTATTACTGGAAAATAATTTAATTCTGAATAATTTTAGTTACTTAATAATTTATATTAATGTCAAATCAATTCATAAAAAGAGTATAATTCTGCTTTAAGTTTATGTTTTTGAGCTTCTAGTATTCTTTTTGAATGTTCAATAAAATTAAATTTAATTCTTTCAAATTTTTGAAAACGTTCTTGATTAAATTTATATTGTTCTTGCAAAACATTAATTTTTTGTTGATATAATAATTTTTTTTCATTTATATTATTGGCATTTTTAAAAAAATTTTTGTTTAATTCTTCAATTTGTGATTTAATTAATGTTTGGTTTTTAATTAAATGATTAATTTTCATGTCTAAATCATGAATCTTGTTTTCTCTTTTTATATTCACTTCTAAAGTGAAATTCCATTTATTTTTAATTTTTTCAATTATTTTTTTTTCTTCATTATTAATTTTATTTATAATGGAACATTTATTATAACAATTACTGGAAAAAATATACATTTGTATAGTTTCAAAATCTTTTAAATTAATTTTAAATTTACTAAAATTTGATGAATTTGATGAAATGTTGTTTGTTTCTGTTTTATTGTGGGATTTTTCGATCGTATCGTTTTTTAAAATTTGATATAAATGATAATGATTATTTATATTATTTTGCCTAATTAAAAATTTTGTTACCAAAAAAATAAAAAGAAAAAATAAAAAAAATAACCTAAAAATTGAAATATTTTTATTAAAATTTAATGTCATTTATTTTTGTTTCCGTTCTGCAATAAATTAATAAATATTTTATTAAATTTGATTATGGTTTTTTCTATTAAATATTCAAATGTTATACATAATATCAAATTTATTTTTTTGTAATTAATAATTATATTTAATAATTTGAATATATCGCCAAATTTAATTATATTAATTCAAAACCTAAAATAATTATTGGTGTATATTCGTAATATCTAAAACAATAATTACAAATTTCAAGTAAAATCAGTTTTAAATTTTAGCTTAAGCGATAATAATTGATCTATTCTGAGGTTATTATTGATTTTTTCTGTCATTAATTTTTGAATTATTCCTTTTTTTCTAAATTTAAAAAATATTACATTAAGATTATATTCTCTCATATGGGAAAGTAAGAAAATAAGAAGAAAAAAACCGATCAAATTCAAATATAAATATAATATTGATTTCAAATTTATTAGTTAATTAGAATAGATTATTAGTATGTCTATGGATTTATGGATTTTATCTGTTCGTTATCTATTGTAAAATTTGCCTCTTTAAAACGAGAAAACAAGTTTATTGATGAATTTAATAACTTTTCTTTTAGTTTCCTCTGAACTATTTGATTACAGTAATGTACAAGAAAGAAGTTATGTTCTTGCATCTTCTGTTTCTTAGTTTATTATTGACTCTTCGGGAATCGTTCTTAGTTTTCTAGTGTTTATCAATGGCTGGTGATGGGTTAGTTTGCTTAAAATTTGGGATTTTGGGTAACCGCTTAAATCATATAGTGTTTCATGATAAATATTTTTAGATTTGGCCAATTCAATTGTTTTTATTTTTGTCTGTTTAATTTGATCTTTTTTTGCTTGTATTATTTTTTTCATGTCATCATTTTTTTGTTTCAATTCTTGAAGCTGTTGTTCTTCTATCATTAAAGAAGATTTTTTAAAAGAATAAATTTTATTTTCTATTAATATTTGTTTTTTCCAATCTAATTCTTTTGCGATTCGGACTATTTTGTTATGAAAACTTTTTTCTAAATTTTTATAATGGCGTAACTCTTTATGTAAAATCAAATAATCTTTTTGATATAAATTCAACTCTTTATCAATTTTTTTAATTTTATTTTGATATTTTATATAAATTTTTTCTATAAAACGTAATAAATGAGAATATTTATTTAAAATTTGCAAGTTTTCTTCTTTTGTAGATTCAGATTTTGGTTGTCCTTGAAGTATTTTGGGAATATGGGTGAAATTATTATTTTGAAGATTATTAAGAGTGAAAAATTTATTTTTTTTAACAATTAAAAGATAATAAAATATTGAAATAAAAAGAAGTAATAAAAATATTATTAATAATTTTTTGTTTATTATTTTATTCATTTTTAGATTATTTAATTTCTAATTAAAATTGATTTCTATTACAAATTTTAACATAAAAAATAAAATGATTATAATTTATATTAGATTTATTAAAAATTTTACATAAAAAATTAAAAATAAAAACCTGTTTTTATAAATAATAATTTATATCATTAATATAACGAATATAATTTAATTAATAAATATTTTGTTTGTTTTACTTTTAATTTAGTTAAGTTATATTAATAATGAATATATTATTTGATAACAATTAGTTAATATTTAATCAAAAAAGATTTTAAAATTGATGAATCAATATAATGTATTCCCCCCATACAGTTAAAAAAAATTATTTTTTCAAACTAAAATAAAATTCTTAAAAACCAAATTTAATTTTTTAAAAAAAATAAATACAATAACAAAAATTAATATTAAAATAGATAATTCAAATATCTTTATACATTTTCTTCTCAATCGAGAAATATACAAATAATAAAAGGAGAGATAGACAATGATTTTAGTAAAAAATAAATTACATTTCTTAAAATTATTTTTAGTTATTATTTTAGGTTTATTATTAATGGCAAATAATAATCAAGTTATGGCGATAAAAAAACAAGAATTTATCTCTGATAACAAAAATATGAATATAAAATTATTAGAATTATCAATACAACAAAAACAATTAGAAGAAGAAATATATTATTTTAGAAATAATAAAAATCCTAATTTAAATTTGGCGGATGCAAAAGAAATTTTAAAATTAGAAGAGAAAAAATTTAAATTAAAAGAAAAAAAATCTGAAATTTACAAAAATATTTCACAAAAAACAAAAAAAGTAACTTTCAATTTAAAACCATTTATAAAAATTATAGAAACAAAATAATTAAAATTAAAACCCATAAAAAATTCCTCCCATTTTAAGAGGAATTTTTTTATTTATCCAAACGTATTTTTTTAAAAATAAAAATTATAAAATTTTATATATGTTCGCAACGATATAAAAATCTATTTATTAAAAAAATCTTTTTATTTTTTTACCTAATTCATCATTAATTTACTTTTGTTATTCTGATTATAATTGTTTATTAATGAAAATTTATATTTTTTTATAGATTAACTATTTAAAGTAATCTTTTAAATTATTATTTTATCAATATTGTTAATTTTTTTGATATAGAATTTTTTTGTAAACTGATATAAAAGCAAAAATAGAGATATTTATAATTATCCGCGAATAACGAAAATATTTTCGTTATTCTAAAGATAAATAAATTTAATATTCAAAATTTTCTTTTTAATTTTCTTAAATTTTAAACCAAAACAAATTTATATATAATTAAATTTTAACAAAGAAAAAAAATAAACTAATTTAGTAATTTTTTAAAAAAATTATCGATATAAATATTTTTTATGTTTAGATTAAATCTTTTTTATTTTTAAATTAATGTTTTATATTTAGTTATATTAAATATTATTTACTTTTAATAATCAAAAAATATTAAAAAACGGTTAATTAATTTTATAAATATTAAAAATAATTATTTTTTTGAATTTAATTGGTTTACATAATTAATATTATAGGAAGTAACCTTTATAATAAAAAATATGGTTTTTACATAATATTTGATATTTTTATAAATAATACTTTTTTTAAAAATTTTATCTATTTTTTTCTAAAAAATTTATTTTTTTGATTTATTTATTCTAAATATAATTAAAAAAAACTTATTTTTGTTTTTTTTAAAATCATTTAATTAATTTAAATAAGTTTTATTTTATTTTATTACGTAATAAGTTTCTTAAATATTAGTTATATTAAATAATATTTAATATAAATAAATATAGTTATATAAATTTAAATTTTTTTAATCATAAATCTATTTGAATAGATGTTCTAAAATTTATTTTCTTATTATTTACTTAAATAATTTTCGGAAATTATTAAATATATATAATTAAAAAAAATATTTATAAAGTAATATTCTGATTAAAGAAATTTCAATATTAAAAAATAATAATTTTATTTTTTTTGATAAATAATGATTAATAAATATTAAAAATTATTATTCAGATATATTTGTTTTTATTATTTTTGAAATATTTCTTTTTTATAAAAATGATAAATTTAAATAAAAAGTTTTAAAATCATTTTATATAAAAAATTATATAAAGATCTCAAAGAAAATTATCGTTAAATGTATAATTGTATATTGTATGATAACTTATGAAAAAGAAAGCGAATTTTCTTTTAGTAACAATTTTAAATTTTGTTTCAAAGTTTTCAATAAAGTTATCGATTTAATCTCTACTAGATTCAGAATTAATAAATTAATTAAAATTATTAGTAGTTATTAGAAATATAATCAAGAAATGGGAAAAGTTACTTTATTTTTACACGAAATTCACTGTTTATAATATGTTTAACAAAGTAATTAACGAAAATAAAATCATTGACGAACGAATTAACAAAGAAAATTTGAGCTTATAATATAAGATAAGGACATTAACCACAGCAATTTTTATGATTTTAAATAAATCAATTTTCCCGGATATTTAATTTATAAAATTATATAATGATGACATTTTAAATTAAATATTTTTTATTTAAATTTTATGAAATTTTTTATAAAATAACCTATAATAAAAATATTAAACTTATTAATAAACTTATTAAAGAAGTGTGTATTATTAATATTCTTTATATTAATAATGATAATAATGAATCAACAAATATTAAAATTATAAAAAAGGAAGGTTTATATATATTTAATAACTTCAAAAAAAATTATCTAGTAAAGCTTTTGTTTTTTTTAATTTTATTAATTATATTTTCAAATGCCACTTATTTTATTAAGTTTATCTATGTTTAATAATTCAAAAAAATTATCTAGTGTAAAGCTTTTGTTTTTTTTAATTTTATTAATTATATTTTCAAGTGCCACTTATTTTATTAAATTAAATAATTATTCTTTTAGTAATCATTCTTTGGATTATAACTATACACATTACTCAGAGCAAAATTTAATAAATTTGATAAGTTGCGCTTTTTATAATTTCACTTTTCAAAATAATTTTTTATTTCTTTTATTTTGTATTGGAGCTTTAAATTCTAAATTTCGAAATAATAAAAATTATTCTTTATTGGCTTTTTGTATTTTAATTGATATATTATTAACAGGTATTGTTTGAAATTTAATCGCCGATCTTTTTATAGATTATGAAAATTCTAAATATGAATTTAAAATAATCTCCGAATTATTACGATAATTTTTATCTACCTTTGCTGACGAATTATTAAAAAAGAAATATTAAAAAAGAAATTATAGGAATTAAATAATTTAAATATATTAAAGGGAATTTTATATAATGTTGCAATTAAAAATAAATTTATTATTTTTTAAATTCGTTTTATTTATTATTTTAGGATGTTTTTTGATTATTAGTAATAATTCCATTATGGCAATTAATTATGAAAATGAATCAATTTCATACAAAATGAATACAATTAAATTTATAGAAAAACAAATAATAAATTTTGTTGAAAATTCAAAACAAAAATATCCAAATTTAATTAATAACGATATCAAAAATATAACAAAATGGATTATTTTAAATGGTGATAAAGAAGATAAAAATCAAATTCTCCTAATATTATTACAAATTCAACAAATACAATCAAAAGATTAAATTAAAAATTACAAAATTATTTGACTAAAAATAGAAAAAACACGAATTCCTTATCGAAATAATTAAAAATTAGTAAAACCTTTCGAAAAACTTAATATAGATCAAAGAATAAAAATAATATATTTTTTTTAATTAAAAAAGGAGAAATTAAAAATAATGAATTCATATATTAAAACAGTATTACTTTTTTTCAAGGTTTGTGCCGCTGTTTGTTGTGGGTGTAATACAATAGATTTGCACAAAGAAGAAGTTAATGAATACTGGCATCCTATACAATATGAACAAAAATTAAATTATCATAAAAATAAATTAAAAAATATATGTTTAAATATTTTAAATAATAAAGATAATGAACATTATGAAATCGTATTTGAATATAATAAAATAAAAATTGATATACAAAAAATAATAAAAGATATAGATGATTTGAATATTGAAAATATAATACAGTTACAGAAAGACATTATTGATTATTACCGAAATAATCATAATATATATTTTTTTATTTATTAAAATATATTCCTAAATATCTTAATGAAAACAAAAATATTAAACAAAAATATTTTTTTAGTATTTCTTATATTAATAAAGAAAAAAACTAACATGAACCATGGATTGTTTACTCTTAAGATAAAATTAGGAAAATGCGTAATTACAAGGAAAATCCCGATATAATCATTAATAAATTTATATTCCAAGGTCGCATTAATCTTAACCGACGCCTAAAAACGGGATGTTGCGAAAATTGTGACAAACAACTCAACTTCAAATAAATTGATACAATAGATAATAATAAAAATAATTCATCAAATAATAATATTCGAGATATTAATTTAATAAAAAAATTTTTTTAATACCCTTTCAATTCATAAACCAGAAAGATCCAAAAAAATAATTATAAATAATTAAAGGAGAATTAATTGATGTTTAAATTATCATTTAAAATAATAAATATTTGTTTATTTGTTTTTGTAGGATTATTTTTAATTAATAATAAAAAATTATATGCTTTGCCTGGGATAGATTTAAATGTAAGAAAAAATCAAATCCAAGCGGAAATAAATAGCTTGATAATAGAATTAGAAAATGTTTTTAACGATAGAAATATAGATTCCTCAACACGTTTAATTAGTATGGTTACAATTAGAGAAAAAATAGACAATGAATTAAATAATCTCAGTGAAATAAATCGACAAATTAGTAGGCGTTATATATATAATCTACAAAGAAACAATAATCAAAATCGATAAAATAATACTAGAATAATTTAAAATAATTAAAATTTAATCATAAACTAAAGATCTCTCTCTTCCTCGGAGAGATCTTTTTATTTCATAATTCGATATGGATCTAAAAACTATATTAATTAAAAAATATTAAAAAATATTTTAATATTTATCAATTAATTTTATCTTGTTTTTTTTAACAAGGAATAATGATTATTTTTTTTATTGTTATTAAACCGCTAAAGATATTACTAATTAAATTCTTTTTTCATTTTACGTAATAATTAAAAAAATATTTGGAAAAAATTTTACTTTTAACAAATAAACCTCAAAAAAATAAAAATAAATTCCATAACACGAACAAATTATTTGACAAAAATGAATTTAAATTTTCTTGATATTAATATTAGTGGAATTTTCAAAAAATATACATTCCGATATTAACAATTTTATAATCAATATTTTTTTAAATTAAAAAACCCAATAAAATTAAAATATTAATAATAATAATTTACAAAAATAATATAAAATTTATAAAAAAATTATCATAAATATCTAAGTTTTTTCAAATTAGATAAATTAGATTTAATAATTAGTGAATTAAAATATTATTTAATAAATATATAAATAATAAAATATTAAATAAATACATTTATAAAAAAATAATATTAAATATATTTTTTAAAGTTGAAAAAAAATTTTTAAATTATAATATACAGAATATTTAACAAAATTATAAACCTTATCAATTAAAAAAACTTTAATTTTTAAACTAAAATAATGTTACATTAACAAAATTTAGAAATTAAAAACAGTTAAAAATAACAAATGCTAAGCTTAAAAACAAAACTTAGATTAGTTTTCGATCTAATCCTAAAATTGAAATATTTTAAAAAACAGATTTAGAAAAAGAATAATAACTTTTAAATATCGAACAAATTTTTAATATCTTTGAATATTATTAAGTACTAAATATTATTGAAAAATTTCTTTTCCAATTTTGTGATTAAGCTAGACTTAGATATATAATAAAAAATAAATTTATTATTAATTCAATTATTCTATCCTGATTATATTATTTGTTAATGATATTTCAACAAAATATTATTATATAATTGTTGATGGTTATAAAAGATATTCATAATTAAAATATTTATAAAAACTATAAAATTTTTAATTCATTTGAAAAAAAATAATTAAATAATAAAATAAACGGTATATTTCAATATTCATAACAAAAAATTATTTATTAAACTGAAAATTTATTAAACTGAAAATTATATATAAAATCTTAATAAACTAAAAATTAATATTATTTATTTATAAATATTCTCATTCAATAATAATCAAAAAGAATTGATTACTTTGTTTTTTAATTATGAAAATTTTATTTCGAAATAAAAATAATTAGGCTTAAGGATAAAGTCAATTTTTAGTAGTCGGAGGGGTAAAAAATTAATAAGATTATTAAACGTTCTTAAAAATTATCGAATACATTCTTAACGTTTGACCGGATTGCCACCAATATAAAAGCAGAAACTACCCCAGAGTAAACAGAAGATGAACTAAATTGAAACAAATTAAAAGTATCACCGAAAATAAGTTCATAACCAAGACAATCCCGAACTGGTTAAAAGAGTGCATTTTTCCAAATGAAAAGATAAAACCAGACTTTTAATCCAAGATAGAACAATCGAAAAAGTCCTGGAACAATTGCATGAATTATCTTCTTAAGATCGATATTTAAGGTTACCTTGGTGCCATCAACTAAGAGGTCCTCCATAAAAAATTATATTTATATCTATATTAATAAATCCGAAAAAAGTGCTCAAAACTATCCCGAAATGGTTGCAAGCGAACATTATGGAATACGCGATCAAATTATACTTTTTAAGATTGGTCATCGTAAGCGAACAAGACAAAAAATATATAATATCGAA
Source organism: Candidatus Phytoplasma asiaticum (assembly GCF_015100165.3). NCBI lineage: Bacteria > Bacillati > Mycoplasmatota > Mollicutes > Acholeplasmatales > Acholeplasmataceae > Candidatus Phytoplasma > Candidatus Phytoplasma asiaticum. The sequence goes on along the minus strand of NZ_CP097206.1, from coordinate 277,147 downwards.
AATCTTAAAAAACACAAAAGGTAAAAAATAAACATTTAATTAGTAGCTACATAAAGTGGGATAAATTAGGGAAAACGGTGTACTGTGAAACTTACTCGCACCATTTGAACGGGGACTGTTTATAATATTTGATAACTGTCAAAAAAACGCAAATAATCTATCCTTATATATTTAATAATTAATAAATCTAAAAGGAAACTTGAATATGTTTTTGGTTAATAATTTATGGAATCAATTAAAATTTTTGGGAATTTTTTTAGCTGGATTTAGTGCTGGAGGTGTTACTTTTTCTCTGATATATTTATTTTTTATTGTTAAAAATTTTAATAAAGATTTTAAAATTTCTTTTAATAAAGAAGAAGATTTAGCAGAAAATGAAAAAGTCAATAAATTAATTAAAAAACATCAATTAATGTTTTTAGACAAAACTCAAGAAAATCCCCAAAAATATATAGAAATATTGTTTCAAGAAATAAAAAAATTAACTTTAGAAATAGCAACTATTTTTTATCCAAAATCGACTTCTCCTTGTTTAGAATTAAATCTTGGAGAAACTTTATTATTAATAGAATATTTACATAAAAGAATTGATATTTTATTTCAAAATAAAATTTTGTGTATTTTTAAACGTATGACTTTGAGACAAATTATGGTTTTAAAATTCAAATTAATAAATAAAAAATATTTAAAAAAAATTCAAAAAACTAATAAAGTAATGAATTTTTTGAGCACTTCAGTTAATCTAATTAATCCTTTTTATTGGGCTAGAAAATTATTTTTACAACGTCTTTATCATGTTTTATTAGATAAAATCGGTTTAGCTATTATTTTGATATCCGGCGAAGAAATATATAAGGTTTATAGTAAAAAAATTTTTGTTCCTGATCAAGATTTAAAATTGTATCTACACAATTTAAAACAAGAATTAGATAAAAATGATAAAAATAATAAATAATAAAATTTAATAATTTTAATAATTATTATTTTATGAAAAAAATAAGAAGAGTAAGATAATGAGTAAATTTTATATTCAATGGTTTCCTGGTCATATGAAAAAAACCTTTAAAGAAATAAATCAATGTTTAAAAATGATTGATTTAATGTTAGTAATTTTAGATGCCAGAATACCTTATTCAAGTATTAATTGGGAATTATTGAAAACATTTAATAACAAGCCATTTTTATTATTATTAAATAAAATATCTTTAGCTGATATGTCTAAAATAAATATTTTTAAAAATTTTTTCGAAAAACATAAAATACCAGTATTATGGATTGATGCTAAATCAAAAATTAATATCCACCAAATTAAATCCTATATATATAAGATTTTAAAAATAAAAAATCCCCTTCGGAAAAATAAAATTTTAAGATTAATGATTACCGGTATTCCTAATGTGGGTAAATCAACATTAATTAATTGTTTAGCTAATAAAAAGGTTGTTAAAATTGCTAATATACCAGGTGTCACAAAACAAATGCAATGGATCAAAATAGATCCAAACATGAAATTATTAGATACTCCTGGAATTTTATATCATAAATTTAGCGATCCTTATGTTGGATATAATTTGGCTATTTGCGGTTGCATTAAATCCACTTTATATCCAAAATTGCCTATTGTAGAATATTTATTAACTTATCTGAAAAAACATTATTATCAAAATTTAAAAAAATGCTTCAAGTTGGATGAACAAGAATTAGAATCACCTAATTTATGGTATAAAATAGCGCAAAAAAATCTTTATTTAACAAAAAATAATATTCTTGATGAAAATAAAGTTTTAGAAATGATTTTACATAAAGTTTCTAATGGTTTTATAGGTCCTGTTAATTTTGATTTAAATTTCTTTAATGTGATATAATTACTTTAAAAGTTTGGACTAATAAATAAAATAAAGAATTTATAATAGAAAAATTCGTTTTATTAATTTTTAATAATTTCTGTAAGGAGCATTTTAATTATGAAGTCAAAAGTAATTATTGTAGAATCGCCTGCCAAAGCTAAAACTATTAGTAGTTTTTTTGATCATAAAATTTTAGTTTTATCTTCAAAAGGACATATACGCAATTTATCTTTAAAAGGTAAAGATAATTTAGGAATTGATATTAATAATAATTTTAAACCTGATTATTGTATTATTAAAGGTAAAGAATCTATAGTTCGAGAATTGATTTCTAAAACTAAAGATAAAAAGGTCTTTATAGCTACTGATTTCGATAGAGAAGGCGAAGCTATTGCGTGGCATTTATCTCAAGTTTTAAAATTAAATCCTTTACATAAAAATAGAATTTTTTTTAGTGAAATTAATAAAAATATTGTTATTAAAGCTTTTAACAATCCTGTCATAATTAATAAACGTTTAGTAGAATCACAAGAAACTCGTTTAATATTGGATAAAATTATCGGTTTTAAATTGTCATCTTTAGTACATCGTATTCGTTCTAAATCAGCAGGACGTGTTCAATCAGTAGCTTTAAAACTGGTTGCTGAACGCGAAAAAGAACATAACGAATTCATTCCTGAAGAGTATTTTTTAATTAAAGCTTTTTTTGGAGATTTTACCGCTAATTTAATGGTTGACCCCAAAAAACATAAAATTAAATCGGAAGAATCGGATCGAATTATAAATCAGCTCAAAGATAAACAATTTTATTTACAAGATGTAATTAAAACTAAAACCTTAAGCAAACCACCTAAACCATTTATTACAGCCACCTTACAACAAGAATCATTTAAATATTTAGGAATGAATTCACGAAAAACTATGATAATTGCTCAAAAACTTTACGAAGGTGTGAAAATAAACCAAGAAATAATCGGATTGATTACTTATATGAGAACTGATTCTTATTGTATGTCTCAAGAGTTTATAAGAGAAGCTAAAAAATTTATTTCTGAAAAATTTGGCTCTTCTTATGTTAATAATATTTTAAATAATTTTTCCAAAAATAACGTAGAAGCTCATGAAGCTATTCGTATTACTGATATTAAACGAACTCCTCAAGAAATTAAAAATTATTTAACTAAAGATGAATTATCTTTATATAATTTAATTTATCAAAAAACTATATCTAGTTTAATGACTGCAGCAATTATTAACAAAACACAATTTATTTTCGAAATAGAAAAATATTTGTTTCAAACAGAAGGTTATCAAATAATATTTGATGGTTATTTCAAAACGACAACTTATTCTAATTTTAAAGAAATATTATTACCTGATTGGGAAAAGCACAAATATTATTTGCCTCAAAAAGTGATAGCTAAATCTCAAATGACTTCACCACCACCTCGTTATAACGAAGCCTCCTTAATTAAAAATTTAGAAAATTTAAAAATCGGTAGACCTTCAACTTATTCTCATATTATTGAAACTTTAAAAAATAGATATTATGTTGAAATTAAGGAGAAAAAAATGATTTGTACTCAAAGAGGGTTAATTACAAATGAAGTTTTAATGAAATTTTTTAATTCTTTTATTAATGTTAAATATACAGCCAACATGGAAGCACAATTAGATCAAATTGCTAACGGTAAAATGGATAAAGTTACCATCTTAAAAAAATTTTACGATGATTTTATTAAATTATTTATATATGCTAATGATAATATTAATACCATACCCAATATTACTACAAAACAAAAATGTTCTGTTTGTGGAGATTTCATGGTGGAACGTTTTGGTAAATATGGTACTTTTTTAGGTTGTAATTCTTATCCTAAATGTAAAAATTCAGATATTGATCAAAAAAAGAAAAAAACTATAACTATAACAAATCAAAATTGTTCTAATTGTGGTTCTTTTATGGTAGAAAGAAATAGCAAATATGGTAAATTTTTAGGTTGTAGTTCTTATCCAAAATGTAAAAAGATTATTTCTTATAAGAAAAATAATAAAAAAGAAAATGATGAAAAAGATTAATAATAATTTATATACAAATTAAATTACATACACTTTATAATATATTTATTAATAATTTTATTTTTATATATCATTAAGGAAAATAAATAACTTATGTTTAATTTTTTTAAAAAAATTTTTAAAGAAAAAACTCAAAAGAAAAAAAAATTTTTTTTCAATTTAGAAAATGTACAAGAAGATCAAATATCTGAATGGGTCCAAAAAATTAAATTACAAAATGAATTAACTGAAAATTTATTGGATGAATTAAAAATTTTATTAATTAAATCGGATTTAGGTATAGAATCTACTCAAAATTTGATTAGTCAAATGCATAAAAATATTTCATCTGAAAATTTATCTCAACCAAAATATTTTTTAAATTTTTTAAGAGATCAAATTTTATTATTTTATAAACAAAATACAACAAAAAATATAAAAAATGATATTTCAATAAAAAAATCAAAAATTTATCTTTTTGTGGGAGTGAATGGTTCAGGCAAAACTACTACTATAGGTAAATTAGCTACTAAATTAACGGCACAAAATAAAAAAGTTTTATTAATAGCGGCAGATACTTTCCGTACTGGAGCTATAGAACAATTACAAAGTTGGAGTAATACTTCTAAAAGTAATTTTTTTTCCAAAGCTAATAGTCAACCAGCAAGTGTAATTTTTGAAGGTTTAAAGTATAGTGAAAATCAAAATTACGATATTATTTTGTGCGATACTTCTGGAAGATTACAAAATAAAGATAATTTAATGCAAGAATTAGCTAAAATAGATAGAGTTATTAAGAAATATAATCCTCAAGCTCCGCATGAAATTTTTTTAATTTTAGATGCTATGACAGGGCAAGAAGCTTTAAAACAAGTAGAATCTTTTAGCAAAATTCTTCCAGTCACTGGCATTATTCTTACTAAATTTGATCATTTTTCTAAAGGAGGTTTAATTTTAGCGATTAAACATTTATATCAGTTAGAAACAAAATATATAGGCGTTGGAGAAGCACCAAATGATTTGTTAGAATTTGATATTCATAATTACGTTAATTGTTTATTTGAAAATTAATAAAAATTAAATCATACATAATCATTTTTAAAATAAAAAAATATTTATTAACCAAACGTTAATCTAATAAAAAAGGAGTTATTCATGAATTTTTTAAGTAAAAGTATTCAAAAAATAATTAATAAAATTGGTAATAAAAAATATATTCAACAAAATGATCTTGATAATATCATGCAAGAAATTAATCCTGCTTTATTAAAAGCAGATGTTGATTATGAAGTAGTAAATAAATTTAATGAATTAATTAAACAACAAACCTTAAATATGCAACTTTTAAAAGGTTTAACCCCTCAACAACAAGTTATTAAAATAATTCAAAACACTTTAACTAATATTTTAGGAAATAAATCTTTACCTTTAAATTTCCAAGATAATAAATTAAATATTTTTTTATTAATAGGAATGAAAGGTAGCGGAAAAACAACTGTTGCAGGTAAATTAGCTTTTTTCATAAATAAACAAAAAATAGATAAAATTTTATTAATTGCAGCAGATTATCATAGACCTGGTGGTATTCAACAATTACAACAAATTGGTCAAAATATAAATATTGATGTCTATAATGATAATAATACAAATAATTCTTTAGAAGTTATTTTAAACGGTATTAATTATGCTAAAAAGCATCATTTTCAAGTTGTTATCATCGACACTACCGGATTTTCTCCTGAAGATACAGCTAGTATAGATAATTTATCTTTAATTAAAAAAAATATTAAACCCGATGAAACATTGATGGTTGTAGATGCTTTAGGGGGTCAACAAATATCAGGAAAAATTAAAAAAATTAATGAAAAATTATCATTTACAGGGGTAATTATGACCAAAATGGATGCTAAAACTTCAGGTGGTTTAATTTTATCTATTAGATATATTACTAAGTTAGCTATTCGCTTTATTTCTAGCTCAGAACAACATAATGATGATAATTTTGAACTTTTTTATCCTGATCGTATATCTTCTAGAATTTTAGGTATGGGTGATTTATCTACTTTAATAGAAAATATAGAAGCTAAAATAGATCCCAAACAAAATGCCGAATTAATAGATAAACTATTCCAAGATAATTATAATTATTATGATTTACAAAAACATTTAAATTTAATTAAAAAAATGGGATCATTTCAAAAAATTTTAAATTTTATTCCTGGAATAAGTAATAAAATATCAAATTTAAATATTTTAGATAATAATATAATAATTAAATTCGAAGCTATTATTAAAAGTATGACACATAAAGAAAGATTGAATCCAGAGTTAATCGCTAATAATAATCGTCGTCGTCATCGTATTATTAAAGGTTCCGGTACAACTAATCAAGAAATTAATTTATTGATTGATTTTATCGAAAAACAAAAAACTTTAACTCAACAAATAGATAATAAAAATTTTAAAAAAGATTCGACAACAGATTATCAAGATTTAATAAATAAATTTTTAGATTCAAAATAAAAAATAAATATTTGTTTAATTCATGAGGGACAATAAAATTTATGAAACATTTAATTTTAGTAGATGGACATGCACTTATTTTTCGTGCTTACTATGCTACCGCTTATAAACGAAAAGGGCGCAAAAGATGCTCATAATTCTGCTATTTAACGCATAGCCTAGAGTGATAATTTCTCTAGAGGTCACGTAAACACCACAAGGTGGGCTTGATCAACTAGTTCGAAAGAATAGTTGATAACAGCAAAAGCACGCAAGCGAGATGAGACGAAATATCTAGTCAACAAGTCGACGCCAGACCAGAAGTCAAGGAAAAGGTGCAAGTCCCTAAGCGGTTAAATAGAGTGGTTTAATTAAAACATTTTGGTAAGATATTGCTACCAGAATTAGAGAAGATACATAATATGCTTTTTGGTATTATGTAAATTATCAATTAGGTTAAAAATAAATTGACCCCTTCCTACACTTTTCCATCTAAATTAATCAAACTTCTACAGATATTCCTAACTTGAATGATGGTAAACTGCCCCTAACACTTCCCGTAGAATTATGTAGTAACTTTGATCTCCCTAAAAGCACCTTCTTAGGGTTAAAACTAGCAGTGCTAGGCTCAAGGGAAAAGCGAAACTTAGAGTAGTCGTCAGTTTAATTCTGGAATTGGAATATTCGAGAAGAACCTGATCAAGGCGAAGGGTAATAACCTTTACATGGCGAAAGAGTTTCAATATCTTAGATTATAAGATATTAGGCGCCGGATGCTTGGAAACCTGCTTGTCCGGTTCTGTGGGAGGCTAATTGCGAATATGAAGCAAGTTATTATTATTTCTTCTTTCTAAACCGCGTTAATCTATCTCGATGATACAAATAATATTGAAAATAACAATAATTTAAATAAATTTAATGCTTTAATGATTTTTATCAATATGTTTGAAAAAATTTTAGAAAAAACTCAAAATCATATTTTAGTTGCTTTCGATACACAAGGAAAAACTAAAAAAAAAGAAATTTATTTAGATTATAAAAAAGGTCGCCCTCTTATACCTCAATTATTAATAGATCAAATTGTATTGATACAGGAATATTTAAAAATTTCTGGAGTGAAATATCATTATCAAACAGGTTATGAAGCAGATGATATTATCGGAACTATTGCTCAACAAGCTAGTTCTCAAAAAATAACTACAGATATTTATTCTAGTGATCATGATTTTTTGCAATTAATTAATGATTATGTCACTATTCGTTTAATAAAAAAAGGTTTAACAAATGTCAGTAATTTTGACACGAAACTATTGCAAAAAGAATATCAGTTAAAACCTGAACAAATAGTTGATTTTAAAAGTATGATTGGAGATAATTCTGATAATATTATAGGAATTCCAGGCGTCGGTCCTAAAACTGCTCTTAAATTATTGCATAAATTTAATAATTTAGATAATTTGTTAATTAATTTAAAACAAATTCCTGATAATTTAAGAAACAAAATAGAACCATTTAAGGATAGAATTAATTTAAATCGTTTATTGATAACTATTGATAAAACAGTTCCTTTATCTTTTGATTACACACAAACTTATAAAGAAAATATTAATTTAAATTTATTATTAAATTTTTGTAAAAAATATAATTTAAATCGTTTATATAATAAAAAAATAAAAACAAATTATAATTTTTAAAAATTATAATTTGTTTTTTTAATTAAGATAAATAATATTTGATTAATTAATATATTGAAATTATTTTTTAATTTTTATAAAATTACAAACTTTCATATTGATATTTAAATTTAATGATTTTATCTTTAAAATAACAAATCTTTAAATTTTTTTGTTTTTTATCATTATATTTATATTCATAAAAAATTTTATTGTGGAATTTTATATGTTTTTCTGGTTTGAAAAAACTAAATATATTTTTGTTAGGCTTTATAAGTTCTTTATATATTTTATAAACTTTGTCATTTTGTTTATTATATTTATAAATAAAAACATTTTTATAACAATCACCATTATGACTGAAATAAAATTTAATTTTTTTTCTTAATATATTTTTATTATCGTATTCATAAATAATTTTAATTTTATTATCTTTATCCGTAATTTTAACTAATTGATTATTTTCATTATAAAAATATTTATTATCTATTTCTTGTTGATCATGAGATTCAGGAATAAAAGGTTCATCATAATGTTTTATAATACGGATAGATTAATTGCGTTTTATGCAGCGATTTATATTTGCTGTTTTATTTACAATCAGCCCCCGTCCAAACCGGACAAGCAAGTTTCCAAGCATCCGGCTTTCCATAATTTACTCTCTTGCGAGAACTAATTTCCCCTCGCGGTTAATTAGCTATTTATTCTTATCGTCCTTATTCTTTTTAATATCATGTATTTGTTGATTGGTTATCTTGCGATGACAATCTTTACACAATACCTTGGTACTTTTATTCATGATACTTTGGTAGTTCGCATTGCGAACCGTCCCAATGTGATGAATTTGAAGTTGGGTTGTTTTGTCGCAGTTCTCACAACGTTCCGCTTTTAGGCGGTCAGTTAGATGTGTACGACTCTGGAATAAAAATCTATTGATGGTAATATCCGGATTTCCCTTATAGTTGCGCATTTTTTTGATTTTATCCCAAGAGTAGACAGCCCACGGTTCATATTGGATTTTCCCTTTATTAAGATAAGGAATAGCCCAAGTTGAACCTCTATTGAGTTTCTTTCGAACTCTGGCCATTGATTTTTTCCATTTTCTTGCCAATGTTTTCAAACAGCTATATTCAGCTAGATAGTTTAGATGGGTTAAAACACCGAGATTGTTAGCTAAACAAAAGTATTGGTTAATTCCTCTAACAATTGTTTGATAGGTTCTAATTATTTCTAATTCATCTCTCTCTGCTAATGTTTCATCGTGTTTTACCTTTCCCTCTTTTAACCAATTATATTTATGTCCGTATTCTTTGGCTTTCTCCTTCGGAATTTGGATTTGTACTTGGTCGTTTAAAGAATTCCTGGTGGATTTCCTTGTAAGAGTTTTATTGGTGGGATTTACCTTTATCATGTAGGATAAAAACCTTGTCCTTTTATTGGCTTTCACAATTTTTGATTTGTTCTTACTAATGGTAAGTTTCAAGTCTTTTTCTAGCCATTGGACCACTTGGTTCTTAATTTCTTCGACTTTGTCATACTCACCTTTGACGCCAATGATAAAATCATCAGCGTAACGGATGTATTCAACTCTAGGTTTTGGATTTAGGTTAAGAGAACTATCAATCCCCCAGTTGATGGTACTGGTTTTTTAGCCATGCTTTCCTATATTCTGGGTTACCTTTCTTAATTGGCTTTCCTTCTTTAATCAGTTCCTCCATTAAAGCTCCATTCTGAGAAAATTCCTTCGAAGTAGGGAGTTAGGAGTTGTTCCAGACATTTTTGTATTAGTCGATCTTTGATAGTGGGTAGCCCCCAGAGGTCTAGTTCTTTTGTTATCACTAGGGATGAGAATTCTTTTAACTGGTTTCGGGTTATAACCATTATTGACATATTCCTGATGTTATCTTTCTAGTTTCTCTAGATTAATCCCATAAATGGTTTCATTGTCAATTCCGGGTGTGCCCGCCACTTTGTTAGCAGCAATTTTATTAAATGCTGCTAGCGTATTATAAAAATTATTCATCCCCTGCTGTAATTCTCTTTTTAGAGAGTAACCGTTTGATGAACGATGTTGAATTTTATTCCATGTTCGCGAAAGTTTAGTTTCGGGTGAAACCGTTGTTGACATAATATCAACCTCTTTCTTGATACCATTGAATAAATAGTAAATTACTATCTTCTTTCGCCCTATAAGAGTGATTAACTCTCTTCTTGGTAAGCCGATTAACTAAATTATTCCAAATTTAGGTTTACTCTTACGACTACTAAAAAGATTCTTTATCCTTGACCATCCGAACTTTTATTTCCGGATTAGTAAATTTAATTACCTAGTTTTAGGATTCTCCAAGTTACACTAAATTTCGACCTTAATTCTTTAGGGGAAGTATCCTCTTTTGGAGGCTGATTCCAGGTTTCTTTATTTGATAAGCTATCCAATACATATCGCAAATATTGATAGATTCTGGACTGTCCGTTTAAGCAACTTCCGTGACAGGTTATTAGATTACATCAGTTTTCCTTCTTAGGCCATCGCAGGCTTCTCCATGGAATTATTCGGTGGCGGAGTCTTATTGATTAATTTGCTTTCGTCGCAACCCGCTTTTATGGTCTGCTATAATCCGACATATTTTCATTTTCCGGACCGACCATCTCCTTTCAAGGTTTATCGACCCTGGCTATTGGTTAGATAGCGCGAAATTTAGGCCTCTTTGGCGCCCCGATATTCTAATTGATTTTTTTTATTATAATGATAGGTATAAAATATATTTTCGTTAAAACATTTTTTTCTCACTAATTGTCCTTCTTTATTGTAAAAAGAAAATGAGTATATTGTAACATCTTCATTTTTTTCATTATAAATAGATTTAATAACTTTGGAAAATATAATATTTTTATTATTTTCTTTTGCATCAAAAATATCATAAAAATTTTTATTCGTTGATAAATATGTTTGCATTGTAGAAGTTGACTCAAAACTATTTTCAGATATTTGATCTTCGGAATTATTATCAGATTTATTTATTATTTTAAAATCAGATTTATTTAACTTAATCGTATTATATGAATTATAAATAATGATTAAAATAATGATAATTATAAAGAAAAAATAAATATTTTTAATTTTTTTCATTAATTAGAATAATCGGGATAGAATAGTTGAGTTTAATAACAAATTAATTTCGTCATATATTCCAAGCTAGCCCCCCACAGAACCGGACAAGCAGGTTTCCAAGCATCCGGCGCCTAATATCTTATAATCTAAGATATTGAAACTCTTTCGCCATGTAAAGGTTATTACCCTTCGCCTTGATCAGGTTCTTCTCGAATATTCCAATTCCAGAATTAAACTGACGACTACTCTAAGTTTCGCTTTTCCCTTGAGCCTAGCACTGCTAGTTTTAACCCTAAGAAGGTTCTTTTAGGGAGATCAAAGTTACTCATAAATTCTACGTGCAGTTTTAGGTACAGTTTACGTTCTTTATTTAAAAAAATTATTTATTTTTTTAGGAACGAGTTTTGTTCTCTAAGCTATCCATTGAAGGATTTACTAGGAATAATCTTAATTCGCGAAAGATTTACTAAATTAAGCGCCTTAGAGCTCTTGGCTTATAACAACTTGCCATTGAGGTTTATTTATTAACAACATTTTTTAACTGTTTAGGGATTCACACCTTTTCCATAACTGCTGACCTTGCGAATGCTTTCGAATTAGTTGTTTTTTATACGGATAGATTATTTGCGTTTCTTTGATAGTTATCAAATGTTACAAACAGCCCCCGTCCAAACGGTGCAAGCAAGTTTCCAAGCACACCGCTTTCCATAATTTATCCCTTTTTAGGGTTTAACTTCGTGTCACCACTGGTTAAATGTTTATTCTTGACCTTTTGTTCTTTTGAACTAGTTTCGGATTGTCTTGGTTATGAACGTATTTTTGGTGATCATTTTTTAATTTATTTAAGTCAATATGACTTATTTTTCTCCCATTAACTCCAGGTGTTCCTGCCACTTTGTGGACAGCAATGAGGTTAAATATGAGGTAGGTATTCATTAAATTATTAATTACGCACTTGAGTATCTTATTTTAAATGAGGGGTAAATATCGGTCATGAATTTTATTCATAGTCCATGGAAGCTTAACTCCAAATCATTCCTAGTTCCCGCGGTCTCATAAACAATAAATTACTTTCTTCTTTCGCCCTATAAGAGTGATTAACTCTCTTCTTGGTAAGCCGATTAACTAAATTATTCCAAATTTAGGTTTACTCTTACGACTACTAAAAAGATTCTTTATCCTTGACCATCCGAACTTTTATTTCCAGATTAGTAAATTTAATTACTTCGTTTTAGGATTCTCCAAGTTACTCTAAATTTCGACCTTAATTCTTTAGGGGAAGTATCCTCTTTAGGAGGCTGATTCCAGGTTTTCTTTAGCTGATAAACTACTCAATATTGTAAGATGTATTAGTAGATTCTGGATTGTCCGTTTAAGCAACTTCCGAAACAGATCTTATGATTACCTCAATTTTCCTTCTTAGGCCATTTCAGGCTTCTCCGTAGAATTATTCGGTGGCGGAGTCGTCTTGACTAATTTGCTTTCGTCGCAACCCGCTTTTATGGTCTGCTGTAATTCGGCATTCTTTCGTTTGCCAAACCGACCATCTCCTTTCAGAGTTTATCAGCTCTGGCTATTGGTTAGATAGCACGAAATTTAGGCCTCTTTGGCGCCCCTTACATCGCTTTCATGCTTTTGCTTTTACTTATTACTCTTTCGAGATAATTTGCCAAGCCCATTTTTCAATTTTTATGTGGTCTCATATTATTATTCCGAATAAGATAGTACGTTAATCTATGGAATTTATGGTCTCTTTGCGCCCTCTTTCTAAATATATTTTTTTTAATATACTATACATAATAAAAATTTGTATAGTCATTATAAGTATACACAATTTTATAATTTTCAAATTTTATTTATGATTTGAAGAAAAATAAAATATTTTCTTGTAATATTAAGAAACGCAAATTATTAAACAAAAAATAATTTTTAATTCAAAAATGAATCAAAATTTTTAAAAAAATTATATATAATAATTAAAAAAATTAATTAACCATTCACGAACATTGAATAATTAAATCGATAAACTAGAGTTTTTATTGTAACAATTAGATATTAAATATTTTTTAGAATATTTCAGTATTTCTTATGAATTTTAAATAATTTTTTTATTTCTTCAAATTTTTTAAATACAATTTTTTTAATTTTAGAAAATTTAATATTTTAAGACATAAATAAATTCTTATTGATTTTATTTGTTTTTAAAATAATAAAACTGATTATTTATTATATACTTTTAAAGAATAATAAATATTATTATTTGTTCTATAATCTATTATATTTATTAATTTCATTTAATAAATAAAATATTTTTTTCATTAAAATTGGAAAAATAATCATGAAATAAATTATAAATTAAATTTTTTTTAAATTTCAAAAAAATTACTTTAAATGTTTTTGATAAAAAATATTTTTTAATTTATTATTTTTTTATAAAAAAATGAATAAATTTAAAATAGAAAATATATAAATTTTATTTGACAAATTAATTTTAATTTTAAAAATAAATAAAATTTTGATTAATTCAAGAATATAATATGTTTGTTCGGATAATTTTATTAAAGAATTTTTTTGATAACTTTAAATATTCATTATATATTTGCAATTATTATTGATTATTTCAGCAATTATATTTAATACTATAATTTTTTTCAGAAAGAAAAAAGTTTTGGATAAATTTTATCTTACAAAAAAACAATTGATAAAATTTTGATATTTATAGATTAAGCACGGGCGCCAAAGAGGCCTAAATTTCGTGCTATCTAACCAATAGCCAGAGCCGATAAACTCTGAAAGGAGATGGTCGGTTTGGCAAACGAAAGAATGTCAAATTATTATTTCCAATTTAGTTTAGATTATTTTTTCATTACAATATTTTAATCTTGGTTATTTGAGCATTTATTTTTGTAATATTTTACAAAATTAATGAGATTTTTGATTTTTTTCAAAAATATCATTATAAATTGTAATGAATATTTATATATATTTCTTAGATTTTTTATAAAAAATCTAAATAAATTCCCATTATATCTAATAATATTAAAATTATCATTAATTATGTCCATCGTGATATATCCTCGTTATATAATTTAGAAAAGAAATATTAAATAAAAAATGTTTTTTTTACATCAAATAAAAAAAATCAATGTATAATACTTAGTTATTATAATTATAAAAAAGTAAAAATATAAATTATTTTTATTATTTTGTTTAGAAAGAAAAAAATTAATCAATTATTATGACAAATGTAAGTAAAAAATATTTATTCATTTTGAGTATTATTTTATTATTTATTACAATAGTTTTTATATACATTAACAAAAATAATGAGCATAAAAGTGATATTTTTTTAGAAGTATCTAATTCAAATTTATCAGAAGAAATGAATTCCAAATTATTAGAACAAACGAAAGAATCGGATATTCAACCGAAAGATAACAATTTTTATATTGACCAAAAAATTAATAATGAAAATAATAATGATATTTCTTTCCAAAAAAAATTAAATTCCAATTTTATAAAAGAAAGAAAAATCGATTCCAAAACACAATCATCAATACAAAAATTTAATTCTCAAGAAGAAAAAAAATATAAAACTAATATTAATTCGGATCAATGGGAACAAATTCAAAAATATTTTTTAGACCTTGAATATGATGATGTTTCTAAAATATCTTTTTTACCTTCTGAAGATCTAATTTTTATACAAAAGGAAAAAACAAAATTTAATATTGAAGAAAAAATAAAACAAAAACAAGAATCATTAAAAAAATGGCAAAAATGGTTTAACGAAAGCCAAAGAAAAATAAATAATTTACAAAAAAAACTAAATTTTCTTCCTGATCTAAAAATACTCGAAGATGAATTGCAAAAATTAATTAAATTAGAAAATCAGCAATTATATCCAAATAATAATAAACCGAATATAAATCCGCAAATAAAAAAATATGATTTCGATACAGAACATCAAAACTTACAATCAAAAATAATACAAATAACAGAACAAAAAGAAAATATTTATAAAGAGATTGAAAAAGAAAAAGAAAATCAAAAAAGATTTTCTAAAATGATTGATGAAATAAAAGAAAATCATTGCAAAGAAATTCAATATAATATTCAATATATTAAAAATAATTTTTGCATCCAACAATTGTAATCATTATTCATAATCAATTATTTATTTTAAAATTAATCTATAGGATGTTAAAGCGATAATAAAATTAACTTCAAAAGGTTAATTTTATGCTAGCTAATTTTCCTTTTTGATTAAATATAATCTTTATTTAAGAAATTAATAATTTTAAAATAAATTTAATTAAAAATTTTATCAAAATTAATTATAAAAATAAAATCATTAGATAGATATTTAATTTCTGAATTAAATAATTGATTTTTTAATAATTTATAATTTAAAAATACGGATAGATTGATTGCGTTTTATGCAGCGATTTATCTTTGCTTAGCAAGAGTTATAATTTTACCTTCTCCTAAAGTTTCATTAGAGTATAAATAAGGAATCCAAATAATTTTTTGCGTTTGATCTGCTATTAATAACAATTTTTGTCTTTGTGTAATAGGAATTTTATGATTAATTAAAAAATTTTTTAATTTTTGCTTTCCAAATTTAAATTGCAATACATCTCCTGATCGCCTTGTTCTTATAATTAAAGGAAAAATAATTTGCCCATTGTTATAAAAAATCTCTTTTTGAATCATATTTGAAGGATATATTTTGTGATCGTGATGAAAATACAAAATAGTTTTTAATGTATTAATATTATTTTCAGTTCTAACTACAGAAGTCAATTGCCATTTATAATATTTTTTAGATATTTGCCATTGGTCGTTTAATTTCATTTCAAAATAAGGTTTATTTTTATTATTTAATAATTTAACAATATTATTAATTAAAACAAAATTTTTATTTATTTTTTTTCTCTCTAACAAAACTAAAATAATATTTTTTTGAATAACTATATTTAATTTACAAAAAACTTCTAAACAATAATATATAGGGATAGATTATTTACGTTTTAATAATCAGATTTATATTTTGATTATCTATTACAAATAGCCCCCCTCTAAACCGGACAAGCAAGTTTCCAAGCATCCGGCTTGCCATAATTTATTTTCTTCCGAAAACTAATTTTGTGTTACCACTAATTAGTTGTTTATTCTGATTATTTAATATCGTGATTTTGTTGTTCAATTATTTGGCGATAATCTTTCTTACATAATAATTATTTAACAGATCATGATTTATTTTAGCTATTGATTTATTCATGGTAATATTGTTCAATTTCGGGATTATTATGTTAACAACTTTTGTTCCAATAATTTTGTTATCTAAAATTGAGTAAATGATCGATAAGTATTAATTATATTATTCATCCAAAATTTAAGTACTTTTTAGATAATAAACAATCTTGAATGATATCCGATATTTGTTAAAGCTTAATTTATTTTCAACTCTAACTTTCAAATAAACAATAAATTACTGACTTCTTTCGCTCTATAAAGGTAGTTAACCTTTTTCCTGGGAGGTCGATTGACTTAATAATTCCGTATTAAGTTTTACTTCTCCAACTACTAAAAAGTCGCTTTATCCTTGGGACTGATAGCTTTTACTCTATCCTGAATTAATTTAATAACTATCCTTTAGGATTCTCCAAGTTACTCTAAATATCGACCTTAGTTCCTTAGGTGAAGTAACCGTTTTTTAACAACGGTGAGATTCCAGGTTTTTTTGATTGATAAACTATCCAATACTCAACAATTATATTGATAGCCTCTGGACTGCTCGATTGCAGTAGTTTGCGAGACAGGTTATTATTTTACATCTTCTTATTCTTCTTAGGCCTTTTCGGACTTATCCTTAAAACTATTCGGTAGCGGCATCTTTTTTGATTAACTACTTCATCGCAACCCGCTTTTAAGAACTGCTGTAATTCTTTATTCTTTCGTTTAAAGAACCGTTCTTATCCTTTCCAGTATTTATCGTTCTGGTGATTGGTTAATTCACTTGATATTTAGGCCTCTTTGGCGCCCTGTTGATGATAATGATATTTCAAAAATAAATTTGTTTGTTCTTTGACTAATTGATAAATTTCTGTTAATTGAATATGAAATTTATAAATATTTTTTAAAAAATTATGTTCCTTTTGTAAATAAGGAATAACAAATTTGCGAATTCTATTTCTAGCATAATAATCATTTTGGTTAGTTTCATCTTCTAAAAAAGAAATTTTTCTATGATTAGCATAATTAATAATTTTTTCTTTTGAAAGATATAAAAATGGTTTTAAAAACACAAATTTTTCCATCAAATAAATAGGTTGCATTCCGCTATATCCTAATAAAGAACTCCCTCGCGATAATTTTAATAAAATAGTTTCTGCTAAAATACGGATAGATTATTTGCGTTTTTTTGATAACTATCAAATATTACAAACAGCCCCCGTCCAAACGGTGCGAGCAAGTTTCCCAGCACACCGCTTTCCCTAATTTATCCCTTTTTTCTGGGTTTAACTTCGTGTCGCCACTTGTTAAATGTTTATTCTTGACCTTTGGCTTTGTCTTTTCTAATACTGTTGGTTGTTCTGTTTAAGATCATTCTTACTAACATCATTTTTTATCTATCACACTTCTCCAGTTAGGGTTCCAACGTAGTAGATTTCTAAGGATTGATTTTCTATCAGAAAAACTTCAAATTTTTTTATTGTTAACCTGTCGGTTAATCTTGTTTGTCCTGAAAAGATATTAGGATTAATGATTATTCGGGTTATTTCGCCTTGATAATTTTTCATCCCTTTAATTATTCTCTTCCAAGGGAAACTCTCTCATAACTCAATTTTTATCTTTTTGGTTGGTAAATTATATTTTATTCTTCGTCTTGGTTAATGGTTGAGTTTCTAAAGATGAAGATTTTTCATTTTTCTGAACTAGTTTCTTTAAACAACTGTATTCGTGTTTTGGAACTTTTCAGATTGTTCTATTTTGGATTAAAACTTTGGTTTTATCTTTCCCTTTCAGCAAATGTATCATTTAAACGGTTTCGGATTATCTTAGTTATAAACATATTTTTGGTGATAATTCTTTAATTTATTTAAATCCATATCACTTATTATTTTCCCATTTAGTTCGGTTTTCTGTTCCTTTGTTGGCAGCAATGCGGTTAAATGAGAGGTGTATGTATCAACTAGGTTATTCATTCCCCATTTAATTTCTTGTTTTATATGTCAGTTGTTTTACAGATGGGCCATGAATCTTATTCATTGTCCTTTGAAGCTGCGATTTTAATGAATCGAAAAAAACCTTCATAAGTTCAACTATCCCTTTTCCAGTCCCCCCAATTGAATAAACAATAAATTACTTTCTTCTTTCGCCCTATAAGAGTGATTAACTCTCTTCTTGGTAAGCCGATTAACTAAATTATTCCAAATTTAGGTTTACCCTTACGACTACTAAAAAGATTCTTTATCCTTGACCATCCGGACTTTTATTTCCGGATTAGTAAATTTAATTACTTAGTTTTAGGATTCTCCAAGTTACACTAAATTTCGACCTTAATTTTTTAGGGGAAGTGTCCTCTTTTGGGAGGCTGATTCCAGGTTTTCTTTTCTGATAAACTACTCAATACAAATGATTTATATTAGTAGACTCTGGACTGTTCGCTTCAGCAACTTCCGAAACAGGACTCATTATTACATCGATTTTCCTTCTTAGGCCATTCCAGGCTTCTCCATAAAATTATTCGGTGGCGAGATCATCTTGACTAATTTGCTTTCGTCGCAACCCGCTTTTATGGTCTGCTGTAATTCGACATTCTTTCGTTTGTCGAACCGACCATCTCCTTTCAGGATTTATCGGCCCTGGCTATTGGTTAGATAGCACGAAATTTAGGCCTCTTTGGCGCCCTCATTTAAATGATGAGCTGTCATAATATAACGAGTTTTATATTGGACAGCTATTTTTTGCAAATATAATTTTCGAGTTAAACTAGCTTGATTTTGAAAATTTTTATTTTCCAAACTTAATTCAAAATAATAAAAAGGTATTTTACGTAATTGACAATATTCATTTACTAAAACTTTATCCTGATAAGAACTTTCTCTTTTTAAATGATTAAAATGAACTACAATTATTTGAAATTTTCTAGAATATAAATAATCTAATAAAGTCATAGAATCAACACCACCGCTGATCGAAAGAATATATTTATATTCTTTTTTTAATGACATTGCTAATGATAATAAAAACATAAACTTCAATTATCTTCCTTAGATAAAAATGATAAATTTAAAATATTTAATTGCTTTTGAGTGACAGTAGCAGGAGTTTGCAACATCAAATCTTGTGCTGTTTGAGTTTTAGGAAAGGCAATAACATCTTTAATATTATCTGTATCAGTCAATAACATAACAATTCGATCTAAACCTAAAGCAACGCCACCATGAGGAGGTGTACCGTATTGCAAAGCTTCTAAAAAAAAACCGAATTGTTTATGCATTTCTACTTCAGAAAAACCTAATGTATGAAATATTTTTTTTTGGTAATCATATTGATAATTTCTTAAAGATCCACCACCAATCTCATAACCATTCCAAACCAAATCATATGCACATGCTTTTGCCTCATGAGGATTTTGGTCCAAAATTAAATAATCTTCTGCTTTAGTAAAAGGATGATGCATAGCTTTATATTTATTTTCTATATCATCAAAAATTAATAAAGGAAAATCTATGATCCACAATAAAGATAATTTTTGAGCATCAATCAAATTTAAATCTTTCGCTAATTTATTTCTTAAAAAACCTAAAGCTTCATAAGAGTTATAAGATTTTCCCATAGTTGAATCGAATACAAAAAAACAATATTCATTATTTTTTAAAAAATTTAATTCTTTATTTAAATAATTAACAAAATTACCTTGAATTTTATCATCAATTTTAATTAAATAATACAAATCTAATTGATATTGATTTTTAATCCAATGACAATATTGTAAAATTGTTTTTTTATTTAATAAGGATTTTTCTAATAAAATGAATCTAATACCTAAAATATGAAATTTATGGATAATTTCTGTTGATATTACAGATAAATTGAAAAAATTTGTCAAATTTTCTATACATAAATCAAATCTCAAATCAGGTTTATCGGAACCATATTTTTTCATAGCTTGATCATAAGTTAATTTAATAAAAGGTTTCTCAATTTCATAATGTTTAAAATTTTTAATCAAACATATCATAATTTTTTCTACTAAATTCATAATTTCTTCTTGAGACCAAAAAGAAATTTCTATATCAACTTGGGTGAATTCTGGCTGACGATCCGATCGCAAATCTTCATCACGAAAACAACGTGCTATTTGAAAATATTTTTCAAATCCAGAAATCATATATAATTGTTTAAATAATTGGGGAGATTGAGGTAAAGCATAAAAAGATTCAGGATACAAACGCGAAGGCACTAAATAATCCGAAGCTCCTTCAGGTGTAGATTTCGCTAATATAGGAGTTTCTAATTCGAAAAAACCCTGAGATATCAAAGTTTGACGTATATTTTGAGTAATATAATGTCTTTGTAACAAATATTGTTTTTGTTTTTCTTTTCTTAAATCCAAGTAACGATATTTTAATCTGTGACTTTCATTACTAATATTTTTATCTTCCACTACTAACGGTAATGGTTTCGCTTCTGATAAAACATATAATTGACTTATTACAATTTCGATATCACCAGTTTTTAAATTAGGATTTTTATTAATTCTTTCTACTACTAGACCTTTAACTTCGATAACAGTTTCTATCGGTATTTTAGATATTTCTAAATATTGCGGATGATTTTTTTCTATAACTAATTGTATTAATCCTGAAAAATCTCTTAATATTAAAAATATTTTGTTTCTCAAATTACGTTTACGAGCAATCCAACCTTTTAAAAAAACCCGTTCACCTTGATTTTTTAAATTAATTTCATTATTATTATAGCTATATTTACTCATTACGATTGTAAAGTTAACTCCTTTTTTAAAAAAGTAATAATATTATTTAAATTTACATTATAAATTATTTGGGTAGTAGTATTTTTAACTGTTACATAACTTTCTTTTAATTCTTTAGTGCCCATAAAAATAAGATAATTAGGTTTTAATTTTAAAGCTTTTTTAATACATTTAGTTAAATTAATTCCATTATTATTATAAATAATTTCAGCATGAATATTATTTTGACGTAATTTTTGAATTAATCTAAAAGATTCATAATTAACTGAATAATCTATTGACAAAACACATACATCTAATAGTTTAAAATTAATATTTTTCCAAAAATTATTATACTGCAAAGCCAACATGAATCGTTCTATGCCGATAGCAAATCCTATAGCTTTAATCTTTTTTTTATTTTCGAAATGGTAAATTAAATCATTATAATTACCGCCACCACCTAAAATTAATTCAAAAGATTTTTCATTAGATATCGGTAATACAATTTCAAAAACTATATCTGTATAATAATCTAATCCTCTAACTAAAGTTGGATCCACATAAAAATTAATATTTTCTTTTTTTAATAATGATAAAAATATTTCAAATTTATTTTTAAGAGATGAATCTAAAAAATTTAAAATTAATGGGGCTTTTTTTAAAAAAATTTTATTTTGGCAAATTTTACAATCAAAAATTCTTAAAATATTAAATTGCTTACGTTTTAAACATAAAGAGCATAAATCTGATGAAAAATTTTGCAAATAATCAGAAAAAATTTTAATAAAATTTTGACGTGTTTGCGTATTACCTAAATGATTAATTTTAATTTTTGCCTGAGTTAAATTAAAAAAATTTAAAATTTCATTAACTAAACAAAAAATTTCTAATTCGGATAAATCATGATAATTACCTAACATTTCGATACCTATTTGATGAAATTGACGATATCGTCCGAATTGAGGTCTTTCATATCTAAAAAAAGGACCACAATAATAAAATTTATAAATATCATCGAAATTATAAAACTTATTCTCTAAATAACTACGAACGATACCAGCAGTTCCTTCGGGTCTTAAAACAATTTTGCGACCTTTTTTATCTAAAAATTGATAAGTTTCTTTGTTAACCATTTCAGAATAAGGTGTAGCATGATAAAAAATATCACGATACTCTAAAATAGGGGTACGTATTTCTTGAAAATGATATTTCTCCATAATTTTTTTTAAATTATTTTCTACAAATTTTAAATTTAACATCTCTTCTTGAAAAAAATCTTTAGTACCTTTAATTTTTTTAATATTCATAACTAATTTTAATATTCCTTTTGAACAATCAGTATATACAAAAAAATTAAATTAAATTATTATAAGTTATTTTTTTATATTTTAAAACCAAAATAATAATAAATTGAATTATTCATTTTTCTTTAAACATACTGACGTTTTTTATTTTTATAATAAACCTCTTTAATCATTCCTGCTCCTAAACAAATATCTTCATAATAAAAAGCACATATTTGACCAGGAACTACTGCTTTAATTTCTTTAAAAAAAATTCTTAATTGTTGTTTATTAATCCAATAAAGTTTTACTTCTTGTTCGGGTTGTCGATAACGAAATTTTGATTTTAAAATCATAATATTCGGATATTTAAAAGATTTATAATTTCGCCAAACAACATTAATAATTAATGCGGAATCACTATATAAATATATACTTTCAGAATTTTGATCCACATAAAGAGTATTAGTAACTAAATCCTTGCCAACCACAAACCAAGGAGATGAATTATAAGATGTATTACCTAGATTTAAACCTTTACGTTGGCCAATGGTATAATAAAAAACTCCTAAATGTTTTTGAGATAAAATATTACCCTTCATATCTTTAATTAAACCTTTATTAATAGGTAAATAATTTTGTAAAAAAGCCGAAAAATTTCTCTCTCCGATAAAACAAATACCTGTCGAATCTTTTTTATTAGCTGTCGCTAAATTTTCTTGATAAGCTATTTTTCTTACCTGCATTTTAGTCAATGCACCTAGAGGAAATAAAATTTTAGTTAATTGATGTTTTTGTAATTGAGATAAAAAATAACTTTGATCTTTATTTTGGTCTTTAGCTTTTTTTAAAATTTGATCGTTCTTGATAATATGTAGGCGTGCATAATGACCCATAGCAATAAAATCTGGCTTAAAAAGGCGATTAACATAATTAGAAAAAATAGAAAATTTAATATAATTATTACATAAAACATCAGGATTTGGAGTTAAATTTTGATTAAAAAGATCTAAAACATAAGAAAAAACTTTATCCCAATATTCTTTAGAAAAATCCACAAAATGACACTTAATATTTAATTGTTCGGCAATTTTTTGAGCATCTTGAAAATCTTGTATTTGAGGGCAAATAGTTTTTTTAAGAAAAGGATTTCCTTGAATATCATAATTTAAACTACTATCCCAATTACGCATAAAAACACCTTCAACTTCATATCCTTGTTTTTGTAAAAGAAAAGCAGATACACTACTATCGACGCCACCAGATAAACCAATAATAACTTTTTTCTTCATGATACTATTTTTTATGTTTTCTCGGAAATAAAGTTAAAAATTTGAAATTAAATTTAGATATTAAATTAGTTTCTGCTCGTTCTAATAAACTATTTTCAAAAATTTTGGGACCCGAAGATATATAATTTCTTTGATTTTGGCTTTGGTAAAAAATTTTTAAAGTGCGATAAGTAAAATCTAAACTATCTTCTATATTAATATCAAATGTTTTGGCCAATAAAAAAGAAATTTTTTCTAAAGTTAAACTATATTTTAAATAATAAAATAAAATAAAATCTTTTTTAATAATATTATCGTTATTAGATTGTAAGATAGCTTTTTTTTGATAAAAAGATTTTAGATCAGGGAATTGCGAAAATATTTCTTGATTTAAATGAAATAAAACTAATTCTGCTATTAAAGTGTCTGATAATCCGATATTAAGATTAAAATTCATATCAAAATTATATAAATTTTTTGTGAATCTTCCTAAACTAATATCAGATAAATTATGATTTTCTAAAAAAATATTAATTTCTTTCAAATCGATAAAATTCCAATTATGATTAACTATATTCATATTTTTCTTATCATCCGATAAATCATCATAATGCAATAATAAAGATGAATATTTTTGATAATTATTAATTCCTATTTTTTGCAAAAAATCTTTTATCAAATCAATAAACAAAACATCGGAATCATTTATAAAAATATTTAAATCATTAAATTTTTTCTTATTTAATTTAAAACTTTGAATTACTACTAATAAATTAATTAAATCATTTAAATTAGAACTTATAGATAAAAAAATTTTGCTATTAGGATGCAAAGATAATTTATTACATAAAAATAAACATTGCAAATGATTGGATAAAAGTAACTGTTCATTTAATTCAGATTCACTCAAAAAAGGTTTGATACTCCATTTTTTGTCAAAAATAAAATCTTTATCTTCATTTAAATCAAAATAAGATTTTGCAATTATTATTTTTTTAGATTCTAAAATTTGATCTGCATAAGTAGTATCTATTAAACGTTGATGTTTAATAAAATCTATACAAATATCTACAATTAAACTTGTGTCTGAATTAAAAATATCTTTTTCTCCTATTAAATTTCCTAAAAGAGCAGCTATTTTATGATTGGAAAATACAACATCATTAGACATTTCGCTTTTCATACCATTACTAACATAAAAATACCCCCCAATGTGTTTACGAGAATGATTAATAACTGCCATACGACGTAATCTTGCTTTGCCTAAATGTTCTGTAGAAGCAGATAAATTAAAAATGAAATGTGCTCCTTTTTTTATTAATAAATCACTAGGAGAATTAATAGTCCATAAATCTTGACAAATTTCTACTCCAAAACAAATATTAAAAATTTGATTAACAAATAAAATATTTCCAAAAGGAATTTTTTGACCTAACAAAGTAATTTCTTGCATTTCTGTTATCACATGACCAGAAGTAAACCATCTTTTTTCTCGAAATTCCTCATAATTAGGAATAGTATATTTCGGAATAATTCCCAAAATTTTTTGTTGTTGTATAACGATGGCTACATTAAAAATCATATCTTGCCAAACTAATGGCATTCCTAAAATATAAACGCCTTTGAAAGAGTTTTTTTGAATAATATAGTTTAAAGATTTTAAAATATTATTATTAAAATCATTTTCAAAAAAAAAATCACCAGCTGTATAGCTGCTTAAACATAATTCTGGGAAAACCACAAAACTAGCTTTACTTTTAGCTAACACCTTTAAAATAATATCATTATTTTCATCAAATTTTCCAAAAGTTAAATCGGGGTTTGTTAATTCAATTTTTAAAAATCCATTCTTGTACATTACGTTATTTTCAGTAATCAACCTTTCTAATAAAATAATTCATATTATTCATTTATTCTAATATTAATAATTTAAATTATTATTATTTTCAACCAAATTAAATTTAACTTTTTTATCCATAATCCAACCAATAATATAAATAGATAATAGTGATAAT
The DNA here is from genome assembly GCF_015100165.3 of Candidatus Phytoplasma asiaticum. NCBI lineage: Bacteria > Bacillati > Mycoplasmatota > Mollicutes > Acholeplasmatales > Acholeplasmataceae > Candidatus Phytoplasma > Candidatus Phytoplasma asiaticum. The sequence continues at coordinate 251,395 of NZ_CP097206.1, read as the reverse complement.
ACAATTCTTATCATAATTTCCGAAAACATGTTAAAAAGATTTATTTGATCAAAACTTTCTAAAATAGAAGATAACAATATTAAAATACCATCAGTAATAAATAAAGAAATTTTAAAATTCATTCCGCAAACATCTTTTAAAAATTGTTGAAAAACATCCATACCTCCGGTAGTGAATCCTAATTTTCTAATGTTAGCTTGAGTAAAACCTATTAATAATCCGCCTAATATAGAGGCAACAAATAATCTCCAATATTCATTATTCCATACCAACAAACGAGTCAAAAAAATTGTCGATTCACCTAATATATAAGGAAGACAAGAAATTGCTATCATTAAAATAAAAGCTAAAATAGCACTTTTTAATATAAATTTTTTACCAAATATTTTATATCCCATAATTATGGCCAAAATATTATAAAAAAACATAAAATAAATCATTATTTTATCAGAGATAAAATAAGAATTATTTGTAAATAAATTACATAAACGAGCACTTGTTAAAGCTAATCCATCAGTTCCGCCTATATTTAATTTACTACCCAAAGTAAATACAAACATAGTTATTGCTAAAATAATATCATTTAAAATAAGTATTAACCATGTATTAATATTATTGTGATAAAATTTTGGTTCTTTATTCATATTTTTATCCTTTTTCAGAAAAAGATTTTTAATTAAAATTAATTAATTATCACTCCTTAAAAAAGCATTAATAAAATCATCTAATTCACCATTCATAATATCGATTATTTGAGAACTTTCATAATTAGTGCGATGATCTTTAACTTTTTGATAGGGATGGAAAATATAACTTCTAATTTGCGATCCCCAACCAATTTCTTTTTGATCTGATTTCAAATTATCTTCTTTTTCTTTTTGCTTTTGCAAAGCTAATTGAAACAATTTAGTTTTCAAAATTTGTAAAGCTTTTTCTTTATTACGAATTTGACTTCTTTCATTTTGGCAATTCACTACAATACCAGTAGGTAAATGTGTAATACGAACTGCAGAATCAGTAGTATTTACATGTTGACCTCCAGCTCCACTACTACGAAAAACATCTATTCTTAAATCTTGTTCTTGAATATCAACAGTAATTTCTTCGTTAATTTCTGGCAGAATTTCACAAGAAGCAAAAGATGTATGTCTTTTAAAATTAGCATCAAAAGGTGATTTACGAACTAAACGATGTATACCTCTCTCAGATTTAAAATATCCATAAGCATAAATACCTTTAATTAAACAACTAACAGATTTAATACCAGCTTCTTCGCCTGTCTGCAAATTTAAAATTTCCAATTGAAATTGTTTTTTTTGAGCATATTTTTTGTACATCCTAAAAAGAATTTCGCACCAATCTTGAGATTCTAAACCACCAGCACCAGAATGTAACATTAAAATAGCATTATTTTCGTCATAAGTTTTGTTTAATAAAACTTCAATTTCTAGACTTTTAATATCTTGTTGTAATTTTTTCAATTCTAAAATTAACCAAGTGAAATTTTGTTGATCATTTATTTCGTCGCTTGATGATAATAAAGTTAAAGCTTGATGTTGTTTTTGTAAATTAGTAAAATGATTAATTTTATTTTGTAACTGACTAAATTTCCGAGTAACATGAGCAGCTTCTTGAGGATTATCCCAAAAACTCGGCTTTGACATCAATAATTTACAAGATTTTACTTTTTCTAGCAAAGTCGGGACATCTATTTTTTGTTCTAGATTGAATAAAGTAGATTTTAAATTATTTAAAATTTGATGAAATTCATATTTTTCCATTATAAAAAATTATCCCCTCCGGAAATTATATTTTTTTAATTAATCCCAAGGTTTTTTAATATATTTTTTATTTTTTATTTTATGTTTATCATTTGATTGCGACGATTCGATAAAATTTAAATCGTGTAATAAATCTTCGAAAAAATTTGATTTTAAAACAATTTTGGTAATATCTTGAGAAATATTTACAATCATACGATTAAAAAATTTTTGACCTTCTTGTTGATAAACAATTAAAGTATTTTGTTGTCCATAACTTAAAAAATTAATACTTCTTCTTAATAAATCCATATCATTCATATGACGTTGAAATTTAATATCAATATTTTTTAATATAATTAATCTAATAATATTTAAATACTGTTGTATATCAGATTTAGCAAATTGTTGTTTTTGTATGTCCAAAAGATGATGAGCTTTCTTCAAAATAATAGATTCTATTTTCGAATAAGATAAATCTTGTTTATTATTTATTTGGAAATCTACTTCTTTTAAAATATTTATAGGAAAAAGTTTAATTTCAAAATAATTAATTAATTCTTTTATAATACTTTTTTGATCTAATTTTTTATATTTGTTTTGTTGCATTAAATTAATAAAATTTTTAACTTCATTTTTCAAAGTTTTAATAATAATATTCCACAAAACTTCTTCAATTTTTTTAGAAGCTAAAATTTCTTTACGTTGTTTGTAAATAATATCTCTTTGCAACTGTAAAACAGAATCGAATTTTAAAACAAATTTGCGATATTCAAAATTAGAAGATTCTATTTTTTTTTGTATATTGGTAAATAAATTAGTTAAAAAACGAGAAGATACTGAATTATTTTTTTGTTGATTACTATATTGCAACAAATTAACTAATTTACTAACTTTATTAGAACCAAAACGTTTTATTAAATCATCTTCTGCAGAAACAAAAAATTTAGTATAACCAGGATCTCCTTGTCTACCTGAACGTCCGCGTAATTGATTATCAATTCTTCGCACTTCATGTCTTTCTGTTCCTAAAACAGCTAAACCACCTAATTCCGCAACACCTTCTGCTAAACGAATATCTGTTCCTCTCCCAGCCATGTTCGTTGCTATAGTAACAGCACCTTTATAACCCGCTTTAGCTATTATTTCAGATTCTTTTAAATGATTTTTAGCATTTAAAACTTCATGAGATATTTTATTTTTTTTTAAATATTTGGAAATTTGCTCTGATACTTCGACACTTACAGTGCCTATTAAAATTGGTTGTTTTTTTGAATGTCTTATTTTAATTTCTTCTATTAAAGCTGTCCATTTTTCTTTTAAAGTTAAAAAAACCACATCAGGAGCATCTTCGCGAATCATTTTTTTATTAGTAGGTATTTGAATAACTTTCATATTATATATACTAATAAATTCTTTTTCTTCGGTTTTAGCTGTTCCAGTCATACCGGATATCAATTTATAATTTCGAAATAAATTTTGATATGTAATCATAGCAGATGTTTCAGTTTCCGCTTTAATAAGACAATTTTCTTTTGCTTCTAAAGCTTGATGTAAACCATCACTAAATTGTCGACCAATCAAAGCGCGACCTGTAAATGGATCAATAATGACAATGTTATCATTTTGTACTAAATAATCTTTGTCTTTTTCCATAATAAAACAAGCTTTTAAAGCGTTTTTTATGAAATGTAATAAAAAAGAATTTTTACTGCTATATAAATTATTAATTTTAAAAAATAATTCTGCTTTACGAATACCTTCTTCAGTCAATTCAATAGTTTTTGATTCTAAATCGATTAAATAATGTTCAGATTTTAATGATTTAGCGAAACGATCAGCATCTCTATAAAATTTAATACCAGGTTGTGTATTATTAGAAATAATTAAAGGAGTTCTAGCTTCGTCAATTAAAATAGAATCAACTTCATCAATAATTACATAACCATATTCACGAGTCATTAAAACATTATTAATATCGCTTTCCATATTATCCTTTAAATAATCAAATCCGATTTCACTATTAGTAGAATATAAAATATCACAATTATAAGCTATTTTTTTTTCTTGAATAGTTTTATTTTTAAGATTTAAACCTACACTTAAACCCAAAAAACGAAAAATATCTCCTATAACGCCTTCCGCTTCACGGCGTGCTAGATATTCATTAACAGTTACAATATGAACGCTCTCGCCTCCTAAAGCATTTAAATATGCCGGCATAACAGCTGTTAAAGTTTTGCCTTCTCCAGTCTTCATTTCTGCAATATTGCCCTTATGTAAAACGATAGCTCCCAATAATTGAACATAATAGGGTGTTATTTTGGCTACTCTAGTAGAAGCTTCACGTGCCAAAGCAAAAGCTTCAACCAAGATACTATCCAAAGACATGCCATCTTTTAATTTTTGTTTCAATTTTAGAGTTTCTTTAGGAAAATCTTCATCTTTTAATTGAGACATAAGATTACTTAATCGATCAATTTTATCAGCAACTTTTTTAACTTTCTTCAAATATCTTTTAGAAGGATTGCGCAATTGTTTAAAAAAGCCTAATATTGTTTTTACACATTTTAATATCATTAGATTATAATCCTTTTTTAAATATTATAGATTTAATTAATAATTTATTCCTAAATATTTATTTAGAAATAAAATTTTTATAATAATTCATTTGTATATAATGTAAATTTTAAATTTACAATTTTAATTACAATTATAAATGATAATTATAAGTTTTATCCTATTAATTATATCAAAACTGCTAAAAAAAATATATTTTTGATTAATTTTTATTAGTCATTTAATATCATTACAAAAAATATATTTTAAAAATACTGAATAGTTGATTTATTTCCGATTTATTAAATTTTTGGAAAATTATTAATCTTATAAAATAATGAAATCATTTTAAAATATTAATAAAAATTTATTTTAAATAAAAAAAATTCCAAGTTAAAAAGATGTTATATAAAAAAATAATAAAAATAAAAGAGTGCTTTTTTATTCTAAAACAAAAAAGCACTCTCGAAATGAATTACAAAAAATTTAAATGATTATATTAATAAAAAAATTTGATTATTTATTTTGATTAATTAAAATATCTTTAATTTCTTTTAAAATTTTAACTTGTTCATGTTCGATAGAAATTTTATTTTCATTTTGATTTTTTTTACTAAAATATTTAGAAAAATATAAAACAATTAAATACAAAATAAATGAAACAGATAAAAAATCAAAAACATTTTGTAAAAAAATGCCATAATTCAAATAAATATTATTTTTTAATTGCCAATTTAAAGTTTGAAGAGAAGAACCTGTATCACTAAAAAGATAATTAATAGGAGGCATAATTATGTCAGTAGCTAAAGAACTAACTACTTTAGTAAATAATTGTCCTAATATAAAAGCAACTGCTAATTGAACAATGTTACCCTTATTAATAAAATCCTGAAATCCTTTTTTAAACTCTTTAACTTTGTGTAAATTAATATTTTCAGATGGCATCCATACACCTCTTTTTTAATAATTTTTTTTAAATTTGAAAAAATTAATAATATTTGTAGTATTTATTATATATTTTTGTTTTTAGAAATGTTTAAAATTTGTGAATTAAATAAATATATTTTATGAAAACATTAATAAATAAAAAACAAACTAAAAGATTTTTAATTTTAACTATAAATTATGAAAACATTAATAAATAAAAAACAAACTAAAAGATTTTTAATTTTAACTATAAATTAGAAAATTTATATATAGTGAAATATCCGGATATATTTTAAACTAAAAAAATTAATATGTCAAATAATACCAATAAACATAAACTATAAATAATTTAGAAAACAATAATAAATAATTTATAAAAATATAATTTAGCAAAAAAATGAAAATAAAATATAAAATATTTATTAGAGAATAAAAAATATATTTTATTATTGATAATATTTAATAATAAATTTTTTATTTGAATTTATAAAATTAATAAATAAGGAGAGAAAATCATGGAAAATCTTGAAATACAATTTACAAGTATCACATTATTTTTTATATGTGTATTTATACTATTAACAATTTTATTATTCTACTTTTTTTATAAATGGGGTTATTTTTGCGGACTTAATAATAAAAGCATTATTTTTCCTTTAATTTTATCTTTTTTAACTGGATTAGGTGGAATTATTTTTGTATTTATAGGTTATCAAGCGGGTATTATCAAAAAAAATCAAAATAAAAAATAAAAATATAAATAAAATATAATAGATAAAAAAAATAAAAATGTTTTTTTATATAACTATATCAAAAAAAATAAATTATAAACAGTTAATGACAATTTAACGAAATATTAATAATTATGAAAATCAACTTCTTTAGTTGATTTTTTTAAATAAATAAAAATTATCTAAATTTTCCAAAATATTTTTAACTAAAATTATTTTTTATTTTAATTTAATAATTATAAAAATAAATATACATGTATTAATAATAGAACAAATACGGATAGATTATTTGTGTTTTGAACTTAGGAATGATTAAAATATTCTCTGTATTTTTAAATAATTTTTGATTTAAAAATTGTGTTTTAAGACTAAAAAATAAGTTTATAATTTCTTAGCTTTTCGAATTAAATAAATATTTTTTTTATTTAAAAAAGTTTTTAAACATTTTTTATAATTCTTTGTTTTAAAAGATATTTTTTTATATTTTATCTTCTCACTATTATATTTAAGTAAAAAAATTGAAAAAATCGTCAAAAAAATAATTTTGGTTAAAAATTAAACATTTTTCTTTATAAAATTTTTTAAAAAATGGAACAGTTCGCTTTTTTGGAATTTACTAAAGGCATACTAAAACTTAAATGAATACTTTTAAATTTTAAATTCGGTTTTGCTTAATGTCTTTTTCATTTTTTAAAAAAATTTTCATGATGTACTTGTTTTAACCAGTATTGATGTGGAGTTAATATGGGCGATCTTAAGGGATAATCATAATTATCTAAAGTAATCGCTTTAGTCGTTTTCCGAATTGTTTTAGAAATTGCTTTCTGAATATGGGGTTTCGCATAAAAATCTTCATAATTATCCAAGGATTTCATTAACCTTAAAATCTCTTCTTGTTCTAAATCGGCTCGAGTTAAACAACGCGGATAATATTTGAATTGATAAACTAGTTTTTTAACTAAAGGTAAATGTAATATTATTAATTTTTCGCGTAACTTAAAATCACTTTTATCTTTTAAAAAAAGTAAAAATAATGTTTTTCGATTCATGAGTCCCCTTTCTAAAAATATTTTTAGAAAAGCTGAAAATTAACTTTTTATTCTTTTGAAAAAATAAAAAGACCAAATGATAAATTGATCTTGATGATTATTAATTAATTATTTAGTTGTCATAATTTTGGGGTGCAGTGCGAAAAACCGGTTTCATGAAAGATGGGATCAAATACGAATCTTTATTTGGCTCTCCTCAATGAGGAATTATTTTCTCGTTATTAGCGAATGTATATCTACATTATATCGACCTGAAAATGAACGAACTAATTAAATAGAAAAAACTAATTAGGAAGAATAACCCAGAATATAAGAAAAAAGGGCTTAACAACCAACATGATAAATTGGGGATTGATAGGTCACAACCTAAATCCTAAACCAATAATTGAGTAAATCTGTTATGCTGATGACTTTATCATCGGCGTCAAAGTTGAGTATGACAAAGCCGAGAAGATTAAGAACCAAGTGGTCCAATGGCTAGAGCAAGATCTAAAACTCACTATAAACAAGAATACATCGAAAATTGTAAAAGCTTGTAAAGGAACAAAGTTCTTATCATACATGGTAAAGGTAAACCCCACCAATAAAATTTGTACAAGGAAATTCACAAAGAATTCCTTAAATGACAAGGTTCAAATCCAAATTCCTCACGCGAAAGCCAAAGAATACGGACATGAATACCATTGGTTAAAAGAGGAAAAAGGTGAAACACGACGAAGCATTAGTTAACAGAGACGAGTTAGAAATAATCCGAACTTATCAAATAATTGTCCGAGGAATTATTTAAACTTTTGCTTAGTTAATAATCTAGATGTGTTGACCTATTTAAATTATCTAGCTGAATATAGCTGTTTGAAGATACTGACAAGGAAACGGAAAACGTCAATTGTCAGAGTTCGGAAGAAATGCAAGATAGGTTCGACTTGGGTTTATTTCTTATCTTAATAAAGAAAAAACCCATTACGAACCGTGGGATGTTTATTCTTGGGACAGAATTAAAAAAATGTGTAACTATAAGGGAAATCCGGATATTACCATTAATAGATTTATATTCCAAGGTCGTACGAATTTAACTAATCGTCTAAAAGCGGAACGTTGTGAGAACTGCGACAAAACAACCCCACTGCAAATCATCACATTGGGATGATTCGTAACGCGCATTTCCACAGGGTCGGGAATAAAAGAACTGAAGTATTGTGTCAAGATTGTCATCAGAAGATAACCAACCAACAAATATATGATATCAGAAAAATAAGAAAATAAGAATAAAAAAATAAGAATAAATAAATAGATAATGAGCCACAAGTCAAAATTTGTGAACTGTTCTGCTTACCTTTATATAACCATTTAATCAGATAATAGTTAATTTGTTACAAGCCTTTTTTAAGAATCGCTTTTTAATTATTTATTATTGCTTTTCAAGAACCATTTTTATCTTTTTGTGATATTTGTAAAATTTTTAGAAATCTTTTGCACCAAATTTAAAACTAATATAAATTAAATTTTATTTATTGATATTATTAAAAAAATATATAAAACCATAATTTTTTTTGATGAATTATTAATATTATGTTTAGTCATTAAAAACAAAATTAAACTTTCTTTGATTTAAAATTTTTATATTTTTTAAGACAACTTTTATTTGAGATTTAAAAAAATTATTTATTTATTAATAATTAGTAAAATCTTAAGTGCTTAGTACGAATACTGTATTTTTTCAATATTATTCAAACATTTTGTTATAAAGTAAACTAAAAATTCCCGAATAAGTGTTTTGTTTTTGTTCAAGTGATTTTTTCATAACTTGATATTTAATTTTTTCTTCTTTAATTTTTTCTATTTCTGTTTTCAATAAATTTAATTGTTTTTTTAATTCTTCGATTTTTTGATTTTTATTACTATTTTCTTGATTTTTAATATCCAATTGTATTTGAATATTTTGAATTTCTTTTCTTAAATGAGTTATTTCGGTTTCAGTTGCTTTTTGAGTATTTAACAACTCTTGTGTTTTGGATTTAAGATTATTTTCTAGGAATTTTTTTTCTACTTGCAGTTGCAATATTTCCAATTGTTTAACTAAAAATTTAGATTGAAAATTTTTTTGTTCTTCTTTCAATAAATTTATTTTATTATCCATTTCTACTATTATATTTTTTTGAAATTCAATTTCTAATCGATTAAATATTATTTGTTTTATATTTTGCATATCTTTCTTGACTTCATTTTTAATACCTAATTCTTTTAACCAAAAAATATACATATTAGAAGCTCCGTTACTCATATTTTTCAAATCTTCTAGAGAAAAAACAAAATCTTTTTTTTCTCTAATTCCTTTGTCGAATACAATACACATTAATTTATAATTAGTAGAATTTAACTTTATTAAAGGCGGGTTTTGGATTATCCAACTAAGATCATATCTAATATTTTCTCCATTATAGCACGGATATTCTAAAACCAAAGAGCTAAAACATTCATAACAATTAAAACGTATTAAATAATTTGATATATCTTCTTCTTTTTCTAAATAAATATTAGAAATTTTCATATTTTCATTTTTTTGCGTCATAATTTTATTATTTGGAATAGCTATTAAAGAATTAATATTTATGTTTACAATCAATAACAAAAATACAACTAATAAACCCATATTAATTGTTTTAATTATTTTTTTTAATTTAACCATTTTTAAGGCTCCTTTTTTTATTTCTTTAACTTGATGATTAGATAATGAAGAAATTAAAATTAGGATAAAATAATTGTTTTTTAAAAAAAAGTGGATTTATTTTAATTTTTTATTTCTCTTTTTTAAGTAAAAATGTAAATTTTTATAAATCTTAAATGATTTGAATTATTTTAAATCATGAAAAAAATATTTATAACTATATTTATATTAAAATTTATTAATAATAATATTAATTAAAAATTTTCTTAAATTTAATTAACTTTTAAAATTCTCATTTTTATTTATTTTTGCACAATTTAAATACTTTCTGAATCGTTAAGAGTTTAAAAAAATTAATCTCATTCATTTATTAAATAATTTTATTAAAATATTTAAATATATAAACAATCTTAAAATTATTATTATTTTCTGTTTTTCGTTTTTTTGAAATAAAATTCTGATTTAACTTGTCTCCATCTGATTTAAATCTTAAAAATAAATTTTTTTTAATATATATATTTTGAAAATTCAAATAATCTATTGATTTATTCAAATGGTTTTTTATGTAATATTAATATAAATTTGGAAATGTATTTTAAAAAAATTAAAAATATTTTTTTATTTTGAGAATTTTAAGTAAAAAAAGTTTAATAATAAAAAAAATCAAAAAATAAGATGCAATATATTGGAATTAAAAATATTATAAACAATTATTATTAATATTAGAAAATTTGGTTTTTATTTTTATGTTTCTTATGACATTAATTCTAATACAATATCTTGAATTCGCAAATCTTTTGTGTTATCATCCATAACCTTTATTAACAAATTATATAATTCGCATAAAATATAATTTTTATTGTCGTTATCTGATAATTTTTGCATTTCTTGTTCTAAAATTATCATTTGATATTTATTGGTTTCGATGAAATATTTTATTTTCAATATAATTTGATGCATAGTTAAATTTTTTTGTTTGGTTAACATTGGATTAATTGTTTCCGAATTATTTATCTTTGTAATTATAATAGGATTATGATTTATAAAGAAATCGATTAATTGCAGGTAAGAATCTTGTAATTCATAGAGCATATCTTTTTTAAGATTTTCATCAGGTAATTTTTGTATTACTTTATTGATTGCTATTATTATTTTTTTATGCGCTTCAAGTATATCTTGGAATTTTAATATTTTTTCATCAATATTCTCTTGTTCTTTAGTTAAAGAAGGATTGCTTGTTCCAAAATTATTTGAATACATAGCTATAACTTTATTGTTATTAATAGTAAAAAATAATATTAAAAAACTAAATAAAAATAGTTTTTGTTTTAATTTAATCATCAAATATGAAAACCTCTTCTATATTTTAGTTCTATTATTGAAATAAGGTAATTTTTAAAAATAATTTAATTTTTAATATATTTTTTTGAAATTTACTTTTTAGAAAAAATTATATTTATTTGTTATTTATATTACTTTTATTTTTTTATACAATTAAGAATTTTTTTAAATAAGCAAAATTTTATATCCATAATTTTTCAAAGATAATTACAAGAAAATAAAAAAATAATAAAACTATTATAAAAAAAATATAAATAAAGTAATTTCATTTTTTATTAAAAAATTATTGATTTTTTTATTTTTGCACAATAAATTGTAATTATATGTGATTATAATTTCTGCGAATTTAATTCAAAAATATAATTTTTTGATAATTTTGATTAATGCTGATTTTTAGAATATTAAGAAATATCTTTTAAAAAAGGGTAAAAATATAGTTTAAACATTCTTTCTCTAATTTCAAAATTTTTATTTCATCAAATTATTCAAATTTAAAAATCTTATTTTGTAAAAATATAGTATCAAAAGCTTGGGATTATGTTTAAGGAATATTATTATTTAGATAATCTGTCCAAAATTTGATTCATATTAATTTAAGATATTTGATATTTTTTTAAAAAAGAATTAAAATTTATTTAATGAAAACCTTTTTTATTAATCACAAAAGGTATAATAATAAATATTTTTATTTTATGAAAATTATTTTTATAATTTAATTTATAGTTTCAATTGGATAAAATTTTCATATATTTGCGTGAATATTAAAGAAATCCGATTTTTTATTGTATATTATCATTTCTTATAATCCATCCGGCGGTTTAACTATTCCACATTTTTAAATAATTTTTGATTTAAAAATTGTGCTTTAAGACTGAAAAATAATTTGATAATTTCTTAGCTTTTCAATAAATATTTGTTTCATTTAAAAAAGTGTTTAAACATTTTTTATAATTCTTTATTTCGAAAGATATTGTTTTATATTTTATCTTCTCGCTATATATTTAAACAAAAAAGTGAAAAAATCTTTAAAAAAAATTAAAAAAAATTTTTATTAAAAATTAAAAATTTATTAAAAAATTATTTAGACATAAGACAAAATAATACCAAAAATATTTCTAAAATAAAAAAATAAAAAATAATTTAACAATATAAAGATTTTTTATCTCCCCCCCTTTACTAATGAATTATTAAAATGACAAGTTATTAAAATTGAAGATTTTCAAAAAAACTAAAAGAATTAATTAATCAAAAAACCTTCTCAAAAACTAGAATAATTTAAAACAATTGAAAAAATCAAATTATAATTATAAAAGTTTATTTACACTATTTAATAATTCCAAAAAAAATAATTTCAAAAAATAAAAAATTCCCAAAATCAAAGAAGATTGAATATAAATTTTTAAAATAAAAAATCATAAATTATTTTTAAATATATTTTTATTTAGATTTTTAGGGATTTTTTTGATTATTAATAATTTTCATCAAGTAACAGCTGCATCTAAAAAAATTAAAAAGATATAATTTCATCAGAAGAAAAATCTAAAAAAGATGAAAAGGAACATTATAAAGAAGTATATAATGCTCTTGAACACTGTTCAACAAAAGATAGAAATTGCAATTATTATGATGTAGGCGCCAAAGATGCTTAAATTTCCTGCTATCTAACCAATATTCAGGGTCGATAAACCCTGAAAGGAAATGGTTCGTCTAGCAAACGAAAGAATATCAGATTATAGCAGACCATAAAAGCGGGTTGCGACGAAAGCAAATTAGTCAAGATGATTTCTCCGCCAAATAATCCGATTGAGAAGCCTGTGATGGCCTAAGAAGAAAAATGATGTCATACCGAAACCTGTTCGGAAGTTGCTTATACGGACAGTCCAGAGTCTACTAATTGCACTATGTATTGAGTAGTTTATCAGAAGAGGAAACCTGGAATCAGCCTCCTAAAGAGGATACTTCCCCTAAAGAATTAAGGTTGAAATTTAGCGTAACTTGGAGAATCCTAAAACGAAGTAATGAATTTTTAATTTTTATTATCTAGTATTGAAAAATATCAAAATAATTTTAGAAAAAGATTAAAAGATAATGAAAAACGATTATATAATACTTTAAGCCAACAACCAAATAATTCAAATAATAATCGCCGAAATTAAATTAATTAAATTGGTGCAATTATAAATTATAAAGAATCTTAAAAAAAAGAGTCTTTTTTATTATCTTGAACTATTGTTCTTTCTTTTAATAAACTTTAAAACGAATATTTAAAAATTAATTATATTTTCTTATATGAATAAAAAAAATATTCAAATTTAATTTGAACATTAATAATTTTAAAAAAATAATAAAATTCACAATAATCTTGTTATTAACATTCTAAATTAAATTATATAATTAAAAATTACTATTTCAAAGGTATATTTTATAATTTATTACTTGATATTAAAATAAATTATAAATTTCAAATCTGAATATTAAACTTTTTTATAAAGAAATCGAATATTACAATAAAATTAAAATAAAAAGTATTTCAAAATTTTTTAAAAAATAAAAAGAATTTAGAAATTCATAAACCATTAATCGTAATTTATTCATTTTAGGTAAAAAACTAATTTATCACTGTCAATATTATCCCTGTGTTTTAACTAAAAAAGATTTAGGTTATGAATTTATCATTTACATCATGACAAATATCAAATCGGAATTCAGAGAACTTATTAGGAATAACCATTATCCTTCAATTTCGCAAAAAAATTATAAACAAGATAATCTTTCTTGTCAAAAAGATTTTTATTAATAAATTATTTATTTGTGGTACTTTTAGGTTTTAATACGTGATCTCAAAAAAAGTTTTACATGATCTTAGAACGAGTAGATGTAATTACTCGCAAATTATCGAAATAGAATATTTAATAGTTTATTGAAGAATCAAAGTTAATATTTAGAGTAAATCGGGGGATATTAAAAGCTAGTTATTAAATGAACTAATAATTAAATAAAAAAGCCATTATATACAAAGATAAAACAACTTTTTGTTATTCAGATGAGTAAAAAACTTAATTCGGAATAATTAAATTATTTTCCTAAGATTAAGGTTATATATTTTTATAATTTAATAATTTATTATTTATTAAAATAATTATCAAGGAAGGAATTATACATAAATCCAAATATAATTCTAGTTATTGATATTCTAATAATCTTATTTTTATATAATAAGTTTTTGAAAATATTAATATTTTATATTTTTCTTTAAAGAAAAATAGATTTTGAATTTATTTTAAAAAGTAATGTTGCAATAAAAACTTTATTTTGAGTTTTTTTAAAAAAATAAATAAAATTTAAAAAAATATTTGATAAATTGGCCATACTATTTTTTGTAAATTATAACTTAAATATTATCTTAAATATTAATTAAAGAAAAATTTATACATAATTTTTTTATATCTTATTTTATTTATTTAAATAAATAGAACTACTTTAATTTTATTTTTTTAATATTGACGCAAATATTAATATTTGGTAGAATTAGTTACATGTTATTAAATTCAAAATTAATTTAATATTTATAAATTCGATATACTATTAAATTTTAATTTAAATCGGTTTTTTTAATAAATTATTAATAAATAAATTATAAATTATTTCTTGAAAGTTTTATTGTTTTATTCCTTATTTTCAATGATTTTTTATTTAAAAAATTTAATTATTTTTAATTATTTTTAAATATTTTTAAAGTATTTGTTAATTATTTAAAATTATAATTTAGAGATAAATATTTTTAACAAAATTTTAATTCGGTAAATTCATTTCAAACTTAATAATTATATTAAAGATATTTTGTGTTAATGCAATAAAAAATTATTCTTACCATAAATAAATATAAATTAAATATATTTATGATTTTTTATTTAATTTTTTTAATAATTTTGAAGGTATTGTAATTAAAAAAAATTAATAAAAATTAAGATAAATTTAACGGAAAAGGTTTGCTTATTGTGTTTGAAAAATCCATGCAAAATAAAATTATTAAATTATTAATTACATTTTTTCTATTTTTTTTATTATTCAATATTTTTTTAATAATATTTTTTAATATGAATAATAATATCAACAAATCCAAATTATTTTCTAATAAACAAATAAATAAATCTGCAAATTTAAAAATAAATAATATCAGTTTGTCGAGCGAAGAACAAAAATTAATTTTTATAGATAGTAATATTATTTCTCCTGACGAAATTATTGCAATTTTAAAAGAAAGAATAATTAATGAATTTTTAGAACGAAATAAAATAGCGAAAGCTTTTGAATTAGCAAACAAAGACTTAGATATTAACTTTACAATATCAAATAATCCATCAATCCAAGATGAAGAGAAATTTATAAAAGAATTAATCAAGATTGATCCTAAAATAACATTAAAAGATGATGTAATTGAAGAACTTAATCATATATTATTAAAAGAATATAGAAAAAAAAATCAATTATTTGCCGCATATGAATTTTTTGTAAATTATAAATTAATTCACAATAAAATTAGAAATTCTCATATATATCAAATTAATGAATTATATAAAAATCCGCAAATCCAAAATATAAAATATCCTTTTTATGCGATAGTATTAAAATTTATTTTAGAAGATAAAGAAAAAGAAATTGTTAATTCAAAAGAACAACTTAAAAACATGCAAGCTCATTTCAATTATTATAATGTAATAGAAAAGCGAATAACAAATGAAAAAGCATTTGAAAATAATTTAATAGAAATAGATTCGCAATCGACATATCAACAAAATTTGTTAATTTTAAAAGAAAAGATAAAAAATCAATTTAAAGAAAAAAATAAATTAGCAAAATTATATGATCAAATCAGAACAGAAATAGAATTATCTTCTTTAAAACCCGAAGAAAAACTCTATATTCAAAACGAAGAAGATTATATAAACAACTCCTTGTTTACATCTGTAAATATGCCGACTTCGGAAGAAAAAATTTTAGAACATTTCCAGAAAATATTATTATTAGAATATCAAAATAAAAAAAATATTTTAAATTTATATAATTCTTACTTACAAAATATAATAGATATAATGTTGGATACAAAATCGAATAATTTTATAACATGGTCGCCAACTAAAATAGGTATAATAAATAAAATAATAAATAATCCGTTATTTACTATATTTTTAAGACTTAAAATAGAAGATGCTCAAAACGAAATTATGAATTTAAAAAAACAAATGAAAGATATACCTGCGACTTTAAATAATTTAGAGAATACAAAAAATGAATTACAAAATTATGTTCAAAATCAGTTAAAAAATTATTTTATTACTTATGATCGAGAAATTAATGATTTAAAAGATAAAATACAAATATTAACTGAATCTAATGAAAAACAAGATAAAAGTATTCTGGATTTTGATAAAAGATTACAAACATTAACTGAAAATGATCGAAAACATGATTCAGATATTTCTTCTTTTGTTTCCGGATTACAAATATTAACTGAATCTAATGAAAAACAAGATAAAAGTATTCTGGATTTTAATAAAAGATTACAAACATTAACTGAAAATGATCGAAAACATGATTCAGATATTTCTTCTTTTGTTTCCGGATTACAAATATTAACTGAATCTAATGAAAAACAAGATAAAAGTATTCTGGATTTTAATAAAAGATTACAAACATTAACTGAAAATGATCGAAAACATGATGCAAATGATGAAAGACACGACGAAAATAATCGAAAACATGATTCAGATATTTCTTCTTTTGTTTCCGGATTACAAATATTAACTGAATCTAATGAAAAACAAGATAAAAGTATTCTGGATTTTAATAAAAGATTACAAACATTAACTGAAAATGATCGAAAACATGATTCAGATATTTCTTCTTTTGTTTCCGGATTACAAATATTAACTGAATCTAATGAAAAACAAGATAAAAGTATTCTGGATTTTAATAAAAGATTACAAACATTAACTGAAAATGATCGAAAACATGATGCAAATGATGAAAGACACGACGAAAATGATCGAAAACATGATTCAGATATTTCTTCTTTTGTTTCCGGATTACAAATATTAACTGAATCTAATGAAAAACAAGATAAAAGTATTCTGGATTTCGATAAAAGATTACAAACATTAACTGAAAATGATCGAAAACATGATTCAGATATTTCTTCTTTTGTTTCCGGATTACAAATATTAACTGAATCTAATGAAAAACAAGATAAAAGTATTCTGGATTTTAATAAAAGATTACAAACATTAACTGAAAATGATCGAAAACATGATGCAAATGATGAAAGACACGACGAAAATGATCGAAAACATGATTCAGATATTTCTTCTTTTGTTTCCGGATTACAAATATTAACTGAATCTAATGAAAAACAAGATAAAAGTATTCTGGATTTCGATAAAAGATTACAAACATTAACTGAAATTAATCAAAGACAAGATAAAAGTTTTATTAATGTTAATCAAAGTTTAAAAACCTTAACTAAAAATTATCAAAAAGAAGATGAAACTGATCAAAAACAAAATGAAAATATTAAGAAATTTCAAAACAAAGTTGCAAACTTAAAACCGATTTACTCAACATTAAATGAAGATAAATATCAAATACAAGAAAAATCAGCAACAAAAACAATTAATCTAAATTATAAAAATCCATCAATAAAAGAAAAAAACAAAAATAATCAGATTTTTCCAAAAGATAATATTTTATCAGAAAAAAATATAGAATTTTTACCATATCAATACAAAAATAAAATATTAAAAAAACAACAATCAAGTTTATTCCAAAAATTTATAAAATTAGTTAACAAATATTCGGTAAATATTTATTCTTCCGTTAATATCCAAACATGGACATTTTTATTTAAAAAATATAGTCAACTTTATTTATTAATGATTTTGTGTATAATGAATATTTCATTTTACTTATTATTAAGAAATAACTTGAAATAATAATTTCAACATAATTACAAAATTATAAACCTCCCCGATATTTATTTTATTAAAAAATTATTTTTTAATTCAATTTCTAATTACAAATAGTTATTATTATTAAATTTTAAATTATTATTTGAATTGATTTTTTCATAAATTTTTTTTGATTATTAAATTACAATATGCTGATAATTCAAAAGTTAATATCGTAATTCTCGAATTTAGATCTATCTGAGTTCAAATTACAATTCTAGAATAGAGTATAATTTTTTATGTTTATAATTTTCTTGTCAACACCAAAAAAACCTTTAATGAAACCAAGAAGATTAAAAGACCAAGTACCAAATTAATGAAAAAACTTTAAATTTTTTAAGTTCGAAATAATTTAAGAAACAAGGAACAATCAGAATAACAAATAGATTTTAACGAATATAAATTAATGTTTATTGAAACAGAATAAATAAATTCATAAGATGATATTGTTTTTTTTAAAAAGATTTAAAACATATTAGTGATGGAGTTTGAATATATATGTTTTTTAAAATTAACTAA
This sequence comes from Candidatus Phytoplasma asiaticum, assembly GCF_015100165.3. Taxonomy (NCBI): domain Bacteria; kingdom Bacillati; phylum Mycoplasmatota; class Mollicutes; order Acholeplasmatales; family Acholeplasmataceae; genus Candidatus Phytoplasma; species Candidatus Phytoplasma asiaticum. The sequence continues at coordinate 232,840 of NZ_CP097206.1, read as the reverse complement.
AAATTTTTTATATTTCCATAATATCAAATACGTATAACTTATAATTTTTCCTGGATTAAAATCGAAATTAAAACAAAAAACAAATTTAACAAATAAATAATTTAAATTTTGTAATACGGTTCTTATGAAAAGATAAAAAAATAAATTTAAGTTAAAATAATCAATTTAAATAAATAAAGATTTTTTAAATAGTAAAAAATGATGAAAATATTTTCGAATAAACTAATTAAATAACTAAATAGCCGTAAATTATTAATTCCTTGGCTTTTTAAATATCTTAAAATTAATAAATCGTTATTTTTTCTTCCTTAAAACGTGTTGTTTTTGTTCGTTAATAGAATGTTTTTTAAAATATTGATTTAAAAGAGAATGATTTTGCATATAAACATGAAAAGGCAACTCAACTTGAGTTGCCTGAAAAAAAGTGTTTAAAATCTCTATTGTCAACATGGTGACACATCATCCTCTTTATCGTCTTCATTAACAAATGCACTAATAAAAAGCCATGTAGTAGTTACGTAATAAATAATATTTAAACAAAAAACAAAAATGTTTAGTATAAAAGAATAACGCGTAGCAAAATAAAATGATTCAGAAAGTTGAAAGGCTGTTAAAAGAATATAATTTAAAAAGAAAATAATATAAATTAAGAATTTCATTTGATAATTCCTTTCTGTATTTTTTTGCGATATCGAAAAACATATTTAGTTTTCCATTTAATTTGTCCGTCTTTGGTGATGGTTTTGATTTTACCATTGCTGTAGTAAAAATATTGATTGCCATTTTGGCAAGTTTTTTTTTATGATAATAGCCATTGTTAAATTGCTCCTAATATTTTGATAATTTTTTGTAAATTAGATTGTACTGTCTCTTTTCCATTTAAGATTAATTTAAGCCTGTTAGGATAACGGGTGAAATAATCCCCATAACCTGTGCGTACTTTTTGAAAATAGGCAACAGGTTGCCGTTCGATGATGTCACTCTGGTGTCCTTTTGATTTTTGTTTTCGTTCTTTACTTAATCGAGGTTCAAGATCTAAAAAAATTGTTAAGGCTGGTTGGATTAAAATTAGTGTTTGTGTTATTTCAAAAATGGTTTTTAAAGAATGATGTTTGGGATCTTTGGTTAAAAATGGATATAATTGGTAAGCATATGTCGAACCCGCCCAACGATCTAAAATTACTAATTCGTTTCTGGCTAAAGCGGGATTAATTAATTCGGTTTGGGTTTGGGTCATATTGGCGATACTCAAATAAAAACGGGTTAAAAAATGAACTTGGTGACCATGGAGAAAAAAATGACGGATAGAAGGACCAATCGTGCTACTTCCTAATCCTTGGTAAATGTGATGTTTTATGTGGTTATGGTTTAATTTTTGCTGAAGGGCTGTGATTAAAGTGGTTTTACCATTACCATCTAAGCCTTCAAAAACGTATTAATTTCATTTGGCATCTCCTTTTTTATATTTTTTAACAGTTAAGGTTAAAAGGTTTTTGGGGTTAAATAAAAAAAGACCCTTCGAAAAGGATCTTAAAATAAATTACTTTTTTATTTTTTGAATTTACTTAAGGTTTTTAAATAAGTACTTTGGGCGAGTTCTGTTCGAGCATTGGTTAATAAATTTAAATAAACCTCGCTCGCTTGATACATTTTTTTAATAAAAGCTTGATTTAAAGTTACTTTGACCACATGAAAAAAAGTAGCTGTGAAATAAACTAGAAAATATCCATATTGGACCTAGGAACAGAACAGTTGACATTGGACTTGAGCCCAGTAATAGAGCTGAATTGTTTTTTCACAGGGATTCGCTAAAAACAAAGTCCAAGTACTGGAAATATGGTCATTTTCATCTCTATAAGGACATTTGATTTTTAATAAGGTATTGGTTGGTTCGTTATAACCATCTAAACTGGCGGAAAAACGTTGATATTGGTCATCAATAAAGATAACAGGATTAAATGTTAAATATAAGTTGTTTTTCGATAAATTGACGAGCTAATGGTTCTATCTGATTACCATATTCAACATATTTATTAGTTTGAAAGGTAGTACCAAATAGTTTATCATGAACTAATTGTTCCAGAGTTCAGAAAGGATCTAATCCTGTAATACTGCCGATTTCGGTAGCAATAAATCAGCCAAAGTATAATTTTTTTCATCTTCAGGAAGAAGTCGGATACCATTATCGAAATAAATGGCAAAGTTTTCCAACCCATTAAAAATTCCCCTAGAGAAAGGTACCACCAAACCTGTAGTCGGAGTAGCGTTATAACAACCTAATTTAATCAAGAGATGTTTATTAATGATTTGGTTTTTGATTAAATAATCATTAATGGCATCCTCTTTACTTTCGTCAGCAAATAGATTGAGAACGATTAATTCTGGATTGATTTCTGTTGAGGGGGGGTTGTTGGTTAGCATCCCAAAAAACAAAAGCCTCTTCAATCGCAATTTCATATTTTAACAGATCTGTTAAAGTATATTTACTATCTGCCACAGGATATCGGATATGAAAAGGATTATTTCTCGGTTTTAAATAAACTCCTAATAGACCTGATGGGGGATCTTTTAGTTCCCAGTAAAAGAAATCTAGACCATAAGGGTTATAAGCGGGGTTATCCAACTCATAAGTAGAAGTTTCAATTTTAAAAGATTTTAAGATTTCGAGAATGCTTTGTTTAGTTAAAACAGAAATATCGTATCTTTTTAGCTTAGGTTGATTTTCTAACCATTTTTGTTGGAGCGTTTGGGAGTCAGATAATTGGATTTTGGTTTTATTTTGGCGATGAAAACCAGAATAAGCAGAAAGAGGAGGGATAACATATAAAATAATCAACAAGAAGATGATGAAGTAATTTTTAAAGAAAGGGAATTTTGATTAATTTAAAAATTATCCGACAACCTCCTATTATTGGAATTTCTTTTATTAATTGTTTTAAATTGTTCATATTATAAAAAACTCCTTTGTTTTGTTTAGTTAATAAGATATTCATTTATTTAATGGCAATAAAAAAAGACTCTTGTCGAAAGAGTCTTGTTATTTAGTATGGTTAAATAAAAAAGACCCTTCGAAAAGGGTCTTAAACAAAAAATAATAGTTTATTTTTATTTTTTAGAATCATCAGGTTTTTTAGAGGAAGAACCTGTTTTTTGTGAATTAAGTGCTTTTTCTTGTAATGATTTTAATATTTTTGGATCTGATAACATCTTAATAATTTTATTCCGATCTTCTTCGGAATAATTTTCAAGAGTATTGTATAATTCATAATATTGTGATACGTCTTTTTTTGTTGTTTTTTCTTTTTTTTGAGATGAAGAAATTTCTTTGCCTTTATCATTTTTTTTCGGAGCAGCCATAACAGAATTAATATTGATTAAAAGGAATAATCCTAAAAAACTAATTAAAAAGAATGGTAAAAGATGTAATTTATTTTTTACTTGCATCAGTTTAACTTATAACTCCTTTTATTTTTTTATCCCTCAGCTGAGGTTATTTTATAAAAGGAATTTAAATCTGAAAGAATTGAATTTGTAGATTCTTTTTTATCTATTTCATATCTTTTTTCTAACCTTTTTTTAGAATTTTCGGCATCAGTTAACATTTCTTGGTAGTATTTTTGGCCCGCTTCTAATTTACCAATTCGAATATTAATATCTTTTATTTTAACAATTATTTCAAGTGTTTCTTCCTGGAGTTTTTCAATTTCCGCTTGTAGTCGGTTTCGATTAGTTTCCCTTTCGGTTCTTACTGAAGGCGATTGATTATGTATATATTTGTATTGTTGTGATTCATTTTTTAACCTATCGATTTCTGCATTTTTTTTTGCTAGTTGTTCTTCTAATGGTAATTTTTGTTGTTTGAAAGAATTTATTTTTGGGGAAATAAGATTTAATTGTGATTGATACTCATCACAATTTTTTTGTTGTTCATCTACCCATGTTTTTCGCTCTTTTAATAAATCCAATGATAATTTCCGACTCTTTTTTAATTTCGCAATTTTTTCTTGTTCTTCAGAAGATAAATCAGATGGTAAGATAGCATGATGAGCGGTTTCTTGAAAAAGATAAGTTTTCATTTGTTCGAAACGACTAGCTTTTGTTTTGATTTTTGGTTGGGGAATTTCTAAAGAACGTTTTGGTCTGGGAGAAATTGGTTTTTCTCTTTCTGATTCTTCAGACTCGGATTTTTCTTTTTCTGCTTCTAAAGAAGATAAAGGTTTTTGCGGATAAGTAACATGAGTACGATTTTTATTAATTATAATGATAATTACTATTCCCACGAATAAAATTACCATTATTTCAATAAAATATTTTGAAAAAAAGTTTTTTTGATTCACGAATTTATGAACCTTTCTGATAATAAGAGATTTTATTATCAAATTTAGAAATTTAAATATATCGCTATTATATCACTTTAAGCAAGAAATGTGGAAAGAAAATAATGATGAAAATTGATTTCATCATTATTTATTGATAATTGGTTGATAAAATTTAGCATATTTTTTTCTTTTTTGTTGTTCTTCAAAACTTTTTTGAGTGCGAGCGTAACTCGGATTTTTTTGTTTTAGTTCTTCTTTGGTGGTATTTATTTTTTCATTTTTAATTTCTAATTTTTCTTCTAAATTGTATTTTTTTTAAATAAATCTGAGGTATCTGAAACTTCTTTTTGTTTTTCGGTTAATTCCTTGGAGATGGTTCGATATTCATTAATCCAAGATTGAAATTCTTTGTTTATATTTTCTTTTATTAGGACAGAATTCATAATTTCTTGTTCTAAATTATCTTTTTCTTGACGTTTTTGATAATCAGCTATTCTTTGTTGATAATCTTTTTCATCCGCTTCGAGTTTGGCTAAATCACGGTCAATGCGAGCACAAATGGATAGATAAGCGCACTGCACCCCAAAATTATGACAACTAAATAATTACTTAATAATCATTAAGATCAACTTATCAGTTGGTCTTTTTATTTTTTAAAAAGAATAAAAAGTTAATTTTCAGCTTTTCTAAAAATATTTTTAGAAAGGGGACTCATAAATCTAAAAACATTATTTTTACTTTTTTTAAAAGATAAAAGTGATTTTAAGTTACGCGAAAAATTAATAATATTACATTTTACCTTTAGTTAAAAAACTAGTTTATCAATTCAAATATTATCCGCGTTGTTTAACTCGAGCCGATTTAGAACAAGAAGGGATGAGTGGTTTAAGCAAAGCTCTCGATCATTATCAAGATTTAGGTTATGATTTTTTAGCTTATGCGAAACCCCATATTCAGAAAGCGATTTCCGAAGCCATTCGAAAAATGACTAAATCAATTACTTTAGTTAGTTGGGTAGATCATTATCATTATCCTTTAACATCGCCCTTATTAACACCACATCAATACTGGTTAAAACAAGGGCATCATGAACTTTTTTTAAAAAAAATGAAAAAGAAATTAAGTACAAAGGAATTTAAAATTATTCATTTAAGTTTTGGGATTATTTTGAGCAATATCCATGAAAATTACCAAAGCTGTTATACCAACAAGGAAATTGCTGAACAACTAAATTTAACTTTAAGACAAGTAGCAAATATAAAAGAAAAAGCAATCAAAAAATTAAAAAAAATTTATCGAAAGATCAATAAATGATTTTAAACAAATTCCAATTAATTGGCCGTTTGAGCCATGATTTAGAAAAACAATACATTAATAGCCATCATGAACAAATTCCAAAATTGATTTTCAATTAGCCGTTAATCACAAAGACCAAGTCCAATTTATCCCTTGTGTCGTATTTCGAAAACTAGCGGAAAACATGAGTCAATATTTTGACATAATAACCCCACTCTTTTGGTAATTAATTGGTAATGATGTTGACGTTTTTGTTGAGCTTTTTGACTTTTCCGCCAATAATAATAAAGATGCCTTTTGATTTTTAAAAGGTTAAAAATCTTGGTAATCGTTAAAGTTTGGCGGTAAACTTTGACTAAAGGTAATATTATTTTTGATAAATCGGGGCGTTGATAAAGAATGACTGTTTGTAATAATTCAATTTGTTTCGGGATTAACATGTGCAACTTTTTTCCTTTATTTAAGATAGTACCATTTTACCATCCTTATCGGAAATAAATGAACTAAAATAAAAAAATAATTTATTTGAGAGGCGATTTTTTTCTTTTTTTTGGTTAACTAATAAGTGAGGAGGTAAAATAATTTTGGTTTTTGTCTTGAGTAAAACTTTTATTGGACATTTAACTTTCTACAAATGGCGCAGTTCCAAAAAGTTTGGTTCACGAGAAAAGCTGAGATATTTCCGACTTAAATAGCGATTGAGATGATTAATAATATTCTTAAAAGTTGTCACAAAATATAGGTTTCAGTGCGGGGCATGATGGATGTTAAGTAGGGTGTTTAATTCCAGGCCAACTTTAAATTTTTTCCGCAATTAATTTTGCGGTTAATATAGTTTCGATTTAGGAGATAGCTCGGGATAAATTAATTATCTGAAATTATTCATCTAAATCTAGACAAAAATAGCGAATAATTTATGTACAAATGGTTTTATAGGTACCAAATTACTTCTAATTCTTTTCTTTAGGGTTAATCCATGTAAGATAAGAATCGATTTCCTTTATTAGAATAAAAATTAAAATTTCAAAAATAAATTAGTTATTTTGATACCAGAAAACAAATTATTATTTTTCTTTATATTTCCAAAAAATATACATATTTTTAGCATTATTAGCTATATATTTTAATTCTTCTAAAGAATACTTATTATCTTCATTATCTCTATTACCTGCATCAAAAAAAACACCTAATAAATTTTCGGGTGGATTTTTAATTTTCCAAGTCATGCCAAATTCTTCTAATTCGGAATTATAACTAGGATATTTGCAAGACCAATCAAAATATTTTTGAAACAAATTATGTTTTTTTAAAATATCATCACTAGCAACAATTACATTAACAATTCTAGTTCCATTAATGAATTCATCTTGTGATGGTGAAGCTATAATAATATTATTCAAAACAGAAATTTTAATAAATATGAATAAAATATATAAATAATAAAAATACAATTTTATCATAATTTTCCTAAACCTCTTTTTCTTGAAAAATTAAATTATTTCATTAACTTAATTTATTAATCTTACGATTCATATTCTATAATAATTTCAAAAAATTTTGATACAAAAGTAAAAATTAGTCAAAATTATTATTATATTTAATATCTTTTTAGTTAAAAAATAATAATTTAAACAATCATCGGAAATAAAATAATTTAAATTAGAAATTATATTAAATTCCGCAATATTTCACTTATATACTTAAATGATTTTTATTCATTCATCGAAACTAAGAAATAATTAACTCTCAACATTATAAACTTTAGATATAGTTACAATTTAATTATGTGATGGATATTATATTTATCAATTTAGTATTAAAAATTAGATAATAATAGGATTAAAATTATAATTATTAATTTTCCGATTCTTAAATTTTTTTCAATATTTATTTATTATATTTAGAAAATATATTAAAATCATAATTCAAAAAATTATTAAACTTCTTAATATTTATATGCTATAATTATTAATAGAAATTTATTCTAATTAGAAATTTTAAATAATATTAATAACACAAATGTAAAAAATAAACAAGAAATATTATTAATATTTTTTTTATTAATTATATTTATCTTAGTAACTTTATATATTTTAATTTCTTAAAAATATTTTTTTAATAAATAATAAATCTTCAATAATAACTCAAATTTAAAATTTTAACATAATAAGAATACAATAAAAATTCGATTCCCAAGCGAAAGATAATTGAATAATTGTAAATAAATATCTTATATTTATTAAATTTTTATAGAAAAAATTATTTAAAATCTTGATCATAGGCTATGAATTTATATAAAATTAGATTATTTCATCGAAATACACAAAAAAATTAAAGTTTTAAAATAAACAAAATCAAAAAAATAATATAAAAAATATAATTATATAAAAAAATAACTTTTCCTGAAGTAAAAATATCATTAAATATTATATGATTCAAGTAAATATGATAATATTACATCACAATTAATATTAAAAATTAATATATTCCGCATTAGAAAAAATAAATTTCCATATATTTTAGAAATTGATATAAATTTAAATTTGTTATTAAATGAAAATTATTTATTTCTAATTTAAGATTTTTTTTAATTTAAATAATAATTAATTATTTTTTTATTAATATTTTTTAAATTATATTTAAAAAAATATAAATTATAATTTCTTATTTAAATTTATTTAAATTAAAAAAATATATAGCTTAAATCGCTTATTAATAGAGATAGATTATTTGCGTTTATTTGACAACTATCAAATATTAAAAACAGTCCCCATCCAAACGATGCGAGTAAGTTTCCCAGCACACCGCTTTACCTAATTTATCCCTTTTCCGGGTTTAACTTTGTGTCACCACTGGTTAAATACTTATTCTTGACCTTTTGTTCTTTTCCGATACTCTCATACCTTTTTATCTATCAACCCTTCTCCAATTAGGTTTCGACATAATAGACTTTTTCTAATAATTTATTTTCTAACTGGAAAATATCACATTTCTGCACTATCAGTCTAGCAGTTAATCTCGTTTGTCCTGGGAAGAGATTGAGATTGATAATTATCTTGCTTAATTCGCTTTGATAATTTCTAATCCCTTTAATTCTTTCGCGAAAGAAGCTCTACCATGACTCAACTTTTATCCTTTTAAGTTGTGAGTTATCTTTGGCTCCCCATCCCGATCGATAACTAAAGATTTTTTAGAAATCCAAAACTTTTTGCCGCTAAAACGATTTTTAATTTATCGGTGTTGATTTTCAGACCTAGGTCTTCCGTCAACTACTGACTAACTAGTTTATGAATTTTTTCCGCCTATCTCTCTTTCCCGTTTAACGCCGATTATAAAATCATCAGCATATCTCGCACATACTTGACGCGCAGTTTAAGGTTAAAGTTAATAAAGCTGTTTATTTTTGTTCCTTTCTTTATAAAGCCTTAATTATGTAGCTTTCTTTTATCTTTAACTTTGTCTTTCCTTTTTTGAATATTTCCTCTAATTTCGTATCCATATAATCTCAATAGATATCGGTGAGTAGCGTCAAAATGATTCCTCCTTGTGGAGAACCTGACGTTAACTTGTATTACCACCCTTTTTCGATGATGTTTGCTTTTAACCATCTTTAGATAGTTTTGAGCACTTTTTATTTTCGGATATACTTATTTTATCATCTTTTGGAGAATATCATGATTGATAGCGCAAAAGTAACCTTGAATATCGATTTTGATCAAATAACCAATGCCTTTGAATCTTTGTTAAATTCGTTTAATCTCTTTCGAACCCAATTTCTTAGGTCTAAATCCTAAATTCCATTCCGAAAAGATGTTTTCAAAATAGGAAGTTAATAATTGTTCTAGTGCTTTTAGGATAATTCTATCTTGAATCAAAGATCTGTTTTTATCCTTTTTTTTCGTAAGATAAACTCTTTTAACCAGTTCCGGATTGTCTTAGTTATAAACATATTTTTAGCGATCCTTACTTAATTTATTTAAGTCCATATAACTTATTGTTCTCTCATCAACTCCGGGTGTTCCTGACTCTTTATGGGCGGTAATGAGGTTAAATTTTATGTAAATGTTCATTAAATTATTAATTCCGTATTCGAGTTCTTATTTTAATGGGGGGATACAAATATCAGTCATAAATCTTATTCATAGTCCGCGAAAGCTTAACTCCAAATCATTCCTAGTTTCCGCGGTCTCAAAAATAAACAATACATTACTTTCTTCTTTCTCCCTATCCCTATAAGAGTGATTAACTCTCTTCTCGGTAAGACGATTAACTAAATTATTATAATGCATATATTAGTAAACTCTGGACTGTTCATGTAAGCAAATTTCGAACAGGTTTGTCAATTACCTCAATTTTCCTTTTTAGGCCATTCCAGGCTTCTCCATCGAATTATTTGGTGGCGAGGTCTGTTTGACTAATTTGCTTTTGTCGCAACCCGCTTTTATGGTCTGCTGTAATCTGACATTCTTTCGTTTGCTATACCGACCATTTCCTTTCAGGGGGGTTTATATCGGCCCTAGCTATTGGTTAGATAGCGCGAAATTTAGGCATCTTTAGTGATATTTATAATGTAGTATTTTTATTTTTTATATAATTTTAAAATACTTTACAAATTAATGTTTTTTATTATATAAAATTATTTAATCATATTATATTTGATAATAAAAATTTGCTCAAAATTAATTTCAAATATAAATATGTTTATTCGCTTCAACAAATAAATTTTTTTAAAAAGGAACAAAATATGAAATTTATTAAATTATCTAAAAAATTTTTAATATTTATAATTATTATAGTTATAATATCATTTTTCATTTTAAATAATATTAATTTTTTCAAAAATATCAATATTAGTAAAATTAAAAATCAATCATTTCAGAAAAGTTTTTTATCTTCTCCTAATAAATTTGAAAAATCAAATTTATCTTTATCTAAATTAAAAAGAAATAATGTTTATAAATTGAAAAATCTTAAATCTTATATTATTTCGGAAGATAATAATGATTCGGAAAAATTTTTAAATGATATTAACAAAGAAGAAAAAGAAAAATTCGAATCTCTTAAAAAAATGTTTTTATCAGATTTATCAGAATTTAATGATATTAATAATTTAATTAAAGAATATAAAAATAAAATTATAGAAGTTCAACAACAAATAGATTTAGTTCCAAAAAAAATAATTTTTACAAACGAACAAATTCTAAAATTTAAAAAAATTAAAAAAGAAATATATAAAAATATAAATATTCAAAAAAAAAACATACAAGATAAAAAAAGCAATTTACAAACTCAAGGTATAACAATTTATAATAATCAAGAAATTTATAAAATGGAAAATCAAATAAAAGAATTAATTAAACAAAAAACAGAAATAAACAAAGAAATATTAAAAAATTTAAAAGACATAACATTAATTAAAAAAAAATTAAATGATATTAATACACAAACACATCAAAACTGGGAATTATACCAAAAATTAAATAAAATAGCACATCAAAAAAAGCAATTTTATATAAACAAATTTTTATATTGTCTTGAAAAATTATACATTAATTAAAAAAATATTTTATTTTTTATTTTTTTTAATTTATTTTAAACAAAATTAACACTTACAAAAAAGAAAATTTTAATTATAACAAATACGAAGATCAAAATTTAATCTAAAAAAGTTTTTAGAAAAGATAGAAAATTTTATTAGTCTAAAAAATCTAGATTATTAATTATTAAAATAGAAATAGGTGAAAAATTAATTATCAATAAATATAAAACCATTATCAAAGAATTAACTCAAAAAAGATATACAAGATATTGATGAATTAAAAATAAAAATGATGAAATAAATATCAAAAAAAGAATAACTAAAACAAAAAATTCCAGTTATGCTCGTGCTTAAAAACGTTTCAAAATATGCTAAATTTTATCAACCGATTATCTAACAAATCATGATTAAATTAATTTTCATCATTATTTTCTTTAAACATTTCTTTCTGAAAGTTATATAATAAGGGTATATTCAAATTTCTAAATTTGATAATAATATTTATTATTATCAGAAAGGTTATGAAATTCGTGAATCAAAAAAAAGATATAAAAAAACATAATTCCATTATTAAATATAAAAAAAATTATGATGAATATCGATCTCAATTAATTTCTCTTTTACTTAAAACAGCAGTTTTAAAACCACAAAAAAGTTTATTAGACAAAGATAAAAAAGAATATCCAAATTCAATTCTTTCGGAACTAAATTCTCTTTATGAAATCGCCTCAGCTGAGGGATAAATAAAAGGAGTTATAAGTTAAAATGATGAAAATAAAAAATAAATTACATCTTTTACCATTTTTTTTAATTAGTTATTTAGGATTATTCTTCTTAATTAATATTAATCCAGTTATGGCAATGAATCCAAACCTTCCGGGAACTAGTAAAAATCAACCTTCTCAAATTAATCTCACCATTGAAGAAAACATCATTAATTTAAAACAAAAAATTTATGATAACGCAAAAGAAATAACAAACATAAATAAAACATTACAAGGATCAGTTAATCTCACTGATGATCAAAAAGAAAATCTCTTAAAATTAAAAAAAAATCATGAAAAATTAGTTAATAATCAAAAAGAACAACTAAAAACTTATCAAATGCTTTTAAACACTTTAAATTATGACAATAACTAAAATATTATCAATATAAAAATAAGTTTCTCTTCTTGAATATAAAAGACCCTTTCACGGGTCTTTTTTTATTTAAATAAATATAGTAAAAAATTAATGAACTTAATTAAAAGATTTACTATTTCAAATTTTTAAAATGAAATAGTTATTAAAAAAAAATTATTAGTATAACTTTAAAAGATTAACAATATAAATAATTCATAAATAAAACAAGATGAATAAATATATAATCTTAAAAAAAATTCTTTTTTATTAAAAAATGAAAAATTTAACAAAAAAATCGAAAATTTTTAATTTTTTTATGATAAAATTAATTTTAAAAAAGAGCAACATTATTTTTTCTTTAAAAAATCTAATTTTTTTCTTAATTTAAGTTCCAATTCTATTTGTTCTAAAGATAATTCATATAAATTTGTTTTAAGATTATTTTTTTTCGCTTTTAAACAAGAAATTTGATATTTTAAAAAACTTTTAGAAACATTAAAATTGGATTTATTTTTAATTCTTAAATTCAATAATAATAATTCTTTGTTTACTGTATCAATTTCTTTTAATAATTCATTTTTTTTCTTTGAACATTGATCTATTTTGTCTTTTAAAATTTCTATTTTGGTTTCCAAACAATCAAATAATATTTCAGAAGATTCTGTTCTTTTAACTACTGAATAATTTGAACCAGCGTAAACTATATAAGATTTTCGATTATTTATAAATATTAAAGCTAAGCAAATTATAAATAAAAAAATCATATTGTTTTTTTTTATTTGTATTTTTGTGAACTTGAAATTCATATGATAAAAAACTTTCTGATGAAATTGACAAATATTTATAAAATATTTATAAATTTTTTATAAATTAATGAATATTTTTAAAAATTTACTAACAATCCATTTACAAGAAATAATAATTTTATTAAATAAATTATTAAATAAAAATATAATTCGATCAAATTAAAATTCTTTTATTAAATATATATGTCTAAATATTAATAGAAAAAATATTATTAATTTAGTTCCTCAAATCAAAAAAATGTTCATATTATTTTATTTAAATTCAATATATTAAGATAAAATCAATAATTATATAAATTTTATTAAATTTTTAATACATTTTTATTATATAATTTTTTGAAATTTTATTTTCATAATAATGTAAAATTTAATTTTTAAATTACATAATTATGATAATTTTTTATTATTTTTAAAAAAACACATTTACTAATATAAATTAATTGTTTATAAAATTTTCTATTAATATTATTTTCTGTTTCCAATAGCGAATCGCTAAATAAGGATAGTCCTAAGAAAATAAATAAATAAAAACTTATTATTTTAAATACCCATTCTTCTATTTCTTTTATAGAAGCATTTTGCAAAAGAGGTTTTTTTGCTTTTATATCTGAAATATTTTTTTTTAATCTTTTGGTTGATAATTCAAAAAAATCATTTATTTCTTTATCACTAACTTCATAATTTTTAATTTGTTTATCTTTATTGTTATTATCCATTGCTATAACTGGATTAATATTGATTAAGAAAAAGAATGCTAAATAACTCATTAAAAAAAATGGCAAAAGATGTAATTTATTTTTTATTTTCATCATTTTGACTTATAAATCCTTTTATTTATTGTTGATGATTTGGTTTAATTACGTAATTTATTGTGCTTGTTGATTTATCATTGAGATTTGATTATGGGTTGTGTTTCTATTATATTTAAAATAGCAAACATTATTTTTCTATTCCAGGAGTAGCTAATTTTTTTATTCTTATTACATAAATAATAGTCCTAAGAAAATAAATAAATAAAAACTTATTATTTTAAATCGATTTTTTTGTAATTTAAAAATTATTAAAACTCTTTTTGAATTCAGAAAAATTATTTTTGTTCATATTGCCAAAAAATATACATATTTGAAGCACCATTTCCCATTTTTTTCAAATCTTCTAAGGTATATTTATCATCTTCATCATCTCTGGTACCATCATCAAAATAAACACCTAATAAATTATGATGCGGATTTTTGATTGTCCACATAATAGCAGAAGTTGCTACAGTTCCATTATAACAAGGTTCGCTTATTGCGAAATCAAAGTATTGTTTAAATGTTTTATGATTTTTAAGAATATCAATATTTGATACAGTTACATTCACGATTCTCATATTACCGAAAAACTCTTCATTAGGAGCAGCTATTACTTGTTTATTATTAAGATTAAGAATTGAAAACAATCCCCAGAAAATAAACAAACAAATACTAATTATTTTAAATCTATTTTGTAATTTAAACATTTTAATTAAATCTCCTTTTGTTTTTATTCTTTTCAATATAACATATCGTGAGTTATTAAATTTTATCATCAGTTATCAGAGTTGGTTTTTTTATTATTTTCAGATTCTTGAATTTTATTATAATTGTGTTTATCTTGATAAAACGATAAAGTATTATGGACAGGTTTTAAGTAGAGGTTAAAATTAATGAATTCAAAGTTAGAATCGGGAAATACGCGCTTATCAAAGATATTATTCTTTATATTTCTATCTAAGAAGTGTTTCGGACTTTTGTATTTAATAATTAAATAATTTCCGCCTAAGCTTTCGTATTTTTATTTTGCAATTTTTATATATAAATATAATTAACTGTTATCTTTTTTATGGCAAGAAGAAGAATCGAATTCGTTTAAAGTAGGTACGATCATAAATTAAATAAACCTCTTTTATTCTGACATTCGAAAGAATGAAAGCCTTTGATTTACAAAATGAATTTAGAATTTTTTTTGGAGTTTCGATAAATTTTAAATGTTCATAAATCGAAAATAGCCAATTTTGTCTCTTTTGGCAAGTTGTTTTCAATAATAAACAATACCATTAATGGCATGAAAAGTATATTTGACTTTAATCAAAGTATATTTTTATTATTATTAAACCATTTTTCAACATTTTCAAAATTAGTTTCTTGTATGCCAGAAATTTCTTCTTTTGGTAACTTAATTATGTCTGTTTCGGTTAAAAAAATCCAACCAATAACTAAAAAAAGAATTATTCCTAAAATACTAAAAAACCATTTAATAATTTTTTAATATTAAACATAATTAATTCCTTTCGAATCATCGGAATATACAAATATTTTAACACATTTGCCTTTTTAATTTTCATTAAAACCAATTTTTCAAACAAGAAGTTAATTATTTGTTTATTTTTCCGGTTCAAAATCGAATTAATCTAAATATTAGGAAATTCTATATTTTTTTAATTTCTTCATATTCTGTTGTTTATTAAGTTAATTCGTTTTTTTAAGTTTAAATCAGATTTATTCTTCTCATGAGATTCTTGTTCTTCTTTAATTTGTTCTTTAAGTTGATTAATTTCATGACGAATTTAAAAATTTTTTTAGATATATTGTCCTGAAATGTTTTCTAAATTTTAATATTATCTTAGAAGTCTAAAAAATGTAGACTTTGTTAGTACCTATTGGTTATTTTTTGTTCGAATTTCTCGATTAAACGATTAATTTCCTTTGCTTATAGGTTTTGAAAAAAGTTGTTAAATAAAAAACTCGCCAAATTGAGCGAGTTTGTTTAGATTAAATTATGTTCTTATAATTTTTTTTGATTTGAATTAATATTAAAGAAGCAATAAATATTAATGAGAAAATTAAGCCATAAAATAATAAATTACTTAAACTTATTATTTAAATCTATAATCTAATAAGGAAATTTTTGCCAAATAACACATAATATCAAATATAAAAAAGGATGAGTTAAACTAATATATAAAAATTTTTTAATTTTAACGAAGTTTTATTTAAAAAAAGTAATAATATGAAAATACTAAAGATAAAAATATATGTTTTAAATAAATAACTAAAATCTCAAAAGAATTTCTTTGATAATAAAGATGTTTATTTTCTATTTTCAAATTGTAAAAAATTAACAAATAATCAATTAAACAAATAAAACTTAAATTTTTTTTATTTTAGAGTTTACAAGTAAATATAAAAGAACAAAATAAATATTTATTAATAAAATAGTTTGTCTTTTAAATAAATATAATGAATACAAAGGTTTATAAAATACTTTAGCTAAAATTAATATTAAAATTAATAAATTAATTATCAGTAAATATATATTTTGTTCATAATTATATCACATTTATAAGCTTATTAAGTTTTTAATTATTATGTTGAAATAAAACATGATGTTTATTTTGTTAAAACGATAAAGTTTTCAAGATTAAAGTAAAAATAGAAATCGGTTAATTTGAAATAATAATTGTGAAAGCGCACGTAACCAAAGTAATAATCTTGTTCTTATTCTAAGAATTGTTCCGGAACTTTTTATTTCAAGATTAAGTAAGTGCCAATTGGACTTTCGTGTTATTTTTTTATAATTTTACATATAAATATAATTAACTGTCATCTTTTTTATAGTATATTGAATCTTGAATTCGGTTTTATCTTTAGATTTAGTTCAATATTAATTCCTCCTTTAACTCCATCGAGAGTATCGCCTGATGATTTGTTAATTTACTTGATATTTAAGTCTCTTTATCGCTTTAATCATATTATCAATCTATTTATAATTTTATTATCAAATAAAATATTAAAATAAATTTTGTTTAAAAAATAAAATTACTTTTTTCATATCAAGATTTTTAGGTTTTAAATTTCCTTGCTTATTGGAAAACATAAAATTATCACAATACCATTTTTTTAAATATTGATACATATCTAAAGATAATAAATCGTATAAATTATTTTGATTATCAATGGATAAAAAAGATTTAATAATTATATACCATGATATATTTTTATTATGAGGCATAAACCTTTTTAATTCCCATTGCAAACAACATTCTAAAATTACTAAAAAATTTGTATTAACGATTTTATAATTATGATTTTTAGAATAAAAATCATGAAAACTATTAACATAATGAATTCTTTGATGCATTTCTAAAACCCATTTATTAATAGACAAATTAAAATAATTACGACCTAAATCTAAAAAAGGTTGCATAGCTTTGTTTTTAATATTTTTGTTTAAACAATAATCATACATACCAAATTCTTTTCTTAAAGCACATAAAGAAATATCAGGGGCGTATGGATATAATTCATAAGGTATTATTCTCATTTAAAATCCTTTTTAAATAATTTTATTTACAATTTAATCTTATAAAAAGAAAATTATACTTTTTTATATTTATTTATCGAAATAATAAAATTTTTTTATGTCTAAATCAAAATGATTAATTAAAAAAATATTTTTAATTTTATTTTTCGAAACGCTGAAATAGTTTATCTTTCTTACCTACTAAAATTTTATTTTTGGTAATACCGAAAAATTTTAAACTTTCAAAATTATTTTCTTCTGATTGAATTTGATCTAAAATACATTTAGCTGTAGTTGGCAAAAAAGGCTGTAATAAAACACCAATAAAACGTAAAATTTCTATTGTATTATATAAACAATAATTTAATTTATTAATATCTTGAGAAGAATTACTTTTAAATAATTCCCATGGTTTTATTAAATCGATATATTTATTACCATAACGTGCTAAATTCATAATATGTCCAATAGCTTCAGATATTTTAAAATCTTTCATACATACACGAATTATTGGTAAAACCGAAAGAGCAAAATTTGATAATTTTAATCCTAATTCATTTTCAAAATTATTAACTTTAATAACTTTATTATCACAATATTTTTTTAACATGCCTATAGAACGACTTAATAAATTACCAATAGTATTTATCAAATCCGTATTATAACGTTCGAACATTAAATCATAAGTTAAACAACCATCAGAAACATATGGAATTTCATGTAAAACAAAATAACGAATAGCATCAATAGGAAAAATTTTATTTAAATCATCTACATAAACTACATTTTGAGTCGATTTAGACATTTTGCGATTATTAAATAAAATCCAAGGATGAATTAAAAATTGTTTAGGCAAAGGCAATTTTAAAGCAAATAAAAAACTCAAATAATAAATTAAATGAAATCTCACAATATCTTTACCTATAATTTGCAAATCAGGCGGCCAATATTTAACGAAATTTAAATCTTCATACCAGAGTTGATCATCATTTGATTTCGGAAATTTTAATAAACCTGTAATATAATTACTTAAAGCATCAAACCAAACATAAGTGATGTGTGTGTTATCAAAAGGCAAAGGAATTCCCCATCTAAAAGAAGTTCTTGAAATTGATAAATCTGCTAAAGGTTCTTTTAATAAATTTAAAATTTCCTTTCTACGCGTAACTGGTTTAATTAAATCAGGATGATCTTTTAAATATTGCAATAAAATTGGTTGATATTTAGATAATTTAAAAAAATAAACTTCTTCTTTCATCCAAATTGGAGTTTCGCCACTAGGTAATTTATTATCAATTAAATCTTTATCGGAAACATAACTTTCTTCAGCAACAGAGTACCAGCCTTGATAAACTCCTAAATAAATATCTTTTTGTTCAAATAATTGATCTATAAATTTTTGAACATATTTCTTATGTTTTTCATCAGTAGTACGAATAAAATAATCATATTGAATATTCACAGAATCATAAATTTTTTTAATTTCATTAGAAATATAATCAACATATTCTTGATTAGACATTTTATTTATTAAAGCTTTATTTTCTATTTTTTGACCATGTTCATCTGTTCCTGTTTGAAAAAAAACAGAATATCCTTCCATTTTTTTAAAACGTGATATAGCGTCTGCTAAAATAATTTCATAAACATTACCTATATGAGGCAAAGATGAAGTATATACAATTGAAGTAGTAATAAAAAATTTATCTTTTGGAACCATATAAACTAATTTTAATTACTCCTTAAATTCTAATTTAAGCTATTTTATCTGAAATTGATTATAAATTTGTTTTTTAGATATCTTACGTTCTCTAGATAAAAAACTCAAGGCTTCTTTCCGAGAATAACCTTGTTTCAATAAAAGTAAAAAATGTTCTTCCAAAGTTAAATCTTGAAATGGTGACAAAAATTTGTTTTTATCAATAATGATGACATATTCACCTTTTAAGGATAATTTTTCTTTTTCTTGCAAAATCTCATTAATATCTCCGCAAATAATAGTTTCAAATTTTTTCGTTAATTCTTTAGATAAATTAATATTTCTGTAAACATAAAGTTTTTGAATCAATAATAAAGTCTCTAATAAACGTAAAGGAGATTCAAAGAAAATTAAAGCTCCTTCAAAAAAACGATATTTTAATAAAATATTTTCTTTTTGTATTCTTTTTTTCGGAAAAAAACCTAAAAATAAAAAAGGTAAAGTGAAAGTAGAAATACTAAAAGAAGTTGTAACAGCAGAAGCTCCCGGTAAAGGACACACATAAAAACCTGATGCTTGTACTTCGCGAACTAATAACAAACCTGGATCACTAATCAAAGGAGTTCCTGCGTTACTAATAAGAGCTAAATCTTTATTTTGCCTCAATAAAGATAAAACTTGAGAAATTCTTTTTTTTTCGTTAAATTGATGTAATGACAATAAATTATTCTCGAATTTATAAAATTTCAAAATTTTATAAGCCTGACGAGTATCTTCAGCCAAAATACAATCTACTTTTTTTAAAATATTTAAAGCTCTAAAAGTTAAATCTGACATATTACCTATAGGAGTAGCAACCAAATATAAAGTAGCTTTTTTTTCTTGAAAAGTTTTTTGAATGTATAACATAATTCATATCCATCATAATTATTATTTTTTTTTAATTTCTAAAATTAAAGCTAACCAACAAAATTTATTTTCCATTTTTAAACTTATAGATTCCAAATCATTAAAAATTCTTAACCAATTTATAATTTCTATTTCTGATAAAGAAATTAAATTACCTATTTGAAACAAATATTTCGGAAAATTATACCTCGGTTTTTGGTTTTTTTGATAAAATAATAAATCTATAAAAAAATTACTTAATATAAACAAAAAATCACTAAAAAAATACTCATAAATCATTAAATTAAATGTTTCATATAATAATTGATTAGAAAAAGATTTTGTTTGAAAATTTTCCAAAAAAATTAAAAAAAATTTTTTTAAATTAAAAAAATAATTTTTATTCAATAAGTAAATTTCTTGTTTATTAATTTCTTTTAATAAATTCAATAATATTTTATCCAAAATATCTTTTTGCAAATCCAAAACATTAGAAAAAGAATTTTGAGAATAAGGATTCCAACATAAAAATTGTGATCTAGAAACAATAGTAGGTAAAACTAAATTACGATCTTCAGTGAACAAAATACCTAAAATATTTTCGTTTATAGGATTCTCTAAAAAATAAAGCAAACTATTAGCCGCATTATAACTAACCTTTTCTATAGATTCTATAACGTAAATTTTTTTTTTTTGAATTAAAGAAGTTTGTGTAAAATAATTATACATTTCTAAAATTTGTTCTTTACCTACAGAAAAATTTTTATCATCACGTAAATAATAAAAATTAGGATAACTATTTTCTATAATCATTTTTTTTAAAACATCAGATTTAATATTATCTTTTTGTAAAAATTCATATACTAAATCTACAATTAATGATTTTTTCGTTTGAGCATTCAAATTAGTTTCTATCAAATATAAATGAGATAATTTTTGATCACGCATTAACATTCTAAAATATTCTAGTAAATAATTATTAGACATAATATTTATATATTTAATCTAAATAATTCACGTAATTTATTCAAAATAATTATATGAACTTCTTCAAAAGAAAGATTATTAGTATTAATTTTAAAAATTCTTTTCGGATATAAATGGCAAAGTTTTAAATAACCATCTCTAATTTGTTGGTGCCAAAATAGTTTTTGCGCGTCAAATCCTTCTAATTTAGATTTACTTCGAGCATATAATCTTTTTAAAATTATTTCCGGTTCCAAATCTAAATAAAAAGTAATATCAGGCAATAATTTATAAGCTAAATAATTAATTTGCCGAATAAATTTAATACCTAATTTTCTCAAATAACCTTGATAAACAAAAGAAGAATCTAAATATCGATCACAAATAACAATATTATTATCTGATAAAGCTGGTTTGATAACTTGTTGAAGATGTTCTGTTCTATCTGCTGCGTATAATAAAGATTCTGTTACAAAATCGATTTTATTATGAGTATTAATTAAAATTTGTTTTATAGATTTAACTAAATTACAACCACCAGGTTCTCTAGTCATAATTACCGGATATCGCTTTTTAATAGTTTGAAATAAAGAAAAAACATGAGTGGTTTTGCCAACGCCATCTCCGCCTTCAAAAGAAATAAACATAATTTTTACCTTTAACTTCCACATTAAAATAAAAAATAAATAAATTTTAACTAAAAAATTCCTGACCAAAATCTTAATTATAAATGATTAAAAATCAAACAAAAAAACTCCAACACAATAATAATAAATGAAAAAATAATATCAAATAATCAAGATAACTCATACAATAATAAGTTAATTTTGTGCGTGGAGCTCCTAAAACATAACCTCGTGATTCCATAGCATTAGCTAAAATCGAAGATTTTTGAAAAGAAAGAACAAAAATCGGTATCAATAAAGCAATAAAATAATAAATTTTTTTAAAAATATTTTGAGTATTTAAATCAATACCTCGAGAAGTTTGTGCTTTTATTATTTTTTGTGATTCGGATAATAAAAAAGGTATAAACATATAAATTAATGATAATAACATAGTTAAAGTTTCTAAAGGAAAATTAATTTTTTTAAGAGGTTTTAAAATAAATTCTAATCCATCATTTATTTCCATAAAAGAAGTTGTCCCGGAAAATAAAGCAAAAACTAAAAAAATCATTAAAATACGTATAATAACAAAAAAAGTTTTCCATATATAATTGGAAGATAAAAATAATATTTGAGTTTCATTAATGAACCAACTTCGAGAAACGAAAAAACGAGGTAATAAAAAAATTATTATCAGAAAAAAATAACTATAAAAACCATTTACAAAATAATATTTAAAAATAAAAAATAATAAAGTAATTAAACACCAAATATAAAAGTTATTCCACATGAAAATTTTAATATCATCGCTTGATTTAGAAACGGTAGATAAATTCAAAATTAAACTCAATATAATTAACCAATTTAAATGTGAAAATTTCTTAAGCAATTTTACCCACGAATAATTAGTTTTTTGCAATAACCATAATATTAAGAAAAAATTAACTATTAATATAATTATATAAAAAAAAATATTTACCAAATCTTTATATATAAAATTTAATGCAAAATTTAAACCTAAAATAATTTTTAACCAACAAAAAAAAATAAATATTTTAACAGCAGGATGAATCGAATATAAAAAAAAACTATTACGATATGATACTATATTATTTTTATCATTTGTTTTTATCATATCTTTCAATTCCGCCTGTATAAAATTTACGTAAATAAGCTAAAAATTCCTTTTCAGAATAAACCGGATGAAAAGGAATATCAAAAGATTTTTGCATTAATTTTAAAAGACTAAAAGTTTTAGGTTCATATAAATTAAATTTATGCAATTTAAAAGTTTTAAAAAAAAATTCTTTAGAATTATCAAAAATAATATGACCTTTTTCCATAAAAATAACACGAGTAGCATATTGGGCTACCAAATTCATATCATGAGTAATACAAATAATTGTTTTTTTGTCTACTTGATAAAGATCTGTAAAAATTTTCATTATATCTGTATAACCTTGAGCATCTAATCCTCTTGTCGGTTCATCTGCAATAATAATTTGAGGTTCCATAATCAAAATTCCTGCAATAGCAACTTTTCTTTGTTGACCTCCGGATAACTTAAAAGGAGAAGTATTTATAAAATTACTACTAATTCCAACTTTATTTAAAATTTTTATAGCTTTTGTTTTTAATTCGTTAGAATTTTTATTAATATCATTTGTAAAAGCAAACAAAACGTCTTTTAAAACAGTAGATTCAAACAATTGATATTCAGGAAATTGAAAAATTAAACCTATTTTCCGCTTTATATTATTCAAAAATGCTGAAGAAGTTTTATAATTAATAATTTTATTAAAAATTTTTACTATACCTACTTCAGACAATAATAAACCATTCATTATTTGTACTAATGTAGATTTTCCTGAACCTGTAGGACCAACAATAGCAATAAATTCTTGATTCGGATTAATAGATAAATTAATTTTATTTAAAGCACAAACGCTATATTTATCATAATAAAAACTTACATCTTTAAATTGTATTGCCATAAAAAATCCTTCAATTTAGACAAAATAATAGGTGGTTTTGATAAGCGATTAAAATCTTGTTGTAATCTATAATAAAGTTTTAAAAATAAAGGCAAATTGATAAAATTATTTTTTAAAAATATTTCATCTTTCATAAAATTAATAGGAATATCTTTTTTTAAAAGATTACCTTTTTGCAAAAAAATAATTTCATCACTTCGAAAGGCAAATTCCCAATCATGTGTAATAGTAATTAAAGTTATATTATTATTTTGATGAAGATCTTCAATAAGATTATAAATTTCTTGGGTCCCTTGAGGATCTAAAAAGGATGTAGGTTCATCAAAAATTATAATTTTCGGTTCCATAACCAAAACAGATGCAATAGCTACTCGTTGTTTTTGACCTCCAGATAATTCTTGAGGATTACAATCCAATAAATGCAAAATATTTAACTTTTCGGCAATATTAAAAATCTTGTTTTCCATCACTTCACGAGATAAATTTTGATTTTCTAATCCAAAAGCAATATCATGTTTTACATCACAACCGATAAATTGATAATCTGGATTTTGAAAAATAATACCCATACGAGCACGTAATAAAAATAAATTTTCTTCCGTTAAAACAATATTATCAATAATAACTTTACCTTTTGAAATCGGCAATAAACCAACCAAAATTCTAGCTAAAGTAGATTTACCCGAACCATTACCACCTATAATTGAAATCCATTTTCCAGAATTAATACAAAAATTTAAATTTTGTAAAATTTCAACATCTTTATAACTAAAATATAAATTTTCAACAACAATCATAATCTACCTTAAAAACTCTAATATTTTTGGTTTTATATTATATTTATAAATTTTCATTAAAATTAAAAATTAAATAGAATAAAACAACTTATAAATATTAATCAAAAATACAAAAATATTTACTTCAAACAAAACGAATAATAGCCATAGGAGCAGAATCACCACGACGAAACTCAGTTTTAATAATACGCGTATAACCGCTTAATCTATCATTATATTTAGGTGAAATTTCCTTAACTAACTTACGTAAAATTGTTTGATTATTACTAAATTTTTGATTAAAAAATAAATTTAAAGCTCTTCTATGATTAGCTAAATTTGATGTTTTAGTCAAATTAATAACTTTATCCA
Source organism: Candidatus Phytoplasma asiaticum (assembly GCF_015100165.3). NCBI lineage: Bacteria > Bacillati > Mycoplasmatota > Mollicutes > Acholeplasmatales > Acholeplasmataceae > Candidatus Phytoplasma > Candidatus Phytoplasma asiaticum. Next base: position 208,132 of record NZ_CP097206.1, on the reverse strand, counting down.
TCATACGACGTAATTCTTGAGCTTTTGGTAAAGTGGTAGTTATTTGTTCAGATATTACTAAACTGGATACTAAATTTTTTAATAAAGATTTTTTTTGAGATTTATTACGTCTTAATTTGCTAAAACTCATAATAAAATACTTAACCTCTTTCTTTGTGTATTTTTATAATTTTATTCAAATTATTCTAATTTATTTAACATACCAAAATGCAAATCTAAATTCTTCATTTTTTCTTTAAGTTCTTCAAAAGATTTTTTTCCTAAACTACTTAATTTAGTAATTTCTTCTTCTTGATGACTAACTAATTCTCGAACAGTAAAAATTTTAGATTTTTTTAAACTATTCAGTAATCTGACTGATAATTCTAATTGCTCAATTTTAAAATCTAATGCATGATTATGATGAGATTTTTCAGGTTCTTGAATAAAATTAATTTTTTGAGTTTCTTCTGATAATTCGACCAAAACAGCTAAATGATCTAATAAAATTTTAGCTGCTAAAGCTAAAGCTTTTTTAGGGGTAATAGCGCCATTAGTTTCAATTTCTAAAATTAATTCTTCTTTATTACCTAATTTAGATTCTACATGAAAAGTACTACGAACAATAGGAGTATATATAGAATCTATAGCGATAACGCCAAATTCACCACGATTATAAATTTTATTTTCTTCAGATCCTTTGTAACCGATACCTCTACGAACAGTTACTTCCATTTTTAATTTTGCATTTGAACTTAAAGTTGCTATTACATGAGAAGGATTAATAATTTTAATTCCAGTAACAGGTTTAAAATCTGATGCTGTAACTTCCTTAGGACCTTTTACATCTATTTCCAATTTTTGCTCAAAATCTTCTATAGAATCATAATCAGAACTTAAAATTACTCCTTTTAAATTCAATAAAATAGTCATTACATCTTCAGTAATACCTTCTATAAAACTAAATTCATGTTTAACACCTTCAATTTTAACATTAACAATAGCAATCCCTGGCAAAGAAGAAAGTAAAATTCTTCTTAAAGGTGTTCCTAAAGTATTACCATAAGTAGAAGATAAGCATTGAATCATAAAAATACTACAATTAGAATTAGAATTTTCTTTTTCTTGAATTTGCATTATAGGTTTTAAAAATTGTAATTTTGTCATGTCAATATCCTTTTTATCCACGAGGACGTTTACGAGGTCTACAACCGTTATGAGGAACAGGGGTAGCTTCTTTAAAACATGAAACAAATAACCCTGCTTCTTTAAAAGCTAAAACAGTATCACGGCCAAGACCAATACCATTAAAACGTACTTCTACACTTTTAGCGCCATAAGTTTTAGTAGCTATTTCAGCAACACTTTTAGCCACTTGTTGAGCAGCAAATAAATTGCTTTTACGACTACCACGAAAACCTAAATTACCAGCACTTTTTTGTACAATAGTATTACCTTGTTCATCTGTAAAATTAATAATAGTATTATTAAAACTTGTTTTAATATGAATAATTCCTACAGGAATATTTTTTTTAACTTTTTTATCTTTTTTTGTTTGTTTTTTTGAAGACATAAATTAAATTATCCTCTTTTTTTGAGATTATTATTTTTTTTAACTGAATCTGACAGATTTACTTGCCGATTTTTTCTAGATGTTTTAGCGTTGTTACGGGTATTTTGCCCTCTTACTGGCAACCCCAAATTATGCCTTCTACCTCTATAAGAATTAATAGATATTAAATTCTTAATATTCATTAAAGCAAGTTCTCTTCTGAGTAAACCTTTTTCATTTAATTTATTAATTTCTGTTCTAATAGCGGTTAATTGAGATTCTTGCAAATCTTTTACTCGAATATTACCATCAATATTAATGGATTGCAAAATTTTACGAGATGTTTTAATCCCTATACCATAAATATAAGTTAAACCAATTAAAATACTTTTAGTACCAGGAATATCTGCTCCTGCAATTCTTAACATTTAAAATATACTCCTTCCTGTATCAACCCTGCCTCTGATTATGACGACGTTTTTTTTTGTTAATAACAAATACTTTTTTATTACGTCGAACAATAATATCATCGGCACTACGTTTTTTTACAGATGCACGAACTTTCATAATTTTAAGATTCCTTTACAATTTATAACTTATAACGATAAACAATACGACCTATATCTTTGGAATCTGAACTAAATTCTACTTTTACTTTATCACCTAAAGAAATATGAATATTATTTTTACGTATTTTACCTGAAATACAAGCTATTATATTTTTTTTATTAGGTAATTCCAATTTAAATTTAGCACCCGGCAATGTTCCGATAACTGAAGCATCTATACTTATTTTTTCCATATAATATTCCAAAAAAACCCCCTTTATTACAAATTTATAATGTTAAAATTTCATAACCTTGAGAAGTAACTGCAATAGTATGTTCAAAATGAGCGCTCAAACTATTATCTTTGGTAACTGCTGTCCAACCGTCATAAAGTATTTGAACTTCTTTACTACCCAAAGTAAACATTGGTTCAATACAAAAAGTCATTCCTGGCACTAATACATAATCTTTTTCCACAAAATTAAAATTAAAAATATAAGGTTTTTCATGTAAAAATTTACCAATGCCATGACCAGAAAAACTTTCGATAATACCATAACCATTCGAACTACCAATTTTAAAAATAGCCTTCGAAATATCTGATATTCGATTACCTGGACAAACTTGCTCAATACCTTTATATAAAGCTTCTTGAGTATCTTTCAACAATTTAATAGTCTTATCAGGAATATTGCCTATAGAATATGTAAAAGCAGCATCTACAAAATAACCTTTATATTTAATTCCTAAATCTAGAGTTATAATATCACCATTTTTTAAAATTTGTTGATCAGAAGGTACTCCATGAACTATTGCATCATTCACAGAAGTACAAATATGTCTTGGAAAACCATTATAATTTTTAAAAGCAGAAATCACTCCATACTCTTGCATAAATTTATTAGCCAAAAAATCTAACTTCCCTGTGGATATACCTTCTTTTAAAAAAAAAATTAATTTTGTCTTAATTCTGGATAAAATTTTGCCTGCCATTTTCATTATAGCGATTTCATCTTTGTTTTTAACAGTGAACATAAAATAATTGATTCCATTTTATATATTTTCATAAATAAATTTTTATTTTTTAAAAGTACTAAAAATAATAATTAATAAAATTAAAATAATTTATTGTATAATTTATTCACATTAGTACTAGCTGTAATTTTTTGTACAATTTCAATAGCTACCCCCACTACAATTATAAGACTAGTTCCTCCTAAATTAAAAGTAGCAAAACGATTTAATTTACTAAAGAAAATAAAATTAATTATATCAGGTAAAGCTGCTAATATTGTCAAAGAAAAAGCCCCCATAAGGGTAATTTTAAATAATTTTTTTGTAATTTTATAAACAGTCTCTTGTCCCGGTTTAACCCCATCCAAATAAGCATCTTGTTTAGATAAATGATTAGCAATGTCATAAGGATCTAACATTATAAAAACAGAAAAAAACGAGAATAACAAAATCAATAAAAGATAAATAAAAAAACCTAAACCTAAATAATAATATTGTGATTCTTGCAACTGAATAATAAATTTTTTAAAATAATTATCATTAGATAAAAAAGCGCCTATAGTTGGAAAAATATTAAGAAAAGTATTAGCTAAAATAATAGGTAAAATCCCAGAAGTATTAATTTTTAAAGGGATATGATTTTGAATTGTATCATTTCGTTTGTATGTAGCATAACTAATAGGAATCTTCAAATAAGAAGAACATAAAATAATAGTTAAAATTAATAAAATTAAAAAAGATAATAAAACTAAAATTTTTTGACTTGTACTGAAAAATGCATCATTTGACAATAAAGATTTAAAACTTTTAGATAAATTTTCACTTATACTTATAACTATAAAAATAGAAACTCCATTGCCTATACCTTTATTCGTAATTAAATCTGATAACCAAATACAAATAAAAGAACCAACTACTAAAAAAAATACTACTTGCAAAACTAAAATTTTTTGTTGAGCCACATCAAAAAGTTGAGAACGAATAATAGAAGCCAAACCTTGGCCAAAAGCTATTATTAAAGTAAGCAATCTAGTAATAAAATTAATTTTATATTTTCCGATAGAACCTTGTTCATGCCATTCTTTTAAAAAGGGGAAAATTTTATTAGCAATTTGTATAATAATAGAAGCAGTAATATAAGGCATCACTCCTAAAGAAAGAAAATATATAGGCATAGAACTATTAAATATAGAAAGATCTCTTAATAATAATTTTTTTAATTGTGCAAATTGTAAAATATTAAGAGGTATAAAAGGGATGTATATATTTAAACCAATTACATAAATAAAAATAATAAATAAAGTTAAAAAAATTTTATTTATAATATGTTTTTTATCTTTAATAAAATTTACTAACATGCTCATTAAAATTTACCTTTTTTATTTAATTTTTATATAAATTGAATTTTTCCTCCAGATTTTATAATAGCCTCTTCTGCTTTTTTAGAAAATTTCACAGCTTGTACTATTAATCTTTTAGTTAAATTGCCTTTAGCTAAAATTTTAATCAAATCATTATTTTTTTTAATTTTGTTATGTTCCATTAATAATTTAGGAGTTATTAAAGTATCATTTTCAAATATTTCTAAATCTTCAAGATTAACTAAAGAATATTTTTTTTTATTAACATTATAAAAACCTTGTTTTGGGATACGTTGGAAAAAAGGAGTTTGACCGCCTTCAAAACCTACACGTGTTTTTCCGCCAGAACGAGCTAATTGCCCTTTATGACCACGACCACAAGTTTTACCTAATCCACTACCTGGACCTCTACCTAAGCGCTTAATACTTTTACGAGCTTTATGAACAGGTTTTAATGAATTCAACATATAAAAACTCTCCTCTCTTATTTAACCCGAAATAATCTTTTTCAAAATTAAAAATTTTTGTTAATTGAAATTAAATGCTTAATAATATTTAACATCCCGTTTAATACAGCATTTTCTTCCTTGATAACTATTTGATTAATCTTTTTCAATCCTAATGCATGAGCTGTTTTTATTTGTTTAGGATTTCTTCCGATTAAACTTCTGCATAACTTAATTTGAATATTATTCATTTAGCAATTCCTCTAATACGATTTTGTAATGTGATACCCCTAAGTTTTTCCACATCTTGTATATTTTTTAACTGTTTTAATCCGTTAACTGTAGCTCTTAAAACATTAATATGTGTACGTGAACCAAAAGTTTTTGTAATAATATCTGTAATACCTGCTAATTTAAAAATTGATCTTGCCGCCGTTCCTCCTGCTATAATACCTGTCCCTTTAGAAGCTGGTTTTAAAAAAAATTTAGTAGCTCCGAAACGACCTATAATTTCGTGAGGAATAGTAGTACCATTTAAAGCAACGCAAAACAAATTTTTTTTAGCTTTTTCAACAGCTTTTTTGATGGCTTCTAACACTTCCTGCGCTTTACAAGAAGCAAATCCAACATTACCTTTTTGATCACCTACTACAACTAAAGCAGAAAAACGAAAGCGACGACCACCTTTAACAACTTTAACAATTTTACTAATTTTTACTATTTTCTCTTCTAATGAAGAAAATTTTTTTTTATTAGATAATTCTCTTTTCATAAATGTCTCCATTTTTTTAAATAACTGAACATATTATTAAAAATTTAAACCTTCTGCTCGAGCAGAATCGGCTAAAACTTTAATGCGACCATGATAAAGATATCCGCCCCGATCAAAAACAACATTTTTAATACCTTTTGCCAAAGCTTTTTGAGCAATTATTTTGCCAATTTCTGAAGCTACTTTAGTATTAATAATATTATAATTAATATGTTTACTATGAACGCTACATAAAGTAATACCTAAATTATCATCAATAATTTGAACATAAAAATATCTATTAGAATAAGAGACATTTAAACGGGGTTTTTGTGAACTACCTACAATTTTTTTTCTTAAACGCAAATGACGTTTTCGTCTTAAAAGTTGAGAAGATTCTTTTTTAATCATAAACCGAATAAATTCCTTTTTTATTTTTTAGCACTTTTACCAGCTTTACGATGGATGTAACCGCCAACATAATATATTCCTGTCCCTTTATAAGGCTCTGGTTTTGCAAGAGATATTATTTTTGCGGCAAATTCGCCTACTAATTGTTTATCAACGCCTTTAATAATTATTAAATTATTTTGTTTATTCACTTGTACTATCAAATTAGGTAAAATATTCATAATAATATCATGAGAATAACCTAATTTAAAAACTAATTTATCTTCTTCTACTGTACACGAATAACCTAAACCTGTAATTTTAAGTTCTTTAGAAAATAAATTTTTAACCCCTTGAACCATATTATTCAATAAAGCTCTAGTAGTACCATGAATTTTTTTCATAAAATTATTATTATTAGGTCTTGTAATAGTAATAATATTATTTTTCTTAATAATACTTAAACAAGAATTAAATTGAAATTCTAATTTACCTTGCGAAGATGAAACTAAAACTTGATTATCTGGCTTAATTTCTACAACAACACCTTCCGGAATCGAAATAATTTTCCTTCCTACCCGTGACATAAATATTTCTCCTTCATTAAAATTACTACCAAATATAAGCTAATAAATGTCCTCCCACATTTAATGATGAAGCTTCATAATCAGTTAAAATACCTCGAGAAGTAGAAATTAAAGCTATTCCAAAACCATTTCTTACTTTAGGAATTTCTTGAACTGAAACATACTTAGAAACTCTTTTTAATCCTTTAATTACACTTTCTTTAGTTTCTTTATTATATTTTAAATAAATAATAATCTTATTAAGTTTTTTATCTATATTAAAATTAATAATAAATCCTTCTTTTTTAAGTACTTCTAACATTCTAATTTTTAAATTCGAACAAGGTACGCAAACTTCATCATATTTCATTGCATTAGCATTTCTAATTCTTGTTAATAAATCAGCAATAGTATCTGTCATTACCATAATTTTATAATTGTACTTCCTTTTATATTTACCAACTCATTTTTATAATACCGGGAATTTCACCTTTATTCGCTAATAAACGAAAATTAATACGAGATAAACCAAATTTTCGCATATAACCCCTAGCTCTACCATCAATTTTATCTATATTTTTGCAACGCACAATAGAAGAATTGACAGGTAATTTAGCTAAACTTTGATAATCTTTTTTTTGTTTTAATTCTGCTCTTATACAGGAATATTTTAAAAATATTTCTTTTTGTTTTAAATTTTTAATAATTTTAGATTTTTTAGCCATTTACATTTAACTCCTATTTTTATTTTATCCTTTTAAAAGGCATTCCATAAAAATCTAATAATTTTTTAGCTTGTTTATCGTTAGAAGCTGTAGTAACTATACAAATATCCATACCAAAATTTCTTTTTACTTGATCCAAACTAATTTCCGGAAAAATAATTTGTTCTTTGATTCCTAAATTATAATTACCTTTACCATCGAAAGATTTTAAGGACAGTCCTGAAAAATCTTTAATTCTCGCCAAAACAATATGAATCAATTTATTTAAAAAAAACTCTTTTCTATAACTTCGTAAAGTTACTTTTAAACCAATTATTTCTTTAGTTCGTAATTTAAAATTAGAAATAGATTTTTTGGCTTCAGTATTAATAGGAATTTGACCACTAATTAAAGCTAATTGTTGGCGACAATCAGCTAAAAATTTAGCATCTGAAGCAGCTTTTCCAAGACCTACATTAATCACAATTTTTTCTATCTTAGGGACTTGCATAATAGAATGAACATTAAAAATTTCTTTTAAAGCTAAAAAAGTATTATTTTTTGTATAATTATTATTTTTATTAATTTCCATATTATTTAACCTTTTTTATTCAAGTAATAATTGCTAAACCTGTTTTTTTAGAATAACGAATTTTTTTATCTGAATCAAAACGAAATCCTACACGAGTGGGAATTTTTAAATCCGGATCAATTAGAGCCACATTTGAAACATGAATAGGCATTTCTTCTTTAATAATTTGACCTTTTTGGTCATTATCATTGGCAGAAGTTTTATGTTTAATAGCAATATTGACGCCTTCCACTAAAACCCTTTGCTCTTTAAAAAAAACTTTTATAACTTTTCCTGTACGAAATACTTTTTTTTGACTATTAGGATCTATAACATAACGATCTTTGCCAGAAATAATAGCTACTGTATCACCTTTTTTTATACGCATTTATAACAACCTCATATCACTAAAACTTCTTCTGCTAAAGATATAAATTTAGAAAAATTATTTTTTTGAAAATTTTGATTTCTAATAGCAGGTCCAAAAATTCTAGTACCTCTCGGAGTCATATCATCTTTAACCATAACAACTGCATTATCATCAAATTTAATATAACTACCATTTTTGCTTTTAAAACCATATTTAGTTCTCAAAATAAGAGCTTTAGAAATACTACCTTTTTTAATTAAACTAGTAGTAGTAGTTTTTTTAACAGAAACTGTAACTAAATCACCAATGTAAGCATAACGTTTACCAGTATCCCCTGGAATACCAATCACTAAAACTTCTTTAGCTCCACTATTATCTGAAACTTTTAAACGTGTGTTAACTTGAATCATAAATCAGACACCTTTGCAACAGAACGTAAAATTTTTACTAAACGAAATCTTTTTAATTTTGATAAAGGACGAGTTTCTTCGATGGAAACCATATCACCTATTTTAGCATCTTCATTAGGATCATGAGCATAAAATTTACTAATTTTTTTAACACTTTTGCCGTATAATGAATCCTGTTTGTCATATTTAACAGCTACAGTTATAGTTTTAGACATTTTATCAGACACAACCATGCCTGAAAGTTTTTTTCTCACATTACGCATTTATATTTTAATCCTCCTTGTTAACATTAAATATCATTTAATAATATATTAAAAATAAATTGTTTAGTAAAATTTATATCAAAAAATGTAAAATTAATAATATAATATAAATTTAGAAATAATCAATATTATATCGAAAATAAATTTATAGATAATTAATGAAAAAAGAATTTTTCTTCAATTTTAAAACTTATAAAGAACTAAAATTTCTAATGTTTTGAACCATATCTAATTTTTTAAATATTTTTTAATTTTCAATAAACAGTGCTGATTTATTTTATCACGTTATTATGTCTTTTTTATCTTTTAATTTAAGATATTCCTAATAATATTTAATTAATATTTATTATTTTATTATTAATTTTTTTAAGCTTGTATATTTAAACTTATAAAATTTTAAATAATAACTATTAGAATAAAATTTATTTATTTTTTTGTTCCCGAATAACAGTTTTGAAACGGGCAATATTTTTACGAATTTTACGTATTACAGAAGTATCTTTTAATTTTGATAATCCTGATTGAAAATGTTTTTCAAAATATTCTTTTTGAAAAGATTCCAACTTTTTAAAAATTTCATCCATTCCCATTTTACGAATTTCATTAATTTTCATATTAGTTCCCCTTTTGCAACAATTTTAGTTTTAATAGGAAGTTTATGTGAAGCTAATCTTAAAGCTTCTTTTTCGAATTTTTCTATATTATTTAAATCGCGAACTTCAAACATAACAGTACCACGTTTAACAACAGCTACCCAATTAACTACGTTACCTTTACCAGAACCCATTCGAACTAATTTTTTTTCAGTAATTGGCAAATTAGGAAAAATATTAATAAATACTTTGCCTTCTCTTTTTAAATGACGAGTCATAGCTATACGAGCAGCTTCAATTTGTCGATTACTAATCCAATGCCCTTGTTGAGCTACTAAACCATAGTTACCATTCAAAATTCTAGTTTGACCTTTGGCTTTTCCTTCGTAACTTAAACGATGTAAACGACGATATTTAGTTTTTTTCGGCATTAACATAAAAAATTACCTCTTTTATTTAAGATGATTATTGATTATAAATAACTTATTCTCAGTTGTATTTAAAAATAATTTAAAAAATTATTTATTTTGCTGAATTTTCTGATTTTGCATTAGATATATTTTCGTGAGATATTTTTTTAGAACTTTCTTGATGATCTTGAGTAGAATAATTACCATCACAAACCCAAACCTTAACACCTAAAACTCCATGAATAGTTTTAGCAGCAACATATGCATAATCAATTTTAGAACGAAAAGTTCCTAAGGGTAAAATACCTTTAATAGTAGTTTCTGTTCTAGCGATTTCAGCCCCACTTAAACGACCTTTGAGGCTAATTTTAATCCCCTTCACTCCTGCTTTTAAAGCTTTTTGAATATACATCTTTTTAACAGCTCTAAAAAAAGCTCTTTGTTGTAATTGTGAAGCTATATTTTGAGCTATTAAAGAAGCTACTTTATCAGGATTTTTAACTTCGATCACATTAATATTAATATTCTTTTTAATTAATTTATATATTTCTTGAACTAATTTATTTTTTTCTTTATTATCAGCACCTATAACAACTCCTATTTTTGGAGTATGCAAAAAAATTTCAATATTTTCTTCATTATCTTTTTTAAAACGTTGAATTTCCACACGAGCAATAGTTCCCAAAGGATAATAATTATTAATAAATTTTCTAAGATTATAATCTTCATGAATTAACAAAGGAACTTTTTTATCTTCTGAATACCAATTAGATGCCCAATTACGAAGCAATGATAATCTTAAAACAATAGGACTACTCTTTTGACCCATTAAATGCTACCTTTCTTTCTGATTCTATTTTTGTTGAGCTAAAAAAATAGTAATATGACTAGTATTTTTTTGAATTTGATTACTTCTACCTTTAGCTCTAGGTAATAAGCGTTTCATTCTAACACCTTGATTTACAAAAATTTTCTTAACATATAAATTATTAATATTAAAATTAAAATTATTAACAGCATTAGAAACGGCACTTTTTAATAATTTTGAAACTACTATAGAAGCAGCTTTGCGAGTAAATTCCAAAATAGCTTGAGCTTCTTCAATATTTTTATAACGAATTAAGTCAATAACCAAACGTACTTTTCTAGGAGCTATCGGCACTCGCTTAGCGATAGCTTTTACATCATTGTTCAACATTTTATAAATTTTCTCGCTTTCCTAGAATTTTATTTTTTTTGCGAACTTTTATCTTTTTTAACATGTACTACATATTTACGAGTAAAAGCAAAAGAACCTAATTTATAGCCTACCATATCTTCAGTAATAAATAAATCTGTAAAATCTTTTCCATTATGTACAGAAATCTTATGACCAACAAATTCAGGTATTATACTAGTATCACGAGAATAAGTTTTTATAGTTTTTTTAATTTTCTGTTTTTCTTGTCGCATCACTTTAGATAATAAATTATGATCAGCGAAAAAACCTTTTTTAATAGAACGGCTCATGATTTACTATTCTGCTCCTTATTTTTTACGACGTTTTAAAATTAAACTTGTAGATTTTTTATTTTTTTTACGTGTTTTGATACCACGATCAGGTTTACCAGTATAACTTCTAGAAGAAACATATCCAATAGGGCTACGACCTTCTCCGCCACCATGAGCATGATCATTAGGATTCATAGCAGTACCTCTAACTTTAGGTCTTTTATTTAAATAACGAGATCTTCCTGCTTTGCCATTTCTAATTAATTTATAAGTATCATTCCCTATAGCACCTATAGTAGCTCTACAAGTAGCTAAAACTTTACGAATTTCTCCTGAAGGTAAAGTTAAAACAACATATTTATCTTCACGCGATACAATAGTAGCATAAGAACCAGCTCCACGAGCTAATTGTCCGCCTTTACCAGGTTTTAATTCTACATTGCTTACAACTGAACCAATAGGAAGATTTTTGAGAGGTAAAACATTTCCTACCTTAATCTCCGAACCTAAACCGGATGAAACATAACTACCAACATTTAATCCTTTTAAAGATAAAATATATCTTTTTTCGCCATCTCGATAATGAATCAAAGAAATATAAGCATTTCTTTTAGGATCGTATTCAATAGTAGAAACTTTACCTAAAATTCCATCTTTATCTCTTTTAAAATCTATAAGACGAATTTTTTGTTTTGCTCCGCCCCCATGACCTCTAACGGTAATAACACCTCGATTATTGCGCCCTCCTGTATTATTTTTAAAAAATAATAACTTTTTTTCTGGTTTGGAAGTAGTAAGTTCGGAAAAACTTTGCAATTGCATATTTCTATGGCCATTAGAGGTAGGTTTGTATTTTTTGATAGACATAATTAACCTATTTTCCTTTAATTTATTTCATATACTTTAAAAAAATTTTGTAATTGATAAAATTTAAAATCATTTAATTTCGCTAAAATCACTAATCCTTTGTCCCGGAACAACCTTTACAATAGCCTTTTTATAAGCAGAAGTGTAACCTGAATATTTACCTTTTCTTTTAAATTTTGGTAAAACATTAATAATATTAACAGACATAACATTTACTTTAAAAATATATTCTATAGCTTTTCGGATTTCTATTTTATTAATATTTTTTTCAACTTTAAAAAAATATTTATTATGCAATTCCATCTGTTTATTAGTTGCTTCAGTGATTATAGGATCTTTAATATATTTATAATATTTATTCATTAACAACTTTTCCTTCCAAATAATTAATTGCTTGACGAGTAATCATTAAGTATTTTGCTTGAAAAATTTGATAAACACTAAAATGAGTCACACTTTCTAACATTACTTGAGATAAGTTATTAGTAGATTTAATTAAATAATCAGTTAATTCGGGAACTACAATTAAAATTTTATGTTTCAAATCGATTTTTAATTCATTTAATAATTTAGTAAATTCTTTAGTTTTAGAATTTTTTAAATCTAAAGAATCTAAAATTATTAAAGTATTATTTTTCAAATGCCAAGATAAAGCCGAATAAAAAGCTAGTTTTCTAACTTTAGCATTAATTTTAAAATGATAATCTCTTTTTTGCAAAGCGAAAGCATGGCCTCCACCTCGCCAAATAGGAGAACGAATAGTTCCTTGACGCGATCTACCCGTTCCTTTTTGAGCCCAAGGTTTACGACCTCCTCCTGAAACTTCAGCACGATTTTTAGTTTTATGATTGCCCAGCCTTTTAGCAGCTCTTTGTTGATTAATTACATCATAAATTGCTTGTTGATGCAATTTAACTCCAAAAATTTTATTGGATAAAATTATTTCATCACATGGTTGACCATGTATATTAATCACGTTACACTTAAGCATGAGATATAGCCTCTTTATTAATTTTTTTAACGGCTGTTTTAATCATCACAAAACCTTTGTTAGGTCCGGGGATGCTGCCTTTAATTAAAATAACATCTTTATCTGATATTACCGATATAATTTTCAAATTCTGAATAGTCACTTTTTGAAAACCCATTTGACTAGGTAAATGTTTTCCTTTTTGATTGCCTTTAATAGGGCCATTAGAACCTGGTCTACGATGAAATCGCGAACCGTGACTTTTCGGACCAATAGTTTGATTATATTTTTTAATAACTCCCGCAAAACCTTTACCTTTGCTAACTCCCGTTACATCTATAAAATCTCCAGAATTAAAAATATTAATATCTAAAATTTGTCCTGGTTTTAATTCTGATAATTTATTTGGGTTGTTATGATTAAAAGAAATCTCGCGTACAAAAAATTTAGGGGAAGAATTATATTTATTAAAATGACCTTTAAGTGGTTTTGTCGTATTTTTTTCTTTTTTAGTTGCAAAAGCTAATTGTGTCGCTTGATAACCATCTTTTTCTATTTTTTTTTGTTGCAAAACAACATTATTAGCGACATGAACAATAGTAACAGGAATTACTAAACCTTGATCATGATCAAAGAACTGAGTCATACCTATTTTTCGTCCTAAAATTCCTTTAGACATGTTAAACAATATCTCCTTTTAAAATAATAATAAAATATAAAAATATTAAATAGAAATATAAAAAATTAAAATTAATTTAAATTATTATATTATTGTTTAATACTAATATCAACTGATTTAGGGACATTAATACGTGTTAATGCATCAATAGTTTTGGCATTAGGATTAATAATTTGAATTAAACGTTTATGTGTAAAACGGCCAAATTGTTCTCGACTATCTTTATGAACAAAAGTAGAACGCAAAACGGTAAATATTTCTTTACGAGTAGGTAATGGTATAGGTCCTTTAATTTCGGCTCCAGTAGCAACAATACTATCAATAATCTTTTTAACAGTTGATTCTAACATTTTAAAATCATAAGTTTTTAAACAAATTTGAAAAATTTCTGACTTTTTTTTCATCCCTTAGATTACCTTTCCTATTTTAGGATAAATAAAATATTTATTTGATATTTACATATATAAATTTTTAATTTTTGTTAAACACAATAGCGTATATAAAAAAAATTTTATTAACATAAAATAATAATTTAATTTATTGTAAAAATCCTTAAATTAAAAAATAAAATATTTTATATTATTCCGAAATTACCTCAAATAATATAAAATATTCACAGAATATACACATTTATCATTATATCATAAAAAAATATATCTATTTATATCAACAAAAAAATTTTCTAATAAAAATATAATTTTCGACAAAAATATAAAAAATATTATTTTCATATATTTTTGATAGCTATTCTGAGTTTAGCCGAATGACTACAAGAATTAAACTCTTGTTCCTCATAAGAAGGGCGCATAACCTTTTTATTTATAATTCTTAAAGCGGGAGTCGGTAAATCTTTATTTTGAACAGGTAAACGAGACCACACCAAATCATGAGAACTATTTTTTTTAAAAAACTGTTTTACTACACGATCTTCCAAAGAATTAAAACTAATTACTAATATAATTCCATCTTTTTTTAATAATTTTAAACTTTGTTCTAAAGCTAATTGTAGACATTTTAATTCTTGATTAACTTCTATGCGCAAAGCTTGAAAAACTCTTTTAGCACTATGTCCGCGATTATTACGAAAATTTTTAAATTTATCAGTAATTTTAACTAAATCAAAAGTCATATATAATGGTCTATTCTTAATAATTTCTTTAGCAATCATACGAGCTTTTGGTTCTTCGCCATAAATTTGAAAAATCTTTTGCAATTCTTCTAAAGAATAATTATTTAAAATATATTGGGCAGTAATAGGATTACTACAATTCATTCTCATATCTAAAAAATTATTACGTAAATAACTAAAACCTCTCGTATTATCATTAATTTGTAATGATGATAATCCTAAATCAAAAACAATACCATTAATCGTATTCACTTTACGTGCTAATAATTCATCATATAAACAGGAAAAATTTTTATTTATTAAAAAAATATTTTGATAATTAATAAACCTTTGTTGACATTGTTTAATAGCTTTAATATCCTGATCAAATGAGTATAAAGTGCCACTAGTTAATTTATTCAAAATAGCATGGCTATGACCACCTGCACCTAACGTAGCATCAACATAAACACCAGAAGAATTAATATTTAAATATTCCACAACTTCCCGAAGCATAACGGGTATATGATTTTTAATTAACAATTCCCTAAACCTCATCGATTATAAAAAAAGAAAATTTTTTTAATTTTCTTTAAAAATAATTCTAAAATTTTTATTAATAATTTCGGATAAAGCTTTACTAACAATTTTTTTACCTTTAATTTTAGATTTATAAGATTCATCTTTAGTTTCTATAACATGAGCAATTTTTCCAGCAACATAAGCTAATTTATATTTAGAATCAATACATTTTAATAAATCATCGATAGAATCAGTTGAAAAACCTTTTTTTTGATTAAAAATCATTTGTACAAATAATTTCCTTTCTTTCTTTAATATAATGTCAAATTAAAATTTGAGACGAATAAAACTTAATCATTCTTTTAAATTTTACACGTTCTGCAATTAAAACAGATTTAATAATATTAACTGTTTCGTCTAATTTATCATTGATAATCATGTAATCATATTTTTTTATTTTTTGAATCAATAATAATTCTTGACGAGCTTTAACAATTCGTTCATTAATAATTTGCGAAGACTCTGTATTTCGGTATTGAATACGTTGTTTTAAAATTGCAATAGAAGGAGGAGCTAAAAAAATAAAAACACTTTTACTTTTAATAAAATTATTGCTAATTTGTAAAGCTCCTTGAACATCTATCTCTAACAAAACATCTTTATTTTGTTTTAATTCTTCCATTACTTTAATTTTAGGAGTACCATAATAATTACCAATAAATTCATTATACTCTAAAAAATAATTTTCTTTAATTTTATCTTTAAAATATTGGTTACTAACAAAAAAATAATCTTTGCCATTTTTTTCATTTATTCTTGGAGACCTAGTAGTCATAGAAACTGAATAAACTAAATTATTTTCAATTCTCTCTAATAATAATTTCTTAACTGTTCCTTTACCAACTCCTGATGGTCCTGAAATAATTATCAACATCCCTTCCTTATTTAATCGCATAAATTAATTAAAAAACCATTCTTTCTAAAACATTATAAGTAAAGTATTTAATTATTAAATAATTAAAATTAAATAAAAATAAATCTATATAATAACTATATTTAACAATTTATTTTTGATATAAATAGTATTAATAATTTCTTTATTTTTAATAAAACTTAAAATTTTTTCATCTTTTTGAATAATTTTTAAAATTTCAGATTTCTCTGTATCTAAAGGAATTAATAATTTAGATTTAATTTTACCATTAATTTGAACAACAACAACAACCTCTTTTTCTTCTAAAAAGGAAATATCATATTTTGGCCAAGGAGAATACACTAATTCTTGATTAGATTTTAATTTCACTTGATTTAATTCTTCTGTAATATGCGGAGCTATAGGATTTAATAATTGTAATAAAATTCTAATTTGAGAACGATCTACCTTTTCATGTTGATAAATAGAATTAGTAAAAATCATCAATTGACTAATAACTTTATTAAATTGACATTTTTGATAATAATCAGTGACTTTTTGAATAGTTTGGTGTGTAATTTTATTTAAAATTGCAAAATTTGATTCATAAATAATAAAATTATCAAAAATATTATAAATACGATTTAAAAAACGTTGAATACCTTTTAAACCTTGATATGACCAAGATTTATTATCTTCCAAAGGTCCTAAAAACATAATATAAAGTCTTATTACATCAGCTCCATAAGTATTTAAAACTTCCGAAGCATTAACAATATTACCCCTAGATTTACTCATCTTTAAATTATCGTTTCCTAAAATCATACCTTGATTTATTAATTTATAAAAAGGCTCAGGAGTTGATATTAAGCCCCAATCATATAAACATTTACACCAAAATCGAGCATAAATTAAATGACCATGAACATGTTCGGCGCCGCCAATATAAACATCTACAGGTAAAAAATAATCTAATAATTCTTTAGCTTCCGTAGTATTTAAAGGTATCATACTTAGATAATTTTTCAAAATATAACCTATATAATACCAAGAACTACCCGCAAATTGAGGCATAGTATTAGAATCGCGTTTATAAATTTTATCATCTTTACGAAAATATAACCAAGAATGAATTTGAGCTAAAGGCGAACCACCTTGGTATAACTGTTCTAGATTATCAGTTTCAGGCAATTCTAAAGGCAATTCATCATCAGACATTAAATAAATTTTATTATTTTCATCATAATAAACAGGAAAAGGTTCTCCCCAATAAATTTGACGAGAATATAACCAATCATGAATTTTATAAGTATTAAATAATTCACCCCATTTATTTTTAATAGATAAATTTATAATTTTTTCTTTAGCAGATAATTCATCTAAACCATTTAAAAAATCACTATTAATAAAATTACCACTTTTTTGTAAACATGGTTTTTTGATTTTTTCTTTTCTCGAATACAAATGGCAACAAGGACTACAATATTTAATAATATATTTGTTCAAATTATATTTTTGAGCAAAAATAAAATCTTTTTGATTATACAAAGGAACTGACATTAATGCTCCTGTACCATAATGCATAAAAACATAATCTGAAATCCAAATAGGAATTTTTTGATTATTACAAGGGTTAATAGCGTAACTACCCGTAAAAACTCCTGTAATTTCTCTATTAATATCTCTTTCTAAATTGCTCTTGCGTTTAGTTTTTTGTAAATAATTATCAACTAATTGTTTATTTTCAGAAGTAGTTAAAATCGATATCAAAGGATGTTCAGGAGCCAAAATTAAAGCACTAACTCCAAAAATTGTTTGAGGCATAGTAGTGAAAACAGACAAAATTTGTTTGTTATCGACTGATAAAATAAAATAAAAAATAAAACCCGGTGTTTTGCCAATCCATTTAATTTGCATTTCCTTAATAGACTCTGGCCAATCTAATAATGACAAATCATTCAAAAGTCTATCCGCATATTTAGTAATTTTTAAAATCCATTGTTTCATTTTACGTTTAAAAACAGGATGACCACCACGTTCTGATATAATACCTTCAGAAGTAGAAATAACCTCTTCATTCGCTAATACTGTACCTAATTGAGGACAAAAATTTACCTCAACATCTTGCAAAACAGCTAATCCTTCTTGATAAAGTTTTTTAAAAATCCATTGAGTCCATTTATAATAATAAGAATCCGAAGTCGCTAATTCTCTACTCCAATCAATACCTTTTCCAAGCAATTTTATTTGTTTTTTAAAGTTTTCAATATTCTGATAAGTTACATAAGAAGGATGTTGACCTGTTTGCGAGGCATAACGTTCTGTAGGCAAACCAAAAGAATCCCATCCAAAAGGATGTAACACATTAAACCCTTGCATTCGAAAAAATCTATTAATAATATCACTAGCAGAATAACCTTCTAAATGTCCAACATGCAATCCTTGAGCAGAAGGATACGGAAACATATCTAAACAATAAAATTTTTTTTTATTATAATCAAGTTCGGTTTTAAATGTTTGTTGTTGTTCCCAATGTAATTGCCATTTAGCTTCTATACTACGAAAATCATAAATTAACATAAAAAACTTTTTTAACTCCAATTTTGTTCGATTAAACAGTTTAATTTTATTCTGTGTTTCCAGAATCATGAGATTCAATATAAACCACAATATCTTTTACTGATTTAAATTGTTGCAATTGTTCATCACTAATTTTAATATTAAAAATTTTTTCTAATTGAATAGCCAAATTAACAGCATCAATAGAATCCATCCCTAAATCTTCCTTTAATTTTGTATCTAATTGAATTAGATCTTCAGACAATGATAATTGTTCCGAAATTATTTTTTGAATTTTATTGAACACTATTAACTCCATATATCTAAATTTATGTTTTAAAAAAAATAAAAAATAAAATAATTATTATTAATTTATTATTTTAAAAATTATATTAAAAATAATTATCTTAAGAAATAAATAAAATAATTTATGCTTTTAAAATATTTAATCAATTCATACCTAAAAATAAAAAATTTAATTAAATTAAAATTAATTATACTCAAAAATTTAATTTAATAAAAAACTATTTATAATTTATAAAATAATCAAAATTTTCTATTATATAATTTAATAAATTTATGATTCATAAACAAATTTATCCATAATTAACCCATAAACATAGTTAAATATTCTTCAAATTTAGTACGTTCA
Source organism: Candidatus Phytoplasma asiaticum (assembly GCF_015100165.3). Classification (NCBI taxonomy): domain Bacteria; kingdom Bacillati; phylum Mycoplasmatota; class Mollicutes; order Acholeplasmatales; family Acholeplasmataceae; genus Candidatus Phytoplasma; species Candidatus Phytoplasma asiaticum. The sequence goes on along the minus strand of NZ_CP097206.1, from coordinate 188,443 downwards.
TTCATTAACAACATAATACCATCTACAGCAATAGAAATATCGCCTGTCTCTTCAGAAACTATAATAGTCATACTATCAGTATGTTCGCTAATACCTAAAGCAGCTCGATGTCGAGAACCTGTAATTTTTTCAAAATGTTGATTATCAGATAACATAAAATAAGCTCCAGCAGATAAAATTTTATTACCACGAATAATAACAGCACCATCATGTAAAGGGGTATTAGGCATAAAAATATTAATTAACAATTCGTAAGAAACATTAGCATCAATAAAAATAGATTTTTGCGCAAATTGTTCTAAGGTATTATATTTTTCAATAGTAATTAAAGAACCTATTTTTTTTTCTGACATAAACCAAACAGCTTTTAAAATTTGATTTTGTGTATTTTTATTACCCATAACTATCATTTTTTTTCGATTCCAAAAACCAGACCAATTTTGCAAATAAAAACGTAAATAAGGAGCTTTAATAATTATAGGTGCTATCATAACAAAATTTAATATTACATTATAAATATTAATTTTTTCTAAAAAATTTCTAATTGGTTCGAAATAATTATATTTTTCCAAAAAAAATTTCAAACAATAAACAAATAAAATTCCTAAAAAAAAACAATAAACTACTTTAATAACTTCGTATTTACTAAAAAAAATATTTAAAGAAATATAAAATAATATTAAAATAATCGTAAAAAACGATAATATATTTAAAATATCTTGCCAATAAATCATTAAACGCACCTATCCATTCGATCAACAATATTATAATCTCACAAAAGATCACGTTTATTTATAATAAATAATTTTTTAACCAAAAATAAACATAAACAATACAAACATAAAAAGCTTAACAAAATAAAAACATAATTTTTATCAAAAGGATTATCAAAATATAATCTTTTTGAAAAAAAACTTATACAAGGTAAATAAGAAGCTAAAATTCCAGCTATAAAAGGTAATATAAATATATAAATAGTTTTTTTCAAATTTCTCAAACAATTAGGAGTTCTAAGATAAAAAATAGTTAAAAATTGAGTCCAAATTGAAAAAATAAACCATCCTGATCTAAATAAATTAATTTTATCACAAGTCCAATCATGAAAGGAAAAAATACCATAATTCCATAATAAACTAGAACAAAACAAAATATCAAAAATAAAAGTTAATATCCCGAATGAAATCATAAAAAAACAAATATTACGACTATTCCAACAAGATTTTTTTTTCAAATAAATAGATTCTACATCATCAAAAGGTAAAACTAAACAAGATAAATCATAAATTAAATTTAAACATAAAATCTGAATAGGCATAAAAGGAATAAAAGGTAAATAATAAGAAGCTAATAAAATACTTAAAATATTACCAAAATTAGAGGCTAAAGTGAATTTAATATATTTCAACATATTAATATAATTTTTTCGACCCTCTAAAATAGCATCTTTTAGTACAGTTAAATTTTTATTCAATAAAATGACATCTGCCGATTCTTTAGCAACTTCAGCTCCCGAATCAACAGTAATAGATAAATCTGCGTTTTTCATAGCAACAGCATCATTAATACCGTCACCTATGAAACCTACAATATGTCCTTTTTGACGAAAAATATTAATAATTCTAGCTTTTTGTTCTGGATATAATTTAGCAAAAATACTAGTATAATGAGCTTGTTTATAAATTTCTTCATCGCTCATTTCAATCAAATTAGAACCTAATAAACATTTTGTAGAATCAATATTAACTTTACTAGCAATAATTTTTGATAAAATCTCGTTATCACCAGTTAAAATTTTCACATCTACGCCGCAACTTTTTAAAGCTAAAACAGCATCTGCAGAACTAATTTTAGGAGGATCTAATAAAATTAAAAAACCTAATATAATCATGTTATTTTCTATTTTTTTATCATTATTAAATATCAAATTTTGATTTTTTTGAATTAGTTTATAAGCGACCCCAATTACGCGAAATCCTAACTGATTATAATTAATAACATGATTTAAAATCTGAGATTTATCAATATTTAATATTTGAGCTTGATTTGTTTTCGGATCAATATATTCGGCATAATTACAAATATTTAATATTTCTTCAATCGCTCCTTTAGTAATGATTAAATCATAATCCTCATGAATATTATGAAGCGAAATAGTCATAATTCGACGTTTAAAATCAAAAGGGATTTCATCAATTTTAATAAAATTTTTCGTTAACATAGAATCAAAATGACAATTATTATGCATTTTATCAATAATTGCTTTATCTATAACATTTTTTAAACCCGTTTGAAAATAACTATTTAAATAAGCATATTGTAAAATTTTAAAATTACTTTTATTATAAATATCTAAAAAATTGTCAATAGCAACACTATCTTCCGTTAAAGTTCCTGTTTTGTCAGTGAATAAAATATCTATAGCACCAAAATCTTGCATAGAATATAAATTTTTTACAATAACGTTATATTTAGAAAGAACAGCGACCCCTCTCATAAAAGAAGTTGTTACAATCAAAGGTAACATTTCAGGAGTAATTCCTAAAATTATACTCAAAGCGAAAGCAAAAACATTCCAAAAAGTAAATTTTTCTGTACACTTATACCAATTTAAAACAAAAATTAAAGGAAATAAAATCAAAATACAACTGATTAATATTTTAACAATAGAATTTATACCTTGCTTTAAAGAAGAATAAGTTTTATCTTTATCTAAAGATTGATGAATATGACCTAAATAAGTATTTAATCCTGTCAAAACTACAATGCCAACAGCATAACCCGAAACAACATTAGTACCCATAAAAACTAATCTAGGATCTTTCAAAAGATCATTTGATTCTGCTTGAGAAAAAGCATTTTTTTCTACCGCATCCGATTCCCCTGTAAAAGTTGTTTCTTTAACAAAAAAATCTTTAGTCTCTAATAATCTAATATCTGCAGGAATGATATCTCCTGCTGATAATAAAACTATATCCCCAACTAATAATTCGTTTAAAGGTATTTTAAAAATTTGGTCAGATCTTTTTACAGATGCCGTTAAAGAAACAATTTTTTTAAGTTTATCTATTACACTAGAAAATCTAGCTTCTTGTAACCAATGCATAAAATTGGAAACCACTAAAATAAAAGATACAATAAAACAAGTAGCATAATCCCTAACTTTGGGATCTGCTAAATAAATATCTTTAAAAAAATAAAAAATTAATAAAAATAATAATATAAAATTAAAAGGATTTAATAAAACTCTTATAATTTTGATAAAATAAAAATTTTTTTTTTATTTAAAACATTAACATTAGAATTTTTCTTTCTTTCATCAATTTCATCCAAAGATAAACCATTAAGACTAGAAGATAAATAGGCTAAAAGTTCATTAATATTTTGGCGACTAACATTCTTAAGAAAATTAATGTTAGAAAAAAAACTTTTCCTAAAAGGCAACTTCATTTTGATTATACAACTCCCTAAATAAAGTAATTTGTTTAATATGAATACCCAAAAATTTCTTTATTATTAATTTCTTAATAAAAAGAAATTTTATCTATTATAATATTCCACAATTAATTGTTCGTTAATATCTGTTAAAAACTCATTTCTATAAGGATATCGGATATAACTACCTATTAAAGAATTTTTATCTAAAACAACGTAATCTACTTTATTATTTTTGGATGTCTCCAAACAATAAGAAACTATTTTCATTTGTTTCGCTTTTTCTTTTAAAGTTATTTTTTGTCCGGGTTTAACAACATAAGAACTAATATCAACTTTTTTACCATCTACTAAAACATGACCATGTGAAATTAATTGTCTTGCTTGTAAAATAGTTTTAGAAAAACCTAATAAATTAACAATTCTATCTAAACGAGATTCTAAGGATATTAAAAAGTTTTCCCCATGAGAACCTTTAAATTTGGCCGCATTAACAAAAAAACGCTTAAATTGTTTTTCAGACATACAATAAGTAAAACGAACTTTTTGTTTTTCTTGTAACTGAAGTCCATAATCACTTAATTTATTTTTTCGTTTTTTATTTTTACTTAAATTAAAATGATCTTTTTTATTTAATAATTCTTTTCCTGTTCCGGTTAAAGAAAAATTCAAAAAACGTGACTTTTTCCAAATCGGTTTCGCGGTAGACATCCACAATGCTCCTTTTTAATTCACTTATAAGTGAAATTTTATTTTTTATTTAATTTTGAAAACGCTAAAGTACATATAGATTAATCAATACAACACTATATATCATATATTTTATGATAAAACCAAAAGATAGTCAAGTAAATAGTTAAATTTAAATTAAATTTAATTAAAAAATTTTTAATTAAATTAATAAATATAAAAATTTAAAAAATCTATCGAATATAAAATACCAATGTTATTGAAATTAGTAAATTTATGTGATATAAATACTTAGTGTTTATCATTTTCAATTTTTAATTATAAATTTTATAAAATTTAAAATAACATATTTAAAACCTCAATAAGCACATTATTTGATAATGAAATAATTTAATTTAAAATTAATTGACCTTCACATTAGCGTTTTTTTTAAAATAAATAGAACTGCAAACTTTATATTATGTTAAATATTAAAACTGAATTTAAGAGATAATTCCCTAATTAAATTCTATCCAAATAAGAAAGGTTATAGAATGAATATAATATTAATAGGACCGCCTGCTACTGGCAAAGGAACACAAGCGATAATTTTATCTAAATATTTTAATATTCCACATATTTCAACAGGAGATATTTTCAGAAAAAATTTACAATTAAATACTAATTTAGGAAAATTAGCCAATTCTTATATAGAAAAAGGTTTTTTAGTTCCTAATCATATCACAAATGCTATGATTGAAGAACAATTATTAAAAGAACAAAATAAAAAAGGTTTTATTTTGGATGGATTTCCTAGAAATTCAATACAAGCTATGTTTTTGGATAAATTATTTCAACAAAAAAATATTATTTTGACAAAAGTAATTTATTTCAATTCTGATATCAAAATTTTACAAAAAAGAATTTTAGGTAGACGAATATGCCCAAAATGTAGAGAAATTTATCATTTAGAAACTAAAAAACCTAACAAAAACGGAATATGTGATAAGGACAACAATGTCTTAATCCAAAGAAAAGATGATAATTTAATAACTTTTAATGAACGTTTAGCAATTTATCAAAAAGAAACATATCCTTTAATAGAACAATATCGTAATAAAAATAAACTTTTAGAAATTCGTATTGACGATGACAATATGTCTATCAATGATGTAACAAAAATTTTATTAAAAAAAATTTCAAAATATTCAAAAACACAAACCTAAAACTAATCAATATTTACATTAATAAAAACATAACTTTATTTTATAATTTAAAACTAAAATTAATTATATTTTAGTATGATTCATGAAATAAAAAGATAAAAATTGTCGATATATCGTTAAATAAATATAAGTTAAAAATCCGGAAAAGAAAAAAACTGATAAAAAACGAATATAAATCCAAGGAGATACAAATCTTTTTAAAAATTTATTATAAACAGAAAAATTACTTAAGTAATCATAATTTTTATTATAAAAAATATAATCTAAACAAAAAAGATTTAATAAAATGTATGTTATAAAATATAAACAACAAATTAAAGTTATTCTCCAATAAACAGATAAAAATGAATCAAAATATTTTGAGAATAAAAAAATAGGCAAAATACCCAAACAAAGACCATAAAATAAAGTTAATAATGGATTATATGGATAAATAGTACCTCTGAAACAAAAAGCAATAATTTCTACAAAAGAAACAGAAATAAAAGACCAAAAATAATGACGATTGAATAAAGGAATAAAAAATAAAGGTATTAATTTGAAACCATCTAACCAAATAATAGAATTAAAAAAACGTAATATATAATAAGAAGTAAATAACTTTTTAAAAATTAAATCTAAAACAAGAGACAAAGAAGATAAACAAGATAAAAAAACTATTCTCTCTAAAGATGATAATTTTAGTTTTTTCATATGTGTATAATTTTCCTTTTTGTTTTTATAAATGCATTATTTAAAAATTTGTCTCATTTACAAATTCAAAAATACAATTACAAATTTTTACTTGATCAGAGGATCTCATTCCTCTTTTTTTTAATTCTTCTTCAACTCCTATTTTTTTCAAAATATAAGAAAAATGACTAATTGATTCATGATTATTAAAATCTGTTCTATGAAATAATTTTTCAATATAATCACCGGCAACTACATAACAACCATTACTTTCTTTAGAAATAATAAATTTAACAGATTCATTCAAAGTAAAAATCTTTTTATCTTGAATATTATTCGCGGTTGTATTTATATTACACAAATCAATTCTTTGTAAATGTTCTATAATAATATTTTTTAACTCTGTTAAACCTAAATAATTAATAACAGAAATAGGCATAATAATCTTATCTTTTATTTGTTGGGTTAAAATAAGAAAATTTTTTTGAAAACAAGATAAATCTTTTTTATTAACAACTATTATTTGAGGTTTTTTTAACATATTAATATGATATTTTTTTAATTCTTCATTTAATAATAAATAATTTGAATAAATATCATCATTTGAAGCATCACATATATGTAATAACAATTTACATCTTTCGATATGTTTTAAAAAATTAATACCCTGGCCACGTCCTAAAGAAGCATTTTCAATTAAACCAGGAATATCAGCAATCACAAAATTTAATTTTTTATCAAAAACCATTCCTAAACAAGGAGTTAAAGTAGTAAAAGGATAAGAAGAAATTTTGGGCTTAGCATTAGATAAAGCAGCTAACAAAGATGATTTACCTACATTAGGAAAACCTAATAAACCGACATCTGCTAACATTTTTAATTCTGTTCTAATAATTAAACTTTCTCCTAAATCGCCTTTTTCGGCATAAGACGGAGCTGAATTCAAATGATTAGCCAAAGAAAAATTGCCCTTACCGCCTTTACCACCTCGAGCAATTATTAAACGTTCTCCGGCTTCCAAAATTTCTCCAATTAATTGATTATTTGTATGATTATAAATTGAAACACCTAAAGGAACTTCTATAAACAAATCAGGAGCATTAGCTCCGTTTTTATTTTTATTTTCACCATTATAACCATTTAAAGCTTTAATTTTTTTACGATACTTAAGTTTAAATAAATTATTTTCACCCGAAACACCTACAAAAATTATAGATCCTCCGTTACCTCCATTTCCCCCTGAAGGTCCTCCGTAAGGAACATATTTTTCTCTTCTAAAGGCTACCTTGCCACATCCTCCGTCACCAGCTTTAACGTAATTTATCACTTCATCAATAAAATTCATATAATTCCCTAAATTAATTTATTTAGATAAATTATCCGTTCAATTCGGCAATAAATTTTATTTTTTACAGCATATAACGAATAATATTCTCTAAATTACTAAATTATAATTAACAAAAACATTCACTGACGTTCCAATATTTTTATTTTTGAAAAATTAACTTTTTTTAATTTAATTAAAAATTGTTTCTAAACCAAATAACTTCTAATTAAAACATTAAATATTAAATATAAAACTACTTTAAATATTATTTAAATTCTTTTATGTAAAATACTTGTTTAAAAAAAATTATAATAATTATTTTTGCAAAATACTGTTATAAACCGAAGCACAAGTTTTTTGTTTTTTATTAATACGAATTTTTTCAAATTTAACAAAACCATTAATAAGAGCAAATAAAGTATCATCTTTACCAATGCCAACGTTTTTGCCCGGCATAACTTTAGTTCCTCTTTGGCGATAAATAATAGATCCGGCATTTGTATATTGACCATCTGATAATTTGGCGCCTAAAGATTTAGAATGGGAATCGCGCCCATTGCGTGTAGAACTAACTCCTTTTTTAGTCGCAAATAATTGAATATTTAACTTAAACATAATTAACCTTAACCTCTTTTAATTATTTATATTTTCAACTAATTTCATTTTTAAACAATTTGGATATTATAGACTTAAATCTTTTATTTAATTAATTTAATTTTTAAACAATTTGGATATTGCCGACTTAAATCTTCGAAAGTATATTTAAAATTTTTTAATAATTTATTCACTATTAAATTAGATTCTAATAAAATTAATTTAAAATAACCTTTTTTTAATTTAAAATTAATTTTATTACTTAATTCTAACAATACGGATAGATTAATTGCGTTTTATGCAGCGATTTATCTTTGCTGTTTTATTTACAATCAGCCCCCGTCCAAACCGGACAAGCAAGTTTCCAAGCATCCGGCTTTCCCTAATTTACTCTCTCTCGAGAACTAATTTTCCTCACGGTTAATTAGTTATTTATTCTTATCGTTCTTATTCTTTCTGATATCATGTATCTGTTGATTGGTTACCTTACGATGACAATCTTTACACAATACCTTGGTACTTTTATTCATAATACTCTGGCGGTTCGCGTTGCGGACCGTGCCAATGTGATGAATTTGAAGTTGGGTTGTTTTTTCGCAGTTCTCACAACGTTCCGCTTTTAGACGGTCAGTTAGATGTGTACGACTCTGGAATAAAAATCTATTGATGGTAATATCAGGGTTTCCCTTGTATTTACGCATTTTTTTGATTTTATCCCAAGAGTAGACAACCCAGGGTTCGTGTTGGGTTTTCCCTCTATTAAGATAAGGAATGCCCCAAGTTGAACCTCTATTAAGTTTCTTTCGAACTCTGGCAATCGATGTTTTCCATTTTCTTGCCAGTGTCTTCAAACAGCTATATTCAGCTAGATAATTTAGATGGGTTAAAACACTGAGATTGTTAGCCAAACAAAAGTATTGGATAATTCCTCTAACGATTGTTTTGTAGGTTCGGATTATCTCTAATTCGTCTCTACCCGCTAATGTTTCGTCGTGTTTCGCCTTTCCCTTGTTTAACCAATTATATTCGTATCCGTATTCTTTGGCTTTCGCTTGGGGAATTTGGATTTGAACTTTACCGTTGAAAGAATTCTTTGCGGATTTCCTTGTACGAGTTTTATTGGTGGGATTTACCTTTACCATGTAGGATAGAAACCTAGTTCCTTTGCTGGCTTTAACAATCTTCGACTTGTTCTTACTGATAGTAAGTTTTAAATCTTGTTCTAGCCATTGTGTAACTTGGTTTTTAATACTGCATGCCTTACTATAATCCCCCTTAACGCCAATGATAAAGTCATCAGCATAACGGATATATTCAACCCTTATTTTTGGATTTAGATTGATATGTCTATCAACTCCCAGATTATGATGTTGGTTTTTAAACCATGCTTTCTTATATTCCGGATTATCCTTCCAAATCGGTTTCCCTTCTTTAATTAGTTCTCCCATTTTTAGGTCGATGTAATGTAAATATACATTCGCCAGCAAGGGGGAAATAATTCCTCCTTGAGGAGAGCCTGACAAAGATTCGTGTTTGATACCGTCTTTCATGAATCCGGCTTTCAACCATTTGTTAATGGTTGAGAGGACTTTATTCTTTCTGATGAACCGATTTAAGGTTCTTATGAGAATCTCATGATTGATGGTATCAAAGTAGCCTTTTAAGTCGATTTTGACGATGTAGTCAATTCCTTTAAATCTTTGTTTAACGCGTTTTACAGCGTCATGACAAGATTTTTTGGTTCTAAATCCAAAGTTCCATTCTGAAAAGATATTTTCAAAATAGGGAGTTAAGAGTTTTTTCCAGGCATTTTTGGATCAACCGATCTTTAATGGTAGGTAGCCCCAAGGGTCTAGTTCTTTTATTATCACTAGGAATGAGAATTCTTTTAACTGGTTTGGGGTTATAACCATTATTGACGTATTCCTGATGGTATCTTTCTAGTCTTTCTAGATTAATCCCATCAACGGTTTCATTGTCAACACCTGGCGTACCCGCTCCTTTATTGGCAGCGATTCTGTTGAATGCTGTTAACGTGTTATAGAAATTATTCATTCCTTGTTGCAGCTCTTTTTTTAGAGAGTAACCGTTTGATGAACGATGTTGAATTCTATTCAATGTTCGCGAAAGTTTAGTTTCGAGTGAAACAGTTGTTGACATAATGTATCAACCCCTTCCTTGATACCATTGAATAAATAGTAAATTACTTTCTTCTTTCGCCCTATAAGAGTGATTAACTCTCTTCTTGGTAAGGCGATTAACTAAATTATATCAAATTTAGGTTTACTCTTACGACTACTAAGAAGATTCTTTATCCTTGACCGTCCGGGCTTTATTTCCGGATTAGTAAACTTAATTACTTAGTTTTAGGATTCTCCAAGTTACTCTAAATTTCTACCTTAATTCCTTAGGTGAAGTACCCTCTTTTAGGAGGCTGATTCCAGGTTTCCTTTATCTGATAAACTACTCAGTACTTAATGTTTATACTAGTAGACTCTGGACTATCCGTTTAAGCAACTTCCGGGATAGGTTCTTTTATTACATCAATTTTCCTTCTTAGGCCATCTCAGGCTTTTCCATAGAATTATTCGGTGGCAGAATCATCTTGACTAATTTGCTTTCGTCGCAACCCGCTTTTATGGTTTGCTGTGATTCGGCATTCTTTCGTTTGCCAAACCAACCATATCCTTTCAGAGCTTATCGGCTCTGGCTATTGGTTAGATAGCACGAAATTTAGGCCTCTTTGGCGCCCCATTAATAAAAGTAATAATTTCGTTATTATATTTTATAAAACATTCAATCATATAATTAATAAATAATTATTTAGGTAAATTAATATTAGTAATTAAAAGTTTCGTGTATAACTGTCTATGCCCTTTTTTGCAACGATATTTTTTACGTCTTTTATAAGTTGCTACAATAATTTTTTTTGATTTACCTTGCTTAATAACTTTAGCTTCTACTGTAGCTCCTTCAATAAAAGGATTTCCCAAAATAGAGTTACCTTCTGAATAGATAGCTAAAACCTTACGAAAAACATAAACTTCTTCAGGTTGTACTGATAATTTATCTGTAAAAATTTCTTGATTTAAAGTAACTTGGAATTGTTTATTACCATTAGCCAAAATAGCAAATTTATCCATAAATAACCTCTTTCTTTCTTAAATCGATCTTAACCGAAATAATATTATTATTTTAAATAATTTAACATAATTATATAAATAATCACATCTTTTTTTAATCAGCAAATTATTACATCATCATTTCTATTCGAATTAATAGATTTTTTATAATTTTCGCGATTAAAACGATTATTAACATGTTTTCTACAACGTAGACAACAACTACCTGAATATTTGATTTCATTAGCTAAACTACATAAAATTTGTTTATTACATTCAGGATTGGCACAATTAATATATCTTTCACAAGGAGTCTGATCGAAAAAATCTTTTCCTATAATAGTATGTTTTTTTTTATTCGCTTTAACAACAATTCTTTTATCAAAAACATAAAGACTACCCTGGAATCTTTCACCCTGAAGTGTTTCATCTTGACTATAATTAATAATTCCCCCTTTTAATTGAAAAACTTCAGATATCCCTTTATTTTTTAAATAAATAGATAATTTTTCGCATCTTACCCCTCCAGTACAATAAGTTAAAACCTTTTTATTTTTAAAAAAATCTAAATTTTTATCTATCCAAGCAGGTAATTCTCGAAAATTATTAATATCAGGCAAAATAGCATTCAAAAAATGTCCTAACTTTGTTTCATAATTATTACGAGCATCTAATAAAATAATATCAGATTTTTGAGATAAATTATAAAATTCTTTAGGTTCTAAATAACAACTATTTTTAGGAAAAATATCATTTTTTAACTTTAAAGATACTATTTCTTTTTTGTATTTTACTGAAAGTTTAGGAAAAACATGGCCATTAACTGAATCTATTTTAAACGCAGTATTAGCAAAACAAGAATCTTGTAATAAAAATTGCATATAAGAATTAATATCTATTGTTAATCCTGACAAAGTGCCATTAATACCTTCTTCAGAAATAATAATTCTACCTAATAATTTATTTTTAATACAAAATGTTTTATGAAGATTACATAAAATTTTAGGATTTTTAATATAACTATAATTATAAAATAAAATTACTTGATAAAGATTTTTGTCCATTTGATTTTTATTGGATACCATAATATATTCGATAATTCCTTTATTTTTAAAAAAAAACAAGTATATGCATAAAATAATAACTCACTTTAAATTGTTTAATTTGTAACTAAAATACTTTAATCCGGAAAAGTTAAAAACTTTTATCAATCAATTTAGAAAGTTCAGGATTTTGAGCATATTTTTTATAATTTAATTTTTGCAAAAATTTTAAAGTAGTTATAGGGACTAATTTTTTCATATCTTTAAAATTTCCCTGGATAAACAATTTACGCACTTGTGTTGCTGAAATAGGTTTAAAATCCTCGATCAATCGAGGCAAAATAACTAATTCTATTGAAGATTTAAACAAAATTTCTTTCATTATTGTATTATATAAATTAGTAGTATAAGAAAAAGGTTCTTCTCCTACATAACGTGTTTTAATACCTAATTTACAAGCTATATAATTGGTAAAAATATTTGTATCTAAAATAATTTGAGAACGAATTACTTGTTCAGGAGATGATAAAAAATAAGAAGGAAAAACATTTCTAGAAATACGGATAGATTAATTGCGTTTTATGCAGCGATTTATCTTTGCTGTTTTATTTACAATCAGCCCCCGTCCAAACCGGACAAGCAAGTTTCCAAGCATCCGGCTTTCCCTAATTTACTCTCTTGCGAGAACTAATTTCTCCTCGCGGTTAATTAGCTATTTATTCTTATCGTTCTTATTCTTTCTGATATCATATATCTGTTGATTGGTTATCTTACGATGACAATCTGTACACAATACCTTGGTACTTTTATTCATGATGCTTTGGCGATTCGCATTGCGAACTGTCCCAATGTGATGAATTTGAAGTTGGGTTGTTTTGTCGCAGTTCTCACAACGTTCCGCTTAGTTAGGTGTGTGCGGCTTTGGAATATATATCTATTAATGGTAATGTCCGGATTCCCCTTATAGTTACGCATTTTTTTAATTTTATCCCAAGAGTAGACAACCCAGGGTTCGTATTGGGTTTTCCCTTTATTAAGATAAGGAATAGCCCAAGTTGAACCTCTATTAAGTTTCTTTCGAACTCTGGCAATCGATGTTTTCCATTTTCTTGCCAGTGTCTTCAAACAGCTATATTCAGCTAGATAATTTAAATGGGTTAAAACACTGAGATTGTTAGCCAAACAAAAGTATTGGATAATTCCTCTAACGATTGTTTTGTAGGTTCGGATTATCTCTAATTCGTCTCTACCCGCTAATGTTTCGTCGTGTTTCGCCTTTCCCTTGTTTAACCAATTATATTCGTATCCGTATTCTTTGGCTTTCGCTTGGGGAATTTGGATTTGAACTTTACCGTTGAAAGAATTCTTTGTGGATTTCCTTGTACGGGTTTTATTGGTGGGATTTACCTTTACCATGTAGGATAGAAACCTAGTTCCTTTGCTGGCTTTGACAATCTTTGATTTATTCTTGCTAATAGTAAGTTTCAAATCTTGTTCTAGCCATTGCGTTACTCGGTTCTTAATCTCTTCGGCTTTGTCATATTCACCTTTAACGCCAATGATAAAATCATCAGCGTAGCGGATGTATTCAACTCTTGGTTTTGGGTTTTGATTAATATCTCTGTCAATTCCCAATCTATGGTGATGGTTTTTACGCCATGCTTTCCGATATTCTGGATTCCCTTTCTTAATTGGTTTTCCTTCTTTAATCAGTTCCTCCATTTTCAGGTCGATGTAATGTAAATATACATTCGCTAGCAAGGGGGAAATAATTCCTCCTTGAGGAGAGCCTGATAAAGCCTCGTATTTAATTCCATCTTTCATGAAACCAGCTCTTAGCCATTTGTTAATGGTTGAGAGAGTTTTACTCTTTTTGATGAACCGATTTAAGGTTCGCATGAGAATTTCATGATTGATGGTATCGAAGTAACCTTTTAAGTCAATTTCGACGATGTAGTCAATTCCTTTAAATCTTTGTTTGGCGCGTTTGATCGCATCATGGCAGGTTTTTTGGTTCTAAATCCAAATTTTCATTCTGAAAAGATATTTTCAAAATAGGGAGTTAAGAGTTTTTCCAGGCATTTTTGGATCAACCGATCTTTAATGGTAGGTAGCCCCAAGGGTCTAGTTCTTTTATTATCACTAGGAATGAGAATTCTTTTAACTGGTTTGGGGTTATAACCATTATTGACGTATTCCTGATGGTATCTTTCTAGTCTTTCTAGATTAATCCCATCAATGGTTTCATTGTCAACACCTGGCGTACCCGCTCCTTTATTAGCAGCGATTCTGTTGAATGCTGTTAACGTGTTATAGAAATTATTCATTCCTTGTTGCAGCTCTCTTTTTAGAGAGTAACCGTTTGATGAACGATGTTGAATTCTATTCAATGTTCGCGAAAGTTTAGTTTCGAGTGAAACTGTTGTTGACATAGTATATCAATCCCTTTCTTGATGCCACCGAATAAATAGTAAATTACTTTCTTCTTTCGCCCTATAAGAGTAGTTAACTCTTTTCTCGGTAAGCCGATTAACTAAATTATTCCAAATTTAGGTTTACCCTTACGACTACTAAAAAGATTCTTTATCCTTGACCATCCAGACTTTCATTTCCAGATTAGTAAACTTAATTACTTAGTTTTAGGATTCTCCAAGTTACGCTAAATTTCGACCTTAATTCTTTAGGGGAAGTATCCTCTCTTGAGAGGCTGATTCCAGGTTTCTCAATCTGATAAACTACTCGATACTTTAGTTTTATAGCAGTAGTATCTGGACTGCTCGTTTAAGCAACTTCCGAAGCAGGTTTAATTATTACATCAATTTTCCTTCTTAGGCCATCCCAGGCTTCTCCATAGAATTATTTGGTAGCGGAGTCATTTTGACTAATTTGCTTTCGTCGTAACCCGCTTTTATAGTCTGCTGTAATCCAACATTCTTTCGTCTGTCAGATCGACTATATCCTTTCAGGGTTTATCGACCCTGGCTATTGGTTAGATAGCATGAAATTTAGGCCTCTTTGGCGCCCACTAAATAATTACTACCTTCTACAACAAAAACATTTGGTATGTCTTTTGTAGCTAATTTTACCATTTCTTTACGTTGTTCATAAGAAAATAAAGATATATCTTCTTTAACCATAATAATATAAACAAAATCACTATTATTAGATGCTGTTTTCGCTAAATAGTGATGACCTTTGGTAAAAGGATTAGCATTCATAACGATAGCAGATATATTATTCGAATTAGATAAATTATTTTTTTTATGTATTTCTGATAAATAAACCAAATATTCTTCAAAATAATCATATCTATTGGTAAAAAAACCAAATTCTTCATTGCAATAAATCATTTTAAAACCTAATTTTTTAAAAATAGTAAAATTAATAGGTTTTGTAAAAACAAAAATTTCATTAAAATTTTCTGTATAAATTCTTTTAATAATAAAACTAATTAATAAATTAGCCAAATTATGACCTTGATATTCAGGATCAATTGATAAACATCTAATATTATTATAATATCGACCAACTACTCCAATTAATTTATCATTTAAGTCTTTAATTATAACATATTCATGAACTAAATCATTTATTAAACCATTTCGCAATAATAATTGTTTAATAGATGCAATTTCATTGGTTTCTCCTTCATGAACAATTCGCGGCATTTGATAATAACAAATAATTTTATCACCTCTTCAACATAAATATTGATTAAATTAAATCAAAAAAATTAATCAAAACTAATAAATAATAAAAGAAACTTAATTTAACTATACTAATTATTTTAACATTAAAAAAGAAAATTTTATAAATATTTATCAAAAAAAGAAGTAATTTTCGATAATATTAAAAACAACAAGATATTGCTGAAAATAAAATTAAAAATAAAAACAACGAAACAATAAATGAAACAAATTAACCATATTTTTTGATTTAAATTTTGAAAACGTAATAAATTAAATAACCAATTATACCAAACATTAACTAAAGATAATTGCATATGAGCGTAAACCCAATAACTAGAAATAAAAAAACAACAACTTCTCAAGAAATATACTAATAATAAACCCAAAAAAATATTTTTTTTATTATCGGCAATAAATCTTTTTTTATTGATAAAAATACCCACTAAACTCAATAATAAATCAGGAACAATATAATCAAAAATGCAAGACAAAAATAATTGAATTCTAGTAAACAAAAATAATTGATTTAAAGATAATAAAAAATTATAACTTTTTATTAAATGAAAAACTGAATATAAACCACAAATTAATAAATGTGTTAAAAAATTATTATAAATACCTGATAAACAGAAAATAATCAAAGAAAATTTAAATATTCGACCACCTAAAGGTAAACATAAAAAAGGAGTTAAAAATTTGCTAAATAAATCTATAAAAATAGCTAAAGAAAGAAAATAACTTACCAAGACAACTTTACGTAATATAAAATTATTAGATAATCGCATAAACATAAAAAAATATTAATTACAAATTAATTTATTAAATTATTGTAATTTAAATATTATTTCCTTTAAATTTTAAAAACCCCTTTATAAATTAATTCTAATAAATAAATAATCGATGGATAAACCATGGCTAATCCTAAACCTACAAACGCTCCTAAAAAAGTACCTAAAGTAATTCCTAAAAATCCTTTTTTCGAACTAAAAATAAAAATACCCTGAATAATAAAAATGAACATAGATTTTAAATAAATAATAGTTTCTTCTGATTCTTGAGGATCATTAATTTGATATTGATATATTCGATGACTATCAAAAACATTAGAAAAATTGATTTGATTATTTATGTAAACAGTTCTATTATTTAACTTCCAAGAAATAATTAATAAAAAACTTAAAATATTTAAGATATAAAATGAAATAATAACCCATTTTTTTTTCCAAAATTTACTATCTATTAAATATGCACAAACAACATCACACTTATTATTAAACAAAATCAATTATTACCTCCTATTTGCTGAAATTATTATTAATCTAACATATCTAATTTTAATTTAAAAGAATTTTGGAAATTATAATTTAAAATATCTTGATTATACTCGTTATCTTTCAATTTTTTTTTACAAAAATTAGTTAAATATTGACTATGTTCTATATAATCCAAATCACAATCTTGAAGCATTTGTAAACGAGTTAAATCGAATGCATTATCTAATGCTCCAGCAAAAATTAATTTTTGCAATAATTCCTTATTTAAAACTTCCCTTAATCTCATTTTAAAATCATAAAAATTTTCAAATTTTTTTATAGAACGCTCTTGTATCAGAATCTTGCACATTTCTAAATTCATATCTTTAATAAAATTTAGAGGTAAAAAAAGTTTATCATCCAAAATTAGACAACTACTAACATTGCTATATAAAATATTAGGTTTTTTAATCTTTATATATTTTTTTATTTGTGATAACCATTGTTGAATGGTTACATAATCATAAGGATCTTCTTCTAAATAAACCATTCCAAAATAAAGCAAATAATTAGCTTTCAAATAAGCCATTCTATAACTAATCAAAGCATAAGCTGCACCGTGACTTTTGTTAAAAATATAATTAGAAAATTTTGAAATATAATCATAAACTTTACTAGCTGATTCCGCTGTTCTTCGATATAAAACGCTTTGATCCATAAATCTTTTTTTTAAATTAACATTACTATCTTCAGAAGATTTAGCCATAATTTTTCTCATAAATAAATCTGCTTGGCCTAAATCATAACCTGAAAATTCTGAAGCTATTCTCATTATTTGTTCCTGATATAAAACAATACCATAAGTATCACGTAATATATTGTCTACAACATCTATACCAGTAAAATTTACTTTTTTATTAATTCTATTATTTATATAAAGATCTACAAATTTTATAGCACCAGGTCTATTAAAAGATAAAACAACAATCAAATCTTCAAATGTTTTAGGTTTAATAAGTTTTATCACTTTTATAGCAGAAACAGATTCTAATTGAAAAATATATTTTGTATCTCCTTGTTGCAATATACTATAAGTATTAACGTCGTTAAAAGATATATTAGATAAATTAATTTTAATTTTGCCTTTTTGTTCAATCAAATTTAAAATTTTATTAATTAAAAAAAGATTTCGTAACTTTAACAAATCCAATTTAATAAAACCTAATTTTTCTAACTGTTTATGATCAAATTGCAAACGATATAATATCACAGAATTATTAGAATTTTTTTGAATAGGTAAATGTTGAGACAAATCTGCTTTAGTAAAAACTACTCCCGAAGGATGAGTACCAACTAATCTAGGAATCCCTTTAATAATAGATGAAAATTCAGAACAAATTGACTTTATATCAATTTCAAAACCATTTTGTTGAAGCAACTCTAAATCTAGACGAAACAAATCTTTGGAATATTTTTGAAAAGTAATTAAATTAGCGATATGTTCCGTTCCATATTTATCTACAAGATATCGCATTAGTGTAACAACTTGATTGTCAGGAACATCTATATCGATATCAGGAACAGTCGTTCTTTTGAAATTTAAAAATCTCTCAAAAATTAAATTATATTTCAAAGGATCAATCTCAGTAATCCCTAAACAAAAACATAACAAAGAACCAACCGAAGAACCTCTTCCGGGACCTATTAAAATTTTTTGATTTTTAGCATATTGTATTAAGTCAAAAATAATCAAAAAATAATCAACATAATGCATTTGATTAATTAAAATTAATTCTTTTTGCAATTGTCGAATATAAAAAATATGTTTTTCTAAATTTATATTTTTTTGCAAATAACTTGTTAAAAAAATATTAGCTTTTGTTTTTAAATATTCAAACTTATCACAAGATAAATTATTTTTAAATGAACATACGGTTGAAGGGAAAACAAAATTATATTTAATCGTTGATAAAAATGTTTCTAAATCAAGAAATAATTCATAATCATTAAGATTATAAAGTTGATAACGTTCTTGAATTTTTTTTTGATCAATAAATTTAACATCTAACTCCATTTGTTCATTGTTATGATTAAAATTAATAAATTTTCGATTATCATTTTGATAATTACTTATTTTACATAAATATTCATAAATTAATTTTTCTTCTGAAGACAAATAATTAGTCTTATTAACTAAAACTACTTTTAAATTTAATTTTTTAACTATCTTCAAAAAAAAACCAGCATAATCTTGTAATAAAAAAGATTGCAAAGAAAATCCAAAAAATAAATGGTTAATATTTATTTTAAAATATCGAAAAGTTTCCAAAATAAAATTTTCATTTTCATAATTAGTCAGATCTATAATTTTATCTTTTAAAATATCACATAAAATAAAATCTAAATTAGATAAAATACCAAAAATACCATCTCGGAATTTTTGAAATTCTGTTAAAGTAATTTTATGATTTAATTGGATAAAATTTAAAATTTTAATTAAATTGTTAATACCATTATTATCAAAAGCATAAATCAAAAAGCTAATTTTAACATCACGATATTTCAAAAGATCAAAATAAATATAAATTTGCGCACCTATAATAGGTTTAATATTATATTGGTGGCAAAAATTAATTAATTGCATCATCCCGTATAAATTTTCAAAATCACTTAAAGCAACAAAATTATATTTACTTTCGAAAGCTTTTTTAACCAAAGCTTCTACAGAATGAACACTTTTTTTAATACTATAAAAACTTTGTAAATAAAAAACTCCCGTCATAAAAAATAAAACACTCTCTTACTTACAATAGCCAATTATATCCAATTTAAAATAACTTATATATTAAAATTAAAATATAAAATCCTCAACTGCAAAATTAAATAATTTTTAATTCAAAATTTTTTTTAAATTTCGTTTATCATACTCTGTTTCAAAAAAATCCAAAATATTCGTATTTTCATTATTATTTATTATTTGAAATTCAGCAAAATAAAAAGATTCCAAAAATATTATAATCATATACAAATTATATTCTTGGGTAGGCAAAAAAGATTCTTGTTCTTGAAGATAATATAATAAATGTTCTTGTAAAAATTCAATATTAATTGTAATTTCTGATAATGAAAATTTTTCTATAATTTTATCAGCTAATTTAATAATATAAATATTGTCCATATTCTCATAATCAATATCAGAATAAATCTGAGAATGATTTATAATCTGTAAAAAATATAAAAATAATTTTTTTATTTTAAAAAATAAAAATAAATTTTTCATTATTATCAATCCTTTGCTAATAAAATAGAAC
The DNA here is from genome assembly GCF_015100165.3 of Candidatus Phytoplasma asiaticum. Classification (NCBI taxonomy): domain Bacteria; kingdom Bacillati; phylum Mycoplasmatota; class Mollicutes; order Acholeplasmatales; family Acholeplasmataceae; genus Candidatus Phytoplasma; species Candidatus Phytoplasma asiaticum. The sequence continues at coordinate 168,105 of NZ_CP097206.1, read as the reverse complement.
AACAAATTAATAATTAATGAATTATAATATTACGAATAATATTAGGATAAATCTTATATTATTTTTTTAAATGAGGAAATAAAATCACATCACGAATATTAGAATTATCAGTCAATAACATTATTAAACGATCTATTCCTATACCTAAACCACCAGTAGGAGGCATTCCATATTCTAAAGCTTCTATAAAATCTTCATCTAATTCATGAGCTTCATCATTACCTAATGTTTTTTGCAATATTTGCTCTTCAAAACGTTTTCTTTGTTCAATAGGATCATTTAATTCGCTAAAAGCATTTACCAATTCCTTACCAGCTACAAATAATTCAAATCTTTCAGTTAATTGTGGATTTTGCGGATTTACTTGAGCTAAAGGACTTACCTCTATAGGATAATTAAAAATAAAAGTAGGTTGAATCAAATCTGGTTCTACAAATTTTTCAAAAAAAGCAACTATAATATGACCTTTTTTATAAAAATCTTTCAAAGAAATATTATGTTTTTGGGCCAACTCTTGACACGATGATAAAGATATATTCTCATTAAAATCAATATTAGTTTTTTGTTTAATAATGTCTATCATATCATATTTATAAAAATGATCAAATTTAATCAAATTCCCTTGATAATTAAATTCTAATTTACCTAAAAGTTTATAACAAATATCTTTTAAACATTTTTCTACCAAAGACATCATAATATTCATATCGGCATAAGCTAAATAAGCTTCTATAGTTGTAAATTCGGGATTATGACTAGCATCAATACCTTCATTACGAAATACTTTACCTATTTCATAAATAGCTTTCATACCACCAACAATTAATTTTTTTAAAGAAATTTCTGTAGCAATTCTTAAATAAAAATTAGTGGATAAACTATTATGATAAGTAACAAAAGGTCTAGCATTAGCGCCGCCTACACAAGAATTTAATACAGCGGTTTCGACCTCTAAAAAATTTTCATTATTAAAAAAATCTCTGATAAAACGAATAATTTTTGATCTATCAACGAAAGTTTTACGAGATCGCTGATTAACAATTAAATCTAAATAACGTTTTTTACGCATTATTTCTTTATCTTGTAAACCTTTATATTTATCAGGCAACGGTCGTAAACTTTTACTTAACATTACCAATTTAAAAATTTTAATAGTTAATTCTCCTTTATGAGTTTTGAATAATACACCTGTAACACCAATAATATCCCCCAAATCAGACCAACTATAAATTTGAAACTCTTTTTCCGTAATATTATCGCGTCGTACATAAATTTGTATATCAGATTCAAAATCACGTATATTAGCAAAACCAGCTTTACCTTGTATCCTTTTTAAAATAATTCTACCCGCCACAGAAACTAAACTTTGATCTCGTTCTAATTGATTAACTGTCCAAGATTTATATTTCAACAATAAAGAATTAATTGAGTTAGTTTCTGTAAATTTATTACAAAAAGGTTCTATATTGTTTCTCTTTAAATTATCTAACTTAATTCTTCTAATCGCTTCTTGTTCCGTTATATCTTCTTTATTCATATAATTTAAACTCCTACTTTATAAATCATAACCTATACTATTATACTATTATATTTTTTTCATTAATAATTGTAATAATTATAAATAAAATAATAAATATAAATAAATAAAATAAAAAAAGAATCTTTTTTGCAAAAAAGATTCTTATGATAAGAAAATAATGTGCATAAGCCATGTTCTGTTCTTATTTAATCAATAAGTGTGATCATTTATCTCTATTTTTAAAATAGTATAAAAATTAATTTTTCTTATAAAGGGAATATTAACTTTTATATGCCCCTACCTTTTTTTGGGTTGCTAGCTTGAGGGGTTTACCGCGTTTCACTTGATTATTTCTAATCAATTCGTCTCTGTGGCACTTTATTTTTACATTCATAAACTTATTAATTTATAAAATAAGTTCTTAGAACTTCAAAGCCGTCATTTAAATAAATTTAAATGCCTTAAGTTATTTTTTTCTTAAGCACAAACACTACATACATTTCCCAAGATACGGATAGATTATTTGCGTTTCTTTGATAGTTATCAAATGTTACAAACAGCCCCCGTCCAAACGGTGCGAGCAAGTTTCCAAGCACACCGCTTTCCATAATTTATCCCTTTTTAGGGTTTAACTTCGTGTCGCCACTGGTTAAATGTTTATTCTTGACCTTTTGTTCTTTTTAAATATTATAATATTATTCATTTGTTGGTTGGTTCTTTTGCTATGACAAACCTAACAAAGTATAGTTGTTTTTTTGTTAATCACGCTTCTCCAATTAGAGTCTCTAATGATTTCGACATGACGAATTTCAAAGGATTGATTTTCTAACTAACGACAGACCTCGCATTTTTTGCGCTGTTAACCTTTCGGTTAATTTAGTTCGTCTTTTGAATAAATTCGGATTGATAACTATTTCGGTTATTTCACCTTTATAGTTTCTCATTCTTTTGATTCTTTTCCAGGACAAGTTATCCCGTAACGATAATTATATCTTGCATTAAAGGTCTATTTTATCCTTTTTCGGGAAAATGCACTCTTTAACCGGTTTTTTGGTTATATTGGTTGTGAAAGTATTTTTGGTGATATTTCTTTAATTGGTTTAAGTTCATATCATTTATGATTCTCTCATCTATTCCAGGTGTTCCTACCGCTTTATGATTGGCAACCTGATTAAACGCGAGGTGTTTATTCATTAAGTTTTTTATTTCTCGTTTGAGTTATTATTTTAATGGGTTTTGTTTTAAAGACTGGTCATGAATCTCATTCATTGCCCGTAGAAGCCTCGATATTAATGAATCAAAATCATTTATAGGTTTTACTTATACCTTCCGCGGCCAATGAATAAACAATAAATTACTTTCTTCTTTCGCCCTATAAAGGTCGTTAACCTTCATCTCGGGAGGGCGATTAACTTAATTATTCCAAATCAAGTTTTACTCCTCCGACTACTAAAAAGATTCTTTATCCTTGACTATCAGAACTTTCATATTCTAATTTGTAAATTTAATTACATAGTTTTAGGATTCTCCAAGTTGCTCTAAATATCTACCTTGGTTCTTTAGGAGGAGTAACCATTGTATTAATGGTGAGATTCCAGATTTTAATTGATAAACTATCAAATCCACATACTAAATTGATAGATTCTGGACTGTCCGCTTATAGTAGTTTACGAACAGGTTTGTTAATTACATCTTCTTTTGTCTTCTTAGGCCATTACAGGCTTTTCCTTGGAACCATTCGGTGGCGGTATCGTCTTGACTAACTACTTCGTCTCAATCCGCTTTTAAGAACTGCTGTAATTCTTGAAAGTTTCCCTTCAGGAACCGTTCTTATCCTTTCGGTGTTTATCACACTGGTCATTGGTAAAATGACAAGATAATTAGGCCTCTTTGGCGCCCTATGTGCTAACATGGACTTTCCTAAATCAGAAATTTTTAAATTTTAAAAACATCTAACTTCGATCACCTTCCATTATTCTTATCAACAATTATTTTAACAAATTTTTTAAAAATTAATTATTTATTAATAATTATTTGTCTCAAACTAAAGATAAATCAATTTTACCTTTTTCATTTATAAAAATACATTTAGCTAAAACTTTTTGTCCTACCGAAACAACATCCTCTACACGTTCAACTTTAATATTTGATAATTTACTAATATGAATAAAACCTTCAATTCCAGGAAAAATCTGAACTATAGCAGCAAAAGAATGACCATTTTTTTTATCATATAAAATTTTCATAACAGTAACTTCGTAGACTTTACCTATTTTAATTTCATCTACTAAATTTAAAATATAGTTAGATACTTGATTAACAATATTTTCACTATTATGCATAATAAATATATTGCCATTTTGTTGAATATCAATTTTAACATTATCATAAGTATCAATAATTTGATTAATAATTTTACCACCAGTGCCAATAATATCGCGAATTTTATCTACAGGAATAGTAATCATTTTGACTTTAGGTACATAAGCAGACATATGCTCTCTAGGATTTTGAATAGTCATATTCATTTTTTTTAAAATTTCTATTCTACCCAAACGAGCTTTTTCTAAAACTTCTTGTAAAATATCCAAACTAATACCTTCTATTTTAATATCCATTTGCGCGGCTGTAATCCCTTGAACAGTTCCGGCGATTTTAAAATCCATATCACCTTTTTGATCTTCTAACCCTTGAATATCGCTTAAAATAACATAATCATTTTCGCTAGAAAAAAATAATCCCATTGCTAAACCTGCTACAGGTCTTAATAAAGGAACTCCTGCATCCATCAAAGCCATAGAAGCTGCACAAATAGTTGCTTGCGAAGATGAACCATTAGACTCTAAAATTTCTGATACTACTCTAATAGTATAAGGAAAATCTTTTTCCATAGGAAGTACATGAGATAAAGCTTTTTTAGTTAACATACCGTGCCCAATTTCTCTTCTAGAAGGCATCATATATTTGCCTGTAGAACCTACAGCAAAAGGCGGAGAATTATAATGAACAATAAAAGATTCTTTATCTTCTTCACTCAGATCATCTATCAATTTACATTCGCTTAAAGCGCCAATAGTAACAACTGCTAAACTTTGAGTTTCACCACGAGAAAAAATAGCTGATCCATGAGTACGTGGCAAAATACCTACTTCGGTTTCAATAGATCGAATTTTATTTAAAGTTCGTCCATCAATTCTTCGTTTTTCTTTCAAAACCATTTCTCTCATTAAATCAGTTAATAAATCATTAAAAAGATGCATAAATTGTTCTTTTATTTTTTCTAATTTATGATTTTCACAACTAACTATAGAATTCTGGAATATATCATTATCAATAACAAAATCTTTATCTTCTATATATTTTTCCAAAATAAAATGTTTAAGATTATTAATTGTATCTGAAAAATTTTTTTTAATAAATTTTTTATTAATTTCTGTTTGTAAAGTATTTTTTACAATCTCAAAATATTTAAATTTAAATTTATTATATAAATTAATATCATAATTATTTGTAAGATCAATATTTTTAATGATATTTAAATTATTTATAATTTCTTCCTGAAAAATACATAATTTTTTAATAAAATTATGACCAAATATCATAGCTGATATTAAATCTTTTTCTGAAATTTCTTTAGAACTAACTTCTATCATATTTAATTTTTCTTTAGTTCCGCTTAAAACTAACCATAAATCAGAAATATTCTTTTGTTGAGGATTAGGATTAATAATAAATTGATTATTCACTCGACCCACACAAACCGCTGAAACAGCTTTATAAAAAGGAACATTAGAAATTAAAGCAGCTAAAGAACTACCTAAAATACCAAAAATTTCATTATTACAACTATCATCATTGCTTAAAATAGTATTTACGATTTGAATTTCTTTATTAAAATTTTTATTAAATAAAGGTCTTAATGTTCTATCTATCAAACGAGCATTTAATATTCCTGCATCAGAAGGTTTTCCTTCTCGTTTTGAAAAATTTCCGGGTATTTTTCCTGCTGCATAAAATTTTTCTTGATAAAAAATCATCAAAGGCAAGTAATCTAAACAAACTTCATTATTACCGATAACTAAAACACTCAATAAAACAGTATCTTTATAACGAATTAAAACAGAACTATTAGCTTGTTTAGCTAATTTATTAATCTCTACAATAAGTAAATTATTTTCAAAAGTAGTTTCAAACACTTTTAAAGTCATGAAAATCCCCTTTTTTTCTAAAATAAATGCGAAAAATATCACAAACTACTTTTGAAAATAAAATATTAAAAAATTAAAAATTTTAAATGGCGCCTATGCTAGGGATCGAACCTAGGACATTCTGATTAACAGTCAGATGCTCTACCAACTGAGCTACATAGGCACAAATATAAATTATTATAATAATCCTATTATACCTTATTATAATACGAAAGTTTTTTGGTTTGGTAGAGAATGAGGGGATCGAACCCCCGACCTCCTGCTTGTAAGGCAGATGCTCTCCCAGCTGAGCTAATTCTCTACTACAAATAATTCCGGGCAAACCCCTATCTTGGCAATTCAAATAAATTACTATTGTGGGGACCACAGGTCTTAACTTCTGTGTTCGGGATGGGAACAGGTGGAACCCCTGTGTTAAATCACCCGGAATCTCTCAAAACTAGGCAAATTCTAGTTATTTTTTCCAGCTATCATCAAAGTCGTTGGATCTATTAGTACTAGTCAGCTCCAAATATCACTACTCTTCCACTTCTAGCCTATCAACCTGATCGTCTTTCAGGGATCTCTTAGGGAAATCTCATCTTGAGGGAGGCTTCACACTTAGATGCTTTCAGTGTTTATCCTAACTATACTTAGCTACCCAGCTATGGCTCTGGCGAACCAACTGGTGCACCAGCGGTATATCCATCCCGGTCTTCTCATACTAGGGACAGTTCCTCGCAAATTTCCAACGCCCACGACGGATAGAGACCGAACTGTCTCACGACGTTCTGAACCCAGCTCGCGTACCGCTTTAATGGGCGAACAGCCCAACCCTTGGAACCTGCTCCAGCTCCAGGATGCGATGAGCCGACATCGAGGTCCCAAACCGCCCCGTCGCTGTGAACGCTCGGGGGCGATAAGGCTGTTATCCCCAGGGTAGCTTTTATCCGTTGAGTCACGGCCCTTCCATTCGGTACCGCAAGATCACTAAGTCCGACTTTCGTCCCTGCTCGACTTGTAGGTCTCACAGTCAAGCTCCCTTATACCTTTACGCTCTAAAAATGATTTCTGACCATTTTGAGGGAACCTTTGAACGCCTCCGTTACTTTTTAGGAGGCGACCGCCCCAGTCAAACTGCCCACCAAACACTGTCCCTCATAATCCACTTATGCAGGTTAGAAACTAAAAATCTTAAGAGTGGTATCCCACCGGTGACTCCCTTTAAACTAGCGCCTAAAGTTCTCTGTCTCCCACCTATCCTGTACATAAGATTTCCAATTTCAATATTAAGCTACAGTAAAGCTCCATGGGGTCTTTTCGTCCTGTCGCGGGTAACCGGCATTTTCACCGGTAATTTGATTTCACCGAGACTCTTGTTGAGACAGCGCCCAAATCGTTATGCCTTTCGTGCAGGTCGGAATTTACCCGACAAGGAATTTCGCTACCTTAGGACCGTTATAGTTACGGCCGCCGTTCACTGGGACTTCAATTCAATGCTTTGGGTAAACCCGAACATCTCCTCTTAATCTTCCAGCACCGGGCAGGCATCAGCCCCTATACATCACCTTACGGTTTAGCAGAGACCTGTGTTTTTGATAAACAGTCGCTTGGGCCTATTCTCTGCGGCTTTTACTTTTTATTATAAAAGCTCTCCTTATCCCGAAGTTACGGAGTCATTTTGCCGAGTTCCTTAACAAGAGTTTTCTCGCGCGTCTTAGTATACTCTACCTTCCCACCTGTGTCGGTTTACGGTACAGGTAAAAAAATCATTAACCTTAGAAGCTTTTCTAGAAAATATGAACGCAGTCACGTTACCCTCAAATCTTATTTTTTGGCAAGTAAGAAGACGGATTTGCCTATCTTCTCAAACTCGATTTTTCGACCCTAATCCAATAAAGGGCGTGCTTATCCTCTTTTGTCCCTCCATCAGTGATTTTTTTAGTGCAGGAATTTTAGCCTGCTGGTCATCGACTACGCATTTCTGCCTCGCCTTAGTTCCTGACTAACCCAGGGCGGACGACCCTGCCCCTGGAAACCTTGGGTTTTCGACGGATAGAATTCTCATCTATCTTTTCGTTACTTACACCGGCATTCTCACTTCTAACCTCTCCACTACTGCTTCCGCTATAGCTTCTACGATGTTAGAACGCTTCCCCTACCACATGTTTCTTAACTATTTCTAGTAGAAACATATCCGTAGCTTCGGTATAATGTTTAGCCCCGTTACATTTTCGGTGCAAAAATATTAGATTAGTGAGCTATTACGCACTCTTTAAAAGATGGCTGCTTCTAAGCCAACTTCCTAATTGTTTTAACGTTTTTACTTCCTTAACCACTTAACATTAATTTAGGGACCTTAGCTGACGGTCTGGGCTCTTTCCCTTTTGACCATGGACCTTATCACCCATCGTCTGACTGCTGGGATACGGTTCTTGACATTCGGAGTTTAATTGAGATTGGTACCCCGAGGTGGAGCCCGCACTCATTTAGTGCTCTACCTTCAAGAACTATTAAATACCCAACGCTAGCCCTAAAGCTATTTCGGGGAGAACCAGCTATCTCTGAGTTCGATTGGAATTTCACCTCTAGCCACAAATCATCCAAACACTTTTCAACGTGTCCTGGTTCGGCCCTCCATGACGTGGTCACGTCACTTCAGCCTGTTCATGGCTAGCTCACTTCAGTTTCGGGTCTATGACATACAACTAAACGCCCTATTCAGACTCGCTTTCGCTCCGGCTACGTTCCTTCAAACTTAACCTTGCTCTATATCATAACTCGCCGGTTCATTCTGCAAAAGGCACGCCATCACTCTTAAACGAGCTTTGACTACTTGTAAGCACACAGTTTCAGGATCTATTTCACTCCCCTTCCGGGGTTCTTTTCACCTTTCCCTCACGGTACTAGTTCACTATCGGTCACCAAGGAGTATTTAGCCTTAGGAGATGGTCCTCCTATCTTCCGACAAGATTTCTCGTGTCTCGCCGTACTTAAGGATACCCTAGATTTTAATCTACCTCTACAGGATTTTCACCTTCTAGGATATAGTTTTCCAACTATTTCGAGTTAATTAAAATTTGATAACTAGAAATTGGTATCCGGCTGTTCCGGGTTCGCTCGTCACTACTACCGGAATCGTTATTACTTTCTTTTCCTACAGTTACTTAGATATTTCAGTTCACTGCGTTCCTTTCAATCAATTAGTTACCTAATAAATTGATACTATAACTACTTATAGTAGGTTGCCCCATTCGGAAATCCACGGATCTACACTTATTTACAGCTCCCCGTAGCGTATCGCCGTTAATTGCGTCCTTCATCAGCTCTTGGTGCCTAGGCATCCACTGTGCGCTCTTATTTCCTTTAATGTTCCGGAAAAATAACTATTATTTACCTAATTTTCAAAGAATTTGTGTTCTTACGACACCTATAACTCTGGTGGGCCTAAATGGACTTGAACCACCGACCTCACGCTTATCAGGCGTGTGCTCTAACCAACTGAGCTATAGGCCCTTCGTGAAGTCACGAAGAAAAACTTAGTTATCCTAAGTCTTTCAAAACTGAAGATGATTGATTTTATTGGTTTCCTTAGAAAGGAGGTGATCCATCCCCACCTTCCGGTAGGGATACCTTGTTACGACTTAACCCCAATCATCGACCCTACCTTAGACAGCGCCCTCTCGAATAAACGAGTTAGGCTACCATTTTGGGGTATTGCCAACTTTCGTGGTTTGACGGGCGGTGTGTACAAACCCCGAGAACGTATTCACCGCGACATGCTGATTCGCGATTACTAGCGATTCCAACTTCATGAAGTCGAGTTGCAGACTTCAATCCGGACTGAGACTGTTTTTGGGGATTGGCCAAGAACTTACGTTTCAGCTACCCTTTGTAACAGCCATTGTATCACGTTTGTAGCCCAGGTCATAAGGGGCATGCTGATTTGACGTGATCCTCACCTTCCTCCAGTTTATCACTGGCAGTCTCGTTAAAGTCCCCACCATAACGTGCTGGCAACTAACGATAAGGGTTTCGCTCGTTTTAGGACTTAACCTAACATCTCACGACACGAGCTGACGACAACCATGCACCACCTGTGTTTCTGATAACCTCTACGATATTACTACCGTTTCGCAAAAACATGTCAAGACCTGGTAAGGTTTTTCGGGTATCTTCGAATTAAACAACATGATCCACCGCTTGTGCGGAGTCCCGTCAATTCCTTTAAGTTTCATACTTGCGTACGTACTACTCAGGCGGAGTACTTAATGTGTTAACTTCAGTACCGGTTTAACCCGACACTTAGTACTCATCGTTTACGGCGTGGACTACCAGGGTATCTAATCCTGTTTGCTCCCCACGCTTTCGTGCCTCAGCGTCAGTTAAGACCCAGCGAGCCGCCTACGCCTCTGGTGTTCCTCCATATATTTACGCATTTTACCGCTACACATGGAATTCCACTCGCCTCTATCTAACTCAAGTTTAGCAGTTTCAATAGCCGGACAACGTTGAGCGTTGCCATTACACCACTGACTTACTAGACCGCCTACGCACCCTTTACGCCCAATAATTCCGGATAACACTTGCCCCTTATGTCTTACCGCGGCTGCTGGCACATAATTAGCCGGGGCTTATTCATCAAGTACCGGCAAACAAATGGTTCGCCACTTGCTTTTCTTCCTTGATAAAAGAACTTTACATACCAAAGTACTTCGTCGTTCACGCGGCGTTGCTCGGTCAGAGTTTCCTCCATTGCCGAAAATTCCTTACTGCTGCCTCCCGTAGGAGTTTGGGCCGTGTCTCAGTCCCAATGTGGCTGTTCAACCTCTCAGTCCAGCTACACATCATCGTCTTGGTAGGCCATTACCCTACCAACTAACTAATATGGCGCAAGCCCCTCCTAAAGTATACCTATTACTAGGTCTTTTAAAAGAAATAAGATGCCTTATTTCTTCCTATCCAGTCTTAGCCACTGTTTCCAATGGTTATCCTCGTCTTTAGGGTAGGTTGCTTACGTGTTACTCACCCGTTCGCCACTAAAACCCGAAGGTTTCCGTTCGACTTGCATGTATTAGGCACGCCGCCAGCGTTCATCCTGAGCCAGGATCAAACTCTTCGTAATAAATCATTCAAATAAATAAAAATTATTTATCAGAATATAGTTAATATTTAATAATTTTTTATGATAAAAATATCATAATAAATAATAAAATATCATCTTCAGTTTTCAAAGAAGTAGTTTTAACTGACAATTATATAATCTTACTTAATATACATAAAGATACAAAAATTAATATGGTGGAGGGAGACGGATTCGAACCGCCGTACCTTTCGGAACAGTTTTACAGACTGCTGCGTTTAGCCACTTCGCTATCCCTCCATTTAAAATATTATGAATTATAAATAATTATAATATATATTTATATTTTTTTACTTAAAAAACTTACTAATTGATTTTAACATAATTTAATGATAAAAATATATTTTTTTTTATATATATATAAAAAATTTCAAAAATAAATATTATTTTTTTAATATTTCGAAAATATTATTTTAATTCCTGATGTTTATTATACACAAAAAGAATATTTTTTGGCAAATAATCAGGAATTATCTTGAACATTATAAATATTGTTTAATATTTTTTTAATTTTGGCATTTTTCTGAATATAATTTGTTTATTAATGAGTGTTTGTAAAATAGTATAAGAATTACTTATAACCCAATATAAAGATAACATAAAATCTTCCTGATATTTATTATACACAAAAAGAATATTTTTCGAATATTTTTTGGCAAATAATCAGGAATTATCTTGAACATTATAAATATTGTTTAATATTTTTTTAATTTTTGCATTTTTCTGAATATAATTTGTTTATTAATAATTGTTTGCAAAATAGTATAAGAATTACCTATAATCCAATATAAAGATAACATAGAATCACGAAAAGAGAAAAACATCATAAAAAGAATCATAAAATAACTAAAAAATTTCATCATTTGTTCCGGTTTAATTATATTAGATTCTTTCGAGGTTAATAAAACGTTTTTATTTTGTATAATTTCAGAATTTTTCATTATTAATTTATTCAAAATAAACATACTAAAACCTGTTATTAAAGTTAGTGATATAGAAAAAAATAAATTATCATTATTATTTTCTAATTGTAAATTTATTACACCTAAAAAAGATTTTTGATTATAAATTTTAAAAATACCACCAGGAATACGGAAACGACGTAAAACCCGAAACATAGCCAAAAATAAAAACATCTGACAAAAAGACATTAATAAACTAGAAAACATATTTAAATTATACTTTTTATAAACTCGTATAATCTCTAAATGCATTTTTTTTATTTCCATAGGATTTTTAGATAAAGAATATTTATTTTGAATTTTAGCAATTTCTGGTTGCGCCAAATTCATATTAAAAGCAAAATTATTAGTTTTAGTATAAATAGGCCATGATAAAGTTCTGATTAAAATAGTAGTTAATACAATTCCTAATCCTAAATTACCTAATATAAAACCATCTACTCCGTGAGAACCTATAGAAGAAAAAAAATTTAATAAAGAAGCTATAAAAATAATTAAAAAATTCCAAATATAACCAAAACCTAAAAAATTACTCCACTCTAATTTTGAAGGCCATTGGATAGGTAAATCTTCTTGATCATTCACAAAAATCTTTAAACCTAATTGTGGATTATTAGAAATATCATTTTTTAAAATAAAAAAATTTATTTTTTTCATTTTAGAATCTGAATCTAAATATTTATAACGAATAATATTATTATAATCTTGATTAGATATTTCTTTATTATCATCCAAATCTTTATAAATTTGAAATTTTAATAAATCTTGCGACGAAATTGAATTGATTACATTTGTTTCAGGTTCAATATTTTTTATAAATAACATTTTAAAATCTTTTTCTTTTACAAAACGATTTAAAAAATAACTTCTATTAATTCCTGTTATTACTGTAAAAAATTTTTTTAATATAATAATTTTCTGGTCTAAAGAGATATTAAAATTATTAAAACTAAAATAATATTCTAATCCTAAACATATTTTATTTATTTTTTCCTGTAATTGTTTTTTTACATAATCATTCCAGTTTTTACTATCTAATAAATACCATTTTAAATTACCATTATCTTCAAGTTCACAAACAAAAATATCTAAAAATTTCTGACATTCATATAAATCAAAATTTTTTAATTTCAGTAAATTATTAAATAATTTATCATCTGAAATATCAATATTACTTTCTTTCTTTATAAAAACTTTTAAATCAATAATATTAGGTTTAGCATTAATTTTTTTATTACTAAAAAATAACTCTCTAATGCTAACAGTTATCAACAAACAAAATAAAAAAATAATTACAAATCTTTTTAAAAAAATAAATTTATCATCACTCATATATACAATAAATATCCTTATCAGGAACTTATAAGACGAGATTTTCTCAATAAAACTGATAATTTTACAGATAAATCGACAAAGTTCAATTTTTTTGCTGTCGGTTTAATAATAATAAATACGGATAGATTAATTGCGTTTTATGCAGCGATTTATCTTTGCTGTTTTATTTACAATCAGCCCCCGTCCAAACCGGACAAGCAAGTTTCCAAGCATCCGGCTTTCCCTAATTCACTCTCTCTCGAGAACTAATTTCCCCTCACGGTTGATTAGCTATTTAATTCTTATTGTTCTTGTTTTCTAATATCGTGTATTTGTTAATTGGTTATCTTCTGATGACAATCTTGACACAATACTTCAGTTCTTTTATTCCCGACCCTGTGGCGATGCGCGTTACGAATCGTCCCAATGTGATGAATTTGCAGTGGGGTTGTTTTGTCACAGTTCTCACAACGTTCCGCTTTTAGACGATTAGTGAAATTCGTACGACCTTGGAATATAAATCTATTAATGCTAATATCCGGATTTCCCTTATAGTTACACATTTTTTTAATTCTGTCCCAAGAATAAACATCCCATGGTTCGTAATGGGTTTTTTCTTTATTAAGATAAGAAACACCCCAAGTCGAACCTATCTTGCATTTTTTCCGAACTCTGGCAATTGAAGTTTTCCGTTTCTTTGCCAATGTTTTCAAACAGCTATACTCAGCTAGATAATTTAGATGAAATTAAAACCTTTAGATTGTTAGCTAAACAAAAGTATTGGATAAGTCCTTTGACAATTGTCTTATAGGTCCAAATTATTTCTAATTCGTCTCTCTCTTCGCTAATGTTTCGTCGTGTTTCGTTTTTCCCTTTTTTAACCAATTGTATTCATACCCATATTCTTCGACTTTCGCTTTAGAAATTTGGATTTGAACTTTGCCACTTAAGGAATTATTTGTGGCTTTCTTGTAATCAATTACCTGAAATCTTTGTTTGACACGTTTGATAGCGTCATGACCAGATTTTTTGGTTCTACACTAGGAATGAGAATTCTTTTAACTGGTTTCGGGTTATAACCATTATTGACGTATTCCTGATGGTATCTTTCTAGTTTTCCTAGATTAATTACATCAATGGTCTCATTGTCAACACCCGGTTTTCCTGCCCCTTTGTTAGTGGCAATTTTGTTGAATGCCGTTAACGTGTTGTAAAAGTTATTTATTTCTTGTTGTAGTTCTCTTTTTAAAGAGTAGCCATTTGATGAACAATATTGAATTTTATCCCGTGTTCGCGAAAGTTTAGTTTCTGGTGAAACCGTTGTTGATATCATTTATCAACTTCTTTCTCGATGCCATTGAATAAATAGTAAATTACTATCTTCTTTCGCCCTATAAGAGTGATTAACTCTCTTCTGGGTAAGCCGATTAACTAAATTATTCCAAATTTAGGTTTACCCTTACGACTACTAAGAAGATTCTTTATCCTTGACGATCCGGGCTTTTATTTCCGGATTAGTAAATTTAATTACTTCGTTTTAGGATTCTCCAAGTTACTCTAAATTTCTACCTTAATTCTTTAGGGGAAGTATCCTCTTTGGGAGGCTGATTCCAGGTTTTCTTTTATTGATAAACTACTCAGTACTTTTTATTTATACCAGTAGACTCTGGACTGTCCGTTTCAGCAACTTCCGGAACAGGTCATGTTATTACATCAATTATCTTTTTTAGGCCATTTCAGGCTTTTCCATAGAATTATTTGGTGGCGAGGTCTTCTTGACTAATTTGCTTTCGTCGCAACCCGCTTTTATGGTCTGCTGTAATCTGACATTCTTTCGTTTGTCAGACCGACCATTTCCTTTCAGGGTTTATCGGCCCTGGCTATTGGTTAGATAGCACGAAATTTAGGCCTCTTTGGCGCCCTAAAAAAAACATTAGGTTTTAAAATTGAAGAATAATTATAAATGATTGCCCTTATACGACGTTTAATTAAATTTCTCTCATGAGATTTTCCATATCTTTTGTTAATACTTAAAGCAAATTTAAAATTCAAAGTTTTATTATAATAAATATAATATATTTTAAAAAAATAATTAGCTACACTTTTGTTTTCGTGTTGGAAAATTAAATTAATTTCTTTATTTTTGCTTAAAATAAATTTTTTTTTCATCATAATAATTTTTTAAATTTGATTAATTAAAATATTATAAAAAATAAAAATTTTAATTTTATTCATAATACTAAACTGTTAATTGATAACGTCCTTTAGATCTTCTATTAGATAAAAGACGGCGACCACTAGAATTAGACATTCGTTTTAAAAAACCATGTGTTCTTTTTCGTTTAATTTTACTAGGTTGATAAGTTCTTTTCATTTTTCTTAATATCTTTTCCTTTGGAATATTTTAAATTTCATTAACAACTAAAATAAAACAATAAAAACTATTAATATTAGTTAAATTTCTAATAATAGAGTTTTGCCATTTGTCTTTGCTAGTGTCTTTAAACAACTGAATTCGGTGATGTAGTTCAAGTATGTTATTTAACTTAAATTCCTTTTCATACAAAAATATGAGATAATGCTTTGAACCCTTAATAAGGAGTTAATAATTGTTCTAGCACTTTTAGGATAAATAAAATCGCAACCCGCTTTTATGGTCTGCTATAATCTGATATTCTTTCGTTTGTCAAACCGACCATCTCCTCTCAGAGTTTATCGGCTCTGGCTATTGGTTAGATAGCAGGAAATTTAGGATTCTTAGGAGACCTAATTTAAATTATAAAGATTTTTGATTTAATCCCCATTATTAATAATTTTAACTAAATAAAATTTCTTGAACCTGTTTTTGATCTAATTTTTCTATTAATAGAGTTAATAAATTAATAGTGTGAATTATATCTTGTTGATGAACAATAGACGCGTGAGAGTGTATATAACGAGTAGGTACCGAAATTACTAACGCTGCAGCACCTATATGACGCGTATGCATGGCAGCAGCATCTGTAGTTCCGCCTTCTGGAGCAGCTTCTTGAAAAGGAATATTATTTTTTCGAGCCACTTTTAATACAAATTCTCTTAAAGCTGTATGAGCAACTAATCCGTGATCATAACAAGATATTTGCGGTCCTTTTCCTAAATAACTAATTGATGAATTTTGATTACCAGGAACATCATTAGCAACACACACGTCTACCGCTATAGCAATATCAGGTTTAACCTTATTAGCACTAGTAATAGCCCCTCTTAAACCAACTTCTTCTTGAACTGTAAAAGCGCCTATAAATTGATTAGGATTATTTTGTAATTTGTGTAATACTTCAGTAACAATTAGCACTCCCACACGATTATCTATCGCTTTAGCCAATATAAAATTTTCATCCCCTAAAGTCCGAAATTCTAAATAAGGAGTAATCATATTTCCGATAGTAACTCCTAATTGTTGAGCTGCTTCTTTAGTAGAAACACCTATATCTAAAAACAAATTTTTCATATTAGGAGCTTGATTACGTTCGTTCGAACTTAAAGAATGAGGAGGTTTAGCACCAGTAATACCCCAAATAATACCTTTATTAGTATGAATCTGCCAAAGTTGAGCTAACATAACTGTCGGTAGCCAACCACCTATAGTTTGAAATTTAACAAAACCATTGTCTGTGATTTCGGTTACCATTAAACCAATTTCATCCATATGACCAGCCAACATAATTTTTGGACCATTCTGTCCTTTATAAGCTATTAAACTACCTAAATTATCATATTCTATTTTATTTACTGAAGAAATAATATTATTTTTAACATAATTTGTAATCTGTTTTTCTTGACCAGAAATACCATTTAACATAGTTAATTCTTTCATTTTAATTAATAAATCAGACATTTTTTGATGCGATCTCCTTTTTTCAAAAAAAATTATTTTTTTGATTATTTCACAGTTATTTTCTTATAATTAGAAATTTGATTAATCACAATAAATAGATAGAATAAAGATAAAAAACCAAACAAAACAGAAAAAATTCTTAAAATTATATAAGAAAAATCAATATCTTTTCCTAATAAAAAACAACTTGTCCCAAAAGTTACTAAATAACCGTTTAAACTCCAAATATTCATTTTATTATTTTTCCATCCAAACAAATGCAAAGAAATAAAACAATGAATCATTAAAATATAACTAATAATATTGCTTAAATTTAACAATTTTTTCACAAAAACATTAGTTATTAAAAAAGACAAAAACAAACTACCAGAAATAAGCGATAATAAACATGTTTCTATTAAAAAGAAAAACTTTTTTAATCCTGAATTTTTTTTAAAATTTATAAATACAAAATAATAATTAAATAATAATAATAAAATTCCTAATAAAATATCAATTATTCGGATGCCTTTTATAGAAAAATATTGAGGTTCAAAACATGTCACGGCACTTAATAAAAATAAAATAGTTATTAAAATATTTAAAATAATTTTCTGAAAAGTTATTTTTTTAATTTCATACATATTTGTTGAACCTCTCTAAAAAAATCTATAATAAAATTTGATTTTATTTACAATGTTTCCAGTAACAAATTAATTAATTCCGCTTTTTTCAACTTAGACACTTTATTAATGTTATTTTTTTTTGCTAACTGACGCAAAGTTAATAAATTCATTTTTTGTAAAGATGATAAGTTTATTGTAAATTCATTATCTGCAAGAATATCTAAATTTTTAGATTTTAAATCACCAATATTATCGGTTACAGATTTTTGGGAAATAGTATCTGAAAAATCTTGTTTAATATTTTTTGAATTTAAAGCATAAAAATCTGAATTTAAATCAGATTTCGAAATATCTGTCGAATCTAATGTAGATTTAGAAATATTTTTTGTTAATTTATTTTGCTTAAAATCAAGCAAACTTTTTTGAGATAATTCGATATAAAATTTAAACATTTCAGGTTTATTAATAATTAAATTAGATAAAATTTTACGATTTAAATCAACACCAGCTAATTTTAAACCATATATAAAAGAGGAATAATTCATACCATTTTCTGAACATCCAGCATTAATACGACGAATCCATAAAGAACGCCAATCTCTTTTATTTCTTTTACGACCAACATAAGCATATTGCCAAGAACGCATTACTTGTTCATGAGCAGTTTTATAAATAGTACTTTTAGAACCTACATAACCCTTAGCTAATTTTAATATTTTCTTACGACGTCTACGTCGAGCTGGAACTAAATTGACTTTAACCATGACTCTTCTTCTTTCTTTAGATTTATATAAATTTGCTAAATTAAATTTTTAATACGTTTTAAATCTGAAGAATCTACATAAGTAAATCCTCTTAATTGTCTATTTTGTTTAGTAGTTTTAGAACCGGCTAAATGATTTTTAAAAGCATGTTTGCGTAACCATTTACCAGTTTTAGTAATTTTGATACGTTTTTTTAAACCTTTATGTGTTTTTTTTTTCAAAATCAATTACCATTATTTCTTTCTATTTTTTTAAAACAAAAAACTAAATGCATAACAACATTCAAATAAGCTAATAATTAAAATTAATTAGACTTTAAAGGAACTAACAAAGAATTGATTTGATTTCCTTCTATTTTAGGAGGAATATCTACCTTCGAGACTAAATTTAAAGCTGATATAATTTTCTTAAAAATATCGCTACCAATACTAGGATTTATAGCCATTCTACCTGGCAAAAGCATATTAATTTTTACCTTATGTCCGCTTTTTAAGAAATCTTCGGCTTTTTTAATTTTAACATATAAATCATTATCTTGAATACGAGGGCTTACACAAATAGTTTTAATATTTATTTGATTATGCTGTTTTTTACGATTTTGTTTAATTTTTTTTTGTTGTTCATAATAAAATTTGGAATAATTAACCAAACGCACTACTTTAGGATTGGAATGAGCATTAATTAAAACAAAATCTTCATTTTGCTGTTCAGCTATATCAAATATTTGTTCTTTTTGAAAAATTCCTAATTGTTTTCCTTGATTATTGATAACCAAATATTCTCCGGAAGGAACTTTTTCGTTATATAAAAAACTAATTTTTAAATTTTCTTTTTTATTTTTTTTATGTTTAATAATATGAATAACTCCTTTTTTTACACTATATTTATAATTTTAGCAAAAAAACTAAAATTATTTAAAATAAACTTAACTATTATATATTAATAAAATTTAAATATATTTAATCTTTTTCCGCAAAAAATTAATTTTGCTATTATTCGTAAATAATTAACTCTTATAAGAACTAAAAAAACACAAATCTTATATCTGTCCAATAAATTATTTAATTACCTTACTAACTTGAATATAGGTCAAATTATAAAATTTAAAAATAGATAATTCAATAATAAAACAAAAAATTCTTATTAATAAGACAATTTTACTCATTATTAATTTTAAATTTTTATTTTTAAATTTATTATGATTTATTTTAATTAAATTAATTAACAAAAATAAACTTAAAATACTTTTATAAAGTAAAAAGATTTCAATCAATTAAATCAAAAATTAATTTATTAATTTAAATATCAAAATAATAATTTTATAATTTAAATATTTAAATTATAAAAATTTTAATATGATTAAAAATATAAAAAAAGACTATACACTAGTCTTCTTTCATAATTAAATAACTTTAATTAATTCGGTAAAATTTCAATAATTTTTCCTGAACCAATAGTTTTACCACCTTCACGGAAAGCAAAAGAAGTACCCACTTCTAACGCAACAGGTTTAATTAAATCAACTTCAATAGTCGCATTATCACCTGGCATCGCTACAGCAATATCATTAGGCAAAGTAATAACCCCTGTAACATTAGCAGTTCTAAAGAAGAATTGAGGTCTATAATTAGTTCTGAATGATTTTTTACGACCACCTTCTTCTTCGGTTAAAATATAAACTTCTGCTTTAAATTTAGAATATACCTTTAAAGAATTTGGTTTCACTATTACTTGACCCTTTTTAATATCACTATGTTTAATACCACGTAATAAAATAGCAGCATTATCTCCTGCTTGAATTTGAGTTCTAGATTTTTTAAAAATTTCCAAACCAATTGCGACAGTAGAAGTATCTTTATCTAAACCAAGAATTTGGACTTCTTCGCCTAAAGTTAATTTACCTCTTTCTACTCTACCAGAAGCAGTTGTTCCGCGGCCTGTAATAGAATATATATCTTCAATAGGCATCAAAAAAGGTTTATCGATATCACGAATAGGCAAAGGTAATTTATCCAATTCTGCTACTAAATCTGCAATTTTAGATAAATAACTTTGATCACCATCTAAAGCTTTTAAAGCGGATCCTTGAATAATAGGAATTTCTGACCCATTATAACCATTTTTAGTTAAAATTTCACGTATTTCATGTTCTACCAAAGGTATTAAATCAGGAATAGCTTTATCACATTTATTTAAAAAAACTATTAAATTAGGAACTCCTACGTGTTTAGCTAATAAAATATGTTCGCGAGTTTGAGGTTGAGCACCATCAGCAGCCGAAACTACCAAAATAGCTGCGTCCATTTGAGCTGCTCCAGTAATCATATTTTTAATATAATCCTTATGACCAGGACAATCAATATGAGCATAATTACGAGTGTCACTTTCATATTCCAAATGATGAGCATTAATAGTAATACCACGCTCTTGTTCTTCAACGGTTTTATCTAAAGTTTTAATATCTTTACGAAATTTAGCTAAATTTTTTGCGGCTAAATAATTATTAATAGCCAAACTTAAAGTGCTTTTTCCGTGATCTACATGACCAAGAGTTCCTACATTTAAATGAGGTTTAATTATTTGTGCTTCTTCTTTAATATTTATTTTTTCTTTTGACATTTTATTTTTTTTCTCCATTTAATATTTTTGTACTAAAATAATTAATTAATTATTTATAATTACCGAAATATTAATAAATAATACAGATAGATTAATTGCGTTTTATACAACGATTTATATTTGCTATTTTATTTACAATCAGCCCCCGTCCAAACAGTGTGATCAAGTTTCCAAACACACCACTTTCCATAATTTACTCTCTTTCGAGAACTAATTTTTCCTTGCGGCTCATTAGCTATTTATTTATTCTTATTGTTCTTATTTTTCTGATATCATGTATTTGTTGGTTGGTTATCTTCCGATGACAAACTTTACACAACAATCTTGTTCTTTCATGATCTTTTGGCAATTCGCATTGTGAATTGTCCCAATATGATGAATTTACAGTGAAGTTGTTCTGTCGCAATTCTCACAACGTTCCGCTTTTAAGCGGTCAATTAGAGTTGTTTCAGACATTTTCGTATTAACCGATCTTTGATAGTCGGTAGACCTAGGGGTCTGATTCTTTTATTATCATGAGGAATGAGAATTCTTTTAACTGGTTTCGGATTATAACCCTTGTTGACGTATTCCTAGATGGTATCTTTCTAGTCTTTCTAGATTAACCCCATCAATGGTTTCATTGTCAACATCTGGTGTGTCCTCCCTTTTGTTAGTGGCAATTTTATTAAATGCGGTTAACGTGTTATAAAAGTTATTCATTCCTTATTGTAGTTCTCTTTTTAAAGAGTAACCATTTGATGAACAATATTGAATTTTATTCCATTTTTGTGAAAGTTTAGTTTCTGGTGAAACCGTTGTTGACATAATATCAACCTCTTTCTCGATGCCATTTTAAATAAATAGTAAATTACTTTCTTCTTTCGTCCTATAAGAGTGATTAACTCTCTCTTCTGGATAAGACGATTAACTAAATTATACCAAATTTAGGTTTACCCTTACGACTACTAAAAAGATTCTTTATCCTTGACCATCCGGACTTTTATTTCCGAATTAGTAAATTTAATTACTTCGTTTTAGGATTCTCCAAGTTACTCTAAATTTCGACCTTAATTCTTTAGGAGAAGTATCCTCTTTAGGAGGCTGATTCCAGGTTTTCTTTAGCTGATAAACTACTCAATATTGTAAGATGTATTAGTAGATTCTGGATTGTCCGTTTAAGCAACTTCCGAAACAGATCTTATGATTACCTCAATTTTCCTTCTTAGGCCATTTCAGGCTTCTCCGTAGAATTATTCGGTGGCGGAGTCGTCTTGACTAATTTGCTTTCGTCGCAACCCGCTTTTATGGTCTGCTGTAATTCGGCATTCTTTCGTTTGCCAAACCGACCATCTCCTTTCAGAGTTTATCGGCCCTGGCTATTGGTTAGATAGCAGTAAAGTAAATTTAGGCCTCTTTGGCTCCCATGTTATATCTATAAATTTTATTTATTACGTGATTCCATAATTTTATTAGCGATATGGTCAGGAGCTTTTTCATATTTAAAAAATTCCATAGAAAAATTAGCTCTTCCTTGAGTATTAGAACGCAAACTACTGGAATATTTAAACATTTCTGCTAAAGGAACAAAAGCCTGAATTTTCATAACCATACCTATATTTTCTTGATTCTCTAAACGACCTCTACGCGAAATTAAATCTCCGATAACATTACCAATATATTCATGAGGAGTAATTAATTCTAATTTCATAATAGGTTCTAAAATAACAACTAATTTGCTATTGCGTAATTTTCGCAAAGCTGCTGCTGCAGCAGATTTAAAAGCAAATTCCGAAGAATCCACTTCATGAAAAGCACCACTAAATAAAGTTGCTTTAATATCAGTCAAAGGATAACCAGCGATTATACCACTAGATAAAGATTCTTGTAAACCTTTAGATACAGCCGGAATATAATTTTGCGGGATAGCACCATATTTAACATTATTAACAAATTCAAAACCTTTTCCAGGATTAGGTTCAAATAAAATTTGAACATAACCATACTGCCCGCGGCCTCCTGTTTGATGTTTACATTCTCCGTCAACTTCTATAGAACTAATTAAAGTTTCTCGATAAGCCACTTGAGGTTCTGACACTTTTACTTGAATTTGAAATTCTCTTTTTAAACGTTCCATGAGAACATCCAAATGTAAATCACCCATTCCAGCAGCAATCATTTGTTTTGACTCTGGATCTACAGTAAATTTAAAAGTCGGATCTTCTTGAGTAAAACTAAACAAAGCAGAACTAATTTTGTCCTGTTCTTTGGAAAAAACAGGTTCTACTGCAACTTGTAAAACTGGTTCAGGAAAACTCATTTTTTCTAACAAAATAAAATCATTTTCATATGTCAAAGTGTCGCCTGTAATAGTATTTTTTAAACCAATTACGGCTACAATATCACCAGCATAAGCTTCTTTAATATCTTGTCGAGAATTAGCATGCATTAATAATAAACGTGAAGCACGTTCTGTAATATTTTTATTATTATTTTGCACATAAGAACCAGATTTTAAACAACCTGAATAAATACGTATAAAGGTTAAACGTCCAAAAGAATCCGTCATAACTTTAAAAGCTAATGCGATAAAAGATTCTTTAAAATTAATTTTACGAACAATAGGTTGTTCATTTTTATCATAACCATTAATGTTGGGTAAATCTAAAGGTGAAGGCAAAAAATCTACTAAAGCATTTAATAAAGGGACAATACCTTTATTTTTTAAAGCTGAACCACATAAAACTGGAAAAAAATTAACTTCTAAAGTGGCTTGACGAAGTGCTTTTTTAATGAGAGTAGAAGAAATAGGCTTATTTTCCAAAAGATTATTTAATAATTCGTCATTTAAAGAAGCTAGTTTATCTATTAATATTTGTCTTTTGGAATTAACAAGTTCTTTTAGTTCTTCAGGAATAGGAATTAATTGATTTTCTCGATCAGGACTAGAAGAATATTCCCAAGCTTGCATTTCTATTAAATCAACAAAACCACGAAAATTATTTTCTACACCGATAGGCCATTGAATGGCATAAGCAAAAACATTTAATCTTTTCTCTAAACTAGCGATAGCATTTTCAAAATTAGCCCCTAATTTATCAATTTTATTAACAAACACAATTCGAGGAACTTTATAATAAGTTGCTTGACGCCAAACTGTTTCTGTTTGTGGTTCTACTCCGGCTTGAGCATCTATAACTACTACACCACCATCCAAAACACGTAAAGAACGATTAACTTCTGAAGAAAAATCAATATGTCCTGGAGTATCAATAATATTAATTTTACAATTATTCCAAAAAACAGTAGTAGCAGCTGATGTAATTGTAATTCCTCTTTCTTTTTCTTGATCCATCCAATCCATTTGCGCTAAACCTTCATGAGTTTCTTTAGCTATACGAATTTTTCCGGTATAAAATAAAATTCTTTCAGTAGTAGTAGTTTTTCCTGCATCGATGTGAGCCATAATACCAATATTACGTATTTTACTTAATTCTAATTCAATTCCCATATTGCCTCCTTTAAGTTGAAAATATTAAAAGCAGTGATTTTACCAACGATAATGAGCAAAACTTCTATTAGCTTCAGACATACGATGAATTTCCTCACGTTTTTTAACTGCTAATCCTGTTCCAGAAGCAGCAGAAATAATTTCTTGAGCAAGTTTTTCTTGCATACTTTTTTCATTACGTTTACGTGCTCCCATAATTAACCATTTCAAACCTAAAGAATAACGTCTTTCTACTGAAACTTCTAAAGGAACTTGATACTTTTGACTCCCAATAGTGCGTGTACGTAATTCTACTAAAGGCATAATATGATTAAAAGCCTCATTCAAAACTTCAATAGGTTCTTTTTTTGTTAACATTTTAACTTGAGATAAACAATTATATACTATAGAACAAGCAATATCTTTTTTTCCATTTTTCATTAATTTATTAATAACTCTAGTTACTAAAACAGAATTATAAATAGGATCTAAAAGTAATGTTCTTTTTTTAAAACTTTTTTTACGAGACATAAGTTTATACACCTTAATTTATTTACATTTTAATAAATTCTTATTTTTTCGCACCATATCGGGAACGACCTTGTTTTCGATTGGATACTCCAGCAGTATCAAGAACTCCTCGAATAACTTGATAACGAACTCCGGGCAAATCTTTAACACGACCACCTCGTATTAACACAAGACTATGTTCTTGTAAATTATGACCTATACCAGGAATATAAGCTGTCACTTCTTGACGATTTGACAAACGAACTCTAGCTACTTTTCTTAAAGCAGAATTAGGCTTTTTAGGAGTGGTAGTATATACTTTCAAACAAACTCCAGATTTTTGAGGAGAATTAATATTTTTAAATTTCTTTTTTAAAATATTAAAACGAACAGATAAAGCTGGTGATTTGGTTTTAGTATTTTTTTTTACTCTTCGTTTTCTGATTAACTGAGAAATAGTAGGCATATTTAAATAATAAAACCTTTCTTTGTTATTTTTGGTAATTAGAAATATAAGACGACCTAAATTTTATCTTTTTTTTGAATAAAAGTCAATATAAACTTCATATCGTTAAAACAAGATTATTTAAAAAACTTAACAATAACAACTAGCTCAAAAATAAAAAATATATAGTCAAATTTAATTTATAAATTATGATTAACAATTATTTATTAAAAATTATTTATTTTTATCTTCTTCTGTTAAAGGATATTCGAATAAAGAATGATTTAAAATTCCGGTTCCGGCAGGTATTAAACCGCCTAAAATAACATTCTCTTTTAAACCTAATAAAAAATCTTTTTGACCTTTAATTGTAGCATCAATTAAAATTTTAGTAGTTTCTTGAAAAGATGCCGCAGATAATAAAGAATCGCTTTTTAAAGAAGATCTCGTAATACCCAAAACTATAGGACGTCCAGCTGCTAATTTTTTATTTTGTTTAATTAATTGCATATTTATTCTTTTAAATTCTTTAATAGAAACTTCAGACCCCGGTAATAAATTACTATCCCCTTCAGAAATAACTAAAATTTGTTTAAACATTTGGCGAATAATAATTTCAATATGTTTATCACTAATGTAAACACTTTGAGATTGATATACTTGCTGTACTTCTTCCAAAATATATTTTTGTGTATTTACTACAGAACTAATACGTAATAATTCCCTTAAATCTATTGAACCAGAAGTTAAACGTTGTCCGGCTTTTATAGCCATGCCATCATTAACTAAAATATCTACATTAGAATCTACAGTATAAATATATTCTTGTTGAGGATTAATTGCTGAAACTATAACAATATCTGATGAATAAAGATTACTAGATTTAATTTCTTTAATTACACCATCATATTCGCTTATTAAAGCTTTACCTTTGGGCTTACGAGCTTCAAATAATTCTTGAATACGCGGCAATCCTTGAGTAATATCAGAAACCGATAAAACTCCTCCTGTGTGAAATGTTCTCATAGTTAACTGAGTACCAGGTTCGCCAATAGATTGGGCAGCAATAATACCAACAGCTTCTCCGATCTCAACTGCTTTATTAGTGGCTAAATTTAAACCATAACATTTAGCGCAAATACCATAATCAGAATTACATGTTAAAACACTTCTAATTTTCACCGATAAACATCCAATGTTTACAATATTTTCCGCTATTTCACGAGTAATCAATTCACCAAAATTAACTATAACTTGCTTATTGAAAGGATCTACAATACTTTGCGCTATATAACGACCAAATAAACGTTGTTGTAACGAAATAATCTCTTTACCATCTTGCTCTAAAGAAGTTACATAAACACCTTTATCACTGCCGCAATCATTTAACATAATAATCACATCTTGAGCAACATCAACTAAACGACGAGTTAAATATCCTGATTCAGCCGTTTTTAAAGCTGTATCAGTAGAAACCTTTCTAGCTCCATGCGTCGAAATAAAAAATTCATGAACATTTAAACCTTCTTTAAAAGAAGATTTAACAGGGATTTCTAATTGATTATTAGTAGGACTATGCATTAAACCTCTCATACCGGATAATTGTGCAAAATTAGAAACATTACCACGAGCACCACTATCACTTATCATAAATAAATGATTATCTTGATTAAATTCTTGCATCAAACCTTCTTGGATAACATTACGAACATTTTTCCATTCTTGAATAATTAAACTTTTTTTTTCGCTAGTGGTCAAAAATCCTTTGTCGTGCCATTGCTCAATTTCTATAATTTTATTTTCTACTTGAGCTATTAATTCATCTTTTTTAGAATAAACATTAATATCTGCGTGAGAAATAGTTACACCTGACATAGTTGAATATTTAAAACCTAAATTTTTAATATCATCTAACATTTTAGATGTTTCCGAAATATTACTTCTTTTAAAAACACGATCAATTATAAGCGACAAAAAACGTTTTTTAAAAGGTTCCGGAGTAGGAATATTATTCAAATATTCATTCAAATGAACGCCTTTAGGTATAAAATAAACATCTGGTGTTTTTATTTCTAAATTAAATATAGTAGGTTCTTGCAAATAAGGAAAATCATTAGGCAAAATACTATTAAAAATCAATTTACCTAATGTAGTAACTAAATATTTATTTTTTTGAT
Source organism: Candidatus Phytoplasma asiaticum (assembly GCF_015100165.3). Lineage (NCBI taxonomy): Bacteria > Bacillati > Mycoplasmatota > Mollicutes > Acholeplasmatales > Acholeplasmataceae > Candidatus Phytoplasma > Candidatus Phytoplasma asiaticum. The sequence goes on along the minus strand of NZ_CP097206.1, from coordinate 140,514 downwards.
TATCATTAAAATAAGAAGAAATATTAGAAACACGCACTAAAATACGAGTATGTAAAGCTATTTGTTTATTATAAAAAGCTAATTCAGCTTCTTGTAAATCATTAAAAACTTTACCTTCATTACGATGTTTATAACGATGTTGTTCGTTTCTACTATCAGAATTATAACCTTTTATAATACGTTTGCGTGTTTCTTCAATAGTTAAATAATAATTTCCCAAAACCATATCTTGAGAAGGAGATAAAACCGGACTACCATTTTTAGGATCCAATATATTATAAGAAGATAACATTAATAAACGAGCTTCAGCTTGAGCTTCTACAGAAAGAGGAACATAAACAGCCATTTGATCTCCATCAAAATCTGCATTAAAAGCTAAAGTAACTAAAGGATGTAATCTAATAGCTTTACCATCGATTAATTTAACTTGAAAACCTTGCAATCCTTGACGATGTAAAGTAGGTGCTCTATTTAATAAAACAGGATGTTCTTGGACAACTTCTTCTAATAATTTCCACACATGTTCGTTCATTTTTTCGTATAAAATATTAGCACTTTTTTTATCAATACCTTTAGATTCTTGTAATTTATTTAATACGAAGGGTTTAAACAAAACAATAGCCATTTGCCGAGGAATACCGCATTGATGTAATTTTAAATCAGGTCCTACGATAATAACAGAACGACCAGAATAATCTACCCTTTTTCCTAATAAATTTTGACGAAAACGTCCTTGTTTACCTCTTAACATTTCTGATAAAGATTTTAAAGGTTTATTACGTTCAATATTAGAAGTGCTTTTTTTACTAGATTTAGCATTATCAAATAAAGCATCTACAGCTTCTTGTAACATTCTTTTTTCATTTTTAATAATTAATCTAGGAGCATTTTGTTTTAATTGTCTTTTTAAACGATTATTACGATTTAAAATTCTGCGATATAAATCATTAATGTCAGCAGAAGCAAAACGTACACCTTGTTCTAAAGCAACTATAGGTCTTAAACTAGGAGGAATGACATTAATAGCTTCTAAAACAATCCATTCTGGTTTATTATCGGACTGATAAAAAGATTCCATTAATTCTAATCTTTTAACAATCAAATCTCTTTTTTGCTTAGATGCTTGTTTTAATTCTAACCTTAATGACTGAATAGTTTCTTCCATATTCAATTCTTTTAACATAGTTTTAACAGCTTCAGCACCAGTTAAAGCGACAAAATTATTATCACAACGTTCCAAATATTGACCATATTCTAACTCAGATATAATACTATATTTAGTTAAATCACTATTACCAGGATTAATCACTATATATGATACATAATAAACAATTTCTGCCAATTCTTTAGCTTTCATTCCTAATAAAATAGCTAAGCGACTAGGTAAACTATTCAAAAACCATGTGTGAACTACAGGAGCAGCTAAATCAATATGACCCATTCTTTCCCGTCTAACTAATTGTTCTGTAATTTCTACACCACATTTAGAACAAATTTGACCTTTTTTTAAAGTTTGTTTTTTAGAACATATACATTGTAAATCTTGAACAGGACCAAAAATAATGGGGCAAAATAATCCTCCTTTTTCCGGTTTAGCCGTACGATAATTAATAGTTTCATAATTTACAACTTCACCATAAGATTTTTGACGAATTTCATGAGGAGAAGATAAACGAATCTTAAAATAATCATATTCTCGATTGCTATTATTTGCAAAAATGGCCTTATCAATTATCCATGAAGATGCAGATTCATTTTCATTATTCTCATTTTTCACAACGATATCTTCTATATCCGCAACAGAATTATCAATTTTCTGATTCAAATTATTTTTCGAACCATTATATAAATTTAAAATATTCATTACAAGATCCTGATGAGAATGATTATAACTAAATAACTTAAGCAAAACATCTTTATCAGTTGTTAATAAAGAGAAACAATTGAAAATATTATTTTGACATAAAATATCTAAAACCTCTTGATTTAAATTTAAATTATTTAAAGATTCAGGAAGACCATATTTTTTTAAAATAACTACAAATTCTTTAAAAGATTCTTCGTTTAATAAAGAAACTAATTCATTTAAATGATAATTATTAATATCATTTAAACTATTAATACCTATAGATTTTAAATTTTTTAAAGTTCTTTTAGTTAAAGTAAAATCTTCAATTTTCATATTTAACATAATCTGGGTTACTTCTTGTTCTCCTTATTATTCGAAACTAAAGAACGATTAATTTGATTATCTTTAGTATCAGCTTTAATTAATTCTACATGCAATCCTAACGCTTGTAACTCTTTAGTAAAAACTCTAAAACTTTCCGGAATAGAAGGTTTAGGAAAACGTAAACCATTAACTATAGCATGATACAATTGATTACGTCCTATAATATCATCACTTTTCAAAGTTAAAATTTCTTGTAAAGTATGAGCGGCTCCATAAGCCAATAAACTCCAAGTTTCCATTTCACCAATTCTTTGACCACCTAAAAAATTACGACCACTACCAGGTTGTTGTAAAATTAAAGTATAAGTTCCAACATTTCTAGCATGTATTTTATCTTCAACCATATGAGATAATTTTAACATATACAAAATACCCACAGATATAGGATTATCATATGGTTCACCTGTTCTACCATCGTATAAAATCATTTTTCCATCAAAAGGCAAATTAGCTTCTTGCATAATATTTTTTAAATCTTCATTATCAGCCCCATCTAAAACCGGAGTAGCTACCTTAATATTTAATTTATACGCAGCCATTCCTAAATGCATTTCTAGAATTTGTCCAATATTCATCCTACTAGGTACACCTAAAGGATTTAAAATAACATCTACAGGAGTTCCATCCGACATATAAGGCATATCTACTTTAGAAGCAATACAAGAAATTACTCCTTTATTACCATGCCTTCCGGCTATTTTATCTCCTTCTCGGATTTTTCGTTTTTTAGCTATATAAACTTTAATAATTTCATTAACACCAGGAGTAGAAATAAAATCACCTTTTTTAACAGAAAAATATTGAACGCTCTGAACAATTCCGCTCTCGCCACAAGGTACTTTCAAAGAAACATCTTTATAATCGCGAGATTTTTCTCCAATAATTGTTTGAATTAATTTTTCATAAGGATTATTTTCTAAAGAACTTTGAGGAATAATAACAATTTTGCCAACTAAATAATCACCTTCATTAACTTCAGAACCCGGAATAATAATACCTCGAGAATCTAAATTTTTAATAGCTTCGGAACTAACATTCGGTATTTCTCGAGTTATTTCTTCTCTTCCTGCACCCTTCTTTAATTCCCTAACTTGAATTTCATATTTACTAATATGAACAGAAGTAAAAATATCTTCTTGTACTAAACGTTCTGATAAAATCACAGCATCTTCATAATTATAACCATCCCAAGTCATAAAAGCTACTGTAACATTTTTACCTAAAGCTAATTCACCTTGATGAGTAGAAGAACCGTCAGCAATAATATCTCCTTTATGAACATTTTCATTTAATTTAACAATAGGTTTTTGTAAAATTAAAGTATCTTGATTAGATTTATCGAAAGTAGATAAAATATAACTCTTTTGCTCTCCATGGTTATTCTCAATAATAATTTTTTTAGCATCTACATAAACTACAACACCATCGTCTTCAGCAATAACAACGCAACCTGAATCTTTTACTATTCTATGTTCAATACCAGTAGCCACAATAGGAGCTTCAGAAATTAGCAAAGGTAAAGCTTGTCGTTGCATATTAGCGCCCATTAATGCTCTAGAAGCATCATTATGTTCTAAAAAAGGAATAGATGCTGTAGCTACAGATACAATTTGTTTCGGAGAAACATCTATATAATCAATTTGATCAACATTATATAAACTAATTTCTCCATTTCGTCTAGCGATTACTTTTGTTTGTTTAAAACTAAAATCATCATTTAAACAAGACGAAGATGTGGCAATAATACGGTTTTCTTCTTGAATAGAAGTTAAATATTCATATTGATGGGATACTACTGATTTACCATTTTCGTGAATTACTTTAAAAAAAGGAGTCTCAATAAAACCATATCGATCTACTTGAGCATAAGTAGCTAAAGAGCAAATCAATCCAATAGATGGGCCTTCCGGAGTTTCAATAGGACATAATCTACCGTAATAAGAATCGTTAACATCTCTTAACTCTACACCTGCTCGATCACGATCAATACCTCCGCTACCTAAAGCGGAAATTCTACGTTTTTGAGTAATAATAGCTAAAGGATTAATTTGATCCATAAAATGAGATAAACGAGAACTACAAAAAAAAGTTTTAATAGCCATAGAAAGAGAAGAAAAATTAAATAATCCTCCTGGCGTAATAGATTCAAATTTACTAATAGACATACGATCTTTAATATTTTTTTTAGTTCTATTCAAACCTACGCGTAATTGATTTTTTAAAAGTTCTCCAATCAATCTTAATCTTCTATTGCCTAAATGATCGATATCATCAATAGTTCCGATATTATGATAAAGATTTAAATAATAACTAATAGATGCTATTATATCAGATAAAACAATATTTTCGGCATCTTCGGATTGATCATTACCTATAATTTTAATAAAATGCTTATTGTTTTTGTTATCCACAACATAAACTTCTAAGCTTTCATTGAAAACTTTTTGCCGATCTTTAACGACTTTATGAACATATTCTTTATTAGCGAAATATTTCATAATTTTATCATCAATATTATATTTATGAGTTTCTAATAAAATCTTCAAAACATCATCATCTAAAAGTGTATCAGCCTTAATTAATACTTGTCCTGTTTGGAAGTGCAAAATATCTTCTTTAATATATATTTGATCATCATTTATATTTTTTCTATAAGTAAATAAATTATTATCATGATTTTGATTTTGCAAATGAAAATCTGAATTAACCAATTCTACACGAAATTTATCTCTATGTAATGATAATTTTTTAATAATTTCATAATTTAAAAAAGTTCCAGCCGAAAATAAAATTTTATCATTGGTTAAATCTTTAATATCTTGAGCTAAAAAAGTATTTTCAGCTCTATTTAAAACATCTAATTTTCGATTTAACTTATATCTTCCTACTAAAGATAAATCATATTTATCTTTATCAAACAAACGATTACGAATAAATTCTCTTGCTGCATTAGTAGGGACTCTTTCTCCTTGATGCAACTTAGAATAAAGCTCAACAATAGCATCATTACAATTAGAATCATTATCTTTATTAAAACTCAAATCTAATAAAGAATTTATGCCGAAAGCTTTTTCGATTTCTTCCTGAGTATCAAAACCTAAAGCATGAATAAATTTTGTTAAAGGTATTTTTTTAGAACGATCCAACTTAGCGTATAAAAAATCTTTATTATTTTGCTCAAACTCTATCCAAGCGCCTCTAGTAGGAATAATTTGAGCAGTAAAACGATTTTTATTAATTTTATTATCTAATTTAGAAGTAAAATAAGCTCCTGCTGAACGAACTATTTGCGAAACTACAACTCTTTCTGTACCATTAATTATAAAGGTTCCTGCAACAGTCATTAAAGGTAAATCTGTCATTAATATACGAGCTTTTTTAGTTTGTTGAGTAATAACATTTTCCAATGTTACATTTAAAAATAATTCCGCACTATAAGTAAAACCCCTTTTTCTAGACTCTTCAGCATTAAATTTAGGTTCTTCCAAAAAAAAATCATTAAAATGTAACTTTAAATCACCATTATAACTCTCAATAGGAAAAATACTTTTTAATGATGTTTTAATACCATAATTTAAAAATTCTTGAAATGATTTGGTTTGAATTTCAATTAAATTTGGTAAATCCAAATCATATTTCATCTTAGAATAATTTCGTCGTTCCACCTTGTTGCCATATTTTACATTACAATATTTTTTCATTTTTTTATTCAGAACTCCCAATAAATATCAACATAAATTGAATTTAAATTTAAAAAATATAAATTCTTAATAAGCAAAACACCAAAAACAAACTCAATAACAATAAAGATAATAAAAAACCTAAGATACCTATTTTAGTTCTCAGGTTTAATAAATATTTAGTTTATCAAAAAAATTTTATTTTTGTTGTCGCCTAAAACTATATTTTTTGCAACCAATTTATAAAATATTTTTTTTATTCAATTTTCACTTGAGCTCCTAAATTTTCTATTTGTTTTTTGATTTCTTCAGCTTGTTCTTTATTTACATTTTCTTTAATTAATAAATTAGCATTTTCGGCTTGACATGCTGATATTAATTCACCGATGCTAAAACCAAAATTTTTAACTAAATATTGAATAACCGCAGTGCGAGATTGACCCGCAGAAGTCATAATAATTTTAAATTCTGTTTGCTCATTTTTTTCTTTATTAACATCTTCGGTAGCACTACTTACATTAGCAACATTTTCCATTTCAATACCAAAAGAATCTTGAATTTTAGTTACTAATTCTTGTAATTCTTTAACTTTCATATCACCTAAAAATTGAATAATTTGCTCTATTTTATTATTTTCTGCCATTGTTAATCTCCTATTTATAATTTGTTTATTTTAACAAATACTTAAAAATGTCTATATAATATTAAAAAAATTTAATCATTATTAATTTCTATTTGTTGTTTTTTTTGTATTAATAATTTTAAAACAGTAATTATATTTTTAACAGGCACCAAAACACTAAATAACAACATAGATAACAATGCTGCTTTAGATGGTATTTGCGCCAATTTAATCATTTGTTCCGAAGAACAAATTTCATTTTCTACAATCCCAACATTAATTTTTAAAAATTCATTCATTTTAGAAAATTTGTATAAAGCATTTAAAGAAGAAAAAATATCCGAAGAATTAGATAAAGTCCAAAATAAAGCTTTAGGATTCTTAAATTCGGTTAATTCACCATATTTTGACTTAGTTAAAGCTCTTTTAATGATATTATTAGGTACCACTTGGAACTTACATGAAACTAATTTTCGCAATTGACAGCGTAAATTAGTTAAATCAATCACTTTTAATCCTTTAAATTCTAATAAAACAACTAAATTAGAATTATCAATATTTTGAGATAAATAATCAACATAATTACTTTTTTCTTTAATAGTAGATTTTAACATAAATTGTTGTTTCCTTTTTTAAACAATATAAATTTATCGATATAATATAAATCACAAAAAAATCTTTTATAACAAAATAAAATTAAAAAAATAATTTAAATAATTATTTTAAATTTTATCTAATCGATAAAAAATCAACTTTAATACCCGGAGACATAGTAGAAGAGATAGTTATATTTTTAATAAATTCACCTTTTATTGTTTTAGGTTTTATAGAAATTAAATGATTATACAAAAAAACCAAATTTCCCGTTAATTGTTCTTTATTAAACGACAATTTACCTAACACCGAATGAAGATTACCAAATTTATCTGTTTTATATTCCATTCTACCTTTTCGGATATCCTTTATAATCGGTTCCACATCCTCTGTCATAGTACCTAACTTAGGATTAGGCATTAATCCTTTAGGCCCTAAAAGTTTTCCTAACTTTGTTAAAGAAGGCATAAAACTAGAAACAGATATTAAAACATCAAAATCTGTCCAACCATTGGAGATTTTTCGAATTAATTCTTGATCACCAACAAAATCCGCACCTAATTCTTTAGCTTTCTGAGCTTGTTCGCCTTGAGCGATCACAACGATACAAAATTTTTTCCCCAAACCATAAGGTAAAACAACAGAACCACGTATATGTTGATCTAACTTTTTATGTTCAACATTTAAAACAAAAACGCATTCAGCAGTTTCATCAAATTTTGCAGTTTTGATATTATACAATAATTCAACAGCATCATGCATTTTATAAATTTGATTAAAGTCTATTTTTTTACTAATTGATAAATATCTTTTACTTCTTGTCATAAATTTTAATCCTTTTATACTATAAAAATATGCCTTTCTTTTTTTATCGATAAAAAATAATAAATTATTATTTTTCTACAATAATCCCCATATTAATAGCCGTTCCTTCTATAATTTTAGAAGCTTGTTCAATGGAATAAGCATTTAAATCTGGCATTTTTAATTTTGCTATTTCTATGATTTGATCATATTTAATAGTAGCTACTTTATTTTTAATCGAATCAGACGAACCTTTCGAAATATTAGCAGCTTTCTTTAATAAATCACTTGTAATCGGAGTTTTCACAATAAATTTAAAACTTTTATCATCAAAAACTGTAATTTCTACTGGTAAAGTAAAACCTAATTTATCTTTAGTAGCTTCATTAAACTGAGAGCAAAATGAAGGAATATTCACTTGAGCTTGTCCCAAAACAGGTCCTATAGGAGGAGCAGGATTAGCTTTACCAGCTAAAATTTGTAATTTAATATTTTTAACAATTTTTTTCGCCATTATAATTTATTTAATACCAACCTTTTTTATTTCTAAAAATGTTTAACATTTTCTCAATAATTTAAAAAATTATTTTATTACTAATAAATAACAAAATATTATTTTCAAAACGAAAATCCAATTAATTAAATATTTTAATAATCAAAATATCCAAAATATTCATAGTATTATAACATATTTAATCATACTAATTAAATTTCTTAACTAATTTAAAAAATTATTTTAATTTAATTTATTTCTTTAAAAGAAGAAAAAGAAATTTCTATAGGTGTTGCTCTACCAAATAACTCGATTTCGACCATCATTTTATCTTTTTCATAATCTACTAAAGAAACTCTACCTACTTGGCCAACAAAAGAACCGTTTATAATTTGAACTCGCTTATTAATTAAATGATCATAATTTGGTTTAGAAATAATTCCCATTTTTAATAATATAGGATTAATTTCGCTTTCAGTCAAAGGTATAGGTTTAGAACCTTTTTCTTTTTTAATAGAACCTAAAAATCCAGTTACTTTAGGAATATTACGAACTATAAACCAAGATTGGTTTGTCATAATCATTTTAATAAAAATATAACCAATATAAATTTTTTTCTCTATTTCTTTTTTAGTGCCATCAGCTTTAATTTTAATATGTTTTTCAGTAGGACAAATAACTTCATGAATCAAATTTGATATCCCAATACCGCTATTAGCTATCTTTAATAAATCTTGTTGAACAACTTTTTCATAACCTGATTGAGTTTGCAAAATATACCATTGAGATTTCAAAAGATTATTATCTTCATCAGTTACATCATTATCAATTATTTTATTATTTTTCATTTTTGATTGCATTTTAAACACCTAAATATATTTTCATTAATAATTTTTGAAATTTCATCATTTAATTAATTAAATTCATCATAAAATTAATTTTCAAATTTTTTTAAGCAAAGATATCATATAAACATCATAAAAATATTGAAATAAATTTAAAATCAAAATTAAAATAACAGTAAATACAAAAACCTGAATAATTTGCTTAATAATTTGGATTTTTGTCGGAAAACTTACAAAACGAAGATCAAAAAAAATATTCCGTACAAAAGGAAAAATACTAATTAAAAAAAAAACAATAGATAGTGATAATAAACAAATACTCCAGTGATCAGGAAATTGATGAAAACAATTGCAACAAACTCCCAAACAAATTATAGATAAAATAACACAAAAAATATTAATTACGCTGTATTCTTCCCGCAAAACTTGCATTAAAGGAATTGTTGGTTTTTCTTCGATTTTTTTATATACCACAGTTATCTCCTTTATATTTACAGATAATTTTATTCATCTAGTTTCTTCGTGAATAATATGTTTTTTGCAACAACAACAATATTTTTTTAAAACTAATTTTTGATTACGATTATGTATCTTAACACGATAATTACGACTTAAACAATTTTGACATATTAAAATATTACTTTTAACCATTATTCTTATATTTTCACAATTCAGATAACCTTATAAATTTTAATAACTTACTAAAGATAAATAAAATATATTATAATATAAATCTTTTAAATCAAGATAAGCTTTTCTCAATATTATAACATAACATAATTAAATAAATTAAGAAATAAATTAAATTAATATTTTTTATTTTTCATATATAAATAAAAAATAATAATAGCTGCCGAAACACTAACATTTAAAGAATTAACCATACCTTGCGTCGGAATACTAACTAAATAATTACATTTTTTTTTTAACAAAGAACGTATTCCTATACCTTCATTACCTAATATAATAGCTAAAGATTGATTTAAAGGAATAGTGTTTAAATTATTATCTATTCCGATTTCGGTCCCAATAATTATAAAATTAAATTTTTGCATAGTTAAAATGGTTTGATATAAATTGCAAACTAAAAAAATATTCACATATTCTAAAGCACCACTTGAAGTTTTAGCTACTGTACTATTTAAAGGAACCTGATGTTTTTTGCTTACAATAATTCCATCAAAATCACTTGCTTCTACAGTGCGTATAATTGCTCCAAAATTATGAGGATCTTGAATAGCATCCAAAATTAAAAATTTAACTATTCTATCTGATTTTTCCTTTAAATATTGCAATAAATCTTTTCTATATAAATAATCTTGAACTTCTGCCACTACCCCTTGATGATTATTATTTTGAACTTTATTATTTAGTTGATGTTTATCTAAAGAACAATAATTCGGATAATGACGTAATATAAAATTTAAAAAAACTTTATCTTTCATAAGAGGATTAATATATAAAAAATAAATTTTTCTTTTAGCTTTAAGAGCTTCTTTAATTATGTTTTTACCATAAATAATTACCATATCTATATAATTCTTTCGAAACTTCTAAAATCAATTTTATTTCTTAATTCGAAATAAAATTAACAAATTAATCGTTAATAATATAATAAAATCAAAATATTTAATCAAAATAACATCCCAAATAGCAGTCGCGATTTCATAAATAAAAGGTATCTTCCAAACGAAAATAATCAATAATAAAGAAAAAATAAACATAATACTGAAAAATAAAATTATTTTAAATTTATCAAAAGGAAAACAATTCATAAATAAAATACTAGCGAAAATAAAAGCAGTTATTAAAGTTAAAAGATAAGATATTTGATAATGAGATTGAAAACTATTAATTTTTCCCGCATATAAAGTTAATATCAAAATATAATTAAAACTAATTAATAAGCCATAAATTCCTGATTTTTTTAAAACATCGCTAATAAAGAAATTATTTAAAGGTTTATAATTAGATTCTAAAGATAAGAAAAAAGAAGGTATACCGATAAAACAAATATCAATAAAATTTAATTGTAATGGAGTAAAAGGAAAAAAAATTAAATTCTTACAAAAAAAATTATTAATTATTGTAATCCAAGCTAATAAAAAGGTAAAAATAGTTTTAGTTAAAAAAACAATAGAATTTTTTTCTAAATTATTAATTAATCTACGACCTTCTAAAAAAACAGATGGTAAAGAATCAAATTTAGAATTTATCAAAATTAAATTTGCAACATTTTGAGCAGCCTTACTTCCTGAAGCCATAGAGATAGATAAATCGGATTCTTTAAAAGCTAAAATATCATTAACTCCATCTCCAATCATAGCAACTTTTTGATTATTACTTTTAAAACAAGAAATTAATGTTTTTTTTTGTTCCGGAGTAGCCCTACCAAAAACATCATATTTATTAGATAAATCACATAATTTTTTAGATTCTATATTAGTTAAATTAAGAGATTTTTCCTTAACCGAATTAATCAAACCAATTCTTTGAGCTATATAACCTGTAGTAAAAGCATTATCACCAGAAATAATTTTTATTTTAATACCTAAATTTTGAAAATACTTAATAGTTTCGTAAGCATCTTTTTTAATAATATCTTCTAACAAAATCAAAGATATAACTTGATAATCAGTATTATTATCGATATTAAATAAAAGATCATTGGTATGAACTAATAACAATACTCTATAACCTAAATTAGTATATTTTTTTAAATCTGTTTCAAGAATCTCATTTGTTTGTTTTAATAAAAATTCCGGAGCACCTAATAAAAATGTACCTAATCCTTCAAATTCAATAGCACTATATTTTCTTATACTAGAAAAAGCTTGTAGATTTTTTACTTTATAAATGATTTGAGAATTCAAATAATCATTAAAATAATTATATAAGGCTTTTTGAGTAGGATTATTATCGGTAGAAAAATGTTGAACAAAATTAGCCATTAAAGAATGTACATTAATAGTATCATCAGCAGAATATTTTAAAATTTTTTTAACATTCATATTACCATCAGTAATAGTGCCAGTTTTATCTAAACACAATATATTTATTTGAGACAACATTTCAATGCCTAACAAATCTTTCATATAAGCTTTACGTTTAAATAACCTGATAAAACCTAAAATAGAAATCATACTCATTAACAAGAATAATCCGGAAGGAGTCATACCTAACATAAAACCACATATTCCTAATAAATGTTCATCATTCAAGTGATAAAAATTAAATTTATATGAACAAAATAAAATTATAGTAGTAGGTATTGTGGCAAAAAAAATTAATTTCACTAACATTGAAAATGTTTTCATTAAAGGGGTTTTGATTTTTTGATATTTTTTAGCTTGTTTAATCAAATTAGAAACATAAGTATTTTCCCCCAAAGAAATAACATCAGCATAAGCTAAACCTGAAATAACATAACTACCAGAATATACAATATCACCTATTTTTTTTAAAACTGATTTCGATTCACCTGTTAAAAATGATTCATTTACTTCTAAAACTCCATGTTTGACACAAACATCTGCTACAATTTGATTACCTAATCCCAATACCAAACAATCACCTAAAACCAAATTAGAATTCAAAATTTCTATAATACAACCATCCCGAATAACTTTAATATTATTCGGTAAAATTAAATTAATTTTATCCAAAGTTTTTTTTATTTTAATTTCTTGAACAATACTAATGATAATATTTAAAGAATTTACTATTAAAAAAAATAATTGATCATAACGTCGCATTTTCAAAATAATAATAACAATCACAAGTAATAACAAATTTAGACATGTAAACAAATTATTACAAATGATACTCAAGATATTTTTATCATTATTGATTGATTTATATTGTTTTTGATTTTTCAATCTTCGATTTACTTCATAAGTAGTAAGACCAAAATGACTTAAATCTTGATTTAAGAAATCATTAATTGCAGAATTTTCCAAACTTGTTTTATTAATATCGTTATTGTTATTCATATTTTCACCTGCTCCGAAATAATAATTACTTAAAATTTATTATCAAATAAAATTCTGTTGTAATAAAATATTTCTAAAAAAATCTGCTTGATCGAAGTCTTTTAATTTTTTAGCTCGCTGCCATAAATAATAATATTCAATCATCTGTTCTGTAACATTATTTAAAATAATAGAAATATCTAAATTATTTAAAATATAAATTAAAGTATAATATAATTCAGATAATACCCGCAAATTACTTATATTTTTAAAAATATTTTTTAAAATTTTTTCAATTAAAGTAACAATATTAGGAGTATCCATATCATTCTTCATAAATTTATGAAATTGTTTTAAATAAATTTTATTTATTTCGTAATTATAAAAATTATTTATTATTATTGTAAAATTAACTTTATTTAAAATTTTTAACATTTTAAAATACTTGATTTTAATTTCATTAATCAATCCTTGAGTATAATTAATAGGTTTTAAATAATGAAAATGACAAAACAAAAATTTAATAATATTAGAATCTTTAATTTCAGTCAATAAATCTTTTACTAGAACAACATTATTCAAAGATTTACTCATTTTATGATTATGATAATTAACGTGTCCTATATGCATAAAATAACGAGCTAAAGGTTTACCATCGCTAGCCATAAATTGAGCTTGTTCGTTTTCATGATGAGGAAATTTTAAATCATGACCCCCACCATGAACATCAATTGTGTTTCGGAAAATTTCTCTAATCATGACTACACATTCAGTATGCCATCCCGGACGACCTAAAAACCAAGGACTAAAATAACGAATACCGATATCAGTTTTTTTCCATAAAACAAAATCTTCAGAATTTTGTTTCACAAAAACATTTTTCTTATTAATATTTGTATACAATTTATTAATCTTTTGGCCACTTAAACAACCATAATTAATAATATTATTATTACAAAAATAAACACCTTCATTAGTCAAATAAGCATACTTTTTTTCCAAAAGTAAGCTAATATATGAAATCATTTGATCTATATAATTAGTAACCAAAGGAAATTGATCAATTCCATGAATTTCTAATTTATCTAATAAATAAAAAAATTGTTTTTTGTAATAATCAGCTATTTGTTTCTCAGTACTTTTATTTTTGATAGCAACTTGAATAATTTTATCATCTAAATCAGTAATATTAACAACTAAAAAAACTTTAAAACCTATAGATATTAAATATTTTTTTAATAAATTAAAAAAAATTAAAGATCTAATGTTACCTATATGAAGATGATCATATACAGTAGGACCGCAAACATAAATATTAACTTGTGAATTATTTAAAGAATAAAATTCCTCTTTTCTACCAGTTAAAGAATTATAAAATTGTAACATCCAAAAAACCTTTTTATATCTTTATTTTTTTAAACCTACAAACAATTTAAATTATTTAAAACAATAAATAAAAAATAACGTTGTTTTAATACAATAACTAATCAAAAATTAATTTAAATTTCTCTAAATTTTTTAATACTTTATCTTTACCTAAAAGCTCCAAATAATCAAATAAATTCGGTCCTTGCGATTGACAAGTACATAATATTCTAACTGTTTTAAATAAAATTTTTAAATCCATATTAAAATCCTGTTTTAAATTTAAAATTATTTGTTTTAATTCAAAAGATTTAAAAATATCTAATCTATGAAACATTTCTAACAAAATAGGTATCAATTCATAACCTTTATGTTCGATTAAAAAAAATTTTAATTCATAGGTGACTAAATGTTCAGTAACAAAAAAAAACCTATACAAATCAATAATTTCCTGAATATAATATATTCTATCATGCAACAAAGAAACTAATTTACTTATCCGATCATGTTCTAAATCAATTTGAAATTGTTTAAAAAAAACTTTAACCTTAGCAACTAATTCTTCTAAAGATAATTTTTTTAAATATTCTTTATTAATAAAATTTAATTTTGAAATATCAAAAACAGCGGGATCTTTGCTAAAACGTTTCATATCAAATAAATTAATGATATTTTCTTTATTTAAAATAGTTTTATTCGTGTTTGGAGAAAATCCTAAAAAAAACAAAAAATTCAAAATTGCTTCAGGTAAATAACCTAAATTCCTATATTGTTCAATAAATTGAATCACATCGTAACAATTACGTTTACTCATTTTTTTTTTATTTTGATCTAAAATTAAGGACATATGAGCAAAATTAGGAATTTTCCAATTAAAAGCTTTATAAATCATTATTTGTTTTGGAGTATTAGTAATATGTTCTTCTCCTCGTAAAATATGAGAAATTTTCATTAAATAATCATCTATAACAACAGCATAATTATAAGTAGGATAACCATTTTCTTTTAATATAATCCAATCTTCAATATCTTTACTAGCGAAACTAATAGGACCACGAATCAAATCTACAAAAGAATATTGTTGATCTTTAGGTACTCTAAAACGAACTACGTAATCATTTTTATTACTACGAGAATAAACCTTATATGCTAATTTTTTTTCTAACAATATTCTTGTATATTTATCATAAATAGATAATCTTTCCGATTGTCGATAAGGTCCATAAGATCCTCCTACATCAGGACCTTCAGACCAATCAAAACCTAACCATTTAAGTTGTAATAATTGTTTTTCTTCGCTACCAATTACGTTACGAAAAACATCTGTATCCTCTATACGAATAACAAAAGAACCTTTAAAGACGTGAGCAAATAAATAATTGAAAAATGCTGTTCTAGCATTACCGATATGTAATCCGTTACCAGTCGGACTCGGCGCATAACGAACTCTAACAGATTCCATAATCATCCCCTTTTTATCAGAAAAAAAATAACTAATTAATAAAAAAATTAACGTTTAGAAAATTGAGGACGAGCTCGTGATTTTCTATAACCAGGTTTTTTTCGTTCTACAATACGCGCGTCCCTAGTTAAAAATCCTGCCTTTTTTAAAACACTTCTTAAAGAGGGTTTAGCTTTGAGTAAAGCTCTAGAAATTCCCAAACGAATAGCTTCTGCTTGAGAAGTAGATCCTCCTCCGTAAACAATAACTTTAATATTGTAACAATTTAATTCATTAGTTAATTTTAAAGGTTTTAAAATTTCTGAACGATTAATAGGAGATGATATATATTTTTCAAAATCTCTGTTATTAATTACAATATTGCCCGATCCAGTTCTTAAAATAGTTCGTGCAACAGAAGTTTTACGCCTACCAGTACCATTGAATTGTATTATTGTCATAAAATTATTAAACCTCTAAAATTTCCGGATTTTGAGCATTATGTTTATGAATATTATCGGCATAAACAAACAACTTCTTTTTTATTTTTCTACCTAATTTATTTTTAGGCAACATACCAAAAACTGCTTTTTCAATTATTCTATTAGGAAATTTTTGCATCATTTCCGTAAATTTTACTTGAGTTAAACCACCTGGATATCCTGAATGTCTAGAATATTTTTTTTGATGAATTTTCCTCCCTGTCAAAGTAACTTTTTTAGCATTAATAACTATTACATAATCACCATTATCAATATGAGGAGTATAAAAAGTCTTATTTTTTCCCATTAAAATGGCAGAAATTTTAGTCGCTATTCTTCCTAAAATTTTCTGATTAGCATCAATAATATACCATTTTTTTATAAAAGAATTTTCACTAACACTAATAGTACGATTCAAATCATTAAAATTTTTATTAAAAAACACTGAAGTATTATTATTAATCATAAATTAAAAAATCTCCATTCAAGACAAAATTAAGAAAAATATTTTAATCAATAATTTTATATAATTAAAATCCATCTATAAGCTAAAAATAAAGATATGAAAAATAAAAAAACATTCTCATTTATTGCAAAAAATAAATTTCATGCAAATTAAAAATTATAATAGCTAAAAAATTTAATTCAATATATAAAAAAAATCAATAGAAAATTATAAAATCGCAAGATAAATCCTCATAAAACAAATATAATCAAATTATATTAAAATCAAATAAGAATGTCAAGTATCTTTTCAATATATTTCCAAAACTATAAAAAATAAAACTTATACAATAATAAATCAAAAACAAATCAAAAAATAAATTCCTAAAATATTTTTTATATAAAAAAATACAAATTATTATTGTATAAATTTTAACTTAAAACTGGAGCGAATGATGGGAATCGAACCCACATATCTAGCTTGGAAGGCTAGAGTAATAACCATTATACGACATTCGCATAAACGGAAATAAATTAAATTATTAATAATAAAATGGTCGGGAAGACAGGATTCGAACCCGCGACCTCCTGGATCGTGATAGAATTATTGCGTTTCATGAAAGTTTCATTATTACAATAAGCCCCACACAACACCGTACAAACAAGTTTCCAAGTATACGGCGTTTAAATAATTTTATTTAAATTTTTCTAACCTATAAAGTTTAAATTAAATTTATTTAAAATTTAAATTTTATTCAAGTTAGATGTAATTAAAATATACAAAAATTATCTTTTTCCTTTCGCCTTGTGATTAGCTTTCCTAATCTCTTAAATGGGATCATGCAATAAGAATATTCCAAAACTTATCTTGAATACACCATGACTACTATGGTTTTGCTTTTCCCTTGCCGCTTCTTCAATAAAAATTTAAAATTTTTCTTAAAAAAATATCATGCAGTTTAGGGAGATAGAAGTTACTCTAAAATATTTACCCAATGACCTTAGGCGAGATAACCTAAAACCAAATATTTTTTATACAAAAATAAACGAATGATAGGTGAATCTTACAAATTAGTCCTTTTTAGTTTAACACAAAAAGGTGATAATTATTTTAATCTTGGGACCGAATTAAAATAAAACTTCAACACTTTAAAATTACTAATAATTATAATAATTTTAATTTTGTTCAAATAGTCAAATAGATTTCTTAATTCTCTTAGACTCTAATAAGAGTTTATCCATAGTCATCATTCAACTTGCGCAAACTTTTTGTAAAAGTATTTTTTACTCAATGCGCTTTTATATCTTGCTATAATCAATTAATCTTTCGATATAATCAACCAGATATATGTTGCGTCACATTATCATAATGACGATGGATGGTTAAACCACTAAATATTTTAGGCATCTTTCTCGCCCTCCCAAACCAGGCGCTCTAACCAAGCTAAGCTACTTCCCGACAAAAATAACAAATAATGGCACACCCAAGAGGATTTGAACCCCCAACCTTCTGAATCGGGATAGATTAAATCGGTTTAAAAAGTAAATTATCAAATTCACTTTTGTATTCGAAATTAGCCCCCCACAGAACCGGACAAGTAAGTTTCCAAACATCCGGCTCCTAACATCTATTATTTTTTTTGTTATTTGAAAAATAAATAAATTATTTTTCTAATTTATATTTAACATAACAGTATATTTTTAATTTTTATTAAACCGGTTTAGGTTTATATCGATTTTAAACATATTATTGATGGATTTGAATTAAATTATATTATTATAAAAGAAAAAATATTAAAGATTTATAATATCTCCATCTAATCCGGATTTTCCTAAAAAAATTTAACAATAAATTTAAATTAAATAAATAATAATAAAAATAAATCCAAATAATTTTTTTATTATTTTATATATAAATTTTTTTAAGATTTAATTTTTTACAAAATATTTAAAAATGAAAATTGATACAAATTAATAAAATTATTTACTGTCAATTATTAAATTTCTCGAATACAAAAAAACTAAAAGATATTGAAACTTTTTCGCCTTGTAAAGGTTATTATCCTTCTCCATGATAGGGTTATCCTAAAATATTCCAATTTTAATATTATTCCTATGACTACTCTAAGTTTCACTTTTCCCTTGGATCAGCAACTAGCTGTTTTAAGATTTTTTTTAAAATCTATCTTTAGGGAGATCAAAGTTACTACATAATTCTACGTGAAATTTTAGGTTCAGCTTACCAATTTATTTATAAAATCGAGGTGTTCATGTGTTTTTTAATAAACACATATTAGATAGCTGTTTGAAGAGTTAGTTAATACTAACTTTATAGATAATTAAAAGGTACTACGAATCTATACCTTTTACCTTCAAAATCTTGGTTTTATTCAATATCTTACCAAAGATGTCTCTGAAATGACCATACTTTTTAGCTGATTAGGGATTTTCACCTTTTCCTTAACTTCTGGTCTCGCGAAAACTTATTGACTAGATATTTCATCTCATCTCGCTTGCGTGCTTTTGCTATTGTTAATAATTCTTTCGAAATAATTAACCAAGCCCACCTTATGGTGTTTACGTGACCTCTTGTAATTATCGTACAAGGCTATTCGTTAAATAGCAGAATTATGCGCATCTTTTGCGCCCTCCGTAGTCAGATGCTCTATCCAGTTGAGCTATGGGTGCAATTTTTAAAATAAAATAATATTTAATGGTGACCCGTACGGGATTCGAACCCGTGAATGCATGCGTGAAAGGCATGTGAGTTGACCATTTCTCCAACGGGCCTAAAATAAAATTTAATATTTATTAAAGTATAGCTTAACAAATTTTAAATAAATAAAGATAAACACTAGAAGTAAAAAATTAAATGCTAAAGAAAATTTTCAAATTCAATCAAATTTAAAAATTACTTTTAAAAAAAATATTGACAAAATATAATTGAAGAAGATTAAACATTTTTGAACTAATAAACCGCTTTTTATTTTAACAACATTATTTATTAAAGTCAATATTAAAATAATCATTTTATCCAACTTAATTGCTTTTAAAATTAGATAATTCTAACCTTCAAAGACTTTAAAAAGAAAAAATATATATCTCTTATTAATAATAAAATTTTTTTAAAAATATTATTTTCAAAAAATTTTTATGTTAGAATTAATCTTGTATAAGATTAAAATAATCAACATTTATAATAAGTTTTTTGCTTTTTTAATCTTACAAATGAAAGGATAAATTTTATAAATATGCTTAAAGTTATAAATAATATAAAACAAAATTTTAACATTAATAAAATATTAATTGTTTTAATGTTTTTAATAACATCATTATTTACTATTAATTACATAACTTTAAATTCAAATTTTTCATTCCAAGCCAATATACAAACAGAAGAAAGCGATGATATATTAGAATATTTAACAAAAATGAGCAATAACCCGATAATAAAACAAAACAAAGAGTTGCTCGATCAATGCACTAATTTATTAAACGAATACAACCAAATCAAAAAAGATATCAAAAATTTTTTCATAGAAGAATTTAAAGATGTAAACGATCAATTATTTAATCCAATAGAAACCAGAAAAAATGAAATCGAAGGTCAACTTAATACAATAACAGATTTAATGAAAAACAAAGAAGACCAAAAACAAACATTCGAAACTCTAAAACAAAAAATAAATGAATATTTAGATAACGCATTAGAAAAATTAAAAAATATTGTAACATTCTTCCAAAACATAGATAACCAAGATACGATTACAACTATCGAATCATTAAAAGATAATTTAACAAAATTTAAAGAAATATATGATTATTTAAAAGACGACAACAACGAAAATTATAAAAATATAAATGATAAATTGTTGGATTTATATAATAACCAGAAGGAAAGCGAAACTGAATTAAGAACTTCAATAGAGGACACAAGAACAAAAATATCCAGCATAAATTCCATGTTAAAAACAGCAATTATAAGCGAACAAATATTAGATAAAGATATAAATAACCAAAACATAACATTAAGTGTTCTTATAAATCCGAATTTGGACGAAAAATTAAATAATTTCAAAAAATTAAAAGATAAAATAGATACAATTTTAAATACTGATACTAATACTAATATTCCTAAGAACAATAACGATGAGGATAATTTCGAATTTTCATCCAATAATAGTTCTTTTGCAGGTAAATTATTTTATTTATTATGTATTTTAATAACAGTAACATTTCTACTTATAATTTATCAATTTAATAAAAAAAATGAACACAAAAATAAGAGTTTATAATTTATACAAATACTTTTAAAATAAAAAAAGCACTTTCTAAATCGATTAGAAATTAGAAAGTGTTTTTTATTTTAATATTTACTTTTTTTAAAAATTTCATGATCAAAAAAAATACAAATGGCGGAGCAGAAGGGATTCGAACCCTTGCATCAATTTCTTGAACTACATCCTTAGCAGAGATGCCTCTTATAGCCACTTGAGTACTGCTCCAAGGAAAATTTATTAATTTTTTATAAATTTTTATTTTAAAAAAGATAATACGACGTAAATTATAACAAATATAATATCAATAAATAAAAAAATATTAATTTTTTTAAAATATTAATTTTTTAAAATTTTCCGTTTTAGAACGGAAAATTAAAAAATGAATGGATATATGAAATAATATATTAAATTTATTTTTTTAGATTATTAAAACATAAAAAATAAAAAACAGAAAATAAAAACAAAAAAATAAAAACAATAATTTTAACAAAATTACTTTCTAAAAATGTTTCCCTTTTTTGTTGGTTAATAATTATATTTTTTGTATATTTTTTTAAAAAATTAAGCACAATATTTTCAATTTCTTTTTCTGATTTAATTTTTTCATCTGATTTTAAATTATGATTAATCCATATATTAGCTCTTTTATTAATTAAACTAATAGTCGCAAGATCAGGGAAATTTTGAAAATAATTAGATAAAAAATATTGATTTACAATTTGATTAATTTTTTTTTCTAATTTTTGTTCAAATTGTTGCTTATAAATATCAATTTTTTCGTTTAACTGTTCGATAATTTTATCTAATTCTAAATCTTGTTGGAAATAAGTCTTAATTAATTGATGAATCAAATATTTTTTTAATTTTAATTGTTCAAAATGAGGTAAAGAAATATCTAAATATTTATATATTTTTTCCTGCCAAAGTTTATAATATACACTATCTTGTTGATTGAAATATTTTTCTTGATTAACAAATATTTTTGTTAAAATTTCTTCAGACCAAATATTGTTTTGAAAAAATGAATCCAATTCTTTTTCTTTTTCAAATTCTTGAATAGTAGTTTGTTTTAAATATTCTTTAATTTTTTCAATTTGAAATTGAGAAAATATTTTTCTATTTAAACTTATTTTATTAATTATTTTAATAGTTTCATCACGAAGAAAATTTTTACACAAATTAGAAAAATTTTCATTCAAACGCATAATAATCTGTTCTAAACAAGTATCTTTCGAAAGATTATCTTTTTGCCAACATAAATCAATTTCTTCTTCAATTAAGTTAATAAGATTTAATTTAAACAAATCATAAATAGTTTTTGGGGATAATTTTATTTTAGGCATTACTTCTTCAATCCATTTATTTTTCAATTTTTTTATCCAATTATTAAATAGTTTATTTAATTCTAAATCTTTTAAAGAATGAATTTGAGAATTCACCTCATTTTTCATAACTTGATATTGTTGTTTTAAAAAAGGATATTTTTGAACCAAATTTTCCCATTTTTTCAATAAAAAAAAGTTAATTTCTTGTTTTTTACATAAATCCCATACAAAATATATCTGATCAACTTTATATTTATTATTATTTTGAATATATAACCTTAAAAGATCTTCCGGATTGGAAATTTTTAAATTTGGTGGTTGCACATGAAAATCAAAATTATCAGTTAAAACATTTTGAACATCTAAATAAAAACCTAATAAATCGGAAGGCCACATATTATTCGAATCAATATCAATATCATAAAGATAACCTACATCATTTTTTAAAGAAATATAAATAGGTTTTTTATTATTTTGGCTCTTATTTTTGATTAATTTATAATATTTTAATTCTAATTTTTCAAAATTATTATCTTCAAAAAGTTGTTTTATAGAAATACCGTTATATTCTTTGATAAAAGCTAAATCTTGCCAAGTATAAGCTTGATGTTGATGATTATCCCAATTAACACTATTAAGACCTAATTTTAAATCTAAAGATAATTGTAGATCGATTAATGTTACATAAGAATGTTGATGATTCGAATTTTGCGATATAGTAACAGCTTGATTTAATAAACTAATTAAACCACGAGGAGTTTTTAATTCGTCATTATTAAGTTTAAAGATAATTTCAGGAATATCATTTACCAAATAATCATAAGCCATTAAATCTAATTTATAATCTATAGCTTTTAATTTTAAAAATTCTTGAATTGAAGAAAAATCCCATAAATCAACTTTAATACGTTTATCAAAACGACTTAAAATAGCTGAATCAATTTCTTCTAAAATATTGGTCATAGCAATAATAAACACAGGTCTTTCTTTATCTTCGTGAACACCCTCTAAATAAGATAAGAAAGCAGCTATAACATTACCATGATCAGTAGTCAAAGAATTACTAGCACGAGAACGAAATACACTTTCGCACTCATCTATTAAAATAATACTAGGAAATTTTTTACGAGCTTCAATAAAAATATTTTCTATTAACCTTGGCGCTTCACCTACATAAGTTTTTGAAAAATCCGAAGATGATAAAGAAAAAACTGATAAACCTGATTCTCGGGCAAATGCTTCAGCTAAATGAGTTTTACCTGTGCCTGGAGGACCGTATAATATAATACCTTTAGGAGGTTTTTTCATACCCATCTCAAAATATTTATTAGTATCTCTAAGATAATTTAAATATTCTTGTAATTGAGCTTTTTCTTTTTTGAGACCAATCAATTGCTCAAATAAAGGCATTTTAGAAGTATCTTTAGCAAATTTTTGAGCAGAAACATTTAAAGAATTATTTTTAATATTTTCGGAAGTTTGTTTATCTAATTGTTTCAAAAACGAAGATGCAATCAATTCTAAAATATCAATAAATTTAGAGGCAATATCAATATTATTAGTTAATTTTTGTTTTAACTTTTGATTATCTTGTTTAGCCTTTATCAAATCTAAGTTTAAATTATCATGTTGAGAAGTTAAACTATCTAATTCCGATTTAAGTTGATGAATAGTGGTTTCACTAAGTTGATGATCTTTTTCTAATTCTTTGCGAATTTCTTCTAATTCAGAAGAAGTTTGAGATAAAGCTTCTTGAGCTTTTTCTAAGTCATTTTTATGTTGAGCAATTTTTTCTTGACTTGTAATTAAATCCTGAGTAAGTTGACCGATTTCTCTTTTTAACTGTTGACGTTCAGCTTCAGATAAATCCATTTGATGACGGTATTGTGTTTCTTTTTCTTGAATAGTTCGGGTTAAAGAGTGAATATTCACTTCTAATTCGCTATTTTTTTGGCGAGTAGATAACACAAGTTTATTTATTTCATCAATAGTTTGACGTTGTTCTTGAATACGATTTTTTAACATACTAACTTCTTCTGTCAAAGTTTTTACTTGTCTAGTTAATTGTTGATTTTGAGAATTTAACTTTTGATTATCTTGTTTAGCCTTTATCAAATCTAAGTTTAAATTATCATGTTGAGAAGTTAAACTATCTAATTCCGATTTAAGTTGATGAATAGTGGTTTCACTAAGTTGATGATCTTTTTCTAATTCTTTGCGAATTTCTTCTAATTCAGAAGAAGTTTGAGATAAAGCTTCTTGAGCTTTTTCTAAGTCATTTTTATGTTGAGCAATTTTTTCTTGACTTGTAATTAAATCCTGAGTAAGTTGACCGATTTCTCTTTTTAACTGTTGACGTTCAGCTTCAGATAAATCCATTTGATGACGGTATTGTGTTTCTTTTTCTTGAATAGTTCGGGTTAAAGAGTGAATATTCACTTCTAATTCGCTATTTTTTTGGCGAGTAGATAACACAAGTTTATTTATTTCATCAATAGTTTGACGTTGTTCTTGAATACGATTTTTTAACATACTAACTTCTTCTGTCAAAGTTTTTACTTGTCTAGTTAATTGTTGATTTTGAGAATTTAACTTTTGATTATCTTGTTTAGCCTTTATCAAATCTAAGTTTAAATTATCATGTTGAGAAGTTAAACTATCTAATTCCGATTTAAGTTGATGAATAGTGGTTTCACTAAGTTGATGATCTTTTTCTAATTCTTTGCGAATTTCTTCTAATTCAGAAGAAGTTTGAGATAAAGCTTCTTGAGCTTTTTCTAAGTCATTTTTATGTTGAGCAATTTTTTCTTGACTTGTAATTAAATCCTGAGTAAGTTGACCGATTTCTCTTTTTAACTGTTGACGTTCAGCTTCAGATAAATCCATTTGATGACGGTATTGTGTTTCTTTTTCTTGAATAGTTCGGGTTAAAGAGTGAATATTCACTTCTAATTCGCTATTTTTTTGGCGAGTAGATAACACAAGTTTATTTATTTCATCAATAGTTTGACGTTGTTCTTGAATACGATTTTTTAACATACTAACTTCTTCTGTCAAAGTTTTTACTTGTCTAGTTAATTGTTGATTTTGAGAATTTAACTTTTGATTATCTTGTTTAGCCTTTATCAAATCTAAGTTTAAATTATCATGTTGAGAAGTTAAACTATCTAATTCCGATTTAAGTTGATGAATAGTGGTTTCACTAAGTTGATGATCTTTTTCTAATTCTTTGCGAATTTCTTCTAATTCAGAAGAAGTTTGAGATAAAGCTTCTTGAGCTTTTTCTAAGTCATTTTTATGTTGAGCAATTTTTTCTTGACTTGTAATTAAATCCTGAGTAAGTTGACCGATTTCTCTTTTTAACTGTTGACGTTCAGCTTCAGATAAATCCATTTGATGACGGTATTGTGTTTCTTTTTCTTGAATAGTTCGGGTTAAAGAGTGAATATTCACTTCTAATTCGCTATTTTTTTGGCGAGTAGATAACACAAGTTTATTTATTTCATCAATAGTTTGACGTTGTTCTTGAATACGATTTTTTAACATACTAACTTCTTCTGTCAAAGTTTTTACTTGTCTAGTTAATTGTTGATTTTGAGAATTTAACTTTTGATTATCTTGTTTAGCCTTTATCAAATCTAAGTTTAAATTATCATGTTGAGAAGTTAAACTATCTAATTCCGATTTAAGTTGATGAATAGTGGTTTCACTAAGTTGATGATCTTTTTCTAATTCTTTGCGAATTTCTTCTAATTCAGAAGAAGTTTGAGATAAAGCTTCTTGAGCTTTTTCTAAGTCATTTTTATGTTGAGCAATTTTTTCTTGACTTGTAATTAAATCCTGAGTAAGTTGACCGATTTCTCTTTTTAACTGTTGACGTTCAGCTTCAGATAAATCCATTTGATGACGGTATTGTGTTTCTTTTTCTTGAATAGTTCGGGTTAAAGAGTGAATATTTTCGTTTTCTCTACTTGAAAAAGTGTTTAATTTTTGTATTTTACGTTTAATAAAATGAAAATCTGTATCAGATTTAGACAATAAAAAATGTTTTTCACCTAATATATTTAATTCATTTATAAATGATTGTTGATTTGGATTATTTTTAAACTCCCAAACTTTTGTACTAAGTTTCAAAATAATATCTAAATAACTTTTAGATATAAACAACAAATTTTTAGGAGACCAATGTTTCCAAAATAAACCTTTTGTATCTACTGAAAAAGAATTTTGTTTAGAAAGCAAATATTTATCATAATTCGTAAATTCAGTATAATTACCAGGAAGAATAAAAACATATTTATCTGAATCAGAAACTATTTCTTCTATTTTATATCCGAAGTCATTAAATAAATCATATTTATCTAAAGTGGACAAATATTCTGTAAAAAACAAATTTGATTTTTTATAATTATCAAACCACTTATAATTATGATTTTTAAATTCTCCTAAAATTAACAATAAAATTTGATTTAATAAAAAATTATTTTTATCCTCGTTTGATTCTTGAAAATATTGAGGAAAAGTATTCTTAATTTTGGTTAAAACCTTAAATTTCTTAGCACTAATTCGTTTTAATTCGTTTTCGAAATCAAACTCTTGTTCTTGTAAAAATTTCGAATTACATAAAGAAAAATTAATTAAATTAATATTTTTACTTTTAATTGCCGCATTATACCAAAATAAAAAAATCAAAATTGTAAAAAAACAAAAAAAAAACAAAAAAAATAAATAATTTTTTTTAATTTTCATTTCAAAAAAACACCTTTTTTCAAATAATAGCTTTCTAATAAATATATCCAATTTAAATTAATAAATATTCAAATAAATAAATTTAAAATTCATATATTAAAGAATCAAAAATTTAAAAAAATCCCCATAAATAAAAAAAGATCTATTTTACAAGATCTTTTTTAACGAATAAAATATAATTAAATATAACTCAACCAAAAAACAAATATAACATACATCAATTATTTGAACTAATATAATTTAAATTTAAAACTTATTAAAAAATTCCTAAATAAGACAATTGATTTTTTTAGAATGCCTCCTTCAAATTTAAAATTTTTAGTAATAAATAATTGTTAAGGTATAATTAAATCAATTTTTAATTTTAAACTCATTTTTAAACTTATTTAATATTTTAAACAATAGCTCTTGGTGTTTCCATTACTTGACAAAATTCAATAGCAGGACAAATAATAGGACTATTTATATTTTTTTCTGAATTTTTATTTTTTTTAATAAAAGCATAATCTGGCTCAGAATCAAGATTATGTGTTACAAGATTGTTTGTAGAATTAAATTGATTTATTTTTTTTAAATTTTTTTTAATATTACGAAACGGTTTAAATAACAAACTAATTTTAGATTTAGGCTTAGATTTAGCGATATTAGTTGGTTTTTTATCTTCTTTAGTCACTGATTGAACTTCAAGATTTTCAGATTTCCCAATAATACTTTCAATTTCAGAATTACTCAATTCTTTAAAAATATCATTATTATAATCTTGTATAGATGCATAATCTTCGACATCTTGAGTTTCTTGTTTATTATCTATTTTTATAGGTAAATGATTAACATCATAATTATTTTTTTCTTCTGAAGACATTAAATTTTCTAATTGAGGAACTTCAGAAGAAATATTCCCTGACGTCAAATTCTCTTTAGAATCGTTAATCATAAATGACGAACGTATTGGATGAAAAAAAACAAATGTTGTTACCGATCCTACAATCATTAAAACAAACATAATAACAGCTATTCTTTTAAAATTTTTTAATGAAACATTTTTTTTTTGTTTAGTATTTATAGTATTTATATTTATTATTTTCCTTCTTTAATAATTAATGACAAATCCTAAAATATTAATTTCATATTTTAAAGATTATTTTTTTAACAAAAAACTAAATAATTAAATCTATTGATTTATATTGATTAATAATATAATTTTTTCAAAGTTCAAATTCAAATTTCAAAATCAAATATTTATTAAATTTAATTAAAAATTAAAATTTAATAAACACAAAAACATTTTTTAACACAATTTTTATCTCAAAATAAGTGTCTAATTTTCGTAGTAATCATAGATTTATTTTTCATAAATAACTACTACATCTAATATTATAAACGAATTTTTAAAAAATAGATAGATAATAAAACAAAAATATTTAATAATTTATATAAAATTATTAAAACTTATCAAATAACATATTAAATAAATGTCTAATAAATTAATAAAATTGATAAATTTCGTATAAAAAACTTATAAATTATTTTGTAACTTTTCCATTAAACTTTATCTATAAAACCCATGATTAAACAATTTATAAATTTATAACCATAACCTTAATTCAATTTAGATAAATTTCTTATTTTACTTCTATATCGCGTAAATCATCATTTAAATCATTATTTAAATTGTCATTAATATTATTATTCGCCAGCGTATTAGATTTAGAAAATAAAAAAGAAGGTAAAAACTTTAAAAAATTCCAATTAATCTCAAATTTAAAAGAATTAAGTAACCAATTAGAAAAAATATTTAAAATATTAGATTTTAAAGAAATTAAATTTTGTTCAATTTGAGGATTTAAAACTTGATTAAAAGTTTGATTAGCATGTTCTTTAGTATGTTGTTCTAAATGATCAATACATTGATATAAACGCATTTGACAATGTTCTTTTAAATTATCTAAATTTTTTTCAAAATATACGCTAATTTCATCTACTTTAACTTTAATATGTTCTGCGACATCACTAACACATTTTTCTGCAGAACCTGTAATATTTGATATTAAATTTTTTTGGCCAGATTCTAAATTATTTTCCAAAGCTTGACCAACATCTAAAACAACTTCTTCATGTTGTTGCTCAATATGACCTAAAATTTTTCCCATACAAAAAAATACAACAAAAAATAAAAAGGAAGTAACTAAAATCGAAAATAAAAAAATTTTTTTTCTTTTAATAATTTGTTTTTTTTTATACATAACTTCAATACCTATTTTTCTTTTACATGAATTTATTGTTCGAATATATATTGATCTATTATTCACTTTAATAAGTTTAAATTATCATCAATATTTAAAATTTTAAATAACCAAATTTCTTTAATGTATAATTTAAAATTAAATCATGTTACCTCAAATGTTGAAAAATAAAAATTTAATTCAAAACAAATAATAAATATAAAACTTTTGTGACATATTATTATATAAAATCTATCAATCTAAATCAAAATATACACAAAAAAAATATTACAATTCAATAACACCACAAAAATTTTATCAAAATTTTTCATTTTATAAAATAAAATAATCTTTTATTTAAAATTTGACAAAATCATTTTTTTTTTATAGAATTTTAAAAATTAAAAACCCCCTATCATATTATAAATTTAGCAATAAATACAATAAATATATAAAAAATATCACATTTAACATAAAAAATAAACAAAATTAAACTTTATAATTCCGAAGGAGCCTAAAAAATTATAATGATGCAATACATAATAAAAGTTGAAAACTTAAAAAGTTCTTTTGATAAAAAAATAATTTTAAATAACATTAATTTCAAAATAAAACCAAAAGAAATAGTTTCTATTATTGGTCGTTCTGGTTCAGGAAAATCGACTTTATTAAGATGTTTAAATTTATTAAATAGACCAGATTCAGGCAAAATATTTTTTAATAATTATAATCTTCTAGATTCTAATATTTCCTTGACTAATTTAAGAATACAAATAGGTATGGTTTTTCAACATTTTAATTTGTTTTCCGAAAAAACTGTTTTAGAAAATTGTTGTCTAGGATTGAAATGTATTTTTAAAATGCCTTATACAGAAGCTTCCCGAAAAGCTTTTAAAAAATTAAAAGAAGTGGGAATGGAAAAATTTGCCTACGAAAATGTTCAAAAACTTTCCGGAGGACAAAAACAACGAGTAGCTATAGCAAGAACTTTATGTATGGATCCTAAAATTATTTTACTTGATGAACCGACTTCAGCTTTAGATTCAGAATCTGCTCAAGAAATATTAAAATTATTGAAAAATTTAGTTATTAAACATAATATAACGCTTATTATTGTGACTCATGAATTACAATTTGCAAAAAAAGTGTCAAATAAAATTTATTTATTAGAAAATGGCCAAATCACAGAAAAAGGCAATTTAAATGATATTTTTCAACTAAATAAATGTCCTAAAATTAAATATTTTTTCGAACAAGATAAAAAATAATAATATTTATACACAAGCGCCTATAAAAAAAACTATTTAATTATTTTGAAATTCCCAAATTTAATAATAAAAAAATAATGAAAGCGAACTCATTTTAATGTTTCAATTGAAAATTAGACAAATCTTAAAAATTTTTATTTTCATAATAATAATATTATTTTTACATTATAAATTATTTAAAATTTTTAATTTTACAACACAACCTTCTGATAATATTATTTTAGGAGTAGTAAGCAATTCTCCGCCTTTATGTTTTGATAGTAATTCTTCTAATCCCAATAGCTTTTGTACCGACACAGGAACATATGTAAGTGGTTCTGATATTTTTTTATTTGAAAAATTAGCCAAAAACATGAATAAACAATTAAAAATAAAACCATTAAATTTCCCTGGTATTTTAAATGCAGTTGATCAAAAAATTATTGATGCTGCTATTGGTAACATGAATATTACAGAAGAACGTAAAAAAAAAATGAATACTATTGAGTATGATGTATCCGAAATTGGGTTTTTAATTAGAAAAGATAATCATAAATTCAAAAATTATATAAATCAAACAGAAATTACTATTCAAGATTTAAAAAATTTAATTAAAACACATGGACATATTAGCGCAACAACTACAACTAGTTCTATTTATGATATCGAAATATTAAATAAATTAAATTTACATAAATTAAATCCAAAAGAAGATTTAGTAAATTGCGTTAATGAAGTAGAACAAAAACGTGTTGATTTATTAATTTTTGAACACCCTGTTATAAATTTAATGACTTCTTCCAAAGCAAATGATAAAAATAAATTTCAATCTTTAAAATTAATAAATAATGACAAAAACAATCAACAAAAAGATTTTCATTATCCGTTAGGTATTTTTATAAACAAACAAAACACCAAATTATACCAAGAATTAACAAAACAAATTGATGAAATTAAAAAATCTAATCCTAATATAATGGATAATTTACGTGAAAAAGCTATAAAAACTTATATAAATGATAATCATCAAAAAGAACAAATCAATACATTTGGCAATAAAATTATAAATATAATTAAAACTTATCAAGACAGCTTTTATATATCATTAACATTAGCTATAGATGCTATTTTAATTGGATTCTTGTTGGCATTAATATTATTACCTTTTAAAATATGGTGTCAATCTTCAAAAAAACTAATTCAAAAAACAATTAATTGTATATTAGTTTTATGCATTCATATTACAAAAGCCGTTCCGATTACTATTCAAGTTGTCTTAATGTATAATTTATTAATACAAAAAATATTTTTTTTAAAAGGTTTAATGGGAATTTTTTGTATTTCTTTAATCATAACTTTCCTTAATAACGCATTTCATTTTTTAAACAACATGTCTAGACAAGTCAATTTTTTAGAATCCGGACCTATAGAAGCCGCTTATGCTCTTGGTTTAAATTCGAAACAAGTCTTTAAATATATTATATTAGAACAAATTTTAAAAAGAGAAATACCTAATATATGGGATCAATTTATAATAAATTTAAAAGAAACTGCTTTATATTCTATTATCGGATTACCAAATTTATTATGGACTGCGCAACGAAATATAGCTATTACTTATGATACTATAACACCTTTTATTATAATAAGTATTATTTATATATCATTATCAAGTCTAATTCAAATTTTAAAATACAAAAAAACTTAAAAAGTCTTATTCATAAATCTAATCAAAGTAATTTAAATAATTTCATAAATAATTATTAAAATAAAAATAATCTAAGATAATATCAAAAATGGATAACTAAAAAATTTCATCCGATATAATTAACATACATAATAAAAAAAAGTCAAATATATTAATCCTTTCGGAGTAAAAATTTGACTTTTTTTATTTACATATATATTAAAATTAGATAATCTTCAAATAAATAAAATTAAAAAATAAATTTAACTTTTTATTTAATATTTTTAATTCTTATATTTATTATTAACATTAGAATAATTTCCCAAATCATCACTAATAATTATTAATTTATTTTCCCAATAAATATCTTTTTTTGTCTTAAGCTTGTTAACAAAATTATTATTAATTTCGAAAACTGTTTTATCAGCGAAATGTTGAATATAACCAATATTTTTTCTATAAATATTAAATTTATCATATAAAATTTGTAAAAAAGTAGCAGGATTATACACATGATCATTTTTACCAATATTAATAATTAATTTTGTCATATTAATATTATTTTGTTCATATTTTTTAAAATAATCACTATTAATACGATTACTTTTATTATAAGATGTTTTTGCAAATTCATCGCTATTATAATTGGAAACATTCCGTATAATAATATTTTCATATTGCTTGCGACAAGGAGATATATAATTTATTAAAGATTTAATAATTAATTCTTTGTCATATTTTTGTAATAACTTATCCATTAAATTCATATCAATCGATAAATTATTGTTTTTATAATTTTCTATTAATTGAAAAACTTTGTCACGAAATAACTGATCTTGTTGTTGATAAATCTCTTCAATTTTAGGAATTTCAGCTAATAATAATTTTTCTTTCAAATAATATTCTAATTTTTTTAATTTCATTTTTTGTCTAACATTAATAAAACTATAAGAAACACCTGATTTTCCAGCTCTTCCAGTACGACCTATTCTATGTACATAACTTTCATAATCATTAGATAAATCATAATTAATAACCATTTGAATATCAGAAATATCTAAACCTCGAGCAGCTACATCAGTAGCAACTAAAATTTTAATTTTTTTATTACGAAAATTATTAAGTACATATTGTCTTTGATTTTGTTTCAAATCTCCGTGCAAAGCATCTACTAAAAAATTTCTTGTTTGCAAATAATCAGTAATATTATCCACATTTTTCTTAGTATTAGCAAAAATAATAACAGAATCAGGATTTTGATAATCTAATAAACGTTCTAAAACTAAATTTTTATTTATATCCGAAACAATAAAATAAAATTGTTTAATACTTTTAACTGCAATATTTTTATTAGATATTTCTAAAGTTTGAGAATTTTTTTGATATTTTGCAGCTATTTTTTTAATAAAATCCGGCATAGTAGCAGAAAATAAAGCTGTTTGCCTTTCTGAAGGAATATTTTTTAAAATATCTTCTACATCTTCTTGAAATCCCATTTTTAACATTTCATCAGCTTCATCTAAAACTAAAAGTTTAACATGAGATAAATCTATTTTTTGCTGTTTTAATAAATCTAAAATTCTTCCAGGAGTAGCTACAATAATATGAGGTTTTTTATTTAAAGCACTAAATTGTTTAAAATATTTTTCGCCACCATAAATAACAGCAGTTCTAATTTCAGAATAAAATTTCAATAATTTATTAATTTCCGTAAAAACTTGCAAAGCTAATTCTCGTGTAGGACACAATACTAAAGCTTGAATTTGAGAAGTTTGAGGATCAATTTTTTGAATCATAGGAATTCCAAAAGCAAAAGTTTTCCCTGTTCCTGTTTGAGAACGAGCTACAATATCAATACCTTGAATCATTTTAGGAATCACCAAAGCCTGCACTGGGGTAGGATTAATAAAATTAAGCTCTTTTAAAGCTTCTTGAATTTGAGTTAATAAATTTAACTCTGTAAAAGAAGAAATCATTATATTTTCCTTTCAATCTTATTGAAAATTTTTTAATTAAAAATAAAAATTTTTTTCAATATTTAATAAAAATAAATCTTTCGTATTCTAATCAATGATTAAAAAATTGCGGTTATTAAAAGAAATATTTTTAGTTACTATATGTTGTTCCTAAAGAAAAAACTAAAAAAATATTTATCAAAAGTTTTTGTAATTTTAAAATTTAGGAAAATAAAGTGCAACTTATCTCCATCTTAAGATAAAAAAGTAATAGTAACAATAATCAGCAAAAATTTAAAAAATTAATTCTCTCGTAAATTACAATTACTAATTTAAATAAGATATTTCAATATAGTTAAAAAAATAATTTATTTTATTATTAATAATACCATAAAATAAAAGATTTAATTTGACAAAATTATTCGCACATATAATAATTACAATAAAATTTTATTGCCGATTAATGAAATAAATAATAAATTGTATAAATTTAATTCTTTATATATATTACATTAATTCCTGATATATATTTTGAATTTTTTTATATAAAATTCCGAATAATAAACAATTAATCACATTATTGATAATAATAGGAATAATATTAAAAAAACAAAAAAAAATATTTATAAAACGATCCGAATAAATATAATTATATCGACAAAAATTAATTTTAATAATATCCCAATAATTTAAATAACCATTTAAAATACGAGAACTAGATTGTAAAACAATACTGAAAAAACCAAAAATAAAAATACGTTTTTTGTTAACATAACGATGATTTAACATACAACTTATTAACACAAATAGATTAGGTATAAAAGAACCAAAAGTAATATTGCTAATAACAAAAACAAATCTATCAGAAATAAAAAAATTATAATTACTTTTTAAATATTCATAAGCCGCTAAATAACTAGACATTGAATAAAAGGAACATTCTATAAAAATATAAACAAAACAAAACAAAATTACATAATTAATATTTAAAAAAAATCCTAAAAAAAATAATGGCAAATGCCAAAATAACCATAAATTAGAATTAATAATAGGAATTTTATTAATTTGACTTAAAAAAGAATATTTATTCAAGTTAAATAAAACCCAAGAAATCGAAATTAAATTCGAACCTAAAATTACTTGCTTAATAATATTTCGTGTATTTTTTATGCAGTCATTTTTATTTAACATAAATTGAATTTAACTTCTTTCTAAATAATTGTGTTTGTCATAATAAAATTAAATATTTTTTATCTTATTAACTATTTTAAAAAAAATTTTATCTCTAAAAAATAAAATATATTCAATACATTTGTAATTCATGCTAAATTTACAAATAACCATATTCCAAACATGTTATAATAAAGAATGATTTTGCTTATTTAAAAAAAATATTTTTAAAATAAAAAGGAGCGATAATATCTTAATTATGATTAATAAATATAAACTACCTACTTTAAACTATAAATATAACGAATTAGAACCTTTTATAACACAAAAAACAATGATGATTCATCATCAAAAACATCATCAAACCTATATTGATAAATTAAATATTTCTCTATCAAAATTTCCTACAATAAAAAATGATATCGATGATTTATTAAAAAATTTATCTTTAATACCTAAAGAAATTAGAACATCTGTTCGTAATAACGGAGGTGGACATTTTAATCATTCATTTTTTTGGACAATTTTAAAACCAAAAACAACTAATGAGATCGTTTTATTAAATAAAACCCAAGAAATTATAAAAAGAGATTATAAAAATTTAGATAATTTTAAAAATCAATTCACTAATAAAGCTTTAAATCTTTTTGGTAGCGGTTGGGTATGGTGGATTATTAATAATAAAAATTTATCCGAAATTATAACAACTACTAATCAAGATACCACTCATAATTTAGGTTATCCTATTTTAGGTTTGGATCTTTGGGAACACGCTTATTATTTAGATTTTCAAAATCGTCGTCAAGATTATGTAGAAGCTTTTTTTCATATCATTAATTGGGAGCAAGTAGAAATTAATTTAAATAATATTCAGAATAAATAATTATTATTAAAATTAAAATAAAAAATTGAAACAAAAATATTTATTTATCATATAATAAAAATATTAATTTGAAAAAAATTATTAATTAAATAATATAAAATAAAAAACCGTCGAAAAAAATATTTTTTTCGATGGAATTTTTATTTATTAAAAAATTTTTAATCGAAATAAAATTTTTTAATAACTTTTAAACTTATCTCTAAAAAATCAAATAAATAAAATAACTTATAGGAACAATAACAATAGTTACAAATATAATTAATATAATCAAACCTGAAAGAAAATTAATGAAACGTCGATTTCTTTGAAATTGAAATGGTACATTTTTATTTTTATTAACTATATTTTCCACTTTCAGTTGATTACTAAAACTCTTCTTACAGT
Organism: Candidatus Phytoplasma asiaticum; assembly: GCF_015100165.3. Taxonomy (NCBI): domain Bacteria; kingdom Bacillati; phylum Mycoplasmatota; class Mollicutes; order Acholeplasmatales; family Acholeplasmataceae; genus Candidatus Phytoplasma; species Candidatus Phytoplasma asiaticum. The sequence continues at coordinate 103,638 of NZ_CP097206.1, read as the reverse complement.
TCAATGGATTAACTTTGTTATTTTTATTAAAAAACCAAATCATAAAAAATTTTAACCTCTTGAATTATTGCTATTTTTAATATAAATAATAATAAAAATAAAATACTTTTTTGATAAAACGATAAAATGCCCTATAAAAAGATAAATCATAAATAATAAATCAAATAATATTATAATTTACTTTAATGCATAATATTAATGGATAATAATATTTTAACATATATTAAAATGAACTAAAAATAATTTGTGCGAATCAAAAATAAAGGAAAATTAATAAATTTGAAACAATATATAAAACAAAAATTAAAACAACTAAATTTTAATCAAATAACACCTATACAAACACAAATGTTTAATAATTTCGAAAAACCTTATCATTTAGTATGCGTTGCTCCTACAGGAACTGGAAAAACTCATGCTTATTTATTGCCTATATTATCAAAAATAAATTGGCAAAAAAATACAATACAAGCGATCATAATTACCCCAACTAACGAATTAAGTTGGCAAATATTAAATATGTTAAAAAAAATAGAACCGAAAATAGCTAATATTAAAATTTTATATGGTGGCATAAATAAACAAAAAATATCAGATCAATTCAAAAAAAAACAACCTCCCTTACTCATAACAACTTTAAACAAACTACATGAATATGTTATTATTAACAAATTACTAAAAATTCATAAAATCAATTTTTTAGTTTTAGAAGAAGCAGATATGTTATTTGAAAAAGATTCTTTATCCATCTTAGATGTAATATTAACTAAATGCAATCCTAAAATTATAATAATATCCGCTTCTATCGATGATAAATTTAAACCTTTCATCAATAAATATTTTGGAAAAAATTTATTTTTAAATACTACACAAGAACATAAATTAAAATTAAATTATTATAATCTTGAAACCATATCAGAACAAAAACTAAAAACTTTAATACATTTAACTCAACATATTAACCCTTATATTTCTATTATTTTTGTTTCCAATATCAAAGAACAAATAAAAATTTATGAAGCAATGCTTCAAAAAAATTTAAAAGTAATTTGTTTTTCTTCATCATTAAATACTAAAAAAAGAAAACAATATATAAATGATATTCAAAAAACGAAATATCAATATATTATAGCAAGCGATCTTATGGCAAGAGGTTTAGACTTAGATATAGACTTAGTAATACATTATGATTTGCCTCATAAAAATTTAGATTTTTTTCAACATCGGAACGGTAGAACGGGAAGAATGGGAAAATCAGGAGATATAATAGTTTTAAGTACCGAAAAAGATGAATTATTACTTAATAAAATCCAAAAAAAATTAAATATTTCATTTAAAAAAATTAAATTTAATAAAAACCAATACTCTTTAATTACTAATTTAAATAATTAAAATATAAATTAAAATTTCCGAAAATAAAAAATATATTTTAATGAGAAAGATAAAAAAATAATAATATGTTAATAATAGGCAGTCACGTATCCTTTAAAAAACCTAAAATGTATTTAGGAGCTTTAGAACAAGCTTTATCCTTCGATTCAAATACTTTTATGTTATACTCAGGCCCTCCTCAAAATACTAAAAGAAACATTATCGCACAATATGATATTGATAAAACTTTATCCAAAATGAAAAAATACAATATTAATGCGAATTATTTAGTAGGTCATGCTCCATATATCATTAATTTAGCCAACCCTTTTTTAAATAAAAGAGAGTTTTCTATCGAATTTTTAATCAAAGAATTAAATAGATTTTCGCAAATGAAAATTCCTCAAATGGTAATACATCCAGGTAATAATTTGAACAAAAACAAATTAGAAGCGATTACATGGATTGCTCAAGGTATTAATAAAATTTTTCAAAATACTCCTAATTTAAAAACTAAAATAGCATTAGAAACTATGGCAGGAAAAGGTAATGAAATTGGTTCCAATTTTCAAGAATTAAAAAATATTATCGATTTAATAGAAGATAAAAAACGAATTTCTATTTGTTTAGATACTTGCCATGTATTTGATGCTGGTTATGATATTAAAAATCAATTTGAAAATACAATAAAACAATTTGATAAGATTATTAATTTAAAATACTTATCCGTTCTACATATTAATGATTCTAAAAATTCTTTAGGTAGCAAAAAAGACCGACACGAAAACATTGGATATGGTCAAATAGGATTCGAAGCTTTAATAAAAATTATCTATTACCCATTATTCAAAAATATTCCTAAAATTTTAGAAACACCTTTTGTAAACCAAAAACCTATTTACAAAGAAGAAATTATTATGATCAAAAACAAAATATTTAATAGAAATTTAAAATTTCAATAAATTAATTTTTATTAATATATAAAAACATCTAAAAAAATTATTTATTAAACCATTGATAAATATAAAACATCATAATACTACCAGCTATAGCTACATTTAAACTTTCTACTAAATCCGTAGTAGGAATAGCAATTAGATAATTCGATTTTTGACGAGAAACAAAAGAAATACCTTGCCCTTCGTTCCCTAATATTAAAGCAATTTTATTGTATTTAGAGCTAAAATCTAGGAAATCATGAGATAAAAAATTAGTTTCGCGAACACAAGAACCTATAACAAAATAATTATTTTTTTGCAAAAATAATAAAAAATTCACCAAATTACCACGATCAAAATTTAAATTAAAAATAGCTCCTTGACTAACTTGAATTGTTTTTTCGTTATAAATATCCACACTATTATCACTAAAAAAAACAGTCTTAAACCCGAAAGCACAAGCACTTCTTAATAAAAGTCCAGCATTAGAAGGATCTTGAATATTATCTAAAATAAGTATTTTATCACTAAATAAAGATGATTTTAACATTTTACAAATAGCTACTTGAGAATATAAAATGTGATTATTATTTAATAATTTCATTAAAGATTTTTTAATAAATAAACCCTCTTCTTTTTCAGGATTAATAGTATATAATCCCAATACTATTCCTTTTTTCACAGCTTCTTGAACAAGATGATTTCCAAATACAAGAAATTCTTGATATAAATCTCGATATTTTTTAAATGATAATTTCATCATTTTCTTAAAAACACGATTATTAGATGACAAAATCATAGAATATTACAACTCACTTTAAATCATATGTGATTACCAATATTTATTCACAAAATATATTTTTAACTCGATTCGATGTTGTTAAAATAATTTTTTATTAAATTAAATGCTAATAACCAAGGAATGATAGCACAATTTAATTTATTAGGAAAATTAGCAATTACTTGAAACAATAATAAATCTGATTCTAAAGTATTACTATCAAAAGGTTTATTTTGCAACATATTTATAAAATTATTAATAATTTTTAAACTTTGCGAAAATGTTTGATTAGATAAATGAATTGACATTAAAGAAGAAGAAGCGCATATTATAGAACAACCTTTTGTTTCGTGTCGAATTGCATTAATAACATTAGCATTAAAACAAATTTGTAATGTCACTTCATCTCCGCATAATAAATTATGTTTTTTTTTACTAAGACAATTATTGTTACAAGTAATAGGTAATAAACCATAATTAAAAGGTTTTTGAGAATGATTTATAATTAATTGACGATATAATAAATAATTAACCACAATACTTACTCACATTTTAAGATTAAACATTAACAAATCAATATTAATTATTAATTCGAATTTAAGAAAAATATACTAAAATGTTAATTTTCTTTTTTTTAGTTACTAAAATATATTTATTAAATAAAGCTAATTCAGGAGTTAAACACAAATCATAATCAATTTTTTTTTCATAAGGAAAAATTTTAATACTTTTAGTTAATAACAATAATTTAGCTTCTTTTTTTGACAAAGCTAATTTGCTCTGGACTAAAACATCTAATAAAGTAATATTCGGACTAACTAATAAACAAAATAAATATTTTTGTAAAAATTTGAAATCTGATTCTAATAAATCTAATCTTTTTTTACCAAATAAAAGATAACTAACTTGTTCACAATCTTTAGATATAGATTGACCATGAACTAAAGAAACTATATAACTTGCTAATTCTTTCTGAGCTAATCTTTTGTAAGAATTAAATTTCATTTCAGATTCTAAATAATTAATACGTTCTAAAGTAATTAAAGTCATTTGTTTTAAACATGCAATGACACGACTATCAGGTAAATTTAAAAAATATTGATACATATCAAAAGGACTAGTTAATTTCGGATTTAACCATACATTACCTTTTTCACTTTTACCAATTTTAACACCTTGATCATTTAACAATAAAGGGATACTCATACCTAAAGGTTTATTTTTAGAAGGATTAATTGATTTTCGAATTAATTCTAAACCACTTGTAATATTACCCCATTGATCAGAACCACCAATTTGCAATATTACATTATAATTTAAATATAATTGATAAAAATCAAAAGCTTGCAATAAATTATAAGAAAATTCAGTATAAGAAATACCAGAATTTTCATTCTTCAATCTTTCGGATATAATTTTTTTAGACAAAATATATTTCATATTAAATAATTTGCCATATTGCCTTAAAAAATCTAAAAGATTCATTTGATATAACCAATCATAATTATTAACAAAAGATACTCTTTTTTCGGGCAATAAAGATTTTAATTGTAATAAAATATCTCGAGTATTTTCGCAAACTTCTTGTGACATTAATAAAGTTCTTTCTTTTGTTGTTTTAGGATCTCCGATTAAACTAGTAACTTGACCTATCAAAATAAAAGGATTATGACCTTTATTATACAAAAGCAAAATAGTGTTAATTGGTACTAAATGTCCTATGGTTAAAGAATTAGCTGTAGGATCGACGCCCCAATAAAAATTAATAGCATTATGATTTAAATAATACATTAAATCTGATTCATTGCTACAATCTTTTATTAAATTACGCAGTTTTAATTCTTCAAACAAAGACATATTTATCTCCAATTTTTAATTTGATTTTTTACCAATATTACAAATTTTTATTTTCATTTATAATCAAACAATATAAAAAATAATATTTTCATTATAAAAATATATTTTTTGCATAAAATCAATTATTATTTATAAATATAAATTTTTATTTATGTTTAGTTTTAATTCTAGCAGCTTTCGATGATAAATGACGTATATAATACAATTTCGCGCGACGAACTATACCATAACTAAGCACTTCTATATTTTCTAGAGCAGACGAATAAATAGGGAAAGTACGTTCTACTCCTACACCAAATCTAATAGCACGTACAGTAAAAGTTGCAGATATACCGCTACCTTGACGTTTAATAACTAAACCAGAAAAATTTTGAACACGTTTATTATCGCCAATAGATTGTCTAATTAACATTTTAACAGTATCACCAACTTTAAAAAAAGGTATTTTTTTAAAACTTGGACTTTCTATAGCTCTTATTAAAGTTTGACCTTTTAATTCCATAATGTAAATATTCCCATTCCCTTAATAAAAAAATTTTATTTATTAATTTGTTAAAAATAATATGAAAAATATATTATTCCTCATCTTCATTTTTAATTTCTTCTAATATTGTTTGATGAAATTTATCTAAATGAATTTTTTTTAATAAATCTGGTCTTTTTTTTAAAGTATTTTTTAAACTTTCCTTTAAACGCCATTTATAAATTTTTTGATGATCTCCAGATAAAAGAACCGAAGGAACTTTATAGTTTTTATATTCAAAAGGTCTAGTATATTGAGGATATTTCAATAAACCTTTTTGATGAGAATCAGATAAATAAGAATTTTCATGAATAACTCCTGGTATAAGTCTAATTATAACATCTATAAAAACTAAAGAAGCAATCTCCCCACCAGTTAAAACATAATCTCCAATAGATAGTTCTTCATCTATAAAATTTAAAATTCTAGCATCAACTCCTTCATAATTACCACAAATAATAACTAATTGTTCAAAATCCTTAATATATTGATTTGCTTTGAATTGGGTTAATAAATTCCCTTGAGGAGATAATAAAATAACTTTACTCTTATTTTTAATATTTGATTTTATTTTATCTAAACAATCATATAAAGGTGGAAATGATAATAACATTCCTGTGTCGCCACTATATGGTTTATCATCTATCTTAAAATGTTTATTATGACTATAAAATCTTAAATCATGTACATTAATAATAACTTTGTTTTTGTCTTTAGCTCTTTTCAAAATAGAATGGTTTAAGAAATAATCGAAAAAATTCGGAAAAATAGTTATAATATCTATTTTCATGCCATTTATCAAATAATCTTTCCTTTTGTCAAAAACAAAAAAATAAATTTTTTATTTCAATATATTTCCTTTTGAATTATTCTATTATTTTTAAAAAACTTCTAAAATTTAAAAATCAATTAGTTTTGATTTTTTTTAAATTTTTTACACAAATTTTTAACAGTAGTAGTAGGTTGACCACCTAAAGATAACCAATAATTAATTTTATCTAAATTTAAATTAATTATTTCTTTTAAAGGATCATAGTTTCCTAAAATTTCTAAAAATTTACCATTTCTTTTGCTATGAGAATCAATTGCTACTACACGATAAAAAGGTTTGTGACGAGAACCAAAAAGTTGTAAACGAATTTTAACTGACATTTTTCTAACTCCAAACGCAATTTAATTAAAAAATATTTTGAAAAAAATACTAATTCAAGTAATTATAAAATAAAAAATAATTACTGTCAATGAAATATTGACTCATTTTAATTATAAATCCAAATAATAAATAATTTCACAATTACTATAAATATTATTTATTTTAAATATAAATTTATTATAAGATTAAAAAAGATTTAAAATATAATAAAAATTAATCATATCCTGAATAGATTAAATTATAATTATACATTCATTATAATAAATAAGATATATTAAAATATATATTAATTTAATAAATAATTTAAAAAAATAATCCGAAAATAATTAAATTATTTAAATTAAAAAATATATTTTTAAATAAAAATGATAAAAATTAATTATAACAGGAGTGAATAATTGTTAATATGTACTACTATATTACAGGTTTAGTTAAATTAATTCATAATAATAATATAGTTATCGAAAATAATGGCATAGGTTATGAAATAGGTTTTTACAATCCTTATTTATTCAAAATAAATCAAAAAGTAAAATTATTTACTTATCTATATATTAAAGAAAATATACGTTATTTTTATGGTTTCACAGATATCAACTTATTAAATTTTTTTAAGAAAATAATTACTATTCCGGGTATAGGTCCTAAAATAGCTATTGTACTAACACAAAATGAATTATTTCCGGATATTCAAATGGCTATCGAAACTAATAATGTAAATTTCTTAAAAAAATTTCCAGGTATTGGAGAAAAAACAGCACAACAAATTATTTGGTATTTAAATAATAAAAATACAAATAAAAAAACAAATTATATATTTAATCCTAAACAAAAAGATGTTCAAAATGCTTTATTAAATTTAGGTTTCGAAATAAAACAAATTAATTCTATTATAACCCAAATCAATACAGAAACAGATATAGAAACAATGATCAAAGAATCTTTACAATTATTATTAAAAAATAGGAAATAAAATGGAACAAAAATTAAAAAATAAACCAAATCCAAAAAATAAAAATGAAGATGCTTTTTTAAGACCTCAAACATTACAAGAATACACGGGACAAGAAGATATTAAACATATTTTAGATATTTATATCAAAGCTTCCCGAAAACGAAAAGAAACTTTAGATCACCTCTTATTTTATGGACCTCCAGGTTTAGGAAAAACTACTTTAGCACGCATTATTGCTAATGAATTGAAGACAAATATAAAAATTACTAATGGAGCTGTTTTGGAAAGAGCTGGAGATTTATCTGCTATTTTAAGTAGTTTACAAACAGGAGAAATTTTATTTATTGATGAAATTCATCGATTACCAAAAATCGTAGAAGAAATTTTATATTCTGCTATGGAAGATTATGCTTTAGATATTGTTATTGGTAAAGATTATGACAGAAGAACTATTAGAATTAATTTAGCAGCTTTTTCTTTGATTGGAGCTACTACCAAATTCGGAAATATCTCTTTTCCATTAAGAGATAGATTTGGTTTAACTTTAAAATTAGATTATTATAAAGAATCAGAACTAAAAACTATTCTCCAAAGAACAGCTAAAGTTTATAATAGCTATATAGAAGAGTCAGCATTAACAGAATTAGTAAAACGTAGTCGCGGAACACCTAGAATAGCTAACCGTTTATTCCGAAGAACACGAGATTTTGCAGAAATATATTCTAATAAAATAATTACTCATCAAATCACACTAGAAACATTAAAAAAATTAAAAATAGATGAAAACGGATTAAATGAAACAGATTATCATTATTTAAATCATTTAATATTTAAATTTAACGGCGGACCTGTAGGAATTAAAAATTTAGCAGCTTCTTTAGGAGAAGAAATATTAACTATAGAAGAAGTTTATGAACCATATTTAATCCAGAAAGGTTATATTAGAAGAACACCTAAAGGTCGTATAGCAACTAATTTAACTATTAGATTATTAAATAAATTAAATAAGAAATCAATATGATATAACTAACAATTAATATTTATTTTATTAATGAAAATTAATAAATTTTGAATTAATTTTTTGAAAAATATAAAATATAATATAATATTAAAATATTATTATTAAAATTGATTATAAAAAGATTTACATAATAATCATCCAATATTTAATTTTTCATATTCTAATTAGAATTAGAATCTAGTATTTGTTGTAAAATCATTTTATAATCATGTTCCTTTAAATAAGAAGAATTATCTAATAATGGAAAACATATTTCTTCCTTAGAAAAACGAGGAATTATATGAACATGATAATGATAAACAGTTTGTCCGGCTACTTCTCCGTTATTATTTATTAAATTTAGACCAGAAGCTTTAAAAGCCTTTATCAATATATTACTAATTTTATAAACTATTTTAAATAAATGAACAAAAACATCTTGTGGTACATCTTGAATATCGCAATAAACTTTTTTAGTAATAACCAAAGTATGACCACGAGTAACTTGAGCAATATCTAAAAAAGCCATAACCAAATCATCTTCATAAATAATATAACTCGGTATTTGTTTATTAACTATTTTCAAAAAAACATTATGCATATTAATTATTCCTTTTTATAAAAATTTTAATTTAAAGAATATTTTTTTAAAATTTCCATAAAATTCAATTTTAAAATTAAGATCGATTAAAACAAATATTCTTACTAAGATTTTTAAAATTAATTTTAGCAATTTTATAAAAAATTGATAAACCATATTTTTCATAAATTAATTTAATTTGTTGATTCACCAAATCAGAAGCTCCTAAAATTAATTTTACATTATTAAGTTGCCCTAATTTTTCTATCTCTCTTAAAAATAAATAACGAGCGATAATAGAAGAAGCAGCTACACATAAAAATTTAGATTCAGCTTTAGTTTTGAATATAATGTGACGATAAACATTAGATTCTGTTTTTAAATAATCAAAATAACAAGATTCAGTTGCAAATTGATCTATAATGACTGGAGATGAAAATTTTAAATTATGATAAAATCTTAAAATTAATTTATTATATAAATAAGCAAGTATATGATTAAGATTTAATTTTTTATTTATTAAATTATTGTAATCCAAAGGTTGTAAAATTTCAAAATCATAATCAATATTTTTCATCAAAAAAGGAGCTATTCGGAAAATAGAATTTTTACTTAATAATTTAGAATCTTTAATTTTATTGCGTAATAAAAAATCTGCTAATTCATCCTTTATATAAACTATACCAACAACTATAGGACCGAATACATCACCCTTACCTGATTCATCCGCTCCAACACAATTAATATAATTTTGCAAATTTTTCTTCATAAATTAAAACAACTCCTGTCTAAAATTATTCTTATCAATGAAGTAATTTTAAAATATTAATTTTTTTCAAATATAATCAATAAAAATAGATATTTATATTTCGAACAAAATTATTATATTATTTCTTATTATAATATTATAAATAACCCGACTTACGTTATTATCCTTTTAAATATTTATTATCATTGGCTATTGATGAAATAACCTGATATTTCAAAAATCCTCTTTAATACAAATTCCAATTAATAGGTTTTTTTTGATGGTGTTTTAAATATTCATTAGCACGAGAAAAGGGTTTAGAACCGAAAAAACCTTGATAAGCAGAAAAAGGAGAAGGATGACTGCTTTCGATAATTAAATTATCCTTGATATTAATATATTCTTTATAATCTTGAGCTTTTTTTCCCCATAAAATATAAACAATATTTTTTTTCAAAGACAAATAATTAAATATATTAATAATAAAAATATGCCAACCAATATTTTTGTGACTCAAAGGCAATCCTTGTTCAACAGTTAAAATGGTGTTTAATAACAATACCCCTTCATAAGCCCAAGAAAATAATTGATTTTTAAAATTTATAATAGATAAATCATTTTTTAACTCGGTAAAAATATTCTTTAAACTTTTAGGAGTATCCCAAGATAAAGTACTAAATGCTAATCCGTGAGCTTGATTAGGTCCAGGATAAGGATCCTGACCTAAAATAACCACTTTTACCTTTTCCCAAGAAGTAAATTTAAAAGCGTTAAAAATATTTTTTGTGTTTGGTAAAATTTTTTTCCCTAAATTAGATTGAGTTATCAAAAAATTTTTTATTTTAATAAAATAATTTTTACGTTGTTCTTTGTAAATAATACGTTCCCAATTTATATCAATCAACATAAAATATTATATCACCCTTAAAAAAACTACTTTAATAAAATATTGATCTGAATTAATAAATTAAAATTTTAAACTAAATTATCATCAGATTTAGATTCTCCAAAAATAATAAAATAAAATAATAATAAAATCATTCCCCATATAAAAATATAAGTAATCTCATAAGGAATTTTAAAAGAATATTTATAAAAAATATTTTTATAAGGAATTTCTTTTTCAAAGTTTTGAATAGCCGAATTATTATCGCCTTTAGTAGTAACATATTTTTTTTGATGATTATTCTCAACCACTCTATGAATAATAAAACTATCTTTTAAATCAATAAATTTCGATTCATCCGCTTTAAATATAATTATATCACCATCTAACTTTTCTGGAGTACTAGGTTTTAATGATTTACATTTATTTTCATCTAATATAGTGAAAAAAACTATATCATCTACACGCATTGAAGGTAACATACTCTCACTAGAAACACGAGAAAAATTAAAACGAAAAATTTGAGAAGTTTTTTCTTTATCTAAAATTAAATTACACAATAAAAATATAACTACAAAAAATAAAAATAAATGAAAAAAATAATAAATAATATTTCTAATAATAGTTAAACAAATATACCTTTTATATTTTATAAATCCCATTAGCAAATCACCATAATGCGCCCATCTTTAAAAATATAATTAAAAAATTTATATATAAACTTATTATAAAATAACATAAAACATTCTCAAATAAATTCAAAAAATAACCAATAAATTAAAAATAATTTGTAAATAAGTTACTAAAAATATTAAATAAATTAATCCTTAAAATATTGTTTAAATAATTCAACAACTAATATTGGAATTAAAGAAATAATTATAATAATGATTATATCCGAAAAAGATAACTTAGCCAAATTAAAATATTTTTGACAAATAGGAATAAATAAAATAATAAATTGTATCAAAAAACTTATTATAAAATAAATTATAAAAAGATTATTTTTGGTTTTAATGGAAAAAATAGACTTTGATAAACTTCTAAAATTCCAAGCATGAAATAATTGTGAAAAAGCTAAAACCATAAAAGCAAAAGTTTGGCCATATTTAATATTATCAACACTATGAATATAATAACCTAAAATAGCAGAACCAAAAACAATAATTCCCAACATTAAACCTTCTAAAAAAATTTTATAAATAATCGATTTATTTAAAAAATTAATATTTTTTTTAATCATAGATTTATCTATAATATTATGTTCTGGAGGTTCCATACCTAAAGCTAAAGCTATCAAAGAGTCAGTAACTAAATTAATCCAAAGAATTTGTAAAGTATTCAAAATAACAAAATCAAAAGGAAAATAAAAAAAACCAAAAAAACTATTTAATAATATAAGACAAATTTCACCCATATTACAACTTAATAAAAAAACTAAACTTTTACGAATATTAACAAAAACATTTTGACCTTCTTTAATAGATGTTAAAATGGTATGAAAATTATCATCCATTAAAACAATATCAGCGCTTTGTTTAGTAATTTCCGTACCACTTAAACCCATAGCTAATCCTACATCAGCTTGTTTAATACTAGGTACATCGTTCACTCCATCACCAATCATAGCCACTATATAACCTAATTTTTGCCAAGCTCTAACAATTTTTAATTTATGTTGAGGAATAGTACGAGCATAAACCTTAATGTTTATTAATTTTTCTAATAATTCTGTTTCGGTTAATTTATCTAATTCAGAACCATCCATAACTAAGTCAGTTTTTTGATTTAAAATTTTTAATTTATTAGCTACTTGAATAGCTGTATAACAATGATCACCTGTAATCATAATTGTTTTAATATCGGCATCATGACATTCTTGAATTGATTGGAAAACTTCTAATTTTATAGGATCTTCAATACCTACTAATCCCACTAAAATAATCTTTTTACCTAAAATATACAAAATTTCTTTTAAAGAAATATTATCAGATAAAAAACGATAATCAAAAAAATTTGTAAAAGCAATCCCTAATACTTTATAACCCATTTGAGCTTTTTGATTTAAATTAAATTCAAACTCTTCTTTATATTTTTCACTTTTAATAACATTTTTTTGTTTTTTATTAATATAAATATAATATGACAAATCTAATATAATTTCTCCAGCGCCTTTAAAAATAGTTAAATATTGATCTTGATATTTGTATATAGCCATCATTAATTTCAAATGATCATCAAAAGGAAATATTTTAATTAATTTATATTGTTTTTGCAACTTTGAAACATTAATGTTCAAAACTTTAGATAATTCTAAAAAGGCACGATCTACAGAATCTAACAAATTGGAACAAGAAATAATTTTTCCATTATAATACTGAGCAATACTATTACATAAAAGACCATAATAAATTAACTCTTGATAACTTAAAAGTAAATTATCGCAAATTAACTTATTAGAATAATCAATATGAAAAAAATCGGAATAAACATATAATGATTTAATTAATAATTTATTATGAGTAAGAGTACCTGTTTTATCTGTGCAAATAACATTAATTGAACCCAATCGTTCTAAAGTTTTTAAATTTTTAACAATAGCGTTTTCTTTAGCTATCTTTTTTATACCAAAAGCGAAAATAATAGTCATAATAGCTAATAAGCCTTCGGGAATAACTGCCACAATTAAAGCGATAGAAGACAACAAATAACTACTAATAACATTCCAACTCAAATAATTAAAAAATAGATAATATTTAAAAATATTAAAAATAAAATTTATCAAAATTAAAACAAAAATAATAATACTCAATATTTTAGTTAATTTTTGTAAATAAAATTCTAAAACTGTTTTTTCTTTTTGAACTGTTCGAGATAATTTAGCAATATTGCCTATTTGAGTTTTCATTCCTGTATTAATAACTAAAGCTTCAGCATTTCCATTAATTACAACAGTATTCATAAATAACAAATTTTTCTGATTAAGTAAATTAGAATCGTTAATTTGAATATCAGCTCGTTTAGCAACTGCTATAGATTCGCCTGTTAAAATCGCTTCATCAACTTGTAAGTTATTAGAAGCTAATAAACGTAAATCTGCAGGAACTATATCTCCTTTATCCAAAAAAACAATATCTCCCGGAACCAACTGATCACTAGTTATTGATTTCACATTAGATTCTCTTAAAACTTTTACATATATTTTAGTAGTTTTAGTAATAATATCGAAAGATTTATCTTTCTGATGTTCCTGAAAAGCACCAAAAACAGCATTACCTAATATAATTATTAAAATTAAAATACCTTCATATAACTCTTCTTGATGGCTAGTTAAAATTCCTATTATTAAATTAATAAAAGCTGCTATTAATAAAATGTATATAAAAAAGTTATTTAATTGACTAAAAAATTTTTTTATTAAAGACTGAGGTTTAGTTTTGAACAATTCATTCAAACCATTTTCAATTAATCTAGTTTGAACTTGTTGTTCTGTTAATCCTGTTTTTAAATTAGTTTTTAACTCTTCAACTAATAATAATATTTCAGAATTATAAAACAAAGAATTCATATATTACTCGACCAAACCTTCTAAGAAATATGCCTCATCATTATTATTAATTTAAATAATAAAATAAATAAAAAAATAAAAATTCCCAAATTACTTAGAAATACGGATAGATTAATTGCTTTTTATGCAGCGATTTATATTTGCTGTTTTATTTACAATCAGCCCCCGTCCAAACCGGACAAGCAAGTTTCCAAGCATTCGGCTTTCCATAATTTACTCTCTTGCGAGAACTAATTTCCCTTTGCGGTTAATTAGTTATTTATTCTTATCGTTCGTATTCTCTCTGATATCATGCATTTGTTGATTTGTCACTTTTCGATGACAATCTTTACACAATACCTTTGTACTTTTATTCATGATCCTTGGGTGATTCGCATTGCGAACTATCCCAATGTGATGAATTTGAAGTTTGGTTGTTTTGTCGCAGTTATCGCAACGTTTCGATTTTAGTCGGTCAGTTAGATGTGTACGACCCTGGAATAAAAATCTATTGATGATAATATCAGGGTTTCCCTTGTAATTGCGCATTTTTTTGATTTTATCCCAAGAGTAGACAACCCATGGTTCGTATTGGGTTTTCCTTTTATTGAGATAAGGAATAGCCCAGGTTGAACCTATATTAAGTTTCTTTCGAACTCTGGCAATCGATGTTTTCCATTTTCTTGCCAGTGTCTTCAAACAGCTATCTTCAGCTAGATAATTTAGATGGGTTAAAACACCGAGATTGTTAGCCAAACAAAAGTATTCGATAATTCCTTTAACAATTGTTTGATAGGTCCGGATTATTTCTAATTCGTCTCTATCCGCTAAAGCTTCATCATGTTTCACCTTCCCCTTTTTTAACCAATTGTATTCATATCCATATTCTTCAGCTTTCGCTTGATGAATTTGGATTTGAACTTTACCGTTTAAGGAATTCTTCGTGGTTTTCCTTTCGCGTGTTTTATTAGCGGGGTTTACCTTAATCATGTAGGATAAAAACCTTGTCCCTTTGTTGGCTTTAACAATCTTTGACTTATCCTTACTGATCGTAAGTTTCAAATCTTGTTCTAACCATTGCGTTACTCGGTTCTTAATCTCTTCGGCTTTGTCATACTCACCCTTAATTCCAATGATAAAGTCATCAGCGTAGCGGATGTATTCAACTCTTATCTTTGGGTTTAAATTGATATACCTATCAACCCCCAATCTATGGTGTTGGTTTTTACGCCATGCCTTCCCATAAGCCAGGGTCGATAAACCTTGAAAGGAGATGGTCGGTCTAGCAAACGAAAGAATGCCAGATTAGAGCAGACCATAAAAGCGGGTTGCGACGAAAGCAAATTAGTCAAGAAGACGCCGCCACCAAATAATTCTACGGGCAAGCCTGAGATGGCCTAAGAAGGAAAATTGATGTAATAAGAGAACCTGTCTCGGAAGTTGCTGAAACGGACAGTCCAGATCCTACTAATACATAACTTCGGTATTGAGTAGTTTATCAGAAAAACCTGGAATCAGCCTCCCAAATGAGGATACTTCCCCTAAGGAATTAAGGTCAAAATTTAGTGTAACTTGGAGAATCCTAAAACGAAGTAATTAAATTTACTAATCCGGAAATAAAAGCCCGGATGGTCAAGGATAAAGCATCTTTTTAGTAGTCGTAAGGGTAAACCTAAATTTGGAATAATTTGGCTTACCAAGAAGAGAGTTAACGACTCTTATAGGGCGAAAGAAGAGAGTAATTTATTATTTATTCAATGGTATCAAGAAAGGGGTTAATATATTATGTCAACAACCGTTTCACTAGAAACTAAGCTTTCGCGAACATTGGATAAAATTCAATATCGTTCAGCAAATGGCCACTCCTTAAAAAGAGAACTCCAACAAGGAATGAATAATTTTTATAACATGTTAACCGCATTCAACAGAATTGCCACTAACAAAAAGGCGGGTACCCCCAGAATTGACAATAAAACTATTAATGGAATTCATCTCGAAAGACTAGAAAGATACCATCAGGAATACGTCAATAATGGTTATAACCCCAAACCAGTTAAAAGAATTCTTATTCCTAATGATAATAAAGGAACCAGACCCTTGGGGTTACCCACCATCAAAGATCGGCTAATGCAAAAATGCCTGAAACAACTCTTAGCTCCCTATTTTGAAAATATCTTCTCAGAATGGAACTTTGGATTTAGAACCAAAAAATCTTGTCATGACGCTATCAAACGTGTTAAACAAAGATTCAAAGGGATTGACTATATTGTCAAAATTGACTTAAAAGGTTACTTCGATACCATCAATCATGAAATTCTCATGCGAACCTTAAATCGGTTCATCAAAAAGGATAAAACTCTCTCAACCATTAACAAATGGCTAAGAGCTGGCTTCATGAAAGATGGAATCAAATACGAATCTTTATCAGGCTCCCCTCAAGGAGGAATTATTTCCCCCTTGTTGGCGAATGTATATTTACATTACATGGACTTGAGAATGAAGGAACTGATCAAAGAAGGAAAACCAATTAAGAAAGGAAATCCAGAATATGGTTAGATAGCACGAAATTTAGGAATCTTTGGCGCCCTCATTTGAATTATAAAAATAACAAAATTATTTTATCTGTTTAGAAATAATAGGCTTAGTCACTTTAACTTTGGTAATTACTAAACCATTATGAGACAAACCATCAAACACCCAATCATTATAAACTATCTTTATTTTTTCATTACTTTCTGGCATTCTACCTAATTTATCCAACATAAAACCACTTAAAGTATCATAATCATCTACTGGTAAATTAGCATTTAAATATTCTTCTATATCACAAAGATGAGCAGTACCTTTGATAATAAATTCTTGATTAGAGATTTTAACAATTTCAAAATCGTTTTTATCATATTCATCTTGAATTTCGCCTAAAATTTCTTCAATAACATCTTCAATAGTTACAATACCAGCTGTACCACCATATTCATCAACTACAATAGCCATATGTTTTTGTTTAGACTGCATTTCTTTTAATAATTCGCTAATATTTTTGAATTCTGTAATATAAAAAACTCTTCTCAAATAATGATTAATATTAAATTTTGAATAATTATTTTTATAAGAACGTGGATCGTTCGTTATTAATAAAACCTTAAAAAGATCTTTAATATGCACTATACCTAAAATCTTATCCAAATTTTCCATATAAACAGGGAATCGAGTATATTTTTCTTTTAAAATAAATTCTCTTAATTCATTAATATTAATATCATGACGAATAGCTACAATTTCTTTTCTATGACGCATAATATCCGAAACTTTAGTAGTATTAAAATCAAAAATATTTTGTATCATATTATTTTCATTACTATTAATAACTCCTTGGTTATAAGAAGAACTTAACAAAAAACGTAATTCATCTTCAGAAACAATATCTTGAGTTTTATTAGGATCAATTCTTAAACAATATAGAATAATATTACTTATTTGATTCAATAACCAAACAAAAGGTTTCATAAAAAAACAAACTAAATTAAATAAACCTAATAAATAATAAGCAGTTTTTAAAGGATAAATTAGAGCAATTCGTTTAGGAATAATATCTCCCAAAACCAAAGAAAGAAGAGTTAATAAAATTTGAATCTCACCATGAGAATCATGATGCAACATATAACCTTGAATTACTGTCAATATATGAATAACAATTTGAATAACAGACAAAAAATGAGTAGGTTTAGATTTAATTTTTTTAATTTTTAAGGCTTTTTTAATACCTTTTTCTATTTCAATATCTAATTTACTTTCGTTTAAAGAAACTAAAGATATTTCGATGGCCGACAATAAAGCATTGATAAAAATTAATGCTATGATAGTCAAAATAATTATACTCATTTTATTTTATAACCTCTTTCACATTTGAATAGAATAAAATATAGGTTATAAAAAATAAAACTTTTTAAATAATTATTTTTATCATCATTTTCCATATACGTTTAAATTAACTTATTCTCCTTTTTTTAATTTCTTATTTTATTAAGAACAACTTTGAATAATTTTACCATAAATTCAAACAAAAGTAAAATCATTCATTTTTAAATTAATTTTAATTTTTTTAATAAGCTCTAGCAAATAAAATAGTTTGATTTGCTTTTTTATGAGTCACAGGACAAATTTTATTTAATAATTTTTCTTTCAAAATTACTCGAGCTGTAGCACCTGTTTCTTTTTTGATAATTTCTTCCGCCTCATTAGCTAAAACACTCATCTTAACATATCCTTTTTTGAATAAATTAATTTTAAATTCCTCGTAATTATTAGCAATATAAATATTTTTTGTCATACGTTGTAAAGCTTTATCAAACATATTTTGATGGATATTTTTGAATAATTCGGTTATATTAATTAATAATTCAGACGCATTAATAATAATTTTTTTTCGATTATGTCTAATAAAAATCGTTATTTGATCATTTTTTAATTCTTGTTCCCCTATTTCTAATCTCAAAGGAATACCTTGTAATTCATAATGACTAAATTTCCAACCAATATTTTTATTTTGTATATCCAATTTAGTTCGATATTTTTTAAATAACTGTTTATAATAAAAATTAACTTTAGTTAATAAAAAAGAATTATTTAACCTTAAAGGAATAATAACTATTTGTATAGGAGCAATATAAGGAGGCATAACCAAACCTTCATCATCGCCATGAACCATAATTATAGCACCTATCAACCTAGATGAAACAGCCCAAGACGTCTGATGAGCTAATTGTATAACGGAATTTTGATCTTGAAATTGAATTTTAAAAATTTTCGAAAAATTAGTTCCTAAATAATGAGAAGTACCAGCTTGTAAAGATTGACCATCATACATTAAAGTTTCGATAGCATAAGTCGTTACAGCTCCTTTAAATTTTTCTTTTTCTGTTTTAATACCCGAAATAAAAGGTATAGCTAACAATTTTTTTCCTAATTTTTTATACAAATTCAAAATATAAAGAGTTTCTTTCAAAGCTTCTTTTTTAGAGGCATGAACTGTATGACCTTCTTGCCATAAAAATTCTTTACTTCTTAAAAAAGGCTTGGTATTTTTTTCCCAACGAACCACACTACACCATTGATTAAATAATTTAGGCAAATCTCTATAAGAAGTAATAATATTAGAATAATATTTAGAAAAAATTACTTCTGAAGTCGGACGAAGAATCAATTTAGATGGTAATGATTGATTAGAAATCTTATCAATAATCAAAGTTTCAGGAGCGAAACCTTTAATATGATCTTTTTCCAACTGAAACAAATTTTCAGAAAAAAGCAAAGGAAAATAAACATTTTGATGATTACTTTTTTTTAAATAATGATTTAAAAATTTTTGTATCATTTCCCATAAAAAATAACCATTAGGTAAATAAATAAAAAAACCTGGTACATCAGAATAAGAAATCAATTTAGCCTTTAAACAAAGATCTGTATACCATTGACTAAAATCAATATCACGAAAATGAACCGTTTTAACTAATTTTTTTTTCATATTTTATAACCTTTTATAAAAATAACCTTAAAAATAACTAAAATTATTAGATCATAATATCTATCGAATAACAAATTTATATAAACTTAATAAATAAATTAATAAATATTTAGATTTAGTATTGATTTTATTAAATAAATTGTTTTAAAATTAATAACTAGATAAAAATAAAAACAAATAAACTTATTAAAATTTATTCAATAACCTAGAAAATAATTTTATTTTATCTATATTTTCCCAACTAAATTTATAATTATCGATACCAAAATGTCCATATTTAGCAGTCATACGAAAAATAGGTTTAGTTAAATTTAATTGATTACTAATACCTTGGGGACTTAAATCAAAATTATTATAAATTGCCTCAAGAATGAGATTATCATTAACTTTACTAGTATTAAAAGTATTAATAAACAAGCCGACAGGAAAATTTACTCCAATGACATAAGCTATTTGTAATTCGCATTTATCGCAAATACCAGAAGCAACAATATTTTTAGCTAAATACCTTAACATATATGCTCCACTACGATCAACTTTAGAAGCATCTTTTCCACTAAAACAACCTCCTCCATGACGTATTTCGCTACCATAACTATCTTGAATAATTTTTCTTCCTGTTAAACCAGTATCAAAAGAAGGACCTCCTTGGATAAAACTTCCTGCCGGATTAATATAAAATTTAGTTTTAGCATTTATAAATTTCATAGGAATAACAGGTTTAATAACATATTGTATAATATCATTTGAAAAAGTTTTATTATTTTTAATAATATTGCTATGATGAGAAGAAATCACAATTGAATCAATATAACATAAATTACCTTTTTCATCATATACCATAGTTAATTGTGTTTTACCATCTGGTTTTAAAAAAGGTAAAATTTTCTCTTCTCTTATTTTATTTAATTGTAAAGCTAAATTCCGAGATAATATAAACTGTAATGGCATATACTGGGGCGTTTCGTTAGTAGCATAACCAAACATTGAACCTTGATCTCCCGCGCCACCATTAACTGAAACAGCTCTATTAATTTCTTCAGATTGTTTATTTATCAAATTAACAACTAACAAATCTGAATAATAAAAATTATCTTCTTTATACGGATAGATTAATTGCGTTTTATGCAGCGATTTATCTTTGCTGTTTTATTTACAATCAGCCCCCGTCCAAACCGGACAAGCAAGTTTCCAAGCATCCGGCTTTCCCTAATTCACTCTCTCTCGAGAACTAATTTCCCCTCACGGTTGATTAGCTATTTAATTCTTATTGTTCTTGTTTTCTAATATCGTGTATTTGTTAATTGGTTATCTTCTGATGACAATCTTGACACAATACTTCAGTTCTTTTATTCCCGACCCTGTGGCGATGCGCGTTACGAATCGTCCCAATGTGATGAATTTGCAGTGGGGTTGTTTTGTCACAGTTCTCACAACGTTCCGCTTTTAGACGATTAGTGAAATTCGTACGACCTTGGAATATAAATCTATTAATGGTAATATCCGGATTTCCCTTATAGTTACACATTTTTTTAATTCTGTTCCAAGAATAAACATCCCATGGTTCGTAATGGGTTTTTTTTTTATTAAGATAAGAAACACCCCAAGTTGAACCTATCTTGCATTTTTTCCGAACTCTGGCAATTGACGTTTTCCGTTTCTTTGTCAATGTTTTCAAACAGCTATACTCAGCTAGATAATTTAGATGAATTAAAACCTTTAGATTGTTAGCTAAACAAAAGTATTGGATAAGTCCTTTGACAATTGTCTTATAGGTCCGAATTATTTCTAATTCGTCTCTCTCTTCGCTAATGTTTCGTCGTGTTTCGTTTTTCCCTTTTTTAACCAATTGTATTCATACCCATATTCTTCGACTTTCGCTTTAGAAATTTGGATTTTAACTTTGCCACTTAAGGATTTCTTATAAACCTTTTTAGTGTTTGCTGGTTGGATTTACCTTTATCATATAGGATAGAAAGTAATTAATCCCTTTGTTGGCTTTGACAATGTTTGATTTATCCCTGCTAATTGATAAAGTAATCAGCATAACGAATATATATTCAGCTCTTAGTTTTGGATTTAGGTTAAGAGAATTGTCGATTCCCAGTTTATAATGTTGGTTTTTAAGCCATGCTTTTCCATATTCTGGGCTATTCTTTCTAATTGGTTTTTTCTCTTTAATTAGTTCGTTCATTTTCAAGCCGATATAATGTAGATATATATTCGCCGGCATATAGGAAATTCCGATAAAGATTCGTATTTGATCCCATCTTTCATGAAACCGGCTTTTAACCATTTGCAGATAGTCGAGAGGGTTTGATTCTTTATGATGAACTGATTTAAGGTTCTTATAAGAATCTCATGATTGATCTATATCAAAGTAACCTTTTAAGTCAATTTTGACAAGGTAATCAATTCCTTGAAATCTTTATTTAACGCGTTTGACAGCGTCATGGCCAGATTTTTTGGTTCTAAATCCCGTACTCCATTCTGAGAAGATATTTTAAAAACTAATGGTATCTTTCTAGTCTTCCTAGATTAACCCCATCAATGGTTTCATTGTCAACATCTGGTGTTCCTGCCCCTTCGTTAGCGGCAATTTTATTAAATGCGGTTAACGTATTATAAAAGTTATTCATTCCTTATTGTAGTTATCTTTTTAAAGAGTAGCCGTTTGCTGAACAATATTGAATTTTATCCCGTGTTCGCGAAAGTTTAGTTTCTATTGAAACCGTTGTTGACATAGTATATCAATCCCTTTCTTGATGCCACTGAATAAATAGTAAATTACTTTCTTCTTTCGCCCTATAAGAGTCGTTAACTCTTTTCTCGGTAAGCCGATTAACTAAATTATTCCAAATTTAGGTTTACCCTTACGACTACTAAGAAGATGCTTTATCCTTGACGATCCGGGCTTTATTTCCGGATTAGTAAATTTAATTACTGAGTTTTAGGATTCTCCAAGTTACACTAAATTTCGACCTTAATTCCTTAGGGGAAGTATCCTCTTTAGGGAGGCTGATTCCGGGTTTTCTTTATCTGATAAACTACTCAGTACATAAATAATATACTAATAGACTCCAGACTGTTCGTCTAAGCAACTTCCGAACAGGTTGGGTAATTACATCAATTTTCCTTCTTAGGCCATTGCAGGCTTGTCCGTAGAATTATTTGGTGGCGGATTCTTCTTGACTAATTTGCTTTTATCGCAACCCGCTTTTATGGTCTGCTCTAATCTGACATTCTTTCGTTTGCTAGACCGACCATCTCCTTTCAGGGTTTATCGGCCCTGGCTATCGGTTAAATAGCACGAAATCTAGGCCTCTTTGGCGCCCATTTATATACCCTATATCTTTTACTGTCTCTCGAACAATATTTTCTATTTTTTTTTGTTCTAAATTAATAGAACTTTTAATTTCACCGCAAAGAATAACTTTATTTTTAGTAACTATTGTTTCAATAGCGATCTTAGCATGAGAATCTTGTTTAAGATAAGCATCTAATAAAACATCAGAAATTTGATCTGCTATTTTATCAGGATGTCCTTGAGATATGGATAGATTATTTGCGTTTTGATTTCAAAATTTATTTTATCTTTCTGATATCTATTACAAACAGCCCCCATCTAAACCGGACAAGCAAGTTTCCTTGCATCCGGCTTGCCATAATTTATCTTCTTGTAAAGACTAACATTGTGTTACCACTCATTAGTTGTTTATTCTAATCATTCTTTGTTTCTTAAATTCTTTTAATATCAGATATTGGTAAATCAATTCTCTTACAATAATAAGATATTTTTATCTCTCAAACTACACCAGGTCGCATCGTGTCCGATTTTTGTATAATAAATTTCTAAAATCAGAAAGAATTAATATCTTTTTGTTCCTAATCTGAAGATTAATAATGAGGTCTAAATTTTTTTGATGTTTCTCAGTTTTTTTATATTTTTTGATAAAAATTTACTTTTTGAATATATTTTGAATATATTTTTTTTATTTTTTGTAAGTAAATGTCATAGTTAATGATTTAAAAAAAACTATTAATATTAATTTTGATAATATAATCAATTCCTTTTAATCTCCGTTTCACATATTTTAATAGCATCATGAAAAAAATTTTTGGTTAGAAATCCAAAAAAATCCATCCCAAAAAAATATTTTCGAAAATAAAAAGTTAATAATTATTTCATAACTTTCTTGATTAATAAATTTTATAGTGAGAATAACGAGAGATCGATTTTTAACTTTTCTTATAAGACAAGAATTTATTGAACTAATTGAAATTATTAATGGCTTTTTTTAAATATTCTCGGAGGTATTGTTCCATTTTCCAGAGTTTAATATCAGTAATATTTTTTGATTCAAATCACCACAATGTGATTGAAATCTAGATAAATATTAATCATATTTTTTAAGTTCTAGTTTAATTACTCTGATTATTTAAGAAACAATTTCAAATGATATTAAATATTCGTAAAAGCTTAGTTTATTGATCAGCAAAATTTTTGACATTTTCACTGATTCCATTGAATAAACAATAAATTACTGACTTCTTTCGCCCTATAAAGGTCATTAACCTTCTTCCTGAGAGGACGATTGACTTAATGATTCCAAATTAAGTTTTACTCCTCCGACTACTAAAAAGTCGCTTTATCCTTGGGCCTAATGACTTTTATTTCATTGTTGGTTAATTTAATAACTCTGCCTTTAGGATTCTCCAAGTTACTCTAAATATCAACCTTAATTCCTTAGGAGAAGTGACCGTTAGATCAACGGTGAGATTCCATGTTTTTAGTTGATAAACTATCCAATATCAGTTACTTATATCGATAGCTTCTGGACTGCCCGAGTACAGTAGTTTGCGAGACAGGTTAGGAAACTACATCTTCTTAGCTTCTTAGACCATTTCAGGTTTATCCTTAGAACTATTCGGTAGCGAGGTCATCTTGACTAACTACTTCATCGCAACCCGCTTTTAAGAACTGCTATAATTCCTGATTGTTTCCTTTCAGTAACCGTTCTTACCCTTTCAGAGTTTATCGCCCTGGTGAGTGGTTAGTTCACTTGATATTTAGGCATCTTTGGCGCCCTAACCGATTCATTAGTAAATTTTTGCATTTATTTATTAAAAACTCACTTCCTTATATTATGTTTATGATTTTACAAAAATAAATTAATTTTTATACCTAACAATAAAAAAAGACTTTTTCAAGTCTTTTTTTGATGATATATAAAAATAAATTAAAAAATTTTATTAATTCTAACAGCTTTTAAACCTTGTTGAGTAGATTCTACATCAAATTCAAAAAGAGCACCTTGATAAAAAAAGTTTCTTCTATCTTCAGGCGTCATTTCTATAACAGATCTATCTGCTATTTGCGAAACATGAAAAAAAACTTCTTCTAATGTTTTAGTATCTAAACCAATTAATTCTTTAATTTCTGAATATTTTTCATTCATTTCCTCATTGGAAATTTCAGAATCTGATACCATGTTTTTTAATTCTTGAACTTTATTTTGTAATATTAATTTTTGTTCTTCTGATAAATTAGGATTTCTATAAATAAATCCATAATTACCTTTTTCTTCGTGATTATCTGTTATTCTTTTTTCAGAAAAAAACTTTAAATAACCTATACTACGTGGACTAATTTGATCTGCTGACATTTTAAAAAAACTCCTCTGCAATTGCATTCTAATTTCATTCTCTAATTTTATTTTAATTAGTCGAAATAGTCACTTTCATTATACACAAATTAATAGTAAAATTAAATATTATATTTAACAATAAAAAATAAAATTTGATATTAAATTTTTTAACTATATTCATTTCATTAATTGATGTTTATGATATAATTATCCTATTAATATAATAAAAAATATAGCCCTTATAGTTTAATGGTAAAACACATCAATGGTAATGATGTAATATAAGTTCAATTCTTATTAAGGGCACCAATTATTTTGTAAAAACCGATAACTTTTTTGGTAAAATTTAATAGTAATGATAAACTAAATAAATATTTCAAAAATTATTAATAATTTTTAATGAAATAGAATCGCGGGTGTCGTATAATGGTTATTACATATGCTTGCCAAGCATATAATGAGGGTTCGATTCCCTTCACTCGCTCCATAAATATTTTTTTTCAAAAAATTTATAATTAAAATATAATATAAATAGTTGAAAAATTGCTAAATTATTTAATAAAAATAAATAAAAATTAAATAAATATTATTTGATTAAATTTAAATATTTGTAATTTTTTATAATTTTAAAATTTAATCAAATAATATTTGATAATATAAAACAATTTTTGAATAATTTTAAAAACTTTTAAATAAAAATAAAATTATTAAAATAATTAATTATAAAATAAAAAAGAAATGTTTTTTGTTAAGATAAATACTTAACTTAAAACATTTCTTTTATAATTTTTAAACGATTAAGTTTCATCATTAAACTACGTTTAGCCTGGAAATCTCCAGGATGTTTTTTAACATGACATGATAATATTTCAATATCAGCCTTTAACAAATTAAACTGTACTTTATTAGAACCAGTATTAATAAAATTAGCATCATATTGTTCTAAAATTTTTCTTTTTTGTTCTTTATCTAAAGCCATTTTATTAAGTGATATCCTTCCAAAAACCCAAAAACAAAATATAAATATAAAATTAATAATTAATAAATTAATAAATCATCTTTTTTTATAGATAATTATAATTTTAAAAATTTTTCCACATCTAAAATAAAAACAGTAGCTCCACCAACGGAAACTTCTGAAGGTAAAGAATAATAAGCAGAAAATTCATTTAAAATATCATTCGGTATGATTTGTGTTTTCTGTCTAGAATGGAATTTAATAATTTCTATAGCTTGTTCCACTTTATCTGCTGGCAAACCTATAATTAAAGTAACATTTTTTTTACTCAAAAATCCTCCTTGAGTTGATAATCTTGTACTAAAAAAGTTATTTTTACTCAAATTATGTTGCACTTCATCAGCATCCTCTGATGAAACAATAGCTAAAATTAATTTCATTTTTTTATTCATATGCTAATATTATATAATATTTAAATATATAAAAAATATTATTTTATAAAAAAATTTTAAATTTTCAAAAATGGAGGCCCTGAACGGATTCGAACCGATGTTCAAGCTTTTGCAGAGCTATGCCTTACCGCTTGGCTACAGGGCCAAATAAAATAATAACAAAAGATTTAAAAATATTATTTATGAATATCACGAATATCCTTTAAATAATAAAATTAAAACTTCGTTATATTTATTATATATAAAATTAAAAATAAAAAAATAATATAAATTATGTTTTTTTTAAATTATTAAATTATAAATTTATTATTTTTTTTCTTTATGAAGTAAACATTTTCTTATACGGATAGATTAATTGCGTTTTATGCAGCGATTTATCTTTGCTGTTTTATTTACAATCAGCCCCCGTCCAAACCGGACAAGCAAGTTTCCAAGCATCCGGCTTTCCATAATTGATTCTCTTTCGAGAACTAATTTCCCCTCACGGTTGATTAGCTATTTAATTCTTATTGTTCTTGTTTTCTAATATCGTGTATTTGTTAATTGGTTATCTTCTGATGACAATCTTGACACAATACTTCAGTTCTTTTATTCCCGACCCTGTGGCGATGCGCGTTACGAATCATCCCAATGTGATGAATTTGCAGTGGGGTTGTTTTGTCGCAGTTATCACAACGTTCTGCTTTTAGACGGTCAGTTAAATTCGTACGACTTTGGAATATAAATCTATTAATGCTAATATCCGGATTTCCCTTATAGTTACACATTTTTTTAATTCTGTCCCAAGAATAAACATCCCATGGTTCGTAATGGGTTTTTTCTTTATTAAGATAAGAAACACCCCAAGTCGAACCTATCTTGCATTTTTTCCGAACTCTGGCAATTGAAGTTTTCCGTTTCTTTGCCAATGTTTTCAAACAGCTATACTCAGCTAGATAATTTAGATGAAATTAAAACCTTTAGATTGTTAGCTAAACAAAAGTATTGGATAAGTCCTTTGACAATTGTCTTATAGGTCCAAATTATTTCTAATTCGTCTCTCTCTTCGCTAATGTTTCGTCGTGTTTCGTTTTTCCCTTTTTTAACCAATTGTATTCATACCCATATTCTTCGACTTTCGCTTTAGAAATTTGGATTTGAACTTTGCCACTTAAGGAATTCTTATAAACCTTTTTAGTGTTTGTTGGTTGGATTTACCTTTATCATATAGGATAGAAAGTAATTAATCCCTTTAAATTTTTGTTTGACACTCTTAACGGCGTCGTGACCAGATTTTTGGTTCTAAATCCAAAACTCCATTCCAATAAGATTTCCTCAAAATAAGGAGTTAAGAGTTGTTCGAAACATTTTTATATCATCCGATCTTTAATGGTCAGTAAACCCAAGGGTCTGGTTTTTTATTATCTTTAGGAATGAGGATTATTTTAACCGGTTTCGGGTTGTAACCATTATTGACGTATTCCTGATGGTATCTTTCTAGTCTTTCTAGGTTAATCCCATCAATGGTTATATTGTCAACACCTGGTGTGCCCGCTCCTTTGTTAGCGGCAATTATATTGAATGCGGTTAACGTATTATAAAAGTTATCCATTCCTTATTGTAGTTCTCTTTTTAAAGAATAGCCATTTGCTGAACAATATTGAATTTTATTCAATGTTCATGAAAGTTTGGTTTCTGGTGAAACCATCGTTGACATTATATATCAACTCCTTTCTTGATACCATTGAATAAATAATCAATTACTTTCTTTCTTCGCCCTATAAGAGTCATTAACTCTCTTCTGGGTAAGACGATTAACTAAATTATTCCAAATTTAGGTTTACCCTTACGACTACTAAAAAGATGCTTTATCCTTGACCATCCGGGCTTTTATTTCCGGATTAGTAAACTTAATTACTTAGTTTTAGGATTCTCCAAGTTACACTAAATTTCTACCTTAATTCTTTAGGCGAAGTACCCTCTTTTAAGGAGGTTGATCCCAGGTTTTCTTTTAATTGATAAACTACTCAATACTTTCGAAATATATTAGTAGACTCTGGACTGTCCGTTTAAGCAACTTCCGAAACAGGTTTTGTCATTACCTCAATTACCTTCTTAGACCATTTCAGGCTTATCCATCGAATTATTTGGTGACAGGATCCTCTTGACTAATTTGCTTTCGTCTCAATCCGCTTTTATGGTCTGCTCTAATCTAACATTCTTTCGCATGTCAAACCGACCATCTCCATTCAGAGTTTATCAGCTCTGGCTATTGGTTAGATAGCACGAAATTTAGGCCTCTTTGGCGCCCTCGAAAGGACAATATTTTTTCAATTCCAAATTTTTAGGATTTTGTTTTTTATTTTTATAAGTATGATAATTTTCTCTACCACATTTTTGACAAAATAATTTAACTAATTCGCTCATTTTTCTTCTTATAACCTCGCTCGCTTATTATAAATAATTTAATAATTGCCAAAATTTAATAAAATCTTTATAAATTAAAAAAATAGTTATAAAAACTATTCTTTTAAATAATAAAATTTTAAATATTTATGAAATAAACATAATTTATATTAATATTCAATAATTTTAATGAGATTTTTTTCAAGAACTTCTGGATAACGATATTTAACTTCTCTCATTTTTTTAAATAAAACACATACAATTTTATTTTGAATATCAATTCTAGTTACTACACCTATCTCTTGTATACGGATAGATTAATTACGTTTTATGCAGCGATTTGTATTTGCTGTTTTATTTACAATTAGCCCCCGTCCAAACGGTGCGAGCAAGTTTCCAAGCACACCGCTTTCCATAATTTACTCTCTTGCGAGAACTAATTTCCCCTCACGGTTGATTAGCTATTTAATTCTTATCGTTCTTGTTTTCTAATATCGTGTATTTGTTGATTTGTTACCTTTCGATGACAATCTCTACACAGTACTTTTGTTCTTTTATTCATGATCCTTTGGCGATTCGAGTTGCGAACTATACCAATGTGATGAATTTGAAGTTAGGTTGTTTTATCGCAGTTCTCACAACGTTCCGATTTCAAGCGGTCAGTTAGGTGTGTACGACCTTGGAATATAAATCTATTAATGGTAATGTCGGGATTTCCCTTATAATTTCGCATTTTTTTAATTTTATCCCAAGAATAAACGTTCCATAGTTCGCGTTGAGTTATTCCTTTATTAATATAGGAGATTCCCCAAGTCAAACCTATCTTACATTTCTTCCGAAATTTGGCAATTGACGCATCACGTTTCCTTGCCAGCGTTTTCAAACAGCTATATTCTGATAGATAATTTAGATGGGTTAAAGCACCGAGATTGTTAGCTAAGCAAAAGTATTGGATAATTCCTTTAACAATTGTTTTATAGGTCCGGATTATTTCTAATTCATCCTTACCCGCTAATGTTTCGTCGTGCTTTACCTTTCCCCCTTTTAACCAATTGTATTCATATCCATATTCTTCGACTTTTGTTTTGGGAATTTGGATTTGAACTATTACCGTTTAAGGAATTCCGTGTGGTCTTCCCTGTGCGAATTTTATTGGTTGGTTTTACCTTTATAATATATGATAAGAACTTTTTTCCTTTACTAGCTTTTACAATTTTCGATTTATTCTTATTTATGGTAAGTTTTAAATCTTGCTCAAGCCATTGGACTACTTGGTTCTTGATCTTCTCGGTTTTGTTGTATTCTCTTTTGACGCCAATGATAAAATCATCAGCATAACGGATATATTCGACTCTTGGTTTTAGATTTAAATTGAGATAACTATCAATCCCCAGTTTATGGTATTGGTTTTTAGACCACGCTTTCCAATATTCTGGGTTATCTTTCTTAATTGGCTCCCCTTATCTTTGATTAGTTCCTCCGTTTTTAAGTCAATGTAATGTAAGTATACATTGGCTAATAATGGAGAAATGATTCCTCCCTGGGGAGAACCAGATAAGGATTCATATTTGATACCATCCTTCATGAAACCAGCTTTCAACTATTTTTTTAATGGTTGAGAGAACTTTATTCTTTCTGATGAACCGATTTAAGGTTCTCATGAGAATCTCATGATTGATTGTATCAAAGTAGCCTTTTAAGTCGATTTTGACGATGTAGTCAATTCCTTTAAATCTTTGTTTGGCGCGTTTGATCGCATCATGGCAGGTTTTTTTGGTTCTAAATCCAAATTTTCATTCTGAAAAAATATTTTCAAAATAGGGAGTTAAGAGTTTTTTTGAGGCATTTTTGTATTAGCCGATCTTTGATGGTCGGTAAACCTAGGGGGTCTAATATTTTTATTATCACTAGGAATAAGAATTCTTTTAACTGGTTTCGGGTTATAACCATTGTTGACATATTCCTGATGGTATCTCTTTAGTTTATTTAAATTAATACCATTAATGGTTTCATTGTCAATTCCAGGAGTAACCGCTCCTTTGTTAGCAGCTATTTTATTGAATGCGGTTAACGTGTTGTAAAAGTTATTCATTCCTTGTTGGAGTTCTCTTTTAAGAGAGTAGCCATTTGTAGAACAATATTGAATTTTATCCCGTGTTCGCGAAAGTTTAGTTTCTGGTGAAACTGTTGTTGACATAATATCAATCCCTTTCTTGATGCCACTGAATAAATAGTAAATTACTTTCTTCTTTCGCCCTATAAGAGTAGTTAACTCTTTTCTCGGTAAGCCGATTAACTAAATTATTCCAAATTTAGGTTTACCCTTACGACTACTAAAAAGATTCTTTATCCTTGACCATCCGGACTTTTATTTCTAGATTAGTAAATTTAATTACTTCGTTTTAGGATTCTCCAAGTTACACTAAATTTCTACCTTGATTCCGTAGGAGAAGTATCCTCTTTAGGAGGCTGATTCCAGGTTTCTTTTAATTGATAAACTACTCAGTACAGGTGAAATATACTAGTAGACTCTGGACTGTCCGTCTAAGCAACTTCCGAACAGGTTTGTTGATTACATCAATTATCCTTCTTAGACCATCACAGGCTTTTCCTTAGAATTGTTTGGTAGCGGGGTCCTCTTGACTAATTTGCTTTTGTCACAACCCGCTTTTATGGTCTGCTTTAATTCAATATTCTTTCGTTTATCAAATCGACCATATCCTTTCAGGGTTTATCTGCCCTGGCTATTGGTTAAATAGCACGAAATTTAGGCCTCTTTGGCGCCCTCACCTGCAACACTAACTTTAGCTCCAATAAAATGACGATAGGGATTAATATTTTGTTCTGCAAAATTCAAAAAAAATCCACCTCTTTCTAAAAAATATAACCAAATAAATTATTTGTATTTCCGAAAACCAGATTTCGATAATCTATTATAAAAAAGACCTTCTCTAAAGAGATGGTCATCGGTTAAAAATCATATATTATGATTTTTTATCGATCCTTTTTATTCAGATAATATTTTTTTAAAATCTCTTTTAACTTTAGTACTCATTTTAAATGTTGGAACTGTTTGTGGAGGTGTAACACGAATTTCAGATGTAGTAGGTATTTTAAATTTTCTTGATTTACGATATGACATTTTGAAAAAACCTAAATATGGAATTGTAAATTTTTCTTTTTTATTTAAAGTTTCGCCCATTGTATCATATAAAGATTTAAAAACTTTCACAACATCCTTTTTTTTAATATTTGTATCTTTAGCTACTTTAGAAATCAATTCGGCCTTATTCATTATTTTTTGACTCCTTTATTAAATTTTAAAATCATTTTCAATTAAAATAATTAAAAGTTAAAAAAATATTTTCAACTTCTTACTAAGATTCAAATTTAGATAAAATAAATTAACTATTTCGAAAAAATAATATAAATATACATCGAAAAATTAAAAATTATGTCCAAAAACTTGAATCTAGTTTGATTTTAGCATAAAAATAAATTTTATTAACATAAAATCGTTATTTGTGCATAAATTTATTCATAATTGTTTCCAAAAGATAATTTATAGGTTTTTTTTCTATAACTACCTGATAAGCGCTTTTTATAATAGGCAATTTTATATTTTTATCTAACATCAAATTATAAAAAGCTTTCAAATTATTAATACCTTCAATAGTTTGATAACTATTTAAATAAATTTTTTTAATATCTGTTCCTAAACCTATTCGAATACCAGCTTGATAGTTTCGGGAATTTTCATTAAAACTTGTTACTATTAAATCGCCTAATCCTGCTACTCCTAAAATTGTCTCCAAAGAAAATCGTAAATATTTCATTAATTCATATAATTCTAACATAGCTATACTAAAAAAAGCAGATTTAGCATTATTTTTAAAATTATTCATATCTAAAATACCACTAATCAAAGATAAAACATTTTTAAAAGCACTACATATTTCGCAACCATAAACATCATTTGAACAAACAACTTTTAAATAAGTTGAATTAGCAAAAATATAAGATATAAAATCAGCAAATTTAGCATCCAAAGAAGCAGCAACTAAAAAAGTTAAATAACAATCGATGACTTCTTCAGCATGAGATGGCCCCATAATACAACCATAATTTTTAATCTGAAATACATTTAATTCTTCATTAATAATTTCTTGAACAGTCTTATAACTAGAAACTTCTATACCTTTAGAAGCGTTAATAAAATATTTTGATTGTTTTTTTAAAATCAAATTAATTTCTCGCAATAATAATCTTATTTTTTGAGCAGGTATACATAAAATTATTAAATCCGAATATAATAAAGCTTCGGATAAACAAGAAGTAGCTTGTATTTTTGTATTTAAATTTTTATCAAAAACAGAATGTTTATGTTGTTTAATACGATTTACATATTCAAGATTATTATCACATACTAAAACTAAATGACCGTTATTTGCTAAAACTTGAGCTAAAGTAGTTCCCCAAGCTCCTCCTCCTATAATAGTAATTTTTGTATTCATATATTATCACTTTTCTTTTTAAAAATTATTTTAATAGGTAAACCTTGTAATTCTAAATTTAATCTTAATTGATTTTTCAAAAATCTTTCATAAGAAAAATGAATAAATTGCGGATTATTAACTAAACAAACAAAAGTAGGTGGTTTATTAAAAATTTGTTTTAAATAATAAAAACGAGCTTTTCCTTGTTGAAATATATGAGGAGGATTTAATTGAATAGCTTTGTATAAAATATCATTTAAAACATGATCTTTAAAAGTACGTTTATAGTTTAAAAAAACTATATCTAACGTTTTCATAAATTTATCTAAATTATATTTTTTCAAAGCAGAAATATTAATCAAAGGCATATAATCCAAAAATTTTAATTCATTTCTAATTTTATTTTCAAATGTATCTTGAATTTGATCATTTTTAGTAATCAAATCACACTTATTAGCAATAATAATGCAAGGTTTATTAGCTTTAAAAATCATAGAAGCAATATTTTTATCTTGATCACTAATTTTATGACTAACATCCATCATAAAACAAACAATATCACTTTCTAATATAGCCAAAGAAGTTCTTAAAAAACTGTATTTTTCTTTACCAATTTGAATTTTTCCTCTTTTTTTTAAACCTGCTGTATCAATAATACGATAAAAACTTTGGTTATATTCGAATAAATTATTCACTGCATCTGTAGTAGTACCAGGAATATTAGAAACAATCATTCTTTCTTGAGATAATAAAGAATTTGTAAAAGTAGATTTACCAACATTAGGTTTTCCAATCACACAAAAATTAACTACATCTTCATTTTTAATGTTATTATAAACAAGTTCTAATGGCTGCTTAGAAATAATAATATCTAAAAGTTTTCCTATACCAATACCATGAAGAACACTAATACCTACGATTTCATCAAAACCTAAACTATAAAAATTATAAATATCCGGTAACAAATTAATATTATCCATTTTATTTACTGCAACCACTACTTTAGAAATTTTAGAATATAAAAGTTTGGCTATAAAAAAATCTTCTTGTGTAACTCCTTCTCGAATATCTGTTAAAAATATAATAACATCAGCTTCTTGAATAGCTATTTGAGTTTGATATTTAATTTTTTCTTGAAAAGGTAAAATATCCAAACTAAGACCACCTGTATCAATAATAATAAAATTTTTATTTAACCAATGAGTATCAGCATAAATACGATCTTTAGTAGTGCCAGCTTCAGAATCAACTACAGCTAATCTTTTCCTTAAAAGGCGATTAAACAAACTAGATTTACCTACATTAGGGCGACCTACAATAGCTACCTTAAACATTTTTAACCAACATTTTCTTTTTAATTAAATCCTCTATTAAATTAACTGTTTCCGCAACAGAAAACTCAGTATTATCTATCAAAATAGCATCTTCTGCTTTTTTTAAAGGAGCGATAGAACGTTTTTTATCTTTTAAATCTCTTAATTGAATTTCTTTGATAATCTGCGCCAAATTTATTTGATCTTGACCTATTATTTTTAACTCTTTTTGTTTTCGCAAAGCACGTTGTTCGATGCTAGCAGTTAAAAAAATTTTTAAATCAGCATGTGGCATCACAACAGTACCAATATCTCTTCCGTCCATAATAAGATAATCGTGTTCACGAATTATTTGATATTGTAATATTAAAATTTTGTTTCTAACAGGTAACAAAGAAGAAATATTAGAAACTTTTTGTTCAATATAATAATCATTTAAATTAACAGAAAAATATTCATTATTTAAATAAAAACCATCATTTGTTAACTTAATATTTATATTTTTTAATATTTGTTCTAAGTTAGCAATATCTAAATCATCATTATAACTTATTTCATTTTTTAATATATAAAAAGTAATTAAACGAAATAATAATCCAGTATTTAAATAAAACCATTTTAATTTATTAGCTAATAATCGACTAACAGTACTTTTGCCAGCTCCAGCTGGACCATCAATAGCTACTTTAAAATTCATAATAACAAAAAGAAACTCCTTATTGATAATATTTTTTATTAAATAAAATTTAATAAAAAAACTTTAATATTTGTTTGCATTTTATTTCTCGTTATAACGAGATACATAACAATCATTAGAAGTATTAATAATAATTTTTTCTCCAATCCCGATAAAAACAGGAACTTTTATAACCAAACCTGTTTCTAAAATAGCATCTTTATAAGCAGTATTACTTTTACGATTATTTTCGCCAGAAATAATAGGGTCTGTTTGATACACTTTTAAAACTATTTTATCTGGTAAAATAGTACCTAAAATATTATTTTGATCGCAAAAAAGAAATTCAACAACAACATCTTCAGCTAAATATTTTTTAATACTTATTATATCTAACTCAGCAATTTCGATTTGTTCATAAGTATTTTCGTTTACAAAAACATATATTCCGTTTTGTATATAAGAAAATTTCAATTTAACTTTGTTTACTAAAGCTGTTTCAATTTTAATACCTGAATTAAAAGTATATTCTATAATACTACCTGTTTTTAAATTTTTTAATTTACTTCTAACAAAAGCAGAACCCTTGCCAGG
Source organism: Candidatus Phytoplasma asiaticum (assembly GCF_015100165.3). NCBI lineage: Bacteria > Bacillati > Mycoplasmatota > Mollicutes > Acholeplasmatales > Acholeplasmataceae > Candidatus Phytoplasma > Candidatus Phytoplasma asiaticum. The sequence goes on along the minus strand of NZ_CP097206.1, from coordinate 67,253 downwards.
TTTAACATGCAAAAAATCAATTATTTGATAAATATTATTTTTTAATTTAATAGTCATTCCTGTTTTAAAATCATTTGTGTTAATCATTTTGTTTACCTTTTTTCAAAAAATTTTTAATTATATCGATAGCTTTAACTTCTAATTTAGGATCTAAAGCTTCTAATTGTACTAAAGATGGCATTTGATTCATAAACCAAGTTTTTTGTCTTTTAGCATATTTAAGAGTTTTAGTAATAATCAAATCATAAGCTTGTTGAAAAGAAATCTTTTTTTCTAAAAAATCTTTAATTTCTCGATAACCAATAATATTAAAATTAGCATTAGGATATTTATTTATTAAATATTTAACTTCTCCCACAAATCCTTGTTTCAACATTTTTTCTAACCTTAATATAATACGTTGTTTCAAAAATTGAGGCTCTAAATTCAAATAAATAGTTAAAATATCAAATAAAGGTTTATTTGATCCACTTTTTTGAGATCTTAAACTATTACACATAACCTGACGATAAGCACTAATAATTCGACGAGAATTTTTTATATCTATAACTAATTTCGGATCTTTTTGAAAAATTAATTTTAACATATTTTCTAAAGTACAATTTTGATAAGATTTATTTTCATAATCTTCAGAAATAGCCAATTCATAATCAAACAAAGCAGCTTTAATATAAAGGCCACTTCCTCCTACTATAAAAGGAGTTTGAATATTCAAAATTTTATTTCTCGCATCTTGTTGGAAATTAAAAATATTATATTTATCACCAGGATTAATATCATCCAACAAATGATGAGGTATATGAGTTTCTTTAAGAGAAATTTTAGCTGAACCAATATTAAATTCTTTATAAATTTGAACTGAATCAGCATTAATTATTTCTCCACAAAAAAAATCAGCTAATTTCAAAGAAAGAGAAGTTTTACCTGAAGCAGTAGGGCCTGTAATAACTATAATTTTTTTTTGTATTTTGTTATTCATGATACTTAATTTTCATAATTTTTTGTTTTTTTCCTAAAGTTAAAACAACTCCATTTAACTGTCTTTTGCCTTGAGCAATTTTATGTTTTAATTTGTGATTATTTAAAAAATTATTAATAATAATATTTTTATCTTGACCTATTATACCATCTAAAGGTCCTGTCATACCTGCATCAGAAATATAAAGAGTTTTTTTAGGCAAAATTCTTTCATCATTAGTCTGAACATGAGTATGAGTTCCTACGATAGCATTAATTCTACCATCAAAATAATTTGCTAAAGCTAGTTTTTCGCTAGTTGCCTGAGCATGAAAATCTAAAAAAGCATAATGATATTGATTTTTATAAACTTTTAAAACATGTTCTATTTTTTTAAAAGGGCAAGATAAAAATTTATTATTCATAAAAACTCGACCCAAAGCATTCATAATTAAAAGTTTTTTATCTTTATACTCAATAATTTTATGACCACATCCGAGATGTAAACTATCATCATTCAACGGTCTTATAATATTAGTATTTTCTATAAATGACTTTAAATCATGATTTTTCCAAGTATGATTACCTAGAGTAATCATATTAACACCTGAAATTTTTAAATTATAAAAACTTTGGAAATCTAAACCTTGTCCTTCTGCCGCATTTTCAGCATTCGCAATAACAATATTGATTTTATAATGTTGTTTTAAAAAATTAATTTTTTCAATTAAATAATTAATTCCTATCGAACCGCAAATATCTCCAATAAAAAGAATATTCATAATGATACTACCTTTGTATTAAACTTAACTAATACTTAAATTTGAAATTTCGGTTAAACGAACTTCTCTAATAACAGTTATTTTAATACTACCATTATATCTAATATTTTTCATAATTTGATCTTTAATTGTTTGAATTACTGTAAAAATAGCTAAATCATCAATTTGTTTAGGATCTACAATAACTCTAATTTCTCGGCCAGATTTAATAGCATAAGATTTTTCTACACCAGGAATTTTATTAGCAATTTCTTCTAATTGAGTAATTCTTTTAATATAATTATCTAAAGAATCACGACGAGCTCCCGGTCTAGAAGCGCTAATAGCATCAGCAATAGCAACTAAAACAGCAATAATACTACTAGGTTCTTGATCTTCATGATGAGATGCTACAGCATCTATTACTTCTAAAGGTTCTTTATGTTTCATAACAATATCTAAACCTATTTTAACGTGACTTCCTTCTAATTGATAATCTAAAGATTTTCCAATATCATGTAATAGTCCTGCACGACGAGCTAATAATTCATTTTCCCCTATTTCTGCAGCTAATTTGCCTGCTAAAAAAGATACTTCTAAAGAATGTTTTAAAACATTTTGTCCATGACTGGTACGAAAATGCAAAGAACCTAATAATTTTATTAATTCTTCATCCAAAAAACCTATTTTAGCCTCTAAAATAGCTTCTTCTCCTATATCTTGAATAAAATTATCAAATTCATCTTGAACCTTGGTAAAAGTTTGTTCTATACTAACAGGTGTAATACGACCATCTAAAATTAAATTTTCTAAAGTACGACGCGCTATTTCCCGTCTTTTCGAATCAAAAGAACTTAATATAACAGTATTGGGTATATCATCTATAATTAAATCTACTCCTGTTATAATTTGAAAAGTTCTAATATTTCTTCCTTCTTTGCCAATAATTCTCCCCTTTAATTCATTATTATCCAAATAAACTATATCCACATTATTTTCGGAAGAAATTTTACGAGATAATTGTTGCATAGTTGATACTAGCAAAACATGAGCTTTCTTTTTAACTTGAAATTTATATTCTTCTTCTTGAGATTTAATATAATTCATAATTTCTTGTTGAGAATTTTTACGAATTTCTTCCATAATAATTTGTTTAGCTTGTTCTTTAGTTAAAGAAGCAATATGTTCTAATTCGTTTTGTCTCTTTATAATAAGATTTTGAACTTTATTTTGCATTTGTTCAATTTGCTCTTGAGAAATATTAATTTTTTGTTCTTTCATGTATAATAATTCTTCTTTATCATTTAAATATCTAGTTCGAGAATTTAATAATTCTTCTTTATGAATAATTTGTTCTTCTAAATTAACAATTATTCGTCTCCTCAAATTCAAATCTTCTTCAACTTCTTTTTTTAAAATATGGATTTCTTGTTTAGCTTTTGATATCATTTCTTGAGCTATTATTTGAGCACTAGAAATTTTTTCTTGAGCTTTTTGTTTGGTTGTTTGTATAATTTTTTTAATTTTTTGTTGATAATAAAAAATTAAATAATACAATAATCCTAAAATAACAATAATTAAGGGCAAGTAAATAAACAAAGCAAGGAACCATTTTGTTGATGTTCCTAACATGATAATAAATTTATGCCTTCCATTTTGATTATTTATTTTCAATATTATTTAAAAATTAATTGATTAAAATATAATGTCAACAACAAAATAATTTATAATTAAAATTTATTTCATAATTTAAAATAAATAATTTAATTTTTTTTAAAAAACAAAAAAAATAAACAAATTAATTTTTAATTAATTTGCTTATTATAATGAAAATTTATAAAAAACTACATTTAAGTTATTAAAATAATATATTAAAATATTACCAAACAAAAATAAAACTATATATATTCTATATAAATATTAAATTATTTGATTTTCTTAAATGAGTTTTTAATGGATAATAGTTAAAATATTTATATATTTTAATTTAAAATAAAGCAACTTTTAAATTTTATGTACTTTAATAAATTAAGAAATTTTATTCAAAATTGTCAACAACTATCTAAAAGCAAAAATCATTTTAGAAACAAATACACGAACTACACCAAATGAAGCAACAAATAAAGATGTCACATATTTCAAACCAAAACTATTACGAGGTAATGTTTTTTTGGAAGACGAAATCTCTTTAATGATTTTTACATTATTATTTGAAGATTTTTTTTCGAAGACATTATTTATTTGATCTAAATTTTTGTCTATCAAACTATCGGAAAGTAAAGAAAGTTTTTCATTCTCTTCATAATCATAATCTATTGATTGAAGTGAATTTTCATTTGAAATAATAGAAGATATTTGTTCATAAGAAGTATGTTTTACGGATTCTAAAAAGTTATCGCCATATTTTTTTAATTTCTTAAAAACTTTTTTTTATTTTTTGAATTTCCTGGTTTAATAAATTGAAATTTATCTTTTTGTACATCCGATGTGATTGGTTTTTGTGATTGAGATGTGATATTATCTGGTTTTATCTTATTAGAATTTCCTGTAGCAACTAACGGATCATTAGTTGGTGACACTGGACTGTTCGGACGGTTCTTGTCCTTCGCTAATTGATCGCCATTAGTTGGTGACACTGGACTGTTCGGACGGTTCTTGTCCTTCGCTAATTGATCGCCATTAGTTGGTGACACTGGACTGTTCGGACGGTTCTTGTCCTTCGCTAATTGATCGCCATTAGTTGGTGACACTGGACTGTTCGGACGGTTCTTGTCCTTCGCTAATTGATCGTCATTAGTTGGTGACACTGGACTGTTCGGACGGTTCTTGTCCTTCGCTAATTGATCGTCATTAGTTGGTGACACTGGACTGTTCGGACGGTTCTCTTCCTTCGCTAATTGATCGTCATTAGTTGGTGACACTGGACTGTTCGGACGGTTCTCTTCCTTCACTAATTGATCGTCATTAGTTGGTGACACTGGACTGTTCGGACGGTTCTCTTCCTTCACTAATTGATCGTCATTAGTTGGTGAAACTGAACCTTTAAAAACGCTAACAAGTTCTTTTGCATTGTCTGCCAATTCTTTTATTTTATCTGCATTATTATTCACAAGATTTAATGCATTGTTTGCATTATTACTCACAATATTTAATGCATTTTGCGCATTATCCCAAATTGTTTTTTCATTTGAATCAGAAATATCACCATCATTATTATTAACACTATGTTCAGATTGTTCATGATATGGATAGATTATTTGCGTTTGCTTATCAGAATTTACTTTCTGATATTTATTACAAAACAGCCCCCATCTAAACCGGACGGGCAAGTTTCCAAGCATCCGGCTTGCCATAATTTACCCTCATTTAAGGACTAACTTAATGTCGCCAATGGTTAGTTTGTTTATTCTGAACGTTTTTTGTTTCTTAAGTTATGGAATATCGTTTATTTTTAATTAATTATCCAAAAATAGTTCCCTTATAAAACTATCTTTAATGATGTTTTGATTATTTAATAAACAATTTTACATAATATTAATGCTCACAAAAACTTAATTTCTTAAATTAAAATAGTTATTAGCATCTACGCTAACTCTTTTTTAATCCTTGAATAAACAATAAATTACTGACTTCTTTCGCCCTATAAAGGCCATTAACCTTCTTCCCGAGAGGACGATTGACTTAATGATTCCAAATTAAGTTTTACTCCTCCGACTACTAAAAAGTCGCTTTATCCTTGGGCCTAATGACTTTTATTTCATTATTAATTATTATTGATCAATTATAATAACTCTGCCTTTAGGATTCTCCAAGTTACTCTAAATATCAACCTTGGTTCCTTAGGTGAAGTGACCATTTTAGATTAACGGTGAGATTCCAGGTTTTTTTAATGAATAAACTACCCAATACTATTCACATATATTGATAGACTCTGGACTGCTCGATCTCAGTAGTTTACGAGACAGGTAAATTTATCACATCTACTTCATTCCTTAGGCCTTCTCAGGCTTTCCCTTAAAACCATTTGGTGGCAGTATCCTCTTGACTAACTACTTCGTCGCAACCCGCTTTTAAGAACTGCTGTAATTTTTTATTCTTTCGTTTAAAAAACCGTTCTTATCCTTTCAGTGTTTATTCGCACTGGCAATTGGTTAAATCGCTCGATATTTAGGCATCTTTTGGCGCCCTGAATAGAAATAACATAATTAATTTTATAAAAAGTTATATTAAACCCTCACCCAAACCGCACGGGCATATTCCTATGCATACGGCTTTCCGAGTTAAATTATACAAAAAATAATATGCATAATTTAATCTGTTTTTCTTCCCCTTGTGTACAGGTATTACCTGCTCCTTGGTAGGACATGACCCCTACGAGTACTATAAAACTCTGTAAGCATTTATAAAATATCTAAGGCGGATAAATGATTAGGCATAAATGCTCAAATCTAAATTAATAAATACCTTATTCAAAAAAGATATTTGTAAAAATCTTAATTAAATTTTTTATAAGAAGCTTATCCAAGGTAGCTATTTAATTATTGGTAAGTGTTAAAGATCGCATGGCTTTATTTAAAATAAATCATCCCATTATATTTATGAAAATATATGAAAAACGTTAAAAAATAAGTTTCAAAAATAAAAAATATTTTTCGGATAGAACTTAATTGCAAGATAAAGAAAATACAATTAATGCGTTTTGATATGTTATCAACAATATTTATTCACGAATAACATATTTTTTTAATTTATTTTATATTATAGCTTTAATTTAAAAAATTTCATGCTTATTTTAACTTCGCCTCGCATATTATTTTAAAAAAATATCAATCTTCAAAATAATTATGCTTTTTGAATATGCTATGTTCCCTTATAAATTTTCATTCTCAGGTAAATTCAACGGCTTAGCACGCTATCCCTATGCTAGGAGGACCATATAATCTCCTAAATTAAACGCCCGAACTTGCGCACCTTATCCTGTTGTGATTGTGTTAAAATAGATTCATTTTCTAATAAATCAATTTCATCTGAATTTTCAAAAATACCAATACAAAACATTATCAAAGGGATTACTAAAACAGAAAATATCAACAAAGATAAACCTATAAACTTTTTATTAAAATTTAATGGTCGGCTCAAATATAGTTCACTCCCTTATTCAATATTCAATTAATTTTTTACAACAATTAATACACTTAAATAAACTATTTTAATAAAATTAAATTTTTATATTATTTAAAATTTTATTTCAATTTTATTTCGTAAATTTTCAAGTTTTAAAATTTTTTTCATTTTTCAAATTCTTAAGTTTGATAAAGTATAATTTTTTAATTTAAATTTTTGGGTATTTTATCTATAGTTATCAAAAAACAAATTACCCACTTTTATTATACCTCAAATAAACTCAAAAATAAACTTGAAAAATAAACTCGCAAAAACTATTAAATTCTTTGTTTTTTTCCAAATATTTTATATTTATATTATTATCTAACTTAATTAATATTTATTTAAATTGACTATTATACAAATTATAATAAAAACCTTTTTTATCCAATAATTCCATATGACTACCTTTTTCCACTAACAAACCGTTTTGCAAAACCAAAATAATATCTGCATTTACAATAGTAGATAAACGATGAGCGATTACAAAAGAAGTTTTATTTTTTAATAATTTTTGCATAGATTCTTGAAAAATAATTTCTATTTGAGTATCAACAGAAGCGGTAGCTTCATCTAAAATAACTATAGAGGGATTATTTAAAAAAGTTCTAGCAATAGTAATTAATTGTTTTTCTCCTTGAGAAATATTATCTAATTCTTCATTAATCATAGTATTATAACCATCTTGCTTAGTCATAATAAAATCATGAACATTAACTTGTTTAGCTGCTTGAATAACTTGTTCTTCTGTAGCATCAAAATTACCATAACGAATGTTATCCATAATAGTACCATGAAATAACCAAGAATCTTGAACTACTATACCAATCATTTTACGTAAATCACTTTTCGGAATAGTAGAAATATCTATTCCATCAATTGAAATTGTACCCGAAGTAACATCATAAAAACGAACTAACAAATTAACTAAACTAGTTTTTCCTGAACCTGTAGGACCAACAATAGCGACCATTTTATGTTTTTCAATCTCAAAACTAATATCACAAAGAATAGGTTGATCCATTTGATATTGAAAATTTACATTTGAAAATTTAATATAACCTTGAACTGAATCAGGAATAATTAAATTATTTTTCGCATCTAATTCTTCGTTTTCTGCTAAAAAATTCAAAACACGATTTGCAGCTGAAGAAGTAGATTGCAAAATAACAAACATCTGACTCAAATCTCTTAACGGATTTCCTAAACGCCAAATGTATTTTATAAAAGATTGAAAAAGTCCCAATTGAATAGTACCAAAACCTAATTTAAATAATAAATACGGTATTTTCGTATTGTGATAATTCAACAAAAAATAACCTATTATAACAATAAAAGTCATCACAATATAGGTAAAACTATTAATAATAGGCATCACTAATCCAGAAATCCAATTAGATTTAAAAATAGTAGAAGCTAATTGTTGATTTAAATTTTGAAAATCACTAATATTATTCGATTGTTGATTATATAAAATAATCTCTTTATGTCCGGTATATTTTTCTTGTAAAAATCCTAAATATTCACCTGTTTTTTCAAATCTTTGAATAAAAACTGAGCGTGCTTTTTTATTAATTAACCAAATAACAGATAAAGAACTTGGTATCATTAAGCAAATTAATAAAGCGAATCTTAAATTGGCCCAAAACATAATAAAAATAATCATTATAATACTAAAACAAGAAAGTACAAAAGCTACACAAGATTGTTGTAAACCATTCGAAACTGTTTCTAAATCATTTATAACAATACTCATAATATTGCCTATAGTATTATTTTCAAAATATGATATAGGTAACCTTAACATTTTTTGATAAACACTTTGTCTAATATTTTGAATAGATTTATGAATAATAACAATTATCAATTTATTATAAATAAATCTGGCAATAATACATAAAAAATATAAAAATAAATTAATAAATAATAAAAGAATAATATAACTCATATATTCAGATATAATTGGAAAATTACTTAGTAACTTTTGCCGTATAAAATTAAGAATAATATTATCAAAATAAATAAGTTTAGAATTATTATTAAAATTATTTTGAATAAAATTAATAATAATATTTCCTTCAAAAATAACAATAAAAGCATCTATAGCAGCAACTAAAAAAATCAAAAAAATGCTAACCAAAATTTCTTTCCGAAAAGGTTGTAAAAAATAAAATATTTTTTTCAATTTAGAACCTCTTTTATTTTTTGCGAAAAAGCAATATTTTTATAAATTTGACATCTATTCATTAATTCTTCATGTTTACCAATATCTATAATTTTTCCATCATCTAAAACAATAATTTTATCAGCATTTAAAATAGAACTTAATCTCTGCGCTACTATAATAATAATAGAATTTTTACGTAAATAACTTAAATTTTTACGAATAGTTAAATCAGTTTGATAATCTAAAGCAGAAAAAGAATCATCAAAAATATAAATATCAGGTTTTTTTAATAAAACCTTAGTAATAGCTAATCTTTGTTTTTGTCCTCCGGAAAAATTAGAACCCAATTCGCTAACTGGTTCTTGTAATTTACCTTTAGTTTTATTAATAAAATCATAAGATTGAGATATTTTAGCGAATTCAAAAATTTCTTCAGAATTTGCATTAGATTTTCCAAAAGATAAATTACTTAAAATTGTACCTTTAAATAAAATATTTTTTTGAGAAACTACACCAATTTTATCTCTTAAAGAAATTAAATTATATAATTTAATATCTACTCCATTAATTAACAAACAACCTTTTGTCGGATCAATTAATCTAGGAATTAAATTAATTAAAGTACTTTTTCCAGAACCTGTAGAACCAACTACAGCAATTAATTCTGAAGTTTTAACTTTAAAATTAATATCTGATAAAATCATTTTATCATCATTAGAATATTGAAAATAAACATTTTTAAACTCTAAACTTACAATAGGTTTAGATAAAGTTAAATTATATTGTAAATTATTTTTAATCGATGGTTTTATATTTAATAAATATTCTATTTTGCGCAAAGAAACTAAAGCTTTAGGAAACATAGTAAATAATAATAAAAAATTTAAAATGGAATAAAGTATATGGTATTGTAAATTAATACAATTATATAAACCGCCTAAATGAAAATCAGTTGATGCCCCTATTTTTAAAATATAAGCTCCAAAACCAGTAGTAAAAATAATAGAAATATTCAATAATAAATAAAATAAAGGTTCCATTGAAAAAATTGAATTAAACAAATGAATATTTAAAAGAGCATATTGAGAATTTATTTTATCAAATTGATAACCTTCATAATTTTCTGTATTTAAACTTTTAATAACTTTAATACCAGTTAAATTTTCCCGAACTTTAGAGTTTATTTTTTCTAAAACTTTTTGTTTTTTTGTAGATAATAAATAATTTTTAAAAATAATACAAACAAAAACAATAACTAATAAAGGTATAATAGCCAAAACAATATAAGAAAAAACCATGTAAATTCGATAAATTAAAATTAAACTAATTATCAACATAATAGGAGCCACAATTAAAGCTCTATAAAGGCTAGCCATAAAATTAACAATTTGACCAACATAAGTAATACTACAATTCATCAAAAAAGGAACACCAAGATTTTTCATTTCTATAATTGAAAAAGTCTGAATTTTCTTAAAAATATCTGCATTTAAATCTTTAAAGATTAAAGATGATGTTTTAGCAGAACAAAAATTAATAATTAAATTACCTAAGATAGCACACAAAACCAATAATAATAAAGTAAAAGTAAAAAATAAAAAATTTTGCGAAGCAACAGGATTATCAATAACATAACGACCTATAATCAAAGGAATACCAATTTCACCACTTGCTATAAATAAAACTGCCAAAATATTTAAAAATAATATAATTTTATAACGCATAATATATTTAAAAATTAATTTCATAAAACTGATTTTGTACCTTCTTAATTAAATAAAAATCAAAAAAATTAAATTTTTACTAATCTTTATTCGTTTTTTTAAATATCAATAAAAATTCTAACATTTTTTTAATATTTTTGATATAAAAAAAAATTAATTCATATTACAAAAAAACAAATAAGTTTTCTTGATTTAATGAATTAATTTTTAAAAAAGATATAAAATAATTTATTTAAATATTAAAGTAAATCGTTATTCATATTATCAATATTTGGATAATTTTTTTCTAGTACTTCTTCAACAACAGCAGCACCAGTAGTTACCATTATAGATGCTATAGAAGCTGCATTTAAAACAGCTTGTCTAGTTACCGCTGTAGGATCCATAATACCATCTTTAACTAAATCTACAAATTGACCAGTTTCAGCATTAAAACCAAAATTATCTTTTTGTTCTAATTGTTTCTGAAGAATCATAGAAGCATCAAAACCCGCATTAGTTGCAATTTGTTTAGTAGGTTCTAATAAACTTTCTAACACAATACTATAACCTTTACGAACACTTTCGTTTGCAGAATTTAATTCACTTGATGCAGTTTTATAAATTTCTACTAATGCTTTTCCTCCACCAGGAACAATACCTTGTTCAATAGCAGCCTTAGTTGCATTTAAAGCGTCTTCGATACGTAATTTTTTTTCTTTTAATTCTGTTTCAGTAGTAGCTCCTACATGAATAATACCAATACCACCAGTTAATTTAGCTAATCTATTGGTCAAATTATTTAAATCATGTTGATTAAAATCTTTCATGTTTTTAATATTAGAAATTTGTGATTGAATTTCTTGAATACGTGTTTCTAAAGCAGAAGTTTTATTATCAACTACCAAAGTAGTACTATTTTTTTTAATAATAACTTTATTAACTTTACCTAAAAATTTTTCATCTACATCTTTTAACTTCATATTTAAATCTTTAGAAACAAAAGTAGCTTGAGTTAAAATAGCCATATCTTGAAGCAATTCTTTTTGATGATCACCAAAACTCGGAGCTTCAACCGCAACTGCATTTAAGTAATTACCCTTTTTATTAGCGACCAAAATACTTACCATTTCATTATCGAAAGATTCGGCAATAATTAGCAAAGGAACTCTATTACTTAATGAATATTCTAAAATACGATTAATTTCAAATATACTATTAATCTTATGATCAGTAATTAAAATAGCAGCTTGTTCTAATTCTATTAAAGAATCTTTTTGATTTACTACAAAATAAGGAGACACATAACCTTTTTCGAATTGCATACCTTCAACAACATCTAATACAGTTTCAAAACTCTTAGATTCGTCCACATTAACAACTCCCGTTTTACCTACTTTTTCAATAGCAGCAGCTACAATTTTTCCTGTTTCTAAACTACCAGACGAAATAGTAGCAACATTTTCGATTTCTTCTTGAGTATTAACAGAACGAGATTTGGCTAAAAGTTGTTGAGCTACTACACGAGATGCTTCTAAAATACCTTGTTTTAAAAGAACCCCTTTAAAACCACCTGTGTCTAAAGCTTCAAAACCTTTACGAATCATACTCTGACCTAATAAAACAGCTGTAGTTGTACCATCTCCTGAAACATCATTAGTTCGAGTAGCTATTTCGCATATAGCTTTAGCGCCGGCATTATGATAAGCGTCTTTAAAACTAATTTCTTTTGTAATAGTTACTCCATCATTAATAATTAAAGGACTACCATATTTTTGTTCTAATAAAACATTTTGGCCTTTAGGACCTAAAGTTATTTTAACTGTATTAGCTAATAAATCTATCCCTTTTAAAATTTTTTTTCTTGCTATTTCGCCATAAACAATTTGTTTTGCCATATAATTATCAAATACTCCTCTTTTATCCTAATAAATAATTAATTTTTTTAAAATTTTCAAAATGATTAATATTAATAAAAAATCAAATTATTAAGAATTAACCTTATTATTAATTTTAGCAATAATATTTTCTAATTTAACAATCAAATATTCTTCTTCTTGAAATTGAACCTTTTCTCCAGAATAATTCTTATAAACTACTAAATCATCCGTTTTTAAATCAATGACTTTCGGTCCAAAACTAACTACAATACCTAAAGATTCTTCTTTGCGAGGGCTAGTACTAACAATAAGACCTGAAGAAGTACGTTCATCTTGAAATTTTGGTTTTAAAACAACATAATCATTTAAAGGTTGAATTAAAAAATTTGTCATAACTTTCTCCTTTTTTGTTATAAAATAATCAAATTTAAAATTTTTTTATATAATGAAAAATAAATTAAAAATTTTTAACAATAATATTCTTAATTGTTTTATCAAATAAATTTTCAGAATTTAATTATTAATCAATAAATTAAATAAACAATTATAAATAAATATTAAAATATGAATAGATTATTTTCATTTCGGCATTCGGGAATTGTCTTTCTGATATTCTATTAAAAAAGCCTTTTTTAAGCTTAAAAAAGTGTCTAACTGCCCCATGCAATAATATCTTATTATAAGATATTAAAGTTCTTTCATCTTGCAAAGATCATTGTTCTTTGCATTAGCCATATTCTTATAAAATATTTACTTTGTCTTTTGTTCTGATAATTTTTATTACCTCCATTGTTCTTTTAAGAACTGTGGTCTTTAAGGGAATCTTTTTAACTTTTTTAACTTTAAATATCTACCTTAATTATCAAGGAAAGATTATCGTTAAAAAGCTGTGAAAATCCAGTTTCCCATTAATAAAATAAACAATGCCAAGAATTTATATTGATAAATTTTGAACCTATCACTTATAGTAGTGTACAAAACAGATGTATTAAATAGATCAGCCACTTTTGGCTTATCTTTGTAATCATGTGGTAGCGGCATATTTTGAACTAACTAATTAGTTGTAACCTGATTTTAAGAACTGCGTTAATTATTTATCGTTTCCTTTAAAAAACCGGTAAAAAACAGTCTTATCCTTTAAATATTTATCGGCACTGGTTTATTGGTTAGATAACATAATATTCATGTCTCTTTAGAGTCCAACACTAATTAATTATAATTCAATTTATAATCTTTTTTCAATATCAATTTAACAAAAAAAATTAAATTTTATTTTTAATCGCATGTTGAAACATTTGTAAAAACTCATTCATAGACATATTACGTTTTTCAAGTTTATTATATTGACGAACATGTAAAGTATTATTTTGAATTTCACGTTCACCAATAATAACTTGAAAAGGAATTTTGTCTTGATAAGCAGAACGAATTTTAGAATTAAAGGTGTGATCTTTATTATTTAATTCCACTCTTATATGATTTCGTAACATTTCTTTTCGTAAATGTTTAACATAATCAAGGTGTAATTCATTATTAACCGGGATAATAACAACTTGTACAGGTGCAATCCATACAGGGAAAAAGCCCTTGTGCTGTTCCATTAAATAAGCGGTAAATCTTTCTATAGTAGATGTGATAGCTCTATGAATAACTACAGGAGTTTTAGTTTGATTATTACAATCTATGTAAGATAAATTAAATCTTTTAGGCAATAAAAAATCTAATTGAATAGTTGATAAAGTGATTTCATGATGTAAAGCAGTTAGAACTTGCACATCAACTTTAGGACCATAAAAAGCAGCATCACCGATTTTTTCCTGATATTTAAGATCTAATTCGTTTAAAATATCTCTTAAAATTTTTTCAGAATTTAACCACATATCGGGATCATCAAAATATTTATTTTTATTATTAGGATCACGAGTACTTAAATTAAAATAATAATCTCGAATTTGAAAATCTTGATAAACCTCTTTAATTAAATTAATAATTTCAACAAATTCTTGTTTAATTTGTTCCGGTGCAATAAAAATATGGGCATCATTTAAAGACATAGCTCGTACTCTTTGCAATCCTGACACAGCTCCAGAAGGTTCATAACGATGCAAAAGACCTAATTCAGCTATTTTTATAGGCAAATCTTTATAACTATGTATTTTTTGACGAAAAATTTCCATATGATGAGGACAATTCATAGGTCGTAAAATTAATTGTTCCCCATCTGGCAATTGCATAATGGGAAACATATCTTCATTGTATAATTGCAAATGACCAGATGTTTTATATAAAGAGATATTAGCTACAACCGGAGTATAAACGTGTTGATATCCATATGATATTTCTTTATCAACAATATATCTTTCAATAATACGACGAATGGTTGCTCCTTTAGATAACCAAAAAGGTAATCCAGTTCCAACAACTGACGAAAACATAAAAAAATTTTGTTCTTTATTAATAAATTTATGATCTCGTTTTTTTCTTTCATCTAAAGTTTTTAAATAATTAGCTAAATCCTGTTTTCGAAAAAAAGCTACCCCATAAATACGAGTTAAAACCTTATTTTGTTTATTGCCTTTCCAATAAACTCCAGATATTTTTAAAATTTTAAAATAACGATTAAGATTAATATTAGGTAAATATTGATCTTCTGTGCAAAAATCTAAAAAATTACCTTTTTTATATAAAAATAACTTTTGCGAAGACTCAATTTTTTGCAAAGAATCTATTTTATAATAATTAAATTTAAATAAACTTCGAATTTCAGAAACAGATAATTCTGTTTCAGTAATAGGTAATTTTTCTTGCATGATATTAATCATAGTTTTTTCAATAATACCAAAATCTTTTTCTGAAATTATATTATTAACTGGATCAATATCATAACAAAAACCTTCTGAATTTATATACTTATCCACTAACAATGAATTTGGATAAACACGACAAATAGCCTGAGCCATAATTAAAGCAGTATTGTTATTTAAAATAGACCAAGCTATACTATCGGATATTGTGATAATATTTAATACACCATCTTCATTTAAAGGCTTATCCAGATTCACTAATTTATTATTAAAATAAGCTGCTATTGGTAATTTTTCAGAATTATTTAAAAATTCCAAATTTTCAGAAATAATAATTTTACTAACAGTAATATTATTTGGAAATATTTTTTTTTGATGATTTTGTTGATATTCAATTTCAATCATGTCATAATCCGATCCTTTAAACAATTTAATTATTTTATACAATTATTCCAATAATTAATTTAAATTTATTAATAAAAATATTTTCAATCTTGCAAAAATTAAATAAAAAAATAACAAATAACATGTATATAAATAAAAAACCAAAAATAATAAATATTATTTACCTAAACAAAATTTCGAAAATAATTCATTAATCAAATTTTCTTGTAATTTGCTACCTAAAATATTTTCTAAAGATTGATAAGCTTCTTTTAAATGAAGCACATGTATATCTATAGGCATATTTCTTTTTATATCTTTTAAAATATTTTTTAAAGATATAATAGCTTTTTTTAATTGATGAACTTGCCGAAGGTTAAATAAATAATCGAAATTTCGCTCTTGAATATCTTGCAAATTAAATTTTTTTATAATTTCTCTTTTTAAATTTTCTATTCCCTCTTGTGTATGATTAGAAATAAAAATAATCTGCGATTCTAATTCGGATGATAATTTCAGATTAATTGACAAATCCGATTTGCTACCTACAATGATTCTATTTTTATGTTTAGTCATTTCTAATAACATTAAATCTTCCGGTTCTAAAAGATCATGAGCATCTAATAATAATAAAATCAATTCAGCTTCGTTTATAAATTTTTTAGAAATATTAACTCCTAAATTCTCTAAATAATCATCAGTATTACGAATTCCTGCTGTATCAATTAAACGTAAATTAATACCATTGATAGTTACATAAACATCCAAAAAATCTCGAGTAGTTCCCGGAATATCAGATACAATAGCTCTTTCTTCTCCTAAAAAATTATTTAGAAGGCTAGATTTTCCTACATTAGGTTTACCTAAAATTAAAGTTTTAATACCTTCTTTAATAAAACGAGTTTTACAAGAATTATCTAAAATACTTTGCAATTTATTAATTAAAAATTCCGTTTGAGGAACAATCAAATTATTAGTAACATTAGGTATATCATCATATTCGGGATAATCTATATTTACTTCTACACTAACTATTAAATTTAAAATTTGTTTATTTAAATCTTGAATATTTTTAGAAATTTTTTTTTGCAAACCTGCATTAGCTAATTTGATAAACTTAATATTTTTAGCATGAATTAAATCCATAATAGCTTCTGCTTGCAATAAATCAATTTTTTTATTTAAAAAAGCTCTTTTACTAAATTCACCTGGCTCTGCTAATCTAATAAACGGCAAAGATAAAACTCTTTCTAACACAAGTTTAGTAATTAAAATACCTCCATGAGCTTGAATTTCGATAACATCTTCACCTGTAAAAGATCGAGGAGACCGAAAAACAGAAATTAAAACTTCATCTAAAACTTCACCTGAATTATTCAAAATAAAACCATGATGAATAGTATGAGTTGCCACTTCTAATAAATTAATTTCTTTAATACCTTTGAAAATACTATTAATACCCTCAATGGCTTTTGATCCGCTTACACGAATTACACTAATACTGCCTATGCCTAAAGGTGTAGCAATAGCTGCAATAGTTTCTTGTAAAAACATTATTCACTCACTTCATGTATATTTTTATATTTTTTTATTATTTTAATTTTTTTAATCAACATACCAAACAAATTATTGTTTTTAATATGTATAAATTATTTATGTTTTAATATTAAAATTTATTTTACTACTGATATCTGTTATCAATAATCATCACCATCCGAACCAAAGAATAACTTTCCTTTCATCCAAATTGCCATAATTTAACTTTTTTCAAAGAATAACTGAGTATCATCTACTCATTAATTATTTCTTCTGATCTTTCTTTATTTCTTAAATTCTTGAATATCGTGTATTTAATTAGTAGTTATCTGATCACCCTTACATAAAGAAAGAGTTTGTGTATCTCTCATCCTAATTTAATCAAAATTGCATATGTTTTTATATGTTTTTTTGGTATGGCGAATTTAACTTTTTTAAGTATATCTAATTCTCAGGTTTCTCCAACCTCAATATTCTGTTGAACTCTCATAATGAAATTTTAATTGCTTCTCACGGAATTTTTTTGACAACTAAATAGTTCGCAATAAGCGAAAAATCAAAAATTATTAGATAAAATCAAAAGTAATTAATTACCGATTTTTTTATAGATAATATTGATATATTCGCGATGTTATTACTCAATTTTTAGAATTTTGATATCGTAAACGATTATCTTTACGTTCCACAAATCTTATTAGTTACAAAACAAATCCAATGATAAGCGAATATTTATCAGATTATTCATCCCATATCATATTCTCATTTAATACTTTGATTATTTAACAAACGTTTTCTATAAAGGCACATTAAATTTATTTTTGACGATTAACTTAATAATTACTCATTAAGTTGTACTTATCTAATTGTTAAAAAGTTTGATTCTAATGAATTTTATCTAATTATTTGTTAATTTCATCAATATAAAATCAATATAAATTTATTTAATCTAAAGATCAACCTGAATTACTTAAAATAAAGTTCAGCTTTTTAGAAATAGTGAGATTCCAAGTTTTAAACTTGATATTACTCTTTATTATTAATTATAAATAACCCGTTATTACCTCTCGCAGTGTGGTGATTGGTTAAATCACGAGATATTTAGGTTTCTTTGGTTTTCATAATCTTTAATAGAATTTTTAGCCAATTTAATAACTTGATTAATTTCTTGTTGATTATAAACATTCATACCGCAAGCACGAAAATGCCCTCCACCATTAAATTGATGAGCGATATGATTAATTTCAGGCCCTATTGAACGTATACTTATCTTCCAATAATTTTTAATCTTATTTTCTATTATAAATAACCATACAGGATATCCTTGGATATTATGGAAAATATTCACTACACTATTAATATCTTCGAACTTTAATTTAAATTTGTCAATAATATCATGAGTAATCTTAATATAAATTAAACCATCCTCAGCAATAAAATTACTACATACATATCCTTTAAATCTTAATATATTAATAGGTTGAACAGTGATTTTAGTATCAATTTGAAAAGCATCAAAACCATAACATAACAAATCAGAAACAATTTGTAAAGTTTTATAATTTACTCTATCAAAACGAAAATGACCAGTATCTGTAACCATACCAATATAAATAGGTAAAGCACCTTTGATACTCAAATTTAAATCATTAACTTCTTTAAAAGTATAAATCATTTCCGAACAAGAAGAAAAACTTGGATCAATCCAAGAATTTTGTTCATCTCCGTAAATTTCTCCTATTAAATGATGATCAATACGTATAATTTTTTTAGCTATTTTATATCTAACATCACTAATTACATTAGTATTTCCGCAATCCACTACAATAGCTAAAGATTGAGATATAACATCATCATTAATTTCATCCATTAAACCTAAAAACGAAAAAATAGGATTATTTTCGCCTAAAGTATAAACTTTTTTATTAGGAAAACTTTGTTGAATAATATCTTTCAACCCTAATTGAGAACCATAACAATCTCCATCGGGATTTTTATGCCCAAATATAGTAATAATATCAAATTCATTTATATTGTTAAGAATTAAATGATTCATAGATATTGTATCGGGATTCATTTGTATCATATTTTGATTCATTTTTTCTATTCTCCTATATTAGTTAAATTAAATCTTTTTTTATAACATTAATTATGAGCAATCCTTGTATAAGCTTCCATAAATAAAAAATTTATTTTTTGTTTTAAATTAGTTGTTTGGCTATCAATAGCTAAAATTTCCGTAAACAAATCATTTAATATCGAGCGAAAAAAAACTACATCAACAAAAATAGGTGTCGTGAAATAAGTATCTTTATCGTTATTATCATAAGTATGTTCTTGAGCGAATTTAACCGATTTAAATTTATACAATTCTCGTCTTTTTATTTTTTGATCTCCTATTACTTTCGGATTTTGCTTATCAGTAATATTATTTTTCTCGCAAAAATAATTTTCCAATGTTCGAATTTGTTCATCAATAAAATTTTGTTCACTAGAAGTCTTGGAATTTTTTAAAGTATTTAAAACATCTTCGCGAGTAATAATAAAACCGCCCTTGCCTAACAACATATCCATATAAACATCTTTAGAAATCAAATGCTTCAAAAATAACCAAGAAGCTAACATTTTATCATCATCTTCTGAATAAAATAAATTAACATTAGGACCTTGAATAATATTTTTATATTGATCGTTATAACTCATACAAGGAAAAGGAGTCATTTCTATATTAAAATCTGATACTTGATTATGTAATAAATCAGATCGTCTGGTAGAAGTAATAAACATACCAGTTTTACGTTGCATAAACATTTCTTTACTACTAATACCAATTAATTTAGAACTAGTTAAAAAACCTTTATTATAAAAGTTTTCTTTAAAATATTGCATATTATTTTTAACATTTTCATCTAACAAAAAACTCTTAATTTCGTTTTCATCTTTTGGATAAGAAATCCCTTTTTGTTCGTTACTAATAATAATTAAATTAGCTAAACTTTCCGATGTAATAGGAATAAAAGTTCGATCTTTTTTAAGTTCAATCAATTTAGCACAAAAAGTTTCTAAATAAGGCCAAATCAAATAATCTTTGTTAACTTTTAAAACTTTAAAATCAAATTTTCCTTGAGAATCAATAATTTCAGAACAATCATCTTTAAAATCTACCTTATGTTTTTCATAAAAAAATTTATTCAAATCATCACGATATTGTTTAAATAAATCACTATCATAAAACATAACTTCTGTAGATTTAACAAATGGTAGACTATAGTGATGAGATTTTCCGTCGTAAACATTAGATAATTGTAATTTTTTCGCATAACCTTTAAAAAAACTATATTTATTTTTATGTTTAGAAGTATTACGAAAATCATCATCATAATCTATAAAAATATCTAATGGTACCACTTTAAATGATTTAGAATAAAATTCAATATGATCATCATAAGAAAATGCAATATTAGGTTGTTTATTAACAGGTAAAGAATTAGCAACACTTTTACAAATTTGTTCCCAATTAACCTTATTAACCTCTTTAATTTTAATATTAGGATTATGTTGTTCAAATTCTTTAATAGATAATTTAATAATTTCTAACTCTTTAGGATACAAATTGTGCCAAAAAATAATTTCTACAGGCTTTTTAAGAGTTTTAAAATAACTAACTTGAGATTCATGATTGTAAAATTTTTGACTAATTACATTCCTTAAATTATCATATTTTTTAGTAAAAAATTCGTTATTTTGAGAAGTCCGAAAATAGTTAGATATTATGATAAAAATAACTATGGCATTAAAATATATAAATATTTTTCCCACATTACCAATATTTAAAATTTTAGATTTTAAATTAACCTTTAATACCACGTCGACTATCTCCAGATATAATATATTTTTTAAAAATAATAAATAAAAATAATAGAGGCAAATTTATTAAAACAAAAATAGCCATTTGAAGATTTAAAGTATCCGTAACAGATTCTGAATCAAAAATTTTTCTTATCATATTAGTCAACAACTTCGCTCCAACCAACTCTGGCCAAGCATAAGCATTCCAAGCTGCTATAGTTCTGAAAACAGCAATTACAATAACAGTAGGTTTTGTTATAGGTAATAAAATTTTCCATAAATATTGCAAATTATTAACGCCGTCCACTTTAGCTGTATAGTATAATTCTTTAGGAACACGTTTAAAAGTTTGAATTAACAAAAATAAATGTACTACATTAATCAAATAAGGAAAAGTCATGGCGAAATAAACACCACCAGGAATAATAGAACCATTACCATTATCAACCAAACCTAAATTAGAAACAGTACGAAAATTAGTCAAAATTAAAGTTTCGCTTGTAATTGACATAGCTAAAAACAATAACATTAAAATAATTCTTTTTAAAGGGAAAACAAAAAAACTTAAAGCAAAAGCGGCTAAAACACAACAAACAGTTCCCAATAAAGTAGAAAAAGATACCATAATACAAGTATTTGTAAAATATTTTAAAAATTTAAAATCTTTAAGAGCGAAAACATTTTTATAATTAATAAATTGCAAACCTTGTTTAGGCCAACTTAATAAATTATTTTCTACAATATCTTTATGACTTTTCAAAGAAGTGATAACCATTACATAAAAAGGAAATGTTAAAAATAATAAAATTAAGATCAAAAACAAATATTTAACAATAGCAAAATAGCTTATTTTACCTAACTTATGTTTAATATTACAAATATTGACGCTTATAAAACGATAAATCTTATTAATATTCATATAAATAATTATTATAAATCCACTTTCATCAATTTATTTTCTTTTTTAGAAATATAAAAACTCATAGTAGTAAACACAACAGAAATTAATAATAATATCGTAGCAGCAGCTGCTCCTTTAGAATAAGAATTATAATGAGAACTAGATAATTGATTATAAATATAACCTACTAAAGTTTGTACTCGATAATTAGCGTTCCTCCCGAAAACACCTATAACAGATTCATATTCTTTAATAACCATTAAAGTTTCAATTATTAATTGATAAAAAATAGTCGAAGCCAATAAAGGTAAAACTATTTTTGTCAAAATACGAAACTTAGAAGCTCCATCAATTTTGGCTGCATCGTAATAAGATTTATCAATATCTTGCAAAGATAAAATAAACACAAAAATTTTAAAAGGTAATCTAGCCCATATATTATAAAAAACTAAAACAAAAATTTTATGAGAATAAGGAGCAGAAATGTTGATCCAAGGTTGAGGTTTAATACCAAAAAAACCTAAAAAAGAATTAAATAATCCTTCTGGTCTAATCGCGCTAGTAGTATTGTAATAAAAAAAAGAACCAAAAATCATACTCATAATAATAGTATTAGATAACAAAGGTAATAAAAAAAATGTTTTAAAAAAATGTTGCACTACATAATTACGAACGCTATTTAAAGCTAAAGCGATAATTAAAGATAAAAAAATAGATATTGGTACACAAATAATTACTAGAAGAAGAGTATTTCGTAATGCAAAAACAAAATCTACATCTTTAAAAATAGAAATATAATTGCTTAAACTAAAAAAATCATAAAGCTTCATGCTAAAAGAATCGTTAAATTTATCATATTTAGCATTAAAAGAAATAATAATATTTTTAACTAAAGGATAAAAAGTAAAAACAGTTAAAAAAACCAACATAGGCGATAAATAATACCAATGTCTATGATTTTTATGCCCCATATTTTCTAACATTTAAAAAATCCTATTTTCATTAATTTTATCAAAAACAAATAATTTATTTTTTTTAATATCAAAGCGAATTTTTTGTTTATTAATTTTATTAGCATTTAATTGTTCTTGTTGGTAAGTAGGTATAATAACTTGAAATGTCTTATAAATAGATTCAGTTTTTTTTGCTAATAAAACTAATTCGCGACCTAAATTTTCTAAAGCTATACCTTCAATTTCGAAAATTCCATCTTGTTTCAATTCATAACCTTCAGGTCGGATCGCAACATAAACTTCTTTATTATTAAATGATTGAAAACGTTGATCTTTTAAAATAACATTTTTACCTACTTTTAAATTACCACAATGAAGCATACCATTAAATACAGAAATAAGAGGAACACCCAAAAAAGAAGCTACAAACAAATTAACAGGATTATTATAAATTTCGTGCGGAGTGCCACATTGCTGAATAGTACCTTTATTCATAACATAAATCTTATCACTCATATACATAGCTTCTTCTTGATCATGAGTGACTAAAACAGCAGTTACATTAGTTTTTATTTGTATTTTACGTATTTCATCTCTCATCCTAATACGCAAATGAGTATCTAAATTAGATAAAGCTTCATCTAACAATAATATACCAGAATATTTAATTAAAGCTCTAGCAATAGCTACACGTTGTTGTTGGCCTCCAGATAATTCAAAAGGCATTTTATCTAAATAATCACTAGTAGATGTTAAAGCAGAAATTTTATCTAATTCTTCTTGAATTTTGTCGGAAGATACTTTTAAATTTTGCAAAGGAAAAGTAATATTTTGGCGAGCAGTCATATGAGGATATAAAGAATAATTTTGAAATACTAAACCTACACCTCTTTTTTCCGGAGGAACTTTTGTGACATCAACATTGTCAAAAAAAATATTACCTTCAGTAACCGAAATTAAACCTGCTATGATATAAAGAATAGTTGATTTACCACAGCCTGAAGGCCCTAAAATACTTACTAATTCTCCTTTTTTAATTTCCAAATTAATATTTTTAACTGCGAAAGTTTTTTTATGATTATGTTTATTAACAAAAACTTTAGAAACATTTAACATTTTAATAAACATGCTTTTTATATAACCTCTTTTAATTTTGTTTTTTAGAATTTTTTATTAAAAAAGAAATGTTAAAAAATATTACAATAACTCCTAGGAAAGGCAATAACATCCCTTATATTTTCTAAACCTGTTAAATAAAGTAGCATACGTTCAAAACCTAAACCAAATCCAGAATGAATACAACTACCAAAACGACGTAAATCTAAATACCAATCTAAATCTTTTGTATTTACTTGCATTTCATGCATTTTATTTTCTAAAATCTTCAATCTTTCTTCTCTTTGGGAACCGCCTACTAATTCTCCTACTTTTGGAACTAATAAATCCATACCCGCAACTGTTTCATTATCATCATTATTACGCATATAAAAAGCCTTAATATTTTTAGGCCAATGTGTCACAAAAATAGGTTTTTTGAAAACAACTTCTGTCAAATATTTTTCATGTTCTGTAGATAAATCCGAACCGTAAATAGGTTTTTGTTCAAAATTAAAAGAACTTTTATCAAGAAGAGTAATAGCCTCTTTATAAGTAATTATTGGAAAATCTTTAAGATTAACAACATAATTTAATCTATTAATTAAACCAGGTTCAATATTTTTATCAAAAAAATCTAAATCAGATTTATTTTTTCGTAAACAAAAATTAATTACATACTGTAACATTTGTTGAACTAAAATAATACTCGATGACAAATCATAAAAAGCCATTTCTGCTTCAATCATCCAAAACTCAGAAATATGACGAGAAGTATTAGATTTTTCTGCTCTAAAAGTAGGAGAAAAAGTATAAACTTTTTTAAAAGCTGTCGCAAAAGCTTCAGCTTCTAACTGTCCTGTTACAGCTAAAAAAACAGGTTTTCCAAAAAAATCTTTTTTAAAATCAATAATATTTTTATTTAGGTCCAAACTCGTTACTTGAAATAAAGACCCAGCTCCTTCGCCATCATTAGTAGTAATAATAGGAGTATGAATATTAATAAAACCTTTATTTTGAAAAAAATTATGTATAGCAAAAGTCGCAGTATTACGTAACCTAAAAACAGCACCAAAAAGTTTTGTTCTTAATCGTAAATGAGGTAATTGTCTTAAAAAAGCTCTAGAATGTGGTTTTGGTTGAATAGGATATTTTATAGAACTAGAACCTAAAATAACAAAACGAGAGGCCACAAATTCTAAATTACTAATAGAAGCATTCTTCAAAGGCATCAAAATACCTTCTATATAAACAGAAGTACCAATATTAAGTTCATTTTTAATTTTTTTTAAACAAATAAATTCATTATCTTTACAAATAACTTGCAAATCTTCAATAAAAGAACCATCATTAATATCAACAAAAAAAATATTTTTTTGAAAACGACAATTTTTTATCCAACCATTAATAGAAATTTTTTTTTTACGTATAAAGAATATTTTTCATAAATATTTTTAATAGTTTTGTTAGCCAACATACCAAATAATATATCTCTTTCGATAAATTTCTCTCAATAATATAATTATTGAAATTAAGTTTTTAATTGTAAGTTTAAAATAATCATACCAGAATAAAATTAATTAAAAAAAATAATAAATTTTATCTTTTTTATGTAATCTTATAAATTAAAACAGTAACCAATATACAAGGACATTTGTATCTTCTTTTTAATTTTTAATTATTAATATCTTTACTTTACTATTGTTAGTCGAAACAAATTATGACTAATTTATTTTATCACGTTATCATCTTTTTTGTCTTTGAAAAATTTATTAATTTTATTTACTCAAATTTTATTAATAAGTATTAATAGTAAATACAAAAAATGATTATATTTTCAATCTAGCAAATTTGTTTGAAAATCTAATTTTAAAAAAATATATCTAATAAAAATCTCTTAATATATTTGTAAAATTTAATAAATTACAATTAATAATTTAGATAAAAATGATAACTAATAAATTATTTGAATTCAATGAAAATAATAAAATAAAATTTTCTTTAGAAAAATAAAAAATTAAAAAAATTTTAATAATCTTTTATAATTATTTAAAAAATTCCATTTAATATTAAAAAATGAAAGAAAAATAATATTAATACTAATTACTATAAACTATAATAATTTCATATTAGAATTATATAATTTTTATATCAAATGTCAAGAAAAATTAAATAAATATAAACTTAATATAAACTTACATAAACAATAGTCCAAAAATAAATATGCAGTTTTATTCAACTTTTAAATTTGATTTATTTTAAATTAAAAAACCAAAATAAAAGAAAAATAATAGCTTTTAAATGAATTTTAAATAAAAATTAACTTCTAATATCATAATTACAAAATATGTTATAATTAAAAAGTTGATATTATTTTTTGGATATTAAAATATTCATTTTAATAAAATCATTGCCATACATTAAAATTAAGATTTTATAAATTAAAAAAATGCGAATTTCTTATAAATAATTAAAGACACCAAAAGAAGACCTAAATATAAAATAATCTCACCAATCACTAATACTGATAAAATAAAAAATTCATAAAAAAAAATAATCAGTAACTACAGCAATTCTTAAAATCTGGTTACGAAAAACATAATTAGTCAAAAAAGATATATTAACCAAATAATTCTAAGAATATTCAAGAATATTCTTTAAAAAATAAGAAGATCACTGTGATATAAGAATCACTTTTCTAAGAAATCAAGATTTGAGATTTAGGTTATTAAATTAACCGATAATAAGATAAAAATTATAAGTTCCGGCAATAAAGCGAATTTTTTATTAGTCATCGGAAAATTCAAATTTAATAGGGAATCATTAAATAGCTGCTCGCTCAAGGAGAAGGCTAAAAAATTGATCAAGCGAAATAATTCAGCAATTTATGGTTGATAAACTTACTGGTTCGGTTAAGAATAAGACTTGTTTAATAATAGATATCAGAAACATAAATCTAGTTGTCGGAATACAAATTTAGGAAAATAGGAAAATTTTCTATTTTATTTAAAGAGCGTTATTTATAATAAATACCAAAAAAATAAATAATCTCAAAAAATAAATAATCTATTACTATTATTAAATGAAAATTAAAATTTTTAATATCATGTTAAATTTATTTCATATTCAAATAAGAAATAACCTTAACAAAAGATATTTTTTTTGATAATTATTTGAATTGATAATTATAAAAATTGTAAATAAAAAAGTACAAATAAAAAATGCATTTTTTTAATTAATAATATTAATACAAAAATCTTATAAAACTTATAAAGATTTAAATAAACTTTTAATAAGAAAAATGACGACAAAATTTTACAAAAATTAAAAAATTTTAAATATAAGGATTTTATATGATTACATTAGCTATAGACGCTATGGGCGGAGATTTCGCACCTAAAACAGTAATTCAAGGAACAATAGAAGCTTTAATTGCAAATCAAAATTTAAATATTTATTTATATGGTATTCAAAGCCAAATAGAAGATTGTTTACAAAACATATTTACCACAAATATTTTAAATTCTATTAAAACAAGATTAAAAATTATAAATACTCCTTTATACTTACCTATGAATGCTAAAAATATCAGAGAAGCTATAAGAGATAATCTCCCTTATTCCATGTTAGTAGCTCTCAAAGACACTGCCAATTCAAAAACTTCAATAGATAGTTTTATAACAGCTGGACCAACACAATCTTTAGTTTTAGCTAGTTACCTTATTATAGGAACCTTACCTAGTATAAAAAGAATATCATTGGCACTTATGTTTAAATCCATCGATCATCGAACTAGAATTTTAACAGATGCAGGAGCTAATGCGGAAATAAAAGAAGAAAATATTTTAGATTTCGTTGTATGCGCTAATTTTTTAGCTCAAACATTATTACATATTCCTAACCCAAAAATTAAACTTTTAAATATAGGCACAGAGTCTAATAAAGGCAGAAATATAGATATTAATATATTTAAATTATTAAGCAATAATCCCAATATTAATTTCCAAGGCAATGAAGAACCGAATAACTTTTTCAATACAGAAGCTGATATTTTAATAAGTGATGGATTTACAGCCAATATGATTTTAAAAACATTTAAAGGAACTGTAGAAATGTATAAAAGACATTTAAAACAAATACTCACTAGTAATCTTTGCACCCAAATAATTAGCAAAATCTTTTTAGAAAAAAACATAAAAAAACATTTTCAACAATTTAACACAGATGAAACAGGAGGGGCTATATTGTTAGGATTAAACAAACTGATTATCAAAGCTCCTGGAAATTCTACAAGTAATACTTTCTATCAAACTATTAATCAAACTATTAATTTAATCAAAAAAAATTTTTTAAAAAAAATAATTGAAAAATTTCAATAAATACAAGGATTATCATGTATCTTCAAAATTTATTTACAAGATTAAATATAAAACCTAAAAATATTAATTTATATATTAACGCTTTAACACATAGTTCATACGCTAATGAACATAATTTAAAAAATCAAAATAATGAAAGATTAGAATTTTTAGGTGATTCCATTATTAATTTTCTTATGGCCAATTATCTTTATAGAAAAAATCAAGATAACGAAGGTATAATGACTAAAAAAAGAGCTCAAGCTGTTTGTGTAGCATCTCTATTAATTTATTCAGCTGAAATAAATCTAAAACAATATATTTTATTAGGAAAAGGCGAACGCAAAAGAGGCATATATAATTATTCCATTATTGCTGATGCTTTCGAAGCTTTATTTGCGGCTATTTACTTAGATTTAGGTTATTTACAAGTTAAAAAAACTTTTCATTATGTAGTAGTTCCTTGTTTATCAAAAGTCATAGGTATTATTGATTTTAAAACACAACTACAAGAATTAGTACAAACACGTCATCAACATATTAAATATAAAATTGTTGCTGAAACAGGATTAGCGCATGAAAAAGAATTTATTGCCGAAGTATATTTATCTGAACAACTATTAGGAAAAGGCGAAGGGAAAACCAAAAAATCCGCTGAACAACAAGCAGCTAAAATAGCTTTAGAAAAATTATCACAAGAAAGTAAATTAAAATAATGTTAAAACAAATATATGAAGAAGGATATTTAGATATAGAAAAAATTTTAATTAATCAATATCTAAAACTTAATTTACTCATTAAAGAAGTCAAATTATTATTATTCCTTTTTCAACAATACCGAACTCCTATTCTATCGACAGAAAAAATAATACAACAAACTAATTTTTCCCTAACCGAAATAGATACTGTTTTAAGAAATTTAATAAAAAAAAATTTTTTATTTTTATATCAACAAAAAATTAATAATCAAGTCCAAGAAATGTTCGATCTTAGTCAGACTTTTGATAAAATTGAAAATTTATATAAACAACTAAAATTAAATAAATTAAAACATAAAAATACTTCAAATATTAGCAATACTATATCTAATATAGAAAAAATTAAAGGAGATGTCTTAAATAGCCAAGAATTAGAAATAATTAAAAAATGGTATATCGAATTTAATTATCCACAAGATAAAATTATAAAAGCAATCCAACAAGCACATATTCACAAAAAAAAATCTATTTTTTACATCAACAGTTTGTTAAATTACCAAAATAAACAAAATATATCGCAAGATAAAAATATAGAAAAAAATCTACATAAAATTTTTAATAAAATAAAATAATAAGTTAAAAATAAATAATTTATCATTTTACCTTATCTAACTCTAAAAATATGTTATAATTGAAGGCGATATTGAATCTTTTTTATAAACCAAAAGATTTAATAATATAATAAAATTATAATAATATAGAGGAGAAGAAAAAGTTTCTTTATGAATCACAAAGAAAATTTTTTACAAACTAAAAACGGCAAAATTACAGTTGGTGTGTTAGCATCTTTAGGTATAGCTATAGTTGTTTATCTAATAGCAGCTAAATTATTACATTGGAAACCTTTTAACATAACAACATTAACAAATAAAGATTTTGAAAATTTAAAAGTGGATCTTAAAGACTTAACTGGAAAACAAAAAACAAGTGATCTTTCTTCAGACGATGCTAAAAAAGAAGCGCAAAAAGCAGTTGATGGTCTAAAAAAAATAATAGATGCATTTACAGAAAATAACAAAGCAGATGATAAAGATAAAAAAATCTCTAGCGCAACAATGCAATTAGCAAATGATTTAAAAACAAAAGCTGATGATGCATTAAAATTTGTTAATGATGAAAGTGCTGCTTCTAAAGGTTGGGATGATGCAGACGTATTAAATTTTGTAAACAACAAAATGGTTAAAACTACTGACATCGATAATTTATTCACTAAAGCTAAATCAGATTTAAAATTATCATAAAATCAATTTAATATTTTTTAATAAAAAAAAGTGTTCATAAAAGAACACTTTTTTTATTTTTTTTGACGACAAGTTACCGCAGTTAAAATAAAATCTTTAAATAAGGGATGTGGATGAAAAGGTCGAGATAAAAATTCTGGATGAAATTGAACTCCTATAAACCAAATATGATCTACTAATTCTATTATTTCTACGATTGATTTTTGCAAATTAAAACCCGAAACTCTAAAATTTTTATTTCGCATAAACATAGAAATATATTCGGAATTCATTTCATAACGTTGACGATATCTTTCAGAAATTACTAATTTTCGATAAATCGCATAACTTTTACTTGGAGTTACAATTTTAGTCTTTTTTAAACCTAATCTTAAAGTCCCTCCTATATCAGTATCACTAATTTTGCATTTAATTACCGGATGAGGAGTATTTTCATCTATCTCCGTCGAATTTGCTCCGAATAAATTTAACACATTATTAGCATATTCCACCACAGCCAACTGCATACCTAAGCAAATCCCAAAAAAAGGGATATTTCGGCAGCGAGCATAACGAATAGCTTGTAATTTGCCTTCAATAGCTCGACTACCAAAACCACCAGGAACTAAAATACCATCACAGTCGCACAAAAACTCATGTACATTATCACTATTAATATCTTCAGAATAAATAAATTTAATATCAATGCCTACTTTATTAAAATAAGCTGCATGTTTAAGAGCTTCTACTACAGATAAATAAGCATCATGAAAAGAAGTATATTTACCAACTATACCAATCTTAACAACTTTTTTTAAAATTTTCATCTGTTGAATCATTTCTTGCCATGCTGATAAATTAGCTACTGGTAAAGATTCTAAATTAAAAAATTTCAAGATGAAATTATCAATTTGTTGAGCATGCAAATTCAGAACAATAGTTTCCACAATAGAAACATTCACATTAGAAAAAATAGCTTCTTTTTTAACATCACATAAAATCGAAATTTTTTCTTTTATTTCTGCCGAAATATCACTTTCACTTCTTAAAATCAAAATTTGAGGTTGAATGCCTAAAGATCTCAACTCCTTCACGCTATGTTGCGTAGGTTTAGTTTTAGGTTCTCCTGAAAATTTTAAAAAAGGTATTAAAGTATTATGTATATATAAAACATTTTCAAAACCCAAATCTTGTCGCAATTGACGAATTGCTTCTATAAAAGGTAATGATTCTATATCACCGATAGTTCCCCCTATTTCAACAATTAAAATATCATATTGACAAGAATAAACATTTTTTAAAATTCGCGATTTAATTTCATCTGTAATATGAGGAATAACTTGAATAGTTTTTCCTAAATAATTTCCTTGACGTTCTTGTTGAATAACATATTGATAAATTTGGCCTGTTGTAATACTAGAATCTTTAGTAAGATTAATATTCAAATATCTTTCATAATGACCCAAATCTAAATCGGTTTCGGCTCCATCATTAGTCACAAAAACTTCACCATGTTGTTGAGGACTCATAGTTCCCGAATCTACATTAATATATGGATCTAGTTTTTGCATAAAAATTTTTAAATTACGTTGTTTTAATAAATATCCAAGAGAAGAAGCTAACAAACCCTTTCCTAATCCAGAAACAACTCCGCCTGTAATAAAAATAATTTTAGTTTTTTTGTGCATTGATACATTAACTATCCATTCATTATTATTTTTTTAATTTCATTCTACCTTTATTAAATTTAATTTTTCAATTTAAAACCTATAGTCTCTCCTATATTAACTTTAGTTTCTACACCCATTTGAGAATTATTCAAAATTAATTGATTAAATTTAATTTTATTAGGTTCAATTAAGAGTACAATAACAGAACCTCCAAAAGAAAAAAAACCCTTTTCCTGGCCTTTTTGAAAACTACGGATCGGATGGTTATTGATTTTACCTACTAATAAAGCTCCTACTTCCATTTGTATAATATCCCCAAAATTACAAGTTTTTAAAACAGTATATTCACGACTATTTTCGGAAAAAACATTAAAATATTTAAAAGCAATGGGATTAACTGTATGCAATCTCCCTTTAATTTTCACATGCTTTTCATCTTGAATGCCATGATCTACAAAAATATATCTATGATAATCAAAAATTTGCAATCTCAACATCACTAAAAAACCATTAAGATATTTTTTAACTAAATAATCATTTTTAAAAAGATCATTTAAATGATAAGAAGTATTTTTAATATTAAAAAAGCTATCAGCATTAATATTAAAAATACGAATTTGACCCTCGCCAGGACTAATAAAAGTCAAACGAGAAGCGTCAAAATTAATTTTTTTATAAACACGAATAAAAAAATCATTATAAGATTTAAATGAATTTTGTGTAAATAAACTAGTATTAATATGATTTTTAACGATAATCTTTTTAACATGAATACGCGAAAAGATAGAATTTAAATAAAAACTAAATATTTTACTAAAAATACGAGAAATAAATATTCTTAATAAAAAACGTTTCCACCATTTTTTTTGTATATCTTGATATAAAAATTTTTGCAACCAACTAGTTGTCACTTGCTTATGTTTGTTGTTCGTTCGAAATAAAAAATTCACATTCTCCTCGCATTAAAAAAAATATTTTTGTTTATAAATAAAAAAACAAAAATAATAATAAATAATAAACATAAAATCAATAATACCCCCAAAATATCAGGTTTATTAAAATGAAGTTTATCACTAATAAATAAAAAAGATAATAACATTAAGCAAAAAACATATACACTTATAAAAATTTTATCCCAATACAATATTTTAAAAGGATCGAAAACAAATAATAAAACTAATAAAGGAAACAAAATAGATGCAACGGTTACAGGAACACCAACAAAACTAGAAATACTTACTTTTTTTTTAGAACTTTCATTTAAAACATTAAAATAAGCTAAACGAATTAAAGATGTTAAAAGATATAAACAACTAATTAAAATAAAAGCAATATCGTAATAATTTTTAAAATCTAAATCTTTATTAAAAATTTTTTTATAAAAAGATATACCTATAAAAATAGGTAACATACCGAAACTAATCAAATCGGCTAAAGAATCTATTTGGACACCATATTTTTTTTCTTTAAGAGAGCGACTTTTTTTGCAACGACTAACAATACCATCTAAAACATCTAAAATTCCAGATAACAACAATAAAAGACAAGCACCAATAATTTTGTTTTGAGTAGCAAATATCACTCCTAAAAATCCACTTAACAAATTTAAATAAGTCAAATAAACAGTATAATTATAAATTCCTAAAAACATAATTCACTATTACAACCTTCATCTATTATAAATCGAGAAAAAAACTTAATCATGTTTTAATTAATATAATCTTCCTAAAATGATATAAAAATGAACAATTCACATAACTTACTCAATAATTATATTCGTTAATATCTTCATTTTTATCTTCTGTATTAGAAGAATCACTTTCATCTCTTAGAGAAGCTTCATCATCGTCTAAAACTGTATCATCTATATCTTCTAAAATTTCACGATCAGCTGTTTCATCTGTAGAGATAAAATCTGAATCGTTTTCTAATCGAAAATCATCATCCAAATTATTAGAATATTTTAAATCTAATAATTCAGGATCAATATCAGATTTTTCTTCATCTGCATAATATTCTTTATCCCATAAATCTAAATTATCAGTTTTAATCCCCCATAAATCTTCACCATGAAATACAAATAATCCGCTAACAACAATATCCGAATACAATTGCAAAAAACGTTCTTGTTGTAAATCTTTTATTTTTTTTATTTGAAAAACCTGTTCTATTAATTGATGAATAGGCATAGGTTTTTGATTTTTTTGCAAAATATCTAAAGCCAATTCTAACATAGAATATTCTAAATAATTTTGATTATTACTTGTTTCGTTTATCATAATATTTCCAATAACCTTCTTTTTTGTATTTTTTTAACAATTATTCAAACTATTAAACTTATAAATATTCATAAAAAAACATCCATAATAACCAATAATGTTAATAAGCGATATTAAAATAAAATTAACTCCAAAAACTTCTAATTGACAATTATTAAACTTCTAAATATTCCGAAGCTCTTGTAATAACATCGCGAGAAGCTTTATCAACCTGCTGCAAA
Source organism: Candidatus Phytoplasma asiaticum (assembly GCF_015100165.3). Lineage (NCBI taxonomy): Bacteria > Bacillati > Mycoplasmatota > Mollicutes > Acholeplasmatales > Acholeplasmataceae > Candidatus Phytoplasma > Candidatus Phytoplasma asiaticum. The sequence continues at coordinate 32,597 of NZ_CP097206.1, read as the reverse complement.
ACATTATTAAAAGATAATAAAATACTTTCTTGTAATAGATCTAAATTTTGAAGAATTTGAGAATTTTGAATACGTACATCAATAACTTGTTTAGTTCCTTGCATCACAATCATTACATCACCCACACAAGCGGTAAACTCTCTAGATTCTAATTTTTTTTGCTCATATTTAATAGATTCTTGAATTCTTTTTAATTTTTCGAACATATTACATTCCGTTCCTTATTCTAAATTATGATTTTAATCCGTCAATCACTATATTATAACTACAATAGGAACAAAATATTAAAAAAATTGTCTTATTTATCATTTTGATCTAACTTTATCAATACCAAAATATTCAATAGCTAACTGAAAAAATTGAGTTTTTTCGGCAAAATTATTAGAATCATCAGAGACTAATAATTGAACATTATTCGACGAATTAACATTAGAATTTATTAAAAAATCATGTTGAGACGTAAATGTAGCATGTTTTAAATAAAAATTAACATCCAATTTAGACAATTCAGAATCACATATATAACGATTTTTTTGATATTGTTCAAAAAGAGGAAATAATTTTTGTTCCCAATCTTGATACAAAATTACAAAATACTCTTTCATTAATTTTTTTTTGTTATTTAAAATAGTTTTTATTTTATTTTTAATATGCGGTTTAAGTAATTGTTGATATTCTTGAGTATTATCGCAAGCAATTAACCATTCTTTAGTTAAATTAATTAAACACAATTTACTTTTATATAAACACATAGCAGCCATTTCCAAGTTTTTATCAGAAATTTTGGTTAATTTATGCCAATTTTTCCATAACTTTTGAGTCATAGATAAATCAGGAGTTATTAAAATTTGTTTGATACCATATAAAAAACTATCTAATTTCTCAGAATTAAAAGTATTATCATTTGCGCGTTCAAAATCCAAAACACTAGAATTTGTTGATAAACTAATATTACTTAAAGAAGAAGTTGTTAAGATCTTGGGAAACGACAATAACTCTCTTTTAGGCATAACATTTTCTAGATTAAACCGGTTATTATCAACATAAGTGATATTTTGATTATTTAAATTACCTTTTTTTTTATATGACATTAAAAATTCTTTCAAGCGAATGAAATTGATAATAAAATATTTTTTTTTATGAAAATTATGTTTAAGATTATTTTTCCAAGTAAATAAAAAAACAAAAAATTGATCTTTAGAATTAATATCTAAATTTTTAAATATTTTTTTAAAATTATTATCATCATCTTTCCATTCTTGAATAAATAAAGTTAGAAAAAAATCTATTAAGTCTTCCATAAAAAATAAAATATCTACATGAGGATGCAAAAGATTTTCTAAAAAATCAATCATCGTAACAAAATCGCCATATAATAAATAATTCATTAATTCATTCATTTTATGTTTCGGAACTAATCCTAAAATTTTCGAAACTTCGTCCGAACCGATATGACTATTATGATAATAAGTGCTAACTTGTTCTAATCTATTTAGGGCATCTCGCATGCTACCTTTAGAAAAAATAGCAATTTGATACAAAGCATTTTCGTGAATATCAATATTTTCTTTAATAGATATAAATTTCAATTGTTTTACTATATCTTCTGTTGTAATCTGCTTTAATCCGAAATGTTGAGTACGCGAAACAATAGTTTTAGGAATTTTATTAAATTCACTTGTAATTAAAATAAAAATAATTTTAGCAGGTGGTTCTTCTAATAATTTTAACAAAGCATTAAAAGCATTATAAGATAAAACATGAACTTCATCGATAATGTAAATTTTATATTTGCCAAAAATAGGTTTATATTTTGAAGTATCTTGTAATTCTCTAATTTCATCTACACCATTATAAGAAGCGCCGTCTATCTCAATTAAATCAAGATTGTTTCTTTGATTTATACTTATACAAGATTTACATAAATTACAACAATCAAAACTAGAATCATTAGAACAATTAATAGCTTTAGCTAAATTTTTTGCTAGGGTTGTTTTTCCTACGCCCTTATCCCCGCTAAACAAATAACAATGATTTATCTTACAATATTGAATAGCATTTTTTAAAGTTTTAACAATAATATCTTGGCCAATAATATTTTTAAAATTTTGAGGCCTATATTTACGATATAAAGACAAATAATTCATAACTCGACAACACCTTTTTTATTTTATTCTGTTAATTTTGCTTGAATTTAGATAATTATAAATTATTATCGGAGAATTAATTGAATTAATTTCTATTTTTTAATTATTAAAAAATTAGAAAAAGAGATATCATTAACTATAATTCTATAATACAAAGGTTTAATAGAATAAAAATTCATTAATTTTGAAGAATATAATAAAATTAACATTAATCGAGATAAATCTTGAGGTTTTTCTAAATTAATATCGGAAGCTAAATAATAATTTTGATTAAATTTTAAATTTTTAACAAATTTAAGAATATTATTTTTAGTATAAAAAAAATCTTTCTTTAATAAACAATTTTTTTTATTTTTTAATAAATTTTTTGATTTTTCCGATATTAAAGTTAATTTACTAATAACAAAATTTTGTTTAGAACGGCGAGGTTTATAAAAGGAAAATTGATCTAAATTACGAATATAACTCAAATTAAATAAATAATTATATTCAAAAACATGATCATGAATCAATCTAATACCACGAAGCAATAAGTTTAACAAATTATCGTTTTTATTATCAAACAATAAAATTCGCTGACAAATAATTTGTAAATATTGTTCGTTTTTAATATCAATAATTTCTATTAATCTATCGGCAATTTTTAAATTCAATTTCATTTGTTGAATTTGTTCTTTGATTATTTCAACATTTTCTTCTAAAGTTTTTTGATTAATAAGACATAATTGTTCGCTTAAAGATTTTACATAAATATGATAATCTTCCAATTGATTTAAAAATAAATTAATATATCTACGATATTTAAAAAAATTATCTGATGTTTTTAACCAATAATAAGAAGAATCAAAAAAATTTTTTTTATAATTCCTTAACAATTGGGATAATAAAAGTTGTGTGTTTATGTAGTTTTTCGAATTTAACAAATTATAATAAAAACGATAAATATTAGACTTTAAAATTTTTAATTTCCACAAAATATTTTGTGTTTTAATTAAAGCTTCATAAAAATTAGCATAATTTTTTTCTATTAACAAAGATTTTAATAAAGCATAAATACTATAAATATTACCGATAGATTCAGGTTTTACTTGATTTACAGTTTTTTTAAAAAAATGAATCATTTCTAAACTATAATCAAAAAAACTTAAACAATCATTATTGTAACCAATTCGTTCTTCACCAATCCATCCATATTTTTTTAATAAATAAATAATTTTGGAAGCTTTTTGTTTAGAATCAACTGAAACTTGTGAATCAATTTCATCATCCAAAAAGAAATTATTTTTATTAAAATAGTTTTCCAATACAGAAATGGCTAAATTTTTATTAATATATCCATCAAATTCGTCATTTGCTAAATCTGCTAATAACAAAAGACAATCTAAATAAATTTCTTTATTAGAAGAAGATAATAAATTAAAAAAATTTAATGGTAAAATATCGAATAAATTATACGACATATTTTAAAATCCAAAAAACCTTTCTAATTTATTTATTTTATTATCGAAAATATTAATTTATGGAACTTATTATCAAATTTGTTAAAATACATTGTCTAAAATTATATAAAATATAAACAAATGTTAAATAATTTAACTTAAATAAAGGATTAAAAACAAAATGAAAATTAAAACTATTAGATCTTTCGATCCCTATCACCAAATACCGATTAAAATTTGGCAAACAATTTTTCAAGAAATTCGATATACCCCTTCCTCTTTTGATTTACAACCGTGGCGTTTTTTTATAATTACTAAATCTACAGATAAAGAAAAACTAAAAAAATGCATGATAGGAAATATCCCGCAAATCACAAATAGTTCTGCTATCATCATATTATGCGGAAATATTAATAAAGTCCAAGATGCTTCATATATTTATAACAATAAACTAAAACATAAAAATATCTCATTAATCCAAAAAGAAATTATTTTAAAACAAATAAAAAAACATTATCATAACATGAATCCGCAAACATTAAAAAATGAAATTTTTTTTGAGTGCGGCTTAATTGCCTGTAATCTTGTTATTACTTTACAACATTTTAATTATAATACTTGTTTTATGGGAGGTTGTTATTTTGATAAATTAAATGAATTATTCAATATAGAAAAAAAATACATACCTATTATTCTAATAGCTGTAGGTCAAAGTAATACAAAAGATAAAATTGAATCTACAATAAATAAAAATATCGGAAACTCAATACCATTTAAACTAACTATAAATGATTTTGTTAATTTTTTATAAATTTCATTTCATTTGTTAAAATAAAATTTTTTTAAAAATATATAAATCATAAATACCTCCACAAGTTTATAAAATTTATAAAAAATCCCAAAATTATTAAAAATAATATTTAGATTATTTAAAAATTACTTATAAAAATAAATTCAAATTTATATATAATTACTTTTTAAAGAAAAAAAACCTTAAAAAAATCAACAATATAATCTGATTTTTTTAAAATAAAAATATCTCTTATTTATATTTTATTAAATAAATATCAATTCATTAATAAACAAATTATAAAATTTTTTTAACTCATAAAAAATAAAACAATAGAAATCAAAAATTTGATTTTTTATAAATATTAAATTTTTAAATTTAATTTAAAAAATTTATCAAAATATCCTTAATAAAATAAAAAATTTACAAAAAAAATAATATAAATGGTGGAGATGAGGGGATTCGAACCCCTGTACAAAATTAATCAGTTTTATTTGTTGTACATAATTATTTTGTTTTATGGGATCAAAAACAAACAAAAAATATTTAATAATTGTAAAAATAAAAAATAATTAATTCAATAATATAATATTTAATTTTTTAAATATCTAATTAATAAATAACCTAGATATCTCCAAAATTAATTAATAAAGCAAAATCAAAAATTATATAAATTTAATTTGCTTACGCTGTTGCGCGAGCCATACCCAAATTTTTTGCATAATTAGCAAAAAAATTGTTTTTATTTTTATATTCATTTTGACTAATTTTATTTTCTTTATTGCCGTTTATTAAAAACCTCGAACGTTTTTACTTGCGCAACCAAGTTATGACAAATAAAACCTTTTAATTTTGGCGAAGCCAATAAACATCCCCATTTATATTTTAATTTAAAAAAAAATATAATCAATAAAGAAATATTGATTAAATTTTTTTAATTTTAGGTAATAAGGATGATAAAAATTCACTCTTCAAGTTGTGTAAAAAAATAAGAGATGATTGAACAAATTCTAACCAATAGTGTAATAATTTATCATAATTAGTGATAACAGTATCTTGGGTTGAAATTTTATGAATTTCATATATTGGTTTTTGACTTTGAAGATAATCTTCTGTATTATGTACATCATCAATTTTTCTAGTATTATATTCCAGTTTTTTTTTATAAAAAGGTTCATTTTCTACAGCTTTTTGATATAAAAGAGTCCCACATAAAGCTATACAAATATTAAACATAATAAAAAAAATAATATTAAATAATTTGAAAAACATAATATAAAACCTCTTCAGAATATTTGAAAATAAAATTACAAGAACAAAATATATTTGATTTTAATTATTTTATTTAATACAGATAGATTAATTGTATTTTATACAACGATTTATATTTGTTGTTTTATTTACAATCAGCCCCCGTCCAAACCGGAAAAGCAAGTTTCCAAGTATCCAGCTTTCAATAATTTACTCTCTTACGAGAACTAATTTCAATTCACGGTTGATTAGCTATTTATTCTTATTGTTCTTATTCTTTCTGATATCATGTATTTGCTGATTGGTTATTTTGCGATGAAAATATTTACACAATACCTTTGTTCTTTTATTCATGATCCTTGGGTGATTCGCGTTGCGAATAGTCCCAATGTGATTAATTTGAAGTGGGGTTATTTTATCGCAATTATCACAACGTTCCGCTTTCAAACGGTCAGTTAAGATTCGTACGACCTTAGAATATGTATTTTTTGATGGTAACATCAGGATTTTCCTTATAGTTACGCATTTTTTTAATTCTATCCCGATAATAGTTAACCCATGGTTCATATTGGGTTTTTATTTTATTAATATAAGGGATAGCCCAAGTTGAAACTATATTGAATTTATTTTGAATTCTGGCAATTGACGTCTTCCGTTTCCTTGTCAGTGTTTTCAAACAGCTATATTCAGCTAGATAACTTAAATAGGTCAACATAGCTAAAGTATCGGATATATCTCATCAATGGTTTTATTATCAATCCCGGAGGTACCCGCGCCTTCGTTAGCGGCAATTTTATTAAATGCGGTTAACGTATTATAAAAGTTATTCATTCCTTATTGTAGTTCTCTTTTTAAAGAGTAGCCATTTGATGAACAATATTGAATTTTATCCCGTGTTCGCCAAAGTTTAGTTTCTATTGAAACCGTTGTTGACATAGTATATCAATCCCTTTCTTGATGCCACTGAATAAATAGTAAATTACTTTCTTCTTTCGCCCTATAAGAGTGATTAACTCTTTTCTCGGTAAGCCGATTAACTAAATTATTCCAAATTTAGGTTTACCCTTACGACTACTAAAAAGATTCTTTATCCTTGACCATCCAGACTTTCATTTCCAGATTAGTAAACTTAATTACTTAGTTTTAGGATTCTCCAAGTTACACTAAATTTCGACCTTAATTCCTTAGGGGAAGTATCCTCTTTAGGAGGCTGATTCCAGGTTTTTCTGATAAACTACTCAATACTCGTACCTCATATTAGTAGGATCTGGACTGTTCGTTTCAGCAACTTTCGAGACAGGTTTGTTAAATACCTCAATTTTTCCTTCTTAGGCCATCTCAGGCTTGCCCGTAGAATTATTTGGTGGCGGCGTCTTCTTGACTAATTTGCTTTCGTCGCAACCCGCTTTTATGGTCTGCTCTAATCTGACATTCTTTCGTTTGCTAGACCGACCATCTCCTTTCAGAGTTTATCAACCCTGGCTATTGGTTAGATAGCACGAAATTTAGGCCTCTTTGGCGCACTTTCTAATAACATAAAGTTTTTAAAAAAGAAACATCTTCATAAAAATTGGAATTATTTAAAACACCTTAAAGTAGCTAATTGCAACAAACTAAAAGGTTTATTGTAATGAGGATTAAAATAAGAATCAATAGAAAATAAACTTTCAACAGTCATCTGTTTTTGAATACACAAACTCAAAATATTGATTTGTTCCAACAAATTAGATTTAGATAAAATTTGACCACCTAAAATTTTTTTAGTGTCTTTTTCAAATATAATCTTGAAAATAACTCCATTATAGTCAGGCATAAACTCAGGTTTATCAGCATCTTTAATAACTTCAAAATCATAATTTAATTTCAATCGTGAAGCCACATATTCCGTAATTCCTGTAGAAGCAATATTGAGTTCATATATTTTAATAGCGCTAGTACCTTGAACTCCAGAAAATGCTATTCTATTATTTTTAATATTTAAACCTACAATAGTTCCTGTTTTAACAGCATTTGTAGCCAAAGGAATGTATTTATAATCCATTAAAGGATTATATAATACATTAATACAATCACCACAAGCATACACATCAGGATGAGAAGTTTGTAAAAATTCATTTACAATAAAAGCACCATTAGGTGATGTTTTTAAATAATTATGAGCAATACTGGAATTAGGAACGAAACTAATACATAAAATAACCATTTCTGTAGCAAAAATATCTTTATCAGTTTTTACATGAGTAACTAATTCGTTTTTAGTAACAAATTGAGAAACTTTTTGTCCTAAAGCCAAATGAACATGATTATTTATAAATTGTTGTTGAGCAGGTTCAGTAAATTCAACATCTAAATATTTAGACATAATTCTATCTTCAGCATCAATTAAAACAACTTTTTTGTTTTGCAAAGAAAAAGCTTCAGCTAACTCAACGCCAATATAACCAGCACCTATAATAGTAATATTGTTAACATTATGGGCATATTTAATAATTTCATTCGCATGCTCAAAATTTTTGCATAAAAACAAGTTTTTAGAATTAATTCCTTCTAATTTAGGAATTACTGGCCAAGAACCTGTAGATAAAATCAATTTATCAAAATAATCAAAAAATTCTTCATTAGTTTTTAAATTTTTAACACAAATTTTTTTCTGATCAAAATCAATCTGTAACACTTCATGTTCTAAACACATATTTATCCCCAACGCAGACAATTCTTGGGAATTAGAATAAAATAAACCTTTTTTATCTTGAACAACTCCACCAATATATAAAGCTATACCGCAAGATAAAAACGAAACATTATCATTTCTTTCGTAAACAGTAATATCGATATTATCATATGGATAAGTTTTTCGAATAGTTTTAACAGCTGCAGTACCCGAATGAGTACAACCGACCACTATAACTTTCATCTTTTCATTCATTAATATCACCTTTTCATCTATTAAAATTATATTTATAAGTTTCCGTGATTTTAGTTTTTATAAATAATTAATTATAAAAGATATACAATTAAATTATAACATATATAAAAAATTAATTTATAATTTAAAATTAACAAAGTCTTATTCTAAAGGTAATTGTTTAATTAAATTTAAATCATGAAATTTTTTTAAAATTGTTTTATTCAATTTAACTCGTTTTTCAAAATCTTGTTGTGTAAATAATTTTTCACCACGTGCTTTCACAATATTATTGGCCCCTACTTGACCTAAACCATCAATAGTAATAAAAGGCATAATTAAAGAATTGGATGATAATTCCATCACAAATAGATTAGCTTCGGATTTATTCAAATCAATAGGTAAAAAATTATAACCTCTATCTTTCATTTCTTTAGCAATTTTTAAAGTATGCAATTTTTCTTTTTGAACTAATGTAAGTTCTTTTTTAGATTTTTCATCAATAATTTTTTTTAAATTATCACACGCCAAAATCATATTATCATAATCAAATTGCGACACTCTAGTAGAAAAATACCCTTTATAAAAAAGTAAAGGAGCATGAACCTTAAACCAAGCTATTCGTAAAGCCATTAAAACATAAGCAGCAGCATGAGGTTTTGGAAAAAGATATTGAATTCTTTGTAAAGACTCGATATACCAATCATCCACATTATGATCACGCATTTTTTTAGATAAATATAACCATTTTTGTTTATCATGATTTTGTTTTCCCTTACGAACCAATTCCATAATTTCGAAAGCCATTGATTTTTCTAAACCTTTAGAAATTAAATAATTTAAAATATCATCACGACAAAAAATAATTTCATCAAAAACAACACATTGACCTTTTAAAACCATATTCTTGCAAACAGACAATGAAAAAGGAAATAACCTAATATATTCATTATTCAAATTTTCTTTAGATTGACATTTATCAATATCGTCTTGATCTTTTTTTATTGAAGTTTTGATTTTCAAAACTTCATTTACAAGTGACTCTTTGATTTTCTGAAAATTATTCACCAAAAATTCTTTAATGTGAATTTTCATTAAATTTATAATATTTATAATATCTAAAATTCTATCACATAAAAATTTTTTAGATAATTTTACAAAACAATTTAAAAATTTGTTAAAATCATTTATTGGATCATTACCGCTAATATTATTTTTAATTAAAATTTCTTCAAAATTTTTGTTTAAAAAAAATTCGATTTGAAAACAATTTGATTTCGTAATATCTTCGCTTAATTTGTTTAAAATTTCCTTTAAAAATTGTGACTCATTTTCAATATTACTTTTTTTTAAAATTTCATTCAACAATTCCTCGCCACTATTTTTAATTTTATTTAAATATTCAACAATCTTATGATAATCTAAAATTTGTTTATAACCAATATTTAGATCAATAATATCTTTAATTTTGTCCTGATGATTTTCTAAAATACCAAATGCTTTTATAAATTCCGTGTTTTCTAATCTATTAATTGAAGAAATTTTTTCTTCACGAAAAACATAAATTCCATATTCAAAACAATCAGGAATTACTTGTTTAATGTGATCTTCGAAATAAGTATTAATTCGATTTATCATTTTATCATTAAAACCATCATCAACAATATTTTTAATAGATAAATATCGATCTTGAAAAATTAAATTAGCAATGTCCAAAGGAATATCAAAAGGTACATACCTTTCCAAACAACCAAAACCCTTGGATTTTAAATAATCTTCAAAATACTCACGATGAAAAAACAATATTTTTTGAGCATTACCTGACCAAACACCAGTACCATGTGATAAACCTGATACTTTCACTAAATTAGAAAAATTAAATTTTTTTTCTTGTAAATAAATGTCTTTTAACATCTTGATAACAAAATCTGTACCAAATTCAGGAATTGCCTGAGAAATTTTACAATCATCCTGATTAGCAAAAATTTCATAAACTTGTTGATCATCGACAGGAATATCTTGGAATCTACTAAAAGGGAATTTAGAAGGATTTTGAAGAACATCATCCATCAAAAACTTAATCAAAGTAGGATCATCATGGCCCAAAATATCCAACTTAAATAAATTTTTTTCTAAAGCATGATAATCAAAATGAGTGGTTTTCCATTGCGAAGAAACATCATTAGCAGGAAACTGTATAGGAGTAACATCATATATAGATATTCCACCAGGAATAATAACAATTCCACCCGGATGTTGACCTGTAGAACGTTTAACTCCTTCAATCATTGAAATTCTACGTTCTTTTTCGTCCTTGCGGATATTAACATTTTTTTCTTCCATAAAAGATTTAATATAACCATAAGCATTTTGTTTAGCAACTGTTTGAATAGTTCCAACCCGAAAAACACAATTTTCCCCTAACATTTCTCTTAGATAATTATGAATTTTATTTTGATAATCACCAGAAAAATTTAAATCAATATCTGGTTTTTTATTACCATCAAAACCTAAAAAAGTTTCAAAAGGAATATCCTGACCATCTTTCACGAAGAGTTGATTACAATAAGGACATTTCTCTTTTGGCAAATCATAACCAGAAAATATATTTTTAATTTTTTTTTGATATTGTTGTATATCTACAATAAAAGGCCAAGATCGAAAATAATTGTTATATTCGAATGTTAACGTTTCAGTTATGCTCATTTTCATAATAGTATATTTGCAAATAACACAACGATAATGAGGAGGTAATGGATTAATTTCGGTAATACCTAAAATATTAGCTATTAAAGAAGCTCCAACTGAACCACGAGAGCCTACTGGATAACCATCTTCATTAGATTTTTTAACCAATAAATAAGATAAATAATATATTGCTGCAATATTATTAATTTCCAAATTATCTTTAGGTGCAATTACAGATAATTCTTGTTCAATCCTATATTTGATACTAGGATGTAATAATTTTCCATACAAATTAAAAATTTTTTCATTAATGATATTAAGAATTTCTGACCTAATGCTAGAAATATTTAAACTCTTAGCAAACATATTATCAGGAATATTAAAAAGTTGATTAGAAAAAAATTGAAATTTTTCGATTTGTTGATTTAATAAATGAGTATTATTAATTACAACATCTTGTTTCAATTGTTCATCATTAATAAAATCAAAAGCATTTAACATTTCTTTAGTAGTTAAAAAATAATTATCAGGTAAACAATGCGGATCTTCATACTTTGAAAGACGGTGTATACCGCCACCAATTAATTTCGCATTAATATAAACTTCACGTAAAACTTTTTCGTAAGGATATAAATAATGAACATCTCCTGTTGCAATAATAATTTTATTTTGTCTTTGAGCTTCTTTAATAATTTTCAAAATAATATCTTGAATTATAACACGACCGTATAAATTGTCATTTTCAAATTTTTTAGAACCATTCAATTCATGCATAATATGACGATATGCGTTAGGTGGTTGTACCTCAATATAATCATAATATGAAATAGCTTGAGCTAATTCATCATCATTTTTATATAAAGCAATATTAAAAACATTACTATCAAAACAACCACTACCAATTAATAATCCTTCTCTATATTTTTCAAAATTAGATTTTAATAAACGAGGTTTTTTCAAAAAATCTTTAGTTAAAGCATCACTGATTAATCGAAATAAATTTTTATAACCTTTTTTATTTTTTACCAAAACATTAACATGGTAAGGTCTTTCCCATTTAATATCCAAAGCACCTTGCAAATCATAAAAATTTAATATTTGTTGTTTTTCTAATATTTCTAACATTTTTAAAAAAACAAAAGCAGTAGCTTTAGCATCGAATAAAGCATTATGATATTGACCTTCTGAATCAAGTTTAATTTTCAAAGATTGAACAATTTTTTCTAAAGAAAAAAATTTTAACAAATTATTCAAATGCTTTTGAGCTAAAGCCAAAGTATCAATAATAGGTAATACAGGCCAAAATAAACCAATTTTTTTAGATACTTCTTGCAAAAATTCAATATCAAAACTAGCATTATGAGCTACTAATGCGCAATCCGAAAAATCTGTAATAAAATCTAAAAAATTCGGAAAAATTTCTTTAATATGAGGTTTTTTTGACAAAATTTCATTAGAAATATTGGTTAATTCCTGAATAGAATCATTAATCTTTATATCTTTTCCGGGATTAATTAATTCATTAAAATATTGGACAATTTTACCATTTTTAATTTTTACAGCAGCTATAGAAATAATCCGGTCCCTAGTTTTAGAAAAACCAGTTGTTTCAATATCTAAAACCACATAATTATAATTTTTTAAAAAAAAATTCGAAAATTTATTTAAATTAATTTCTTGATTAGTAATAAAAATTGGTTTTTCTTCGACAAAATTCAATTCTACTCCTACAATAGCTTTAATATTTTTATTAGAAATATATTTAGAAATTTCGGGAAAAGCATATAAACCATCATGATCTGTAAAAGCAATAGCTTCATGACCCCATTTTTCAGCTAATTCTATATAATCTTTAGCACTAGTAATAGCATCTAAATTGGACATTTTAGTATGAGTATGAAATTCAATACGTTTAGTCCCTGAATAATCATCTAATTTTATTTTCGATTTTAATTTACAATAACGAACTAAATCAAAATAAAGTCCTTTATCTTTTATAGAATTTTCTTTAATCGAAATTGTAGCTAATATTAAACTGTCCGCGGGTACATCGCTTAAACTAAAATTTTTTTTATCAATATTAAAATAATTTGACCATTCAATAATCGAAATTGAATCTTGATGACTATTAGGATCTACTAAATAAAATCGAGTTTTTTTAGGATCTTTTTCTCCATATTGGACAAAACATTTTATTAATATTCTATTTATACGCAATTTATTAACGAATAATTCGAATTTCTTTTTAAATTCATTTTCATCTTTATTTGCATCATCAATAAACGGAATTTCTGAAAGCAAATATTTTTGTTCAGGAATCTGTTCTAAAATTTCAAATGTTTCTAAATCTTCTAAATTATAATATTTTTTTTTAACAATTTTAATGGTAATTAATACTAAAACTCCTTCGGGTAACAAATCAATTAATTTTTGAGATTTCTTTGTTTTTAACCAGTGATTAATTACTATAAAATCTACCTTAAAATTTAAATTTGATAAAAAATTTTTAGGATTGACTAATTCAAATCCGATTTTATTCCATTTTAAATCACGATATTTCACATGATGTTGCACATAACCCAACAAATTTTTAATTTCAATCGGACCACAATCACTTGAAATTAATTTTTCTATCTTTTTAAGATCTTCAAAAGTAGAAATTAATTCAAATTTAAATTCAAATTTATATATTCGCATCATTAAATCTTGTAATTGAGATAATTTTAATTGAAATTCTTTTAATTTATTATAATATTCTTTTGTATCATTTATCTTTTTATAAAAATGTTTATCTTTAACAAATAAACATTTTTTACGATCAATATAAATAAAAGGAGTTTTACGAAAACAAAATACTAATTCTTTATCTATATTCGGATCAATCAAAAATCTATCTAACATATATTGATAATGTTTTTTCCAAATAGAATCATCCTTTAACAGATTCCAATTTAGAATACGAAAATGCACATTAATTGTAGGTTGTAATTGTACAAAATTTTCTAAATCTTCACTTAATTGTTTTAAAAAAAATTTTTGAAATTCTTTTTCAAAACATTCAAAATGTGTAGTTTCTTCAGGATATTCTTCTATTTGGAAAAAACAATCCCAACTATTCGTTTGTTTATCATTAACCACAACTTCTATTAATGGAAAATTTGGAATATTTTTATTTTTAATAAATTTTATAAATTTTGAATAAAGCTTCATTATCAATCTCAACTTAATTTTAAGTATTTATTTTTAGTTTATTATTGGAAAATTTCATATATAAAGAAAAAAAACATGAAAAATTTCATGTCACTTTAAAAAAATAATTTTTTGGATGGTATGGTACTGATGATCGGACTCGAACCGATATAAGTTCTTCACTTGTTTGATTTTGAGTCAAATGCGTCTACCAATTCCGCCACATCAGCATTAATAATAAATCAATTATAATAAATTATTAATTAATACTAACTAACTATAATAAGATTATATCATAACGTCTCTTGAAAAACTATCTGTAAAATTTTTTTCTATCTTAAAAAATTTCATGAAAAATCTTATTATTCTTAAATAAAATATAATTCTAATAAATGTCTTAAAATAAAAAATAATTTTACAAAAAATTATTCTTCTTTCATAATTAATGTTTAAAAATAAATATAATTAAACAATATAATAATATTGATGTCAATTAAATAATAATGTTTATTTATATCATCGTGACTATTTTCTAAAAAATAATTATTTTTAAAATTTTAGCATTTTTATAATTTTGATTATTAACCAAATAATATTCTTTATTAGATCCTAAATAAAAAGTATCTTCTTGTTTCAATAAATAATGTAATTTATCTAAAATTAAAAAAATCTCTCCCTCTAAAATAAAAAAAAACTCATGATAAACAGATTTAAATTGTATTTCAGTTTGACCTTGGGGTTTAAGCTCAATAATAAGCGGTTCTATTTTAAATTTATCTAAATTTTTAAAAATATGATAAATTTTATTTTTCAAATGGGGATTATATTGAATATTAAAATCTGTTTTTTTATTGATTGATACCATAGATTCTTCATATTGGAAAAAATCTACTATTGAAACTTTAAAAATTTTTAACATTAAAAACAAAGTATTTAGAGAAGGTAAGATTAAATTATTTTCGATCTGCGAAATATAGCCTGTGGTCATATTAATTTTTTGCGCTAATTCTCTTTGAGTTAATTTTTGTTGAAATCTCAAATTTCGAATTTTATCACCTATGTACATATTATTTTAATTCCCCTGCATGTTGTAATCAAATAATATAAATTTTAAATACCAAATATTTGAATTAATTTCTTATATAATTGCATAAATTTAATCACCATTTTTTTTTTCAAAATAATTAAATTTTTCTTATAATCTTTTTGTAAAATTCGTTTATTTTGATAAAATTTATACCACCAAAAAAATTTCAAAATAATTAAACGCGTTTTTTTAAAAAACAATATATTTTTAATTTTAAATTGTTGATAAACTTTAATTTTATTAATCCGATCCAATAATCGATTATTGTTTGCAATAATTTCTTTCTGTTTTTTCCAATGTTGAAATAAAATTTTATCTATTTCCTCGTTTTGTTGTACCTTAAAAAGATTATTACGATGATTTTGATCTTTTAAATATTTTTGATAAAGATATAATTGATTTTTGTATTCAGAATTAATTTTTTTATTTTTATTATCATATGTTAGTTTAATTTTTTGCTTTTGAGTTATAAAATCTTGATCTATTTCAGTTAAAGAATCTTTTAAATTATCTTGAATTAAATCTATTTGGCGTTTCATTTCTTTTAATTTTAATTTATTTTGTTTTTCATATAAACTAATCTCATGACGAATTTGTTTTTCTTGTTTTTGATATTTAATTATAATCTCATTTAAACTATCATCATGCATTATTCTAGTAATATCAAAAAAAACCTGAGAAATACAATCAATAATATATTCGCTTTCTTTTAATAAAAAATGTTTTTCTTCTGATTGATTTTTTTGTATATTAAAAATTTCTTCCTTAATATCGTTATATTCTTGCATAAAAAAAATTCTAGGTGATTCTAAATGCTCATAATAATATAACCATTTCTTTTTCATTTTATTGAGATAAAACGAAGATAAAATACGATGCCAAAATTTAGAATTAGAAAAACTTTTAAGTTTAACAGTCAATTTAAACATTTGGTATTGTAATAAATTATTATTTTGCACAAAAAAATTTTGTTGTTGTTTCAATTTATTAATCATTTGATCTTTTGATTGCTGATGTTTATTTTGTTGATATTCTAAATATTTCATTTTTTTTTTAAAAAAATTTCCTATATTTTCATAAATTTTCATTTTTTGTTCAAAAAAAACTAAAAATTTTGTATTTTTATCCAAATTTTTCAATTTCATTCGATGCATTAAGACACTAATAAAAGAAATATTTTGATTATAAAAGTTTAAAATCACTTTATTCAAATTAATTTGTTGTTTTATCTTATTCAATCTTAAATCGATCACATTTATTTTCAATAAATAAAGATATTTAAAATGTTCTTCTATAACTTTTTCTACAAAAATTTTATTTAATTTATAAATTAAATGTAAATGAATCATAGAAAAACTATTATTAATTGTTTTTAAATACAAATGCCAAAAAAGATCAAATTGTTCTTTAATTTGTTGTAAAATTTTAAAATGTGTTTGATTTTGTTTATTTAAATAATTATTAAATAATATAGCATTTATTAAATTTTTTTGTTTAATAAAATTATTTTTAGCAACAATATCTCTAATTTTAATTTTTGGTATTTCCACTTTATAAAAATAATTTTGTTTTTTTTGTTTATAAATAATATTTTTCAAATTTATTTCGTATTCCTGATGATAATGCAAATTAGAAAGTTTTTCTTGTAATTTTTGTATTTCTTGAAGATTTTGCAAAATTTCGCGATCATATTTCGTTTTTAAAGGAATTTTTGTCATTTGCAATTGCATTTTAAGCAAAAATTTACGTTCTTGATTTTGATTATGTAATAATAATATATCTTTTTGATATTGTATATCATTCAATTTTTCGATTAGAATAAAATTTTTACGCAAATGTTCGTAAGATAATTTTTGTTTATGTTGTTCATTTATAACTTCTTCCCTAATGATGCCATATTTTTTTTTTATTTTTAATAAAGTTAAGTCCACTTCCAAATTATCAATTTTTTGCAAATAATTATTATAAATTAATTTGTGTTCTTGTTTTTGGATTGAATCAAAATTATTAATTTTAAAATTTTTTATTTTTTGGAAAATTTGTTTATTATATTCGACAATATTTACATTTTTATTATAAATAAATTTAAATTTCATATATTGAAAACGCCACTCATATAAACGCATCGAATACATTCGTTGATAAACAAAAAAATCTCGCATTAAATTCGTCATTATAGGATAACTATTTATGAACATTGGTTGAATAAAAAAAAATCCCATTATACCTTGATTCCAAATATTATGTTTTTTTTTAAAAATTATTTCTTTTTTTTCTATAAATTCCGATTTTAATTGATCGAAAATTTTATTATGAATTTCTATTTTACGTTGTAACAAATTAAAAGAATTTTTGATTTCTTTAGTAAAATCTATCTCTTTTTGTTTTTGTTGTTCTTGTGTTTGTTGAATTTGTTTTTTGTAAAAATTTTTCATATTTTCTAGAGAATGATTAAAAATATCTTTTAATTGTTTAATTTTTTGATTTAAAATGATAATTTTTTGATGAAAAAAATCATAAATATCTGAAATATTTTTTTGATATTTTTGATTAGCTTGAAAATATTGTTCTGTAAAAAAATCATTTTGTTCCATTTGTTCTTTGTGTACTTCGTTTTCCAACAAATTTAATTTTTCCAAAGCAAGATGGTATTTACAATTCAATTTATCTTTTTGAATATTATATTCTGTAATTATTCGATCTTTTTGTAAAACACTTTGTTGTTTTCTTTTTATAAACTCTTGATTTAAATAAATTTCTTTATTAATTGTAATTAACTTTGATTTTTCTAAATTTTTACTGAGTTGTTGTTTTAAATTATCTACATTATAATGGTAATCTACATTTAATTGCGGAATATTAGAAGCAAATTGAGGAGTTAAATTTGTATGAGGATTAGCACTATAAATAGACAAAAAAATCAAAAAATCTTTCATATAGTTATCATCAAATAAATTTATTTGTTGAATTTCTTGACACAAATTAATTATTTTTTGAATTAACAAATCTATTATAGGATCATAATTTTTTACATTATCTAAACAATTAATATCATCATTTTTAAATTTTTTTTGACGCATTATATTACAAAAATCCCCTTAAAGCAGTATTATCACTGAACTTATTATATATTTGATTTTTTACTTTTAACAATAAAATTACATATTAGAAAAAAATAATAAATGCTATTTTATAAAAAACTTAAAAATAATAATTAATTAACATATTATTACAAAGAAAAATTATAATCTTCTTACCAGGAAGAGATAGTTAACTAATCTAATATGATGAAAGAAGAAAATAACTCATTATTTATTCGGACCGAGAAAGCTAGGAATAATTTTGAGTTAAGCTTCCGCGAACCATGAATAAAATTCATGAACGATCTTTCAAAAAACCGACATTGAAACAAGAACTCAAGCGGGGGACGAATTAACTAACTCGCATTTAATCTAGTTGATATCAACTAAAGGGGGGGGGCAGAAACACCCGAAGTTGATAAGAGAACATTAAATGATATGAACTTAAACAAATTAAATAAATATCATCTAAAATACGTTCATAACCAAGACAACTCGAAACCAGTTAAAGAATTCTCATTCCTCATGATAATAAAAGAACCAGGCCCCTGGGTACCCACCATCAAAGATCGGTTAATACAAAAATGCCTCGAACAACTCTTAATTCCCTATTTTGAAAATATTTTTTCAGAATAGAGCTTTGGATTTAGAACCAAAAAATCTGGCCATGACGCTATCAAACGCGTCAAACAAAGATTTAAGGGTATTGACTATTTAATTAAAATGACATTTAAAGATTTTTTGACACCATTAAACATAATATCCTCCATCACTAGAGTTCGGAAGAAATTGAACCATCAATCGGGATAGGGAATAAAATATAACTTACCAATTCAAAAGATGAAAATAGAATCATGGGAGAAGTGCTCCTGAGAGAAAATTAAAAGAATGATGAATTAATAAGAGGAAATGACTAAAATAATATCTGTTCCCAGGACGAACGAGATTAACTGATAGGTTAATAGCGCAGAAATGCGAAATCTGTCAATTATAAATCAATCTCTGGAAATCCATCATGTCGGAACACCTAACTGGAGAAGAGCGATAGATCAAAAACGCTGGTAACCCATCAGAGACAAGTTTATCATTGCAAAAAGCTCAACAAAAAAATATATGATATCCAAAAAATTAAAGTCTATTTAGCACCCTTAAATATTATTATAATAAAAAAAAGCAAAATTTAAATAAATTTAAAAATTTTAATTTTTGATTAAAATCTTAAATTTATTATAAATTAATTACTTATGATATCTAAAAATAATACAAAATATTTTTAATAATAAATTTTTTTAGAGATAACATGATCTAATTCGCCATTAGCTTTATAAATATATTGTTTATTCCATACATTATTTTGTTCATCAATAAATTGTTCGTCAATAAGAGCTAAATCTTCTTTATTTTGTAATTTTTGATAATGCTTATAAGAACGATTACTTTTATCTTTTTTATCTTCGCAACGTCTGTCTACAATAACTTTATTTTTATAAACGTCTGAACACCACATATGTTGATTCAAATCATATTCGCTAATCTTAAATATTTCGTCATTACGATCTTGATAAACTATTTTAGTTTTTTTATTGGCTAATAAATCGGTTTCTTCTGTAATAGTTTTATAAAGAATACCACCAACAAAAAATTGCTTAACTATCTTTTTTTTATTATCTTTTGCGTTAAAATAGTGAAAAATAGATTCAATTATACCATTTTTCAAAGAATAACGAATTTTTTTTATCAAAACAGGCATCTCTGAACCATCAATGATATGATAAATTTCTGTAAAAAGACGTTTACCTAAATCATTATAAATATCTTTATTCATACGACTAACTTTTTGTGATTTATTATAAATATAATCTATAGTATACAAAATATTATTAAAATCATTATATTTAGTAACTTTACTCAAACAATCATTAGATTTATCAAAACTATAATTAACATTGTATATTTCTATTTGACTAATTTTTTGCAAATCATTATAAATTTCTTTAATTTTATTAATAACTTTTGATGATTTATCATAAATATATTTAATTGTATACAATTTAAAGCCATTTTCTTTGTTATATTTGGTAACTTGTGTTATAAAATTTTTCTCATTATATTCTTCAAACATAATAGGAAACTTATCATCTTCGTTTTCATATAATTTAATTCCTACTAATTCACCATTTTTAAAAACTTTTTTTCTTATATCAGTAATACTTTTTAAAAATTCTTGATCAATTGAAAAAAATTTTTTCTCAGGAATCACCATTTTTGAATCATCATTATATTTGTTAAGAATATTATTTTTAGGAGACAATATAACTTCTTTAGAATTTATTTGTGTTTGATAATTAGAAAAAACTGCAAAAAACATTCCACTTATCAAAAATAAATTAATAATACATACAATCAATTTATAATTAAAAATTTTTGTGATATTCATAAAATATTTTATAACTTCCTTGATTAATGAATTTATTATAAAAAGAAAAAAGAAATTAATCGAGATAAACTTTTTAAAAATGTCATCTCGATTAATTTTACCAAATAAACAAATAAACAATAATAACTTTTTATAATAATCAAAAAAATATTAAAATAAAATTAAATAAAAGTAAATCATTATTATATAAATCAGATATCTCTTAATATAAAACCTTTTGACTTTCTAAAAACTCTTTAATGTATTCAGGAAAATCTGAAGTGCGAACATCAAAACAAAAAATCTAATTGTTCCCAAGTAAATCCAAATTCAAAAAATTGCGAAATACCAATAGTCTCATAGTATATAGAGCTTTTTAAAAATTTTTTAATATTATCATCTGATAAATAAGCTTGAATAATTCTGCTTCTTTGTTGTTTAGTCAAAAAGTGATCAGGTTCTTGTATAAAAAATCTAAATACATCATGATAATTTAAATTTTTTGAATCTATAAAATCAACTGGTTTACCTTTCAAAACATTTTTAATATATTTATAAAAAGCTTTATTTTGGAATTCAAAACAAAAAGCTAATTGTTCCCAAGTAAATCCAAATTTAAGTAATTTTGAAAAAAGTTTAGAATCTTTTTTAATACAAAATTTTAAAGTTTCTCGAACATCTAAATCACCTAAATAAGATTTAATAATTAAATTTCTTTGTTCTTGAGTGAAAAATTTATCAGGTTCTTCATCCAAAAATATAAATAAATCATGAACATATAATTCTGATAATTGTTTCCATATAACCTTTTTACCTTTTAAAACTTCTCCAATATATTTAGGAAAATCTGAATTGAAAAAGCCAAAATAAAAAGCTAATTGTTCCCAAGTAAATCCGAATTTAAATAATTCTTGGAAATTAATGTAATTTTGAAGAATATATTCTTTTAATAATCTTCGAATATTATAATCATCTAAATAAGATTTAATAATTAAATTTCTTTGTTCTTGAGTGAAAAATTTATTAGGTTCTTCTTTGAAAAAAGAAAATAAATCTTCAGGATGTAAATTTGGAATAATTCTCCATTCAATTACTTCAAAATTTAAAACTTTTAGAATCAATTCGAAAAAATTCGGATTATAAAAATGTCTTTGGCCAAAAGAAACAATATTAGTTCTTGGTTGATTATTTTCTGGTGAACCTGAATTTACTGTATGACTAATAGTTTGAAAACTTTGTGTAGTTGATTGGGAATCTTCTTGTTGATTGTTTTCATTATTAATTATTGGTTGAGTATTTTCTGGTGAACCTGAATTTACTGTATGACTAATAGTTTGAAAACTTTGTGTAGTTGATTGGGAATCTTCTTGTTGATTGTTTTCATTATTAGTTCTTGGTTGAGTATTTTCTGATGAACCTGAATTTACTGTATGACTAATAGTTTGAAAACTTTGTGTAGTTGATTGGGAATCTTCTTGTTGATTGTTTTCATTATTAGTTCTTGGTTGAGTATTTTCTGGTGAACCTGAATTTACTGTATGACTAATAGTTTGAAAACTTTGTGTAGTTGATTGGGAATCTTCTTGTTGATTGTTTTCATTATTAGTTCTTGGTTGAGTATTTTCTGGTGAACCTGAATTTACTGTATGACTAATAGTTTGAAAACTTTGTGTAGTTGATTGGGAATCTTCTTGTTGATTGTTTTCATTATTAGTTCTTGGTTGAGTATTTTCTGGTGAACCTGAATTTACTGTATGACTAATAGTTTGAAAACTTTGTGTAGTTGATTGGGAATCTTCTTGTTGATTGTTTTCATTTTCTAAGACCAAAGGGTCGTCTTGTTGAAAATCATAATAAGATTTAGGCGGGAAACTTGTTATTGATCCGTCTTTTATAAATTTAGTATTTTCTTCATTATTCGGACTTTGTTCAAAAATTTGAGAATTATCAAGAAGGTTCTTGTAAGCTTTATTTTTGTCATAATTAACAATAATCAAACCTATTAAAAAAACACTGATAATAATAAAAGAAGAAATTAAAATATAAGAAATATTTTGCCATAACTTATTCATGAAATTCTATATTAATTCCTTTTTCTGTTTTCGAATCAAAAATAATAAATAATTTAATTCAATAACTTAATAAATATCTATATCATCTTTAATTAGGTTTTTTTGAAATAAATCAACATTACTTAAATTATTTTTAAACGAATATATACATAAAATAATTAATAATAATCACTAAATTTCATAAATATTAAATTACTACCAAAAATAAATCTTAAAGAAACAAATACAAATAAA
Organism: Candidatus Phytoplasma asiaticum; assembly: GCF_015100165.3. Taxonomy (NCBI): domain Bacteria; kingdom Bacillati; phylum Mycoplasmatota; class Mollicutes; order Acholeplasmatales; family Acholeplasmataceae; genus Candidatus Phytoplasma; species Candidatus Phytoplasma asiaticum. The sequence continues at coordinate 9,299 of NZ_CP097206.1, read as the reverse complement.
TTTTCATTTTAATTTAAATTTATTCAATAATAAACATTAACTAGATATAACCAGAGCGAACTACCAAAATTACTCCAAAATCCCATTTAAAAATATTTAAATTAATTCGATTGATAATTAATTGATTAAAAATACTATCAATATAAAAATTAAAAAGAATATTAAAATCTTGTTGATAGAATTTTATCATTATTATTTTCTCTAATAGCGCTTTCTATATCTATTCAATCTATTTAAATTAAAATTATTATCAAATAACGCCGTTTGTATATAACTTAAAAGATAATAATCGAAAAAATTAAATTTAAAATAAATAAGAAAAAACTATTAATTAAAATTCGATCCAGATGATAAAAAATTATAAATTACCAATCGTTATTAAAAAATAAAATTATATCAATTTACTAAATAATAAATTTACTCTGGTACCTATTTGATTAGGTAAATGGACCATTTGTTTATCTTTTAATCGGAATTTATCAAAAATTTTATCACTTATAAACTCTCTATCATAATTAGGACCTTTCATTGCGATAAAACTACCTTGATTATTTAATAAAGGATAAACTAATTTTAAAATAATATTTAATCTTCCTAAAGCTCTAGCTATAAGATAATCATATCGAAGATGATGCTTTTCTATCTTCTGGTTATAAATATAAACATTTTGTAAAGATATTTTTTTAACTAAACTTTTTAAAAAAATAGTTTTTTTATAAGAAGATTCGATTAAAATTAAATTTAAATGAGGAAATGCAATTTTTAAAGGAATTCCCGGAAAACCTGCTCCTGTACCCATATCACACAAGGAATTGATTTGATTAAAATCAACCAAAGAAGACACTAATAAAGAATCATAAAAATGTTTAATATATATTGATTCAGGTTCTAATATCGAAGTTAAATTTATTTGATTATTAGAATCGGATAAACACATAGCATATGTATGAAATTTCATCATTTGAAATTGATTTAATTTGAATTTTTTTTGTAAACATGATTTATACATGAAAATTACTATACTTTTGCAAATAAATTAATAAAATATTAATATCAACAGGATTCACTCCAGAAATACGAGAAGCTTGAGCTATATTAAAAGGTTTTATTTTAGTTAATTTTTCTTTAGCTTCTTGAGATAAATTGTTAATCATTTGATAATCAATATTATTAGGTATTATTTTTTCCTCCAAATAAGAATTTTTTTTAACTTCTTTTTCAGATTTTAAAATATAATCTTCATATTTAATTTGAATTCCTACTTGCTCTATAACATCAGCAGAATATTGATTTGAAAAAAAATTATATAAAATATCTTCTTGTAAATCAGATCTTTTTAATAACTGATATAAACTCATACGACGAGAACCCAAATGAATATTTAATTTACGAAAATCCTCTATATCTAAATAAAAATTACTTAATTTTTCTTTTAAAGAATCAATTTTCACTTGTTTGCTTTTTAACCAATCGAAAGTTTTATAATCAACTAAACCAAATTTAAAACCATAAGGCATTAATCTTAAATCTGCATTATCATGCCGCAATAATAAACGAAACTCAGCTCTAGAAGTTAATAAACGATACGGCTCATAAGTCCCTTTATTAATTAAATCATCAATTAAAACACCAATATAAGCTTCATTACGTTTTAAAATAAAAGGAGGTTTATTTTGAAGTTTTAAAGCTGCATTGATTCCTGCGATTAGTCCTTGACAGGCAGCTTCTTCATAACCACTAGTACCATTAATTTGACCAGCTAAAAATAAATTTTTAATTTTTTTGCTTTCTAAAGTATGAAACAGTTGATTCGGATTAAAAGCATCATATTCGATGGCATAAGCGTATTTAACAATTTTAGCTTTTGAAAAAGCTGGAATAGTTTTTAAAATTTCTTCTTGCACTTCACAAGGCATACTCATAGATAGTCCTTGCAAATACATCTCATCAGAAAACAAACTTTCAGGTTCAATAAATAATTGATGTCTATTTTTATCACAAAATCTTACTATTTTATCTTCTATAGAAGGGCAATAACGCGGACCAGAACTATAAATATAACCACTATACATTGCTGATTTATCTAAATGTTTACGAATTACTTGATGAGTATCATTATTAGTATGAGTCAAAAAACATAATTTCTGCACACCTAAATCATTAATAATCGAAGGAGAACTAAAGGTTCGGAAAATGTTATCACCCGCTTGTTCAACAGTTTTACTATAATCAATAGTATCTTTATGAACTCTAGGAGGAGTTCCTGTTTTTAAACGAATAACTTCCATTCCAAATTTTTTTAATTGTTCACTGATACCATAAGTGGTAGGAGCTTTATTAGGACCTGAATTTATAATTTTAGAACCTATTAAAACTTTACTTGTTAAATAAGTTCCTGTAGTTAATATAATAATATCACTATAAATAATCTTGCCGCTAATTAATTTAACTCCTTTAACACATGAATCGTTTTCTTGAATAATTAAATTTTCAACCAAATCCTCTATTAAAGTTAAATTAGAAGTTTTTTTAAGTGTTTTTAAAATAAACTGAGGATATTTAATTTTATCTATTTGAGCTCTTAAACTTCTGACAGCTGGTCCTTTAGAAGTATTTAACATTTTCATTTGAATTTGACAAATATCAGCAGCTTTTCCCATAATACCACCTAAAGCATCAATTTCTCTCACAACTACACCTTTAGCTGGACCACCTATAGAAGGATTACAAGGGAGGGAAGCTATTTGTTGTAAATTACCAGTGATTAACAAAGTTTTATGAGATTGTTTTGCTAAAGCTAAAGCAGCTTCTACACCGGCATGACCACCGCCTACTACAATAGTTTGGTAATATTTCATTTTAAGCATGCCTTTCCGAAAGAATTGTCATCTTTTAAATTAAATTTCTGATAAAAATAATTAAATAAATTTATTCATTTTCATTTTTGATTTTATCAGATATAAAAGTTAAATATTCTTTATGTTCTAATAAAATTTTTTCTGTAACTTCTTTTCCCAAAAAACTTTCCATATTATTTTTAAATTCTTGGAATAATTTCTTTTTCTTATCTACAAAAACACTATTCTGATTTTTAATTAAATATAACGAGAAAATCAAAAATAACAGAAAAAATAAGAATATTAAGAGTAATTTGAAATTACCTAAAAAATAATTTAATTTAAAAAAGACAATAACATTTAATACATAAAATAAAAACCCGCAAAACATATAAAAATATCTCTTTAATAACATAGAATTATAAGTTTTTAAAGAATTCAAAATATACTTAATAAAAAAAATATTAATTTCAGGTTGATATAAAATACTAAATTTTTCATAATAAAATTTATCTATAAAAACTCGATAAATATTATCTTTTAAAGTCCAAACAACATACTGATTTAATTTAGTAAAATTATCTTGATATTCATTTTGTTTCAAATAATAAAATTGAATTTTAACCTGTTGTTGATCTAATTTATATTCATCCTCATGAAAAGGCTCGCCTTTGACAGAATCAAAAACTAAAGGTAAAAGCTGAAATTTACTTTCATTCCAAAAATTAAAACCCAAATTGTTAAACCTATCCTATTTATTTTTATTAAAAATTAAATTACCTTTATATATATAAATTATATAACAAATTTTCTTAAAAATCACCACTCACATGCAATAAAATTTATGGCTGCTTCAATTAAGATCTGACCAAATTCATTTTAATTAACATTGAATGATGATTTTTAAAAAAATTATTAAATATATAATTTAAACATCATCACCTAAATTATTATACATTAAAAAATCAATTATAAGAACGTTTATGTCTTAAATCAGAAAAAAATTTTCTTAAAATATTACGACTCTCTGATTCAAAAATAAATAATTTAACAAATTTTTCATGATATTTTAAATTATTATAGATATATAAAAAATTATGATAAAAATTAAAATTCACATTAGAAGCGCTATAATAAATTTTATTAACTCGAGATTGAATTAAAGCTCCAAAACACATCATACAAGGTTCTAAAGTAACATAAATATCAACCATATTCATTCTATAATTTTTTAATTGAAGATTAACTTCTATAAGAACTAAAAATTCTGCATGACTAAAGAATAATTGACTATTTTCTGTATTATTATGGGCTCTAGCTACAATTTTATCATCTATTACCGCAACAGCCCCTACAGGAACTTCTCCTTTTTCAAAAGCTTTTTGCGCTTCCCGAAAAGCTTCTTTCATAAAGCAAAAATGTTTTTTTTTCATAACCAAATGCAAACCTAAAACAACATTAATACAAAAATAATTTAAAATTTAAATTTATGACATTTTCGACAACAAGGTTCATGATAATCTTTTCCGCCTATTAAAATTATTGGTTCTTTCTCAATTGAAAATTTATTTTTCAAATTAGAATAGATTCTTTGAGTTCTGGATGCTTCTTTTCCGCAAATAAAACAATAAGATCTATATTTAGTGACTCTATCAGCAATAGATAATAAATATGGCATAGAACCAAAAGGTCTACCACGAAAATCTAATTCTAAACCTGCTATAATAATACGTATACCTTGATAAGATAAATCATTAACAATTGTTTCGATATCAGAATCTAAAAATTGGGCTTCGTCAATAATTATAAAATCAATACCCGGTTTTATAAAATTAAAAATTTCTTGACTTTGACCAATTAAAATAGCAGGAGCTTTTTCTAAATTATGGTTAATTAATTCACTTTTGCACGAATAACGATTATCAATAAATGGTTTAAAAACTAAAAATTGTAATTGTAAAGATTTTAATAAATTAATGCGTTTGATCAATTCAGTTGTTTTTCCAGAAAACATCGGACCGCAAATAACTTCAATAAAACCTTCTTCATCTACCACCATCATTATAAAGATAACCTCTCTCTTCGTTGATAAATAATTAATTCAATTTGATTTTTTGTCTTTAGCGCCTGATAATTTACCATAACGTTTATAAAATTTATCAATCCTGCCTGCGACTGTAACAAAAGATTGAGAATTTGTATAAAAAGAATGACAATTAGAACAAGTTTCAATCTTAATTTTTTCCACAGTAGTTCCGATTTTATGTTTTTTATGACAAGTAGCACAAGCGACTTCAATTTCATAAAAATTAGGATGTTGAATAGTCTTTTTCATAAATTATATCCTTTTCTAAATAAATAAAATTAATATTTTTTCATAACCAATACAAACGATTTTTGAATAATTAAAATTTGATAAAAAAATCTTCACTAATACATTTTAACATATTCACCAAATTTAAATTAAAATATCAATAATAAAATCAAAATTTTATATTAATTTTTAATAATATAAAGGATATTTAGCAATTAAGGTTAAAACTTCCTTTTTTATCTGTGCTAAAATAATTTCATTTTGATAATTTTTTAAAGCACGATTTATCATATAAGCTATTTGAATAAATTCTTTCTCCTTAAAGCCTCTTGTAGTCATAGCAGCAGTTCCTAGTCGAATTCCTGAAGGATAAAAACCTTTCTTTTTATCGAAAGGAATAAAATTTTTATTAACTATAATATTAATTTTTTGCAAAATATCTGCCGCAATTTTACCATTTAATTGGGGATTATTATAAGTCACATCAACAGTTAATAAATGATTTTCTGTAGTACCACTAATAACACGATAGCCTAAACTTATTAAACAATTAGTTAAACACAAAGAATTTTTTACCACTTGTTTTTGGTATAATATAAAATCACTTGTTAAAGCTTCTTTAAAAGCAACCGCTTTAGCAGCAATAGTATGCATAAAAGGTCCCCCTTGTGTTCCAGGAAAAATACCTTTATTAATTTTATTATTTATCTCTAAACTATTAGTTAAAATAATTCCGCCTCTAGGACCTCTAAGAGTTTTATGAGTAGTAGAAGTAACTACATCAGCTTTAGCAAGTAAAGGGCAAGGGTGTAAACGGCTTACTATTAATCCTGCTATGTGAGCAATATCCGCCATTAAATAAGCATTAACTTTATCAGCAATTTGGCGAAATTTTACAAAATCAATTTTTCTAGAATAAGCAGAAGCACCTGCTATAATTAATTTTGGCTTCACTTGATAAGCTATTTTAAGAATATTTTCATAATCAAGAATTTCTGTCTCCGGAGAAACACTATAACTAAAAGAACGAAAGAAAATACCAGAAAAACTTAAAATAGAACCATGACTTAAATGTCCTCCTGCATCCAAAGACATACCTAAAATAACATCATTAGGTTTTAATAAAGCTTGCAAAACAGCGATATTCGCTTGAGTTCCTGAATGAGGTTGAACATTAACATATTTAACATTAAATAATTGTTGAGCTCTTGAAATTGCTATTTTTTCAATTTCATCAACACAATAGCAACCATTATAATATCTTTTATCAGGATAACCTTCTGCATATTTATTAGTTAATATACTTCCTTGAGCTTCTAAAACAGCTGGAGATGTAAAATTTTCAGAAGCAATCAATGTTAAACAATCTTCTTGCCTTTTTGTTTCTTTTAAAATTAAATTATATATTGTAATATCCTTTTTTTTAAGATAATCCATGTTCTCGAAAAACCACCAATATTTTAATTTTTGAATAATATTATATTTTGCCGACAACAGGAAACAACAAATATAACATACCAGCATCTTCTTCGTTAAAAATAACAAAAGATGTAGCAAAACTATCAAAAATCATTTTAAATTCTTTAACCGCAAATACCTTTAAAATATCTTCTAAATGTTGAACATTTAAAAAAGTTTCTACATTTTCATTAGCAAAAACTTCAATAGAATTTAATCGCTCTGAAGCTTGACCGATTTCATCACTACTAGCTGAAATTTCTATAATATTATCTAATCTAATATATAATCTAATAATATTAGAAAAAACATTTTCTTCTTTAGTTAAAACTAAAGAAACTCTTTCTAAAGTTTTTAAAAAATCTAATCTATTAATTTTTACAAAAAAAGGAAAAGAATCAACCTTAATAATAGGCCATGCAGGATATTTTCCTTCTAAAAGAGTAGTTTGAAACAATAAACTATCACATTTTAAAATCATTTTTTGTTTATTAATAAATATATTAACGAACTCGTCTTTTTGATAATCTAATAATTTATATAATTCTTCTAAATTTTTATAAGAAACAGTAATATTAAAATCGCAATAATCTAAATCTAATGATATTTCTTTTTGTGCAATTCGAAAAGTATCTGTAGCCAAAACTCTTAAAATAGAATTTTCATAAATAAAATTAACTCCCATAAGAATTTTTTGTTGCTTATCACGAGAAGCAGCAACATTAACTTCTTTAATAATTTTTTTTAAAAGTTCCTTTTTAATAACTAAACATTTATCAGATTCAAAATCAAAACTAACAGAGGGGAAAAATTGCAAATCAATAACTTTTAATTTATATTCAGAATTTTTAGAATTAATAAATAATAAATAATCTTCTACAAGAGTCATTTCTAACGAACAAAAATCAATTTTTTTAATAATATCTACTAAATGTTTACCTATGATCACCAAAGAACCATTTTGTTTAACTGATAAATCAGTGTCTTTAATTTGTAATTGAATATTCTTATTATAATCCATCGCTTCTAAATAACAAACATTATTTAAAGCTTTAATTTTAATATAATGAAAAATAGGAAAAAGAGTTTTAGGAGGAAGTATTTTGTAAATTTGTAATAAATAATGCAATAAAACTTCCTTTGTAATTTCTAAATGCATAATTGTTTGAATTAACCCTCCAAAGCGAGATTATCATTATTTAACTTTAACATTATTTTCTGAATATTTTTTTCTAAATTTTGATCCACTTTAATTTTATTTTTGATTCTCTGATAAGATTTTGAAATAGTCGAATAATGTCTTTTATTAAATAGAAAACCTATCATTTCATTAGAAATTTTATTTCTCTTTTTAATTAAATAAATAGCTATATCCCGAGGTAAAGAATATTGAGGATCTCTAGATTGACCATTTAAATCACTAAATTTAATATTAAAGAATCGACTAACAACTTTCTGAATGTTCCTAATATCAGTTTCTTCAGGAGAAATATTATTTTTATTCTTTAACAAAGGTTCTAAAGCGATTAATGAATTTGTCAAATTCATTTCGAAACCATAAATTTGAGTATAATTCAATAAACGCAATAAAACTCCTTCTAATTCACGGATATTATCGCCAAAATGAAAAGAAATAAAATTTAAAACTTCTTTATTTAATTTATTTCTTAAATTACTTGGCATTGATAATAACTTTTTTTGAATAATCTTTAAACAATGTTGTTGATCGGGTTTCTTAATATCACTCACTAAACCTGATTGAAAACGGTTTGTTAACCTACCCATAATTTTTTTTAATTGAGTTACAGGTTTATCGCTGGTAATAACTATTTGCTTACGTTGAGAATTCAAATGATCAAAAAGTTTAAAAAACTCTATTTGCGTATATTTAGCATTTTCCATCATTTGAATATCATCTATTAATAAAACATCTAAATTTCTATATTTCGCATGAAATTCATCCATTTGATCTTGTTTCAGTTTAGAAGTAAATTCTTCCATAAATCCTTCGGCTTTCACATACAAAATTTTTTTATGGGGATTTTTTTGAATTATAAAATTACCTATAGCATGCATTAAATGAGTTTTACCTAAACCAACATCTCCAAAAATATATAAAGGATTAGCTCTCAATAAGGTTTCTTCGTTAGCGGTTTTTTTAGCAATTCGAAAAGTAAAATCATTACTCGCTCCTGTAACAAAATTATCAAAATTATACCTAGATTCCAAACCAGAATAAAAATTATCATTATAATTCAAATTAAATTCTTTTAAATCCCAAGAATAATCCGTTTTTAAAGATTTATTTTTATCAAAATTATCTGAATTATTCCCGTTTATAACCATATTTTTATCAGAATTAGTTAGTAAATCATCATCAGTAAAATTATCTGAATTATTCGTATCTATAACCATATTTTTATCAGAATTAGTTGATAAATCCTCGTCAGACAAAAATTTAAAAAAAATTTCTTTATCAGAATATTTTTTAGAAATTTCCTGAATTAAATCTAAATAATTCAGTAAAATAATTTTAGTTTTAATAAAATCACTAACTAAAATAAAAATAGTATTTTCTTCTATTTTATAAGGATTTTTCATATTAATAAAATTAGCTCTAAAAACCTCTGGACTACACCTTATAGACAATTCTTCTACCACTTTATCTAAAACTTGTCTTACCGACAATG